>NZ_JBITXM010000004.1:9657-694356 GCF_044544705.1 Streptomyces sp. NPDC053541
CCGCCGGCCCCCCCCCCCCCCCCCGCCGCCCCCCCCCCCCCCCCCGCCCGGGCCCCCGGGGGGGGGGGGGGGGGGCGCCCGCCGGGCCCGGGGGGGGGGCGGGCCCCGGGGGGCCCCGCCCCACCGCCGTGGGTACGCGGCCGTACGGCCTCCGAGGGGCGTCAGCCGAGCTTCGAGACGTCGCGCACCGCGCCCTTGTCCGCGCTCGTCGCCATCGCCGCGTAGGCGCGCAGGGCCGCCGAGACCTTGCGGTCGCGGTTCTTCGGGGCGTAGACGCCGCCGAGGGCCGCGCGGCGGGCGGCGAGGGTGGCCTCGTCGACGAGGAGGTCGATCGAGCGGTTCGGGATGTCGATGCGGATGCGGTCGCCGTCCTCGACGAGCGCGATGGTGCCGCCCGACGCGGCCTCCGGGGAGGCGTGGCCGATGGAGAGGCCCGAGGTGCCGCCGGAGAAGCGCCCGTCGGTGACCAGGGCGCAGGTCTTGCCGAGGCCGCGGCCCTTGAGGAAGGAGGTGGGGTAGAGCATCTCCTGCATGCCGGGGCCGCCCTTGGGGCCCTCGTAGCGGATGACGACCACGTCACCGTCCTTGACCTGCTTGTTCAGGATCTTCTCGACGGCCTCCTCCTGCGACTCGCAGACGACGGCCGGACCCTCGAAGGTCCAGATCGACTCGTCGACGCCGGCGGTCTTCACCACGCAGCCGTCGACCGCGATGTTGCCGCGCAGCACGGCGAGGCCGCCGTCCTTGGAGTACGCGTGGGCCGCGTCGCGGATGCAGCCGGCCGCCGCGTCGGTGTCGAGGGTCTCCCAGCGCTCGGACTGGGAGAAGGCCTCGGCGGAGCGGACGCAGCCGGGGGCCGCGTGCCACAGCTCGACGGCCTCCTCGGCGGGCGAGCCGCCGCGGACGTCCCAGTTCTTCAGCCAGTCCGCCAGGGACGGGCTGTGCACGGCGTGCACGTCCTCGTTGAGCAGGCCCGCGCGGTGCAGCTCGCCGAGGATGGCGGGGATGCCGCCGGCCCGGTGCACGTCCTCCATGTAGTACGTGCCGCGCGGGGCGACGTTCGGGGCGACCTTGGCCAGGCACGGCACCCGGCGCGAGACCTCGTCCATGTCGCTCAGACCGTAGTCGAGCTCGGCCTCCTGCGCCGCGGCCAGCAGGTGCAGGATCGTGTTGGTGGAGCCGCCCATGGCGATGTCCAGCGCCATGGCGTTCTCGAAGGCGGCCTTCGTCGCGATGCTGCGCGGCAGGACGGAGGCGTCGTCCTCGTCGTAGTAGCGCCGGGTGATGTCCACGACCGTGCGGGCGGCGTTCTCGTAGAGGGCGCGGCGGGCGGTGTGGGTGGCCAGCGTCGAGCCGTTGCCCGGCAGGGAGAGGCCGATGGCCTCGGTCAGGCAGTTCATCGAGTTGGCGGTGAACATGCCGGAACAGGACCCGCAGGTCGGACAGGCGTTCTCCTCGATGCGGAGGATGTCCTCGTCCGAGACCTTGTCGTTGACGGCCTCGGAGATCGCGTCGACCAGGTCGAGCGTGCGGACCGTGCCGTCGACGAGCGTGGCGCGACCGGACTCCATCGGGCCGCCGGAGACGAAGACCGTCGGGATGTTGAGGCGCAGCGCGGCCATCAGCATGCCGGGGGTGATCTTGTCGCAGTTGGAGATGCAGATCAGGGCGTCGGCGCAGTGCGCCTCGACCATGTACTCCACGCTGTCCGCGATCAGGTCGCGGGAGGGCAGCGAGTAGAGCATGCCGCCGTGGCCCATGGCGATGCCGTCGTCGACGGCGATCGTGTTGAACTCGCGGGCGATGCCGCCGGCCGCGGTGATGGCCTCGGAGACGATCCGGCCGACCGGCTGGAGGTGGGTGTGGCCGGGGACGAACTCGGTGAAGGAGTTCGCCACCGCGATGATCGGCTTCCGTCCGATGTCCGCGCCCGGTACACCGGAGGCGCGCATAAGGGCGCGGGCGCCCGCCATGTTGCGGCCGTGGGTGACTGTGCGGGACCTCAGCTCGGGCATCGTCGCTCGCTCCTCGTGATGGGTGTGTCTGGAGTCGAGCGTACGCTCCCGCTCCAAGATCTGGACACGGGTGTCCGCATCGCGGACGCCCGGCTCGCTCCTCGGTCCCGGGGCCGGGCCGCCGGCCCGGCCCCGGGACCGCGGTGCCCGCCCGCTCAGCGCTCCGTCAGATAGCGCTGCAGCGTCGGCGCCACCTGCGCCACGATCGCCTCCGGGTCCGCCGAGGCCAGCGGCTCCACCCGGATCACGTACCGCAGGATCGCGATCCCGATCATGTGCGAGGCCGCCAGCTCCGCCCGGAACTTCGGGTCCGGCACGTCCAGCTCGGCGGCGATCCGTTCGAGCAGCCGGCGCAGCACGAAGCCGCGCAGCACCGTGGCCGCCGCCTCGTGGGTCAGCGCCGAGCGGATGATCGCGAGCAGCGGGGCCCGGGTCGCCGGGTTCTCCCAGACGCCGATGAAGAAGCGGGCCAAACGCTCCCCGATGGTCTCGCGCGGGCCGCCGACGATGGCCGGGACGACCGCCGCCGGCTCGAAGGAGACCTCGATGGCCGCCGCGAAGACCTCGTCCTTGGTGCCGAAGTAGTGGTGCACGAGCGCCGGGTCGACCCCGGCCGCCTTCGCGATCCCGCGCACCGAGGTCTTGTCGTACCCCCGCTCGGCGAACTGCCCGCGCGCCGCCTCCAGGATCCGTTCCCGCGCGCCCGGTCCGCTCTCCTCCGCGGCCGTACGGGAGGGGCGGCCGCGCCGCCGGGGCGCCGCGCCGGTGGTGCCCTCGCTCACGCGCGCGTGCCCCGCGAGGCGGCGGCCAGGTGGAGCCGGGTGAAGGCGAGGGCCTCGGCGAGGTCGGCCTCGCGTTCGGCGGAGGACATCGCGCGCCGGGTGTTGACCTCGATGACGACGTGCCCGTCGTAGCCGTTGCGGGCGAGGCGTTCGAGCAGCTCGGCGCAGGGCTGGGTGCCGCGGCCCGGCACCAGGTGCTCGTCCTTGGCCGAACCGCGGCCGTCGGCGAGGTGCACGTGCCCGAGGCGGTCGCCCATCCGGTCCACCATGGCGAGGGTGTCGGTGCGGGCGGTCGCGGTGTGCGACAGGTCGATCGTGAAGTGCCGGTAGTCGTCCTTGGTGACGTCCCACTCGGGGGCGTACGCGAGCATCTCGCGGTCCTTGTACCGCCAGGGGTACATGTTCTCCACGGCGAAGCGCACGTCCGTCTCGTCGGCCATCCGCCAGATGCCGGTGACGAAGTCCCGGGCGTACTGCCGCTGCCAGCGGAACGGCGGGTGCACGACCACGGTCGACGCGCCGAGCTGCTCGGCCGCCGCCCGGGCGCGCCGCAGCTTGACCCACGGGTCGGTGGACCAGACCCGCTGGGTGATCAGGAGGCAGGGGGCGTGCACGGCGAGGATCGGCACCTGGTGGTAGTCCGAGAGCCGGCGCAGCGCCTCGATGTCCTGGCTGACCGGATCGGTCCACACCATGACCTCGACGCCGTCGTAGCCGAGGCGCGCGGCGACCTCGAAGGCCGTCGCCGTCGACTCCGGATAGACCGAGGCCGTCGACAGCGCGACCTTCGCATCCGGGATGCGCACCGCTGGATCTGCCACGGAGACAGGGTACGGGGCGGGCCCGGGGCCCGGGGGGTGGTTCCGGTCACGCACGGGCCGGGACGCGGACGGGCCGGTGGCCGGGACGGTACGGGCCCGTCGCCGGCCCGCGCCCCCGGCCTGATCGGAAGGGACGGCCTACGGCAGGTGGTCCAGGCGCCGCAGGATCACGCCCTCGCGCAGCGCCCAGGGGCAGATCTCCAGGCGGTCCACGCCGAAGAGGTCCATCGCGCCCTCGGCGACCAGGGCGCCGGCCAGGAGCTGGGCGGCGCGGCCCTCGGAGACGCCGGGGAGGAGGGCGCGCTCGGGCGAGGACATGGCGGCGAGGCGCGGCACCCACTCCTCCAGGGCGGCCCGGGACAGGGTGCGCTGGACGTAGAGGCCTTCGCCGGAGCCGGGGGCGCCGGTGATCCGGGCGAGCTGCTTGAAGGTCTTCGAGGTGGCCACCACGTGGTCGGGCCGGCCGAAGCGGCTGAACTCGCCGACCGTCCGGGCGATCTGCGCCCGCACGTGCCGCCGCAGCGCCTTCACGTCGGCCGTGTCGGGCGGGTCGCCGGGCAGCCAGCCCTTGGTGAGCCGGCCGGCGCCCAGCGGCAGCGACACCGCCGCGTCGGGCTCCTCGTCGATACCGAAGGCGACCTCCAGGGAGCCGCCGCCGATGTCGAGGAGGAACAGCTTCCCCGCCGACCAGCCGAACCAGCGGCGGGCGGCCAGGAAGGTGAGCCGGGCCTCCTCGGCGCCGGTGAGGACCTGGAGCGCGATGCCGGTCTCCCGGTGCACCCGGGCCAGCACCTCGTCGGCGTTGCTGGCCTCGCGGACGGCGGAGGTGGCGAAGGGCAGGACCTCCTCGCAGCCCTTGTCCTCGGCGGCGGTCAGCGCCTCCCGGACGGTGTCGACGAGCCGCTCCACGCCCGCCTCCGCGATCGCGCCGCGCTCGTCGAGCAGCTCCGCGAGGCGCAGCTCCGCCTTGTGCGAGTGGGCGGGCAGCGGGCGCGCACCGGGGTGGGCGTCGACCACCAGCAGGTGCACCGTGTTCGAACCGACGTCGAGGACTCCGAGTCTCATGGACGGAAACGCTACTGCGCGCGCCGCATACGCTTGGTGTCGTGCCAAAGACGAAAAAGGCGAAGCCGGACAAAGGCGGTTCCGGCGTGAGCGCCGACGAGAGTGCCGCGCGGAGCGCGCGCGCCGCGCACGCGGCCAGGGCCGTGCAGGCCGTGAAGCCCGGCAAGGCCGGGAAGAAGCGCAAGGACGCCGAGCCCGACGAGAAGGGCCTGGACTTCCCGCGCGCGTGGGTGGAGTTCGCCGACCCGGACGACGAGGAACAGGTCTACCGCTGTGACCTGACCTGGCTCACCTCCCGCTGGACCTGCATCTTCGGCAACGGCTGCCAGGGCATCCAGGAGGGCCGGGCGGACGACGGCTGCTGCACGCTGGGCGCGCACTTCTCCGACGAGGACGACGAGAAGCGGGTCGCCGAGCACGTGGCGCGGCTGACGCCGGAGCTGTGGCAGTTCCACGACGTGGGCACCGAGAGCGGCTGGGTGCAGGTCGACGAGGACGGCGAGCGGCAGACCCGCCGCTGGCAGGGCTCGTGCGTCTTCCAGAACCGGCCCGGCTTCGCGGGCGGCGCGGGCTGCTCGCTGCACATTCTGGCGATGCGGGAGGGCCGGGAGCCGCTGGAGACCAAGCCGGACGTGTGCTGGCAGCTGCCGGTGCGGCGGACCTACGACTGGATCGAGCGGCCCGACGACACCAAGGTGCTCCAGGTGTCGATCGGCGAGTACGACCGGCGCGGCTGGGGCCCGGGCGGCCACGACCTGCACTGGTACTGCACGACGGCGAGCTCGGCGCACGTCGGCAAGGAGCCGGTGTACGTCTCGTACCGGCCCGAGCTGGTCGAGATGATGGGGCAGGCGGCGTACGACGTGCTGGTCGGCCTGTGCGAGGCGCGGCTGGCCTCGCAGCTCCCGCTGGTGGCGCCGCACCCGGCCGACCCCTCCTGATGCCGGCCCGGGCCTCCTGACGTCTCAGCCCGACGAGGGCGTCGGGTCCGTGCCGCCGCCCGGGCCGCCGGTGGCGGAGTCGGTCGGCTGCGGGGTGGGCTCGGAGGTCGGCGGCTCGGTCGTGGGCTCGGAGGTGGGCGGCGGGGTGGTCGGCTCGGTGGTGGGCGGGCCGGTCGGCGGCTCGCTGGTGGGCGGCGGGGTCGTCGGCTCGTCGGTGCGGGTCGGCGGCGGGGTCGTCGGCCGGGTCGTCGTGGGCGGCGGGACCGCCCCGTACCCGCTGATCCGCACCACCGCGCCCGAGGGGTTCACGCCCACCCGCGCGCTCCACGCGCCGACCGGTTCGCGGGAGCGGTCGACGAAGATCCGCACGGTCACCGACTCGCCCGGGCGCAGGGTGCCGGATGCCTGGCTCACGTACAGCCAGGGCGCGTCCGACCAGAGCGACCAGTCGGCGGGGGCGCCTCCCTCGTTGGTGACGGTGAGGAGGGTCGTTCCGCCGCTGCCGCGCGCGGTCACGGTGAGCCGGGCCTGACCGGGCTCACCGGGCGCGGCCGGGCTGCCGGGCGCGCCGGGGCTGATGACCTCGACGGAGACGTCCGGGGAGCGGCTGCCGCGGGTGAAGCGCGGGTCGGGGGTGGTGCGGGCGTTGCCGGTGTTCTCGTAGCGGTCGTACGGGCGCCGGGCGGTGCCGCCCTGGGTGTCGCCGCGCTCGTCGGCGTCGCGGGCGCTGATCCCGGGCCCGTCCTGGCCCTCGCCGCCGGCCGGGGTGCCGCGGTAGGAGGTCCACAGCGCGAGCACCGGCGCGGCGACGACCGCGGCGACCACGGTGGTGGTGACCGCGCGGGCGCGCATCCGGTCGCGGCGGGCGGCGTGGTCCTTCGGGTCCAGCGGGAAGCCGGTCGGGCCGAAGCGGGGCGCGCCGGACCGGGCGCGCGGGACGTGCAGCATCGCCACGTAGGCGGCGGCGCGCGGCGCCTCGACGATCGGGAGCCGGCCGGCCGGCAGGGCCGCGGCGCCCGGCCAGGGTCCGGCGGCGCCGGCCCGCTCGGCGGCCCGGCGGCAGCGTGGGCAGTCGTCCACGTGCCGCACCAGCTCGGCGCGGAGCGCCGCGGAGAGCAGCACCTGGTGGTCGCCGGTGAGCCGGGCCACGGTCGGGCAGTCGCCGGTCTCGACGACCGCGAGGGCGGCCCGGGTGCGCTCGACCTCGCAGCCCGCGGAGGACAGCAGCTCGCGGGCGGCGGCCGGGTCGAGCGAGAGGACGGCGGCGACCTCGCGGGCCCCGAGGCCGTGGCGCACCGCGAGCTCCAGGGCCTCGCGCTGCTCGGGCGTGGTGCCGGCGGCCTCCGGCCAGGCGAGGGCGGCGAGCTCGGCGCGGCGGCGCTCGGCGACCTCCGGGGAGACCCGGGGCGGGGCGGGCGCGGCGACCGCGGGGCGCCCGGTGTGGGCGCCCTGCCGGCGGCGGCGCTGCTCGCCGAGGCTGCGCAGACAGGCCCAGCGGGCCAGCGCGTAGAGCCAGGCCCGGCGGCCGCTCGCGTCGGAGGGGCAGCGGCCGTGGTGCCGCTCGGCGACGGCGAGGACGTCGCCGAGGACGGCGGTGGCGGTGTCGTGGTCGCAGAGCACCGAGAGGCAGTAGGTGAACAGGCCGTCCAGGTACTCCTCGTAGCGCGCGGGGGGTCGCCGGCCGAGGGTGCGGGGGCCTCCGGTGTTCCTGTCGGGTCGTTCCAGCCTGCTGCTCGTCACTGGGCGACCGTAGGCGGGCGCGCGGGGGCACTTCTCACCCCTTGCACACTTTTAATCCGTACGGGTGAAGCTATCGCCCGAAAGGGGACACCCGGGGGCCCGGCGCCCGCCGTGCGGTCCGGGGCGGGCCCCGGCCGGACGCCCGTTGTCAGTGGCGGCCGATACGGTGTCGCCCATGGCTGCTCGTACCAAAACCGCCAAGGACAGGCCGTCCTACCGCTGCACCGAGTGCGGCTGGCAGACCGCCAAATGGCTCGGCCGCTGCCCCGAGTGCCAGGCCTGGGGCACGGTCGAGGAGTACGGCGCGCCCGCCGTGCGGACCACGGCCGCCGGGCGGGTGTCGAGCGCCGCGCTGCCCATCGGGCAGGTCGACGGGCGGCAGGCGACCGCGCGCGGCACGGGCGTGGACGAGCTGGACCGGGTGCTGGGCGGCGGTCTGGTGCCCGGCGCGGTGGTGCTGATCGCGGGCGAGCCGGGCGTCGGCAAGTCGACGCTGCTGCTCGACGTGGCCGCGAAGGCCGCGAGCGACGAGCACCGCACCCTCTATGTGACGGGCGAGGAGTCCGCGAGCCAGGTCCGGCTGCGCGCCGACCGGATCAACGCGCTCAGCGACCACCTCTATCTGGCGGCCGAGACGGACCTGTCGGCCGTCCTCGCCCACCTGGACGAGGTGAAGCCCTCGCTGCTGATCCTCGACTCGGTGCAGACCGTGGCCTCCCCGGAGATCGACGGCGCGCCCGGCGGCATGGCGCAGGTCCGCGAGGTGGCCGGCGCGCTGATCCGGGCGTCGAAGGAGCGGGGCATGTCCACGCTGCTCGTCGGCCACGTCACGAAGGACGGCGCCATCGCGGGCCCGCGGCTCCTGGAGCACCTGGTCGACGTGGTGCTGCACTTCGAGGGCGACCGGCACGCGCGGCTGCGCCTGGTCCGGGGCGTGAAGAACAGGTACGGGGCGACGGACGAGGTCGGCTGCTTCGAGCTGCACGACGAGGGCATCACGGGGCTCGCCGACCCGTCCGGGCTCTTCCTGACCCGGCGGGACGTGGCGGTGCCGGGCACCTGTCTGACGGTGACGCTGGAGGGCCGGCGGCCGCTGGTGGCCGAGGTGCAGGCGCTGACGGTGGACTCGCAGATCCCCTCGCCGCGCCGGACCACCTCCGGTCTGGAGACCTCCCGGGTGTCGATGATGCTGGCCGTCCTGGAGCAGCGGGGCCGGATCAGCGCGCTGGGCAAGCGGGACATCTACAGCGCGACGGTGGGCGGCGTGAAGCTGTCGGAGCCGGCCGCGGACCTGGCCATCGCGCTCGCCCTGGCGTCGGCGGCGAGCGACACCCCGCTGCCGAAGAACCTGGTCGCGATCGGCGAGGTGGGCCTGGCGGGCGAGGTGCGGCGGGTGACCGGCGTGCAGCGGCGCCTCGCGGAGGCGCACCGGCTCGGCTTCACCCACGCGCTCGTGCCGGCCGACCCGGGGAAGGTGCCGCCGGGCATGAAGGTCACCGAGGTCGCGGACATGGGCGACGCCCTGCGGGTGCTGCCGCGCGGCCGCCGCCCGCGCGCCGAGGCGGAGGAGCGCGGCTAGGGCCTGTCCGGTGTGGGGGGCTGCGGCGGGCCCTCCGGTGGGGCTTCGCGGTGTGCGGGCGCGAAGGGCTTGCGGCGCGGGGCCCTGGGCGGCGGGGCGGTGTCGCTAGACTTTGCCCTGGTCTCGCCCATCCGTACGAGCCGGAGGAGTCTAGTGGCAGCCAAGGACAACGAGGCACTGATGCGTGCGTCGCTCAGCGCCGTCGCCCCCGGCACCGCCCTCCGCGACGGGCTCGAACGCATTCTCCGCGGCAACACCGGCGGTCTGATCGTGCTCGGCATGGACAAGACCGTCGAGTCGATGTGCACCGGCGGTTTCGTCATCGACGTGGACTTCACCGCGACCCGGCTGCGCGAGCTGTGCAAGCTCGACGGGGCGATCGTCCTCGACAAGGACATCTCCAAGATCCTGCGGGCCGGCGTGCAGCTGGTGCCGGACGCGTCGATCCCCACCGAGGAGACCGGCACCCGGCACCGCACCGCCGACCGGGTCTCCAAGCAGTGCGGCTTCCCCGTCGTCTCGGTCTCGCAGTCGATGCGCCTGATCGCCCTGTACGTGAACGGCGAGCGCCGGGTCCTGGAGGAGTCGGGCGCGATCCTGTCCCGCGCCAACCAGGCCCTGGCCACGCTGGAGCGGTACAAGCTGCGCCTGGACGAGGTGGCCGGCACGCTCTCCGCCCTGGAGATCGAGGACCTGGTGACCGTCCGGGACGTGACCGCGGTCGCGCAGCGCCTGGAGATGGTGCGCCGGATCGCCACCGAGATCGCCGAGTACGTGGTGGAGCTGGGCACCGACGGCCGGCTGCTGTCGCTCCAGCTGGACGAGCTGATCGCGGGCGTGGAGCCGGAGCGCGAGCTGGTCATCCGCGACTACGTGCCGGAGCCGACGGCCAAGCGCTCGCGCACGGTCCCGGAGGCGCTGACCGAGCTGGACGCGCTGACCCACGCCGAGCTCCTGGAGCTGCCCATAGTGGCCCGCGCCCTCGGCTACAGCGGCTCCATGGAGACCCTGGACTCGGCGGTCTCGCCGCGCGGCTACCGGCTGCTCGCGAAGGTGCCGCGGCTGCCCGGCGCGATCATCGAGCGGCTCGTGGAGCACTTCGGCGGGCTGCAGAAGCTGCTCGCGGCGAGCGTGGACGACCTCCAGACCGTCGACGGCGTCGGCGAGGCGCGGGCGCGCAGCGTCCGCGAGGGCCTGTCGCGGCTCGCGGAGTCCTCGATCCTGGAGCGCTACGTCTGATCCGCCGCCCCACCGGCCCCACCGTTCCCGCACGAAGAGGCCCCGGGAGGAATCCCGGGGCCTCTTCGCGTGCGCGCGGACCGTGCGGGCGGCGACCGGCGCGCTCAGTCCTTGTCGAGGCGGAAGGCCACCGGCGTCACCTTCACGCCCGGCACCGCGGCCTCCACCAGGTAGTTGCCCGGGGCGGCCTCGCCGGCCGGGGCGCTCGCGCACTGCGGGGCGCTGCGCCGGCGGTCCCACTCCACGGTGTGGGTGATGGTGCCGCGGGCCGGGACCTTGAGGAGCAGCGGGGCGGGGGCGGCCGGGCAGTCCTTGGAGGACCACAGCACGCCCTTGGTGTCCCGGACCGTCAACACCGCGTTCTTCGGGCCGAGATCGGTCTTGCAGTCGGCGGCCGAGGTGTTCTTGACGGTCAGCAGGAAGCGTGGCTTCTCGCCCGGGCCGTAGGCGAGTTCGGCGCTGCGGAAGGTCAACTGCAGAGCGCCGGGAGCGCAGTTCGGCAGCGGGGAATTGGCCGGAACCTGCTGTCCGGCCCCGGTGCCGGCGCCGCCGTCGCCGCCCGCGCCGTCCGTGTCGCCGTTCTTGCCGCCGGCCGCGGCGCCGGAATCCGCGCCGCCCGCGCCCGCGTCCGTACCGCCGTCACCGGAGCCCGAACCGTCGCCGCCCGCGCTGTCGGAGGCGCCCGAGTCTCCCGACTCGTCGCGTCCGCCGGGCTGTTGGCTGATCGCCGGGCCGGTGCCGGACGGGCCGGGGGTGATGGAGGGGGCGGGCTTGGCGCCGTTGGCGGCGTCGTCGTTCTTCTTGCCCCCGCCGCCGTCACCGGAGGTGACGGCCCACACCGCGAGCAGCGCGAGCAGGGCAACCAGGCACAGCGCCACGGCCCTCCGACGCCAGTAGATGGAGGAGGGAAGCGGCCCGACCGGATTGCGCAGTGATCCCACGTCACGAACCTTACGAGAGATCGGGGCCAACTCCCGCCCCCCATGCCGCTCCAGGCACCAAGTTTTGCCGATGATCACATCCGCACCGGGTCCGGCCCCCGTCCGCACCCCCTACTTTCGTCGGGGAGAGCTCTCGCCGATGGGCCGGAGCGGTGCGCTCCGGGCGCCGGATACCGTCATCCACCATGGACAACCTCCCCCTCCTCTCCGACGGGCTGTACCGCGACGTCAGCGAGTTCGCCCACACCACCCCGCACTGGTTCCAGAAGATCGCGGAGGTGTGGACCGAACTCGGGCTGCTGCTCTTCGGCGTGCTGTTCGTGGCCGGCTGGTGGCGGTCCCGGCGCGGCTCCTCGGACGCCATGGCCCTGGCGCTGCTCGCCCCGCTCGCGACCGCCTTCGGTTACGTGGTGAGCGAGGGCCTCAAGTCCCTGGTGGACGAGGAGCGTCCGTGCCGGGCGGTGGCCGGGGCGCCGGCCTCGCTCGTCACCTGCCCGCCGCACGGCGACTGGTCCTTCCCGAGCAACCACTCGGCGATCGCTGGGGCCGCCGCGGTCGCGCTCGCGCTGTCCTGGCGCGGGATGGTGTGGCTGACCGCGCCGATGGCGCTCCTGATGGCCTTCTCCCGGGTCTTCGTCGGCGTGCACTACCCGCACGACGTGACGGTCGGCCTGCTGGTCGGCGGCGCGGTCGCGTTCGTGGTCGTGAAGGCGGGCCGGCGCCCGGTGCTCGCTCTGGTGGAGGCGGCCCGGGCGGGCCGCAACGGCGCGGTGGTGTGGTGCGTGGGCCGCGGGGTGCGCTCGCGCACCACCGCGCGCCCCGAGGGCGTGCGCCACGGCGCGCGCTGATCGCCCGCGGAACGTGCCAGGATCGGAGGTGCCATGACTTCCATCGACGCCTCCTCCTCCCGCGCCGCCGCGCCCGCCGCCGCGCCCGCCGCTCCGCACGACGCCCCGCCCGCCGCGTACGAGGGATCGCCCGCCGCGCTGCACGGGCCCGTCCTCGCCTGGTTCGACCGGCACGCCCGCGACCTGCCGTGGCGCCGCCCCGAGGCCGGGGCGTGGGGTGTGATGGTCAGCGAGTTCATGCTCCAGCAGACCCCGGTGGTGCGGGTGCTCCCGGTGTACGAGCAGTGGCTGGCGCGCTGGCCGCGCCCGGCCGACCTGGCGGCCGAGGCGCCGGGCGAGGCGGTGCGGGCCTGGGGCCGGCTCGGCTATCCGCGCCGGGCGCTGCGGCTGCACGCGGCGGCGGTGGCGATAAAGGAGCGGCACGGCGGCGACGTGCCGAGCGAGCACGCGCAACTGCTCGCGCTGCCGGGGATCGGCGAGTACACCGCGGCGGCGGTGGCCTCCTTCGCGTACGGGCAGCGGCACGCGGTGCTCGACACGAACGTGCGGCGGGTGTTCGCGCGGGCGGCGACCGGCGTGCAGTACCCGCCGAACGCGACCACGGCCGCCGAGCGCCGGCTGGCCCGGGCGCTGCTGCCCGAGGACGAGGCGACGGCGGCCCGCTGGGCGGCGGCCTCCATGGAGCTGGGCGCCCTGGTGTGCACGGCGAAGAACGAGGACTGCGGGCGCTGTCCGCTCGCCGAGCGGTGCGCCTGGCTGGCCGCCGGCAAGCCCGCCCACGACGGGCCGCCGCGCCGCGGCCAGACCTACGCGGGCACCGACCGGCAGGTGCGGGGCAAGCTGCTCGCCGTGCTGCGCGAGGCCGTGGACCCGGTGCCGCAGGCCGCGCTCGACGCGGTGTGGGACGAGCCGGTGCAGCGGGCCCGGGCCCTGGACGGCCTGGTCGCGGACGGCCTCGTGGAGCCCCTGGAGGGCGGCCGCTACCGGCTCCCGCTGGGCTGACGCCGCCGCCCGCCGGGGCCCGTACCCCCGACCGATCCGTACATCCCTCGCCCGCTTCCCCGCCCGGCCTTCGATCCGAAGGAAGCGGAACCTTTCCATCCGCTGTTACACAACCGATGGGTAGCCGTGCGTTTGCCGACGGCTGCCCCGCACAGCCTCGTGACAACCGCTCCGTAGCGTCGTCGGCGTAAGAGATCGGAACACGATCGGGACAGCGATCAGGACAGCGATCAGGGCTGGTCACGGGGATCGGAGGCGGTTCGGGATGGCGCACGGCGAGGTGCTCGATTTCGAGGAGTACGTACGCACGCGGCAGGACGCGCTGCTGCGCAGCGCCCGCCGGCTGGTGCCCGACCCGGTGGACGCCCAGGACCTGCTCCAGACCGCGCTGGTGCGCACCTACGGGCGCTGGGACGGCATCGCCGACAAGTCGCTCGCCGACGCCTACCTCCGCCGGGTCATGATCAACACCCGGACCGAGTGGTGGCGGGCCCGCAAGCTGGAGGAGGTGCCCACCGAGCAGCTGCCCGACGCGCGCGTCGAGGACGCCACCGAGCAGCACGCCGACCGGGCCCTGCTCATGGACATCCTGAAGGTGCTCGCGCCCAAGCAGCGCAGCGTGGTCGTGCTGCGCCACTGGGAACAGATGAGCACCGAGGAAACGGCCGCCGCGCTCGGCATGTCGACCGGTACGGTGAAGAGCACGCTCCACCGCGCCCTGGCCCGACTGCGCCAGGAGCTGGAGAGCCGGGCCGCCGAGGGCGACCCCCGGGCCCTGGACGCCGGCGTCCTGGAGCGGAGCACGACCGTACGAGGCGACGAGCGGAAGCAGGAGCGGTGCGCGGCCTGAGATCGGCTGGTTCCAAGGCCACCAGGGAACGGGCGGCGAGCGGCACGGCGATGGCCGGCCTCGCCGCCCTCGGGCTGCTCGTGGCCGGCTGCTCCACCGGCGGCACCGGTTCGCGCGACGAGGGCGCGGCCCGGTCCGACGAGGTGGCCTCGACGGCCCCGGCCACCCCCAAGCCCTCCGGCTCGTCCAGCGAGGAGGCGGCCCGCAAGGCCAAGCGGGTGGACCCGATCGCGCTGATCAAGAACGACCCGAAGATCGGCGGGCGCCTGAAGGCCGACCTCAAGCCGTGCACCGCCGACGCCTACCCGGTGGACACCTCGTACGGCAACCTCACCAACTCCTCCTCGCCCGACGTCGTGGTCAACGTGATGACCTGCGGCGACGCCGTGGGCATCGGCACCTACGTGTACCGCGAGGAGAACAACGCGTACCGCAACGTCTTCATGGCCGAGGACGCGGCGGTGTACGGGACGATCGACCGGGGGGACCTGATCGTCACCAAGCAGGTGTACGCGAAGGGCGACCCGGTCGCCTTTCCCTCGGGCGAGGACGTGATCACGTACCGCTGGGCCGGGAGCGGCTTCGTCCAGCACGACTGGGTGCACAACGACTACAGCAAGGCCGTCGGCGACGGGGACGTGGGCGGCAGCGTGCCCGCCCCCAGCGAGGCCCCGTCGAACTGACCCACCCCCCACGGCACCACCCCTGCCAGGAAGGCGCACCATGGCCGAGACCCATGTCCTGTTCGTCGAGGACGACGACGTCATCCGTGAGGCCACCCAGCTCGCCCTGGAGCGGGACGGCTTCACGGTGACCGCCATGCCCGACGGCCTGTCCGGACTGGAGGCCTTCCGCGCGGACCGGCCCGACATCGCGCTCCTGGACGTGATGCTGCCCGGCATGGACGGCGTGAGCCTGTGCCGGCGGATCCGCGACGAGTCGACCGTGCCGGTGATCATGCTGTCGGCGCGGGCCGATTCCATCGACGTCGTCCTCGGCCTGGAGGCCGGCGCCGACGACTACGTCACCAAGCCCTTCGACGGCTCCGTCCTGATGGCCCGGATCCGTGCCGTGCTGCGCCGCTTCGGGCACGCCGGCGGCAGCGGCGCGGGCGACTCCGGGGCGGCCGGCGCCGAGTGCGGGGTGCTCGTCTTCGGCGACCTGGAGGTCGACACGGAGGGCATGGAGGTGCGCCGGGCGGGCGCGCCGGTCGCCCTCACCCCCACCGAGATGCGGCTCCTGCTGGAGTTCTCCTCGGCGCCCGGCACCGTGCTGTCCCGCGACAAGCTCCTGGAGCGGGTCTGGGACTACGGCTGGGGCGGCGACACCCGGGTCGTGGACGTGCACGTGCAGCGGCTGCGCACCAAGATCGGCCAGGACCGGATCGAGACGGTCCGCGGTTTCGGCTACAAGCTCAAGGGATGAGACGGTTCAGCCGGAGGAGAGCCCTCCGCACCGGGGTCCGCTGGAAGATCGCCGTCGCCATCGCGGCGGTCGGCGCGCTGGTCGCGGTCACCCTCAGCCTCGTCGTGCACAACGCGGCCCGGGTCTCCATGCTCGACAACGCCCGTGACGTGCAGATGTGGCGGCTGGTCTTCGCCCAGCGGGTGTACGAGACCTCCAAGCCGAAGGAGCCGCGCTTCGGCACCAAGATCAACGACCCGGCGCTGCCGCCCCAGCTCGACCAGCTGATGCGCGACGGCCGGCGCGGCACGTACGTCCAGGAGCACGGCAGCGGCCCGCCGGACGTGTGGGCGGCCGTGCCGCTCGCCAACGGCGACGTGCTCTCGCTCCACGTGCCCTTCGCCGACCGCAGCGCCGCGATCATGAAGGACCTGGACCGGGCGCTGATCATCGGCTCGGTCTCGGTGGTCTTCGGCGGCTGCGCGCTCGGGGTGCTCATCGGCGGGCAGCTGTCGAGGCGGCTGCGCAAGGCCGCCGCGGCGGCCGGCCGGGTCGCCCAGGGCAACACCGAGGTGCGGGTGCGCGAGGCCATCGGCGGCATGGTGCGCGACGAGACCGACGAGCTGGCCCGCGCCGTGGACGCCCTCACCGACGCCCTCAACGAGCGGATCGAGGCCGAGCGGCGGGTCACCGCCGACATCGCGCACGAGCTGCGCACCCCGGTGACCGGGCTGCTCACCGCGGCCGAGCTGCTGCCGCCCGGCCGTCCGACCGAGCTCGTCCGGGACCGGGCCCAGGCCATGCGGACGCTGGTCGAGGACGTCCTGGAGGTGGCCCGGCTCGACAGCGCCTCGGAGCGGGCCGAGCTCCAGGAGATCGCGCTCGGCGAGTTCGTCGAGCGCCGGGTGCGGGCGCTGGACCCGGAGGCGGTGGTCCGGGTGGTCCACGAGTCCTGGGTCAACACCGACCCGCGCCGCCTCGAACGGATCCTCGGCAACCTGCTGGCCAACGCCGCCAAGCACGGCAAGGGCCCGGGGCCCGTGGAGGTCACCGTCGAGGGCCGGGTGGTGCGGGTCAGGGACCACGGTCCCGGCTTCCCCGAGGCGCTCCTGAAGGAGGGCCCGAGCCGCTTCCGTACGGGCAGCAGCGACCGCGCGGGCCAGGGCCACGGCCTGGGCCTGACCATCGCGACCGGCCAGGCCCGGGTCCTCGGCGCCCGCCTCACCTTCCGCAACGCCGCCCCCGAGGGCACCCCGGACGGGGCCGGCGGCGCGGTCGCGGTGCTGTGGCTCCCGGAGCACGCGCCGACGACCACGGGCAGCTTCCCGGTGCTGCGGTTCGCCGACTGAGCGCCCGGGCCCCTCGCCCGTACGACGACGGCCCCCGGTGTCCCTGAGGACACCGGGGGCCGTTCGGCTGCCGGACGCGGCGCGGCGGGGGTCCGCCCGCGGGGCGCGGCCGCTAGGCGGTCTTCGCCGTCTCGTCGGCCTTGGTGAGCTGCGGGCCCTGGTCCTGCCCGGTCCCGGTCTCGTCCTTCTTCGGGAGGCCGGTGCCGCGCAGCGCCACCTCCTTCACGAAGAAGGCGAGGACGAAGGCGGCGACGGACACGATCGCGCCGACCAGGAAGGCCGAGTGGGTGCCCGCGGCGACCGCGTGCTGGTAGGCCTCGCGGAGCGCGGCCGGCAGCTTCGCCAGGCTGGCGGCGTCGAGCTGGGCCGAGCGGGCGGTCGCGGCGCCGCCGCCGCGGGCGGCCATCTCGTTCTGCACCTGGTGGTTGAAGAGCGCGCCCATGATCGCGACGCCGAAGGAGGAGCCCAGGGTCCGGAAGAGGGTGGTCGAGGACGAGGCCACGCCCATGTCCTTCATCTCGACGCTGTTCTGCGCGACCAGCATCGTGATCTGCATGAGGAAGCCCATGCCGGCGCCGAGCACGGCCATGTAGACGCCGGAGACCAGGCGGGTGGTGCCGGTGTCCATGGTGGACAGCAGGTACAGGCCGACGACCATGGCCGCGCCGCCGAGGATCGGGAAGATCTTGTACTTGCCGCTGCTGGTGGTGACCCGGCCGGCGATCATCGAGACGACCATCATCGACAGCAGCATCGGCAGGAGCAGCAGGCCGGAGTTGGTCGCGGAGGCGCCCTGCACGGACTGCTGGAACAGCGGCAGGAAGAGCACCGCGCCGAACATCACGAAGCCGGTGAGGAAGCCGATCACGGACATCAGGGTGAAGTTGCGGCTGCGGAAGATGTGCAGCGGCATGATCGGGTCGGTCGCGCGGGTCTCGACGAAGAGGAAGGCCGCGAGGGCGAGGACGCCGCCGACGGCGAGGCCGACGATGGTGGCCGAGCCCCAGGCGTACTCGGTGCCGCCCCAGGTGGTGACCAGGACGATCGCGGTGATGCCGAGGGTCAGCAGCGCGGCGCCGAGGAAGTCGATCCGGGTGCCGGCGGCGCGCTCCTTCTTCGGCAGGTGGAGCACGGTGGCGAGCATCGCGAGCGCGACGGCGCCCAGCGGCAGGTTGATGTAGAAGGACCAGCGCCAGCCCCAGTGGTCGGTGATGGTGCCGCCGACCAGCGGTCCGCCGATCATGGCGAGCGCCATGATGCCGGCCATCATGCCCTGGTACTTGCCGCGGTCCCGGGGCGGGATCAGGTCGCCGATGATCGCCATGACGCCGACCATCAGTCCGCCGGCGCCCAGGCCCTGCACGGCGCGGAAGCCGATGAGCTGGCCCATGTCCTGGGCCATGCCGCTGAGCGCGGAGCCGATCAGGAAGATCACGATCGAGGTCAGGAAGACGCTCTTGCGCCCGAACATGTCGCCGAGCTTGCCCCAGATCGGGGTCGAGGCGGCGGTGGCCAGGGTGTAGGCGGTGACGACCCAGGAGAGGTGCTCCAGGCCGCCCAGCTCGCCCACGATGGTCGGCATCGCGGTGCCGATGATCATGTTGTCGAGCATCGCGAGCAGCATCGCGATCATGAGGGCGAGGAGGACCACCCGAACACTGCGCGCGGGTGCGGCCTCCCCCTCGGCTGCCTCGGGTGGTGTCACTGTGGTCGTCATGTCGTCCCCTTGGTTCACTTACTTGCCGCCCGGCTAGTTACTACACTGGGGAAAGTAGACCCGTAACTAGCCGGTCGTCAAGTAAGTTTTGTGTGTCAGCGAGGGAAACGAGAGACATGGCCCAGGCACGAGGCAACACCCGCCAGCGCATCCAGGACGTGGCCCTCGAACTCTTCGCCGAGCAGGGCTACGAGAAGACCTCGCTGCGCGAGATCGCGGAACGGCTGGACGTCACGAAGGCGGCGCTCTACTACCACTTCAAGACCAAGGAAGACATCATCATCGGGATCTTCCAGGACCTGGCGCGCCCGATCGACGAGCTGGTGGCCTGGGCGGCCGAGCAGCCGCGCACCCTGGAGACCCGGCAGGAGATCCTGCGGCGCTACCACAAGGCACTGCTGGCCGCCGCCCCGCTCTTCCGCTTCATGCACGAGAACCAGGCGACCGTGCGCGACCTGAGCATCGGGCTCACCTTCAAGGAGCGCTTCATCGCGCTCAACGAGTTCGTCCAGGAACCCGAGGCGCCGATCAAGGACAAGGTGCGCGCGGTCAGCGCGATCTTCGCGCTGCACGCGGGCACCTTCTTCATGCAGAACGTCGAGGGCGACCCCGAGGAGAAGCAGAATGCCGTCCTCGAGGTCGCCCTCGATCTCATCGAGCAGGCCGCGCGGGGCGCGTAGCTCGTCAGCGTCAGATGGAGACGCCGTGGGACCGCAGGAAGGCGGCCGGGTTCACGGCGGAGCCGTAGTTCGGGGTGGTGCGGATCTCGAAGTGCAGGTGCGGGCCGGAGGAGTTGCCGGTGTTGCCCGAGAGGGCGATCTGCTGACCGGCGGCGACCTTCTGGCCGATGCGGACCTTGATCTTCGACAGGTGGGCGTACTGCGAGTACGTGCCGTTGCCGTGCTTCACGACGATCGCGTTGCCGTACGCGGGGCCGTCGCCGCCGCCGTACGGGCCGGCCTTCACGACGGTGCCGGCGCCGGCGGCCTTGACCGGGGTGCCGACCGGAACGGCGAAGTCCTGGCCGGAGTGCTTGTGGGCCCACATCGCGCCGCCCTGGTTGAAGGTGGCGGACAGGGTGTAGGAGCTGACCGGCTTCACCCAGGAAGCGGCCTTCTTGGCGGCGGTCGCCTTGACGACCTTCGCGGCCTTCGCCTTGGCGGCGGCGGCCTTGAGCTGAGCGGCCTTGGCCTGCGCGGCCTTGACCTGGGCGGCCTTCACCTGGGCGGCGACCTTGGCCTGGGTGGCGGCCTGCTGGGCGACGGCGGCGGACGCGGCGACGTTCGTGGTGCCCGCGACGGCGGCCTTGCCCTCGGCGGCGAACGCGGAGCCGGCTCCGGCCACCAGCGACGCTCCCAGACCCGCGGCGGCGAGGGCGACGGCGGTGGTGCGGATGCTGGGCTTCGTGACGCGCTTCGACATACGGGGGAGAACCTCCGGACAGAACGGGACCCGGCACCAGAGCGGTCGGCGCCGGGCTTGCTCATCCTTGGTAACCCGGACCCCCAGCCGGGGTAAAACACCCCAACTACGACATTGCGTCGTAGCGATCTCCCCGGGAATTCCCCTCGGGACCCCTCCGGAGCAGGGGGGTGAAATCGGACAAAGCGCCCCGAGGAAACCCGTTTAACCGCACGTCGCCGTCACCCCGGACCGCCCGGAACGCCCGCCCGCGCCCGCTTCCGTCCCATCCGGGACCTTCGTCCCCTTGGTTGACCGCTGAACGGCCCCCGTCCCGGGCCAGACCACCACTATTCCGGCTAGTACCGTCGAAAACGCCTGTGCGCCTTGTCACCACGCGCCCCCGGCCAATGCGACCTGGGTCACGCGACGGACCGGCCGGAACTCCCTCCGCACCCGCTCCGCCCGCACTAGCTTCCGAGGCATGACCGACACCACGCCCGTGATCGAACTGGCCGACGCCATCGCCTCCGTACGCGACGAACTGCTGACGGCCGCCCACCGCGCCACCGGCCACCCCGTCTCCTTCGAGGTCGGCGACATCGAGATGGAGTTCACCGTCGAGCTCCGCAAGGAGGCGAAGGCCGGCGGCAAGGTGAAGGCCTGGGTCGTCGAGGCCGGCGCCGACGCGAGCCGCTCCCGGGGCGAGACCCACCGGGTCTCCTTCACCCTGAAGCCGCGGAACGCGGCGACCGGCGGGGCGTGGCTGGTGGGGAACGAGGAAGGGGCCGACCTCTCCGGCTTCGGCGCACCCGTCGACGGGACCGAGCGCCGGTGAGCCTCCGCCACGCCCGCTCCACCGGCTCCGGCCGGTTCCTCCCGTCCGCCCGCTCCGCGCTCGCGGTCCTCGGCGGGCAGCAGGGCAGCGGGGTCCTCGTCGCCCCGGACCTGGTGCTGACCAGCGCCCATGTCGTGGGCGACGCCTTCAGCGCCCGGGCCGCCGCTCCCGGCCTGCCGCCGGCGGAGTTACGGGTGGTCTGGGTGGACCACGCCCTCGACGCCGCCCTGCTGCGCTCCGCCGAGCCGCTCGGCCCCACCCCCACCCTCAGCAGGCTCGCCACCGACCGCCCGATCCACGGCTGCGAGATCCTCGGCTACCCGCGGATCCAGCGCTACGAGGGCCTCAAACTGGACCTCGACCAGCTGACCGGCACCGTGCTCCCCTTGGCCGGCCAGGTGCGCCGGGTCCTCACCGTCGAGCTGGACCACCCGCCGGTGGCCGCCGAGGACCCGGACGGCCCCTCGCCGCTGGCGGGCCTCTCCGGCGCCCCCGTCTTCGCCGCCGACGGCCTCCTCGGCATCGTGCGCTCGGTCCCCCGCGGGCGCGGCCACCGCCGCCTGGAGTGCGTCCCGCTGGCCACCGTCACGACCCAGGAATCCGTCCGGCCCTGGCTCCCCGGCGCCCTGCTGGCCCCGGTCGACGAACACCCGGCCGACCGGCGGCACGAGAAGGAGTACGCCGAGGCCGTCGGCGCCGCCTACCGCCGCACCCGGATCTTCGGCCTGGACGAGCTCGGCAAGCGCGCCTCCGAGTGGGACCTCGACACCGCCTACATCTCCCTGGAGGCCGCCGCCCCGGGCCGGGACGGCGTGCCCGTCCCCCAGCGGATCGACGAGCTGCTCGGCCCCCGGCCCCGGGTTCTGCTGCGCGGCGACGCCGGCGCCGGGAAGACCACCCTGGTGTGGTGGCTGGCCGCGCACGCCGCCGCCGGGACGCTCGGGCCCGGGCTCGCCGAGCTCAACGGGCTCGTCCCCTTCGTCGTCCCGCTGCGCTCCCTGCGGGCCCGGGACGCCCCCTTCCCCTCCCCCGGCGAGCTGCCCGGCGTCGCCGGGCTCATGATCGACCCCGCCCCCGAGGGCTGGGCCGGCCGGGTGCTGGCAGCCGGGCGCGCCCTGCTGCTCGTCGACGGCCTGGACGAGGTGACCCAGGACGACCGCGACGAGGCCCACCGCTGGCTCGGCGGCCTGCTCGCCCGCTACCCGCAGACCCGTTGCGTGGCGACCGTGCGCCCGCACGCCGTCGCCCCCGACTGGCTGGGCGGCGAGCGCTTCGAGGAGCTGACCCTGCTCCCGCTGCGCGGCGAGGACATCCAGGCCTTCGTCACCGCCTGGCACGACGCCGCCCGCCTCGACGCGGACCCCCGGGAGCGGGCCGCCCTCGACGGGCTCGAACGGGACCTCGCCCAGCAGTTCCGCCACAACCCCAACCTCGCCGAGCTGGCCCGTACCCCCCTGCTGTGCGCCGTGATCTGCGCCCTGCACCGGATACGGGAGGGCTTCCTGCCCGAGACCCGCTGGGAGCTCTACGACTCCGCCCTCACCATGCTGCTCGGCACCCGCGACGAACGCCGCCGGGTCGGCTCCCCCGACGGGATCCGCATGTCGGTGGAGGAGCACCAGGAGCTGCTCCAGCGCCTGGCGGCCTGGCTGGTGCGGGCCGGTCAGACCGAGTTCACCCGGGACCAGGCCCTCCAGCGCCTGGAGCGGGCCCTGCCCGGCATGCCCCGGGTCCGGGACCAGGGCACGCCCGAGGAGGTCCTCACCCACGTCATCAACCGCAGCGGCCTCCTCCAGGAGCGCACGAACGACGTCTTCCAGTTCGCCCACCGCACCTTCCAGGACTTCCTGGCCGCGAAGGAGTTCGTCGAGGACGACTCGCTGCGCGAGGCGCTGCGCCACGCCCACGACCAGCAGTGGCACGACGTCCTGCTGCTGGCCGCCGGGCACTGCAAGCGGCGCGAGCTGCCGGTCCTGGTCGAGGGCCTGCTGGAGGCGGGCTCCGCGACGCGGCGGCGGGACCTGAAGACGACGCTGTACGTGATGGCGGCGCTGGCCGCCCAGCACAGGCCGTGGCTGGAGGAGGGGCTGCGGCGGCGGGTGGAGAAGGCGGTGCGGTCGGTGATCCCGCCGCGGAACCGGGACCAGCTCGCCCAGCTCGCCCGGTTGGGCGGATGGGTGCTGCCGCTGCTGCCGGCACCGGAGCAGATCACCCCCGACGCCCTCGACATGGTCACCGCGCTGATCGCCTCGGTCGGCGGCGACGAGGCCCTGCCCTATGCCCGGGCCTTCGCGGAGGCGGGCCACTCGGAGTGGTTCGTCAACCAGTGGAGCGCGTTCCCTGCGGAGGGCTTCGCCCGGGACGTGCTGGCCCACCTGGGGGAGGCACAGAGCCTGGTCGTCGAGACGGCGCAGCAGCTGCGGCTCGTGGGCAGCCTTCCGGGGGCCACCGGCTTCCTGCTGCTCGGCGACTTCACGGAGGACGACCTCGTCCGGCACCTGGGCGGCCGGGCCCTCACCTACCTGGGGCTCTGCGGGGCGCCGGTCGACCTCGCGGTGCTGCGGGCGCTGGACTGCTCCCGGCTCGTCAACGTGGTCATCATGACCCGGTCACCCGGGATCGGCCTCGGCCCGCTGGCCGAGCTGCCCGCGCTCCGTTACCTCACGGTGGACATGCCGCCGAACGGCGGAGGGCTGGACCTCACCCCGCTCCGGGCCATGCCCGGGCTCCAGGTCACCGTCCACGGCGTCGCCCGCCGCCTGCTCGTCGGCGCCGACGCCTTCGGCGACCGCCTCACCGTCGCGTAGCGAAAGGGGCGGCCCCGGGACCGTTTCCGGTTCCGGGGCCGCCCCTTGGTGCGCTATCGGCTCAGCGGCCTCAGGTCACGCTTCCTTGGACAGGTTCGGACCCGCGCCGCCCGCCGCCTCGATCGGAGGGACGTCCGGGAGGGCCGACTTCTCCTCGCCGCGGAAGGTGAACTTCCGCTCCTCGCCGTCGCCCTCCGTGTCCACGACCACGATGTGGCCGGGGCGCAGGTCGCCGAAGAGGATCTTTTCCGAGAGGGTGTCCTCGATCTCGCGCTGGATCGTCCGGCGGAGCGGACGGGCGCCGAGCACGGGGTCGTAACCCTTCTTCGCGAGGAGCTCCTTCGCGGTCTGGGAGAGCTCGATGCCCATGTCCCGGTCCTTGAGGCGCTCGTCGACGCGGCTGATCATGAGGTCGACGATCTGGAGGATGTCGTCCTGGGTCAGCTGCGGGAAGACGATGATGTCGTCCACACGGTTGAGGAACTCCGGGCGGAAGTGCTGCTTCAGCTCGTCGCTGACCTTCGCCTTCATCCGCTCGTAGTTGGACTTCGTGTCGCCCTGGGCCGCGAAGCCCAGGTTGAAGCCCTTCGAGATGTCCCTGGTCCCGAGGTTGGTCGTCATGATGATGACCGTGTTCTTGAAGTCCACGACCCGGCCCTGGGAGTCGGTCAGACGACCGTCCTCCAGGATCTGGAGAAGGGAATTGAAGATATCGGGGTGGGCCTTCTCGACCTCGTCGAAGAGAACCACGGAGAACGGCTTGCGGCGCACCTTCTCGGTGAGCTGGCCGCCCTCTTCGTAGCCCACGTATCCGGGCGGGGAGCCGAAGAGACGCGAGACGGTGTGCTTCTCGCTGAACTCCGACATGTCGAGGGAGATCATCGCGTCCTCGTCGCCGAAGAGGAATTCGGCGAGCGCCTTGGACAGCTCGGTCTTACCGACGCCGGACGGGCCGGCGAAGATGAACGAGCCACCGGGACGCTTCGGGTCCTTCAGACCCGCGCGGGTGCGGCGGATCGCCCGGGACAGACCGATGACGGCGTCCTTCTGGCCGATGACGCGCTTGTGGAGCTCGTCCTCCATGCGGAGCAGACGCGAGGACTCCTCCTCGGTCAGCTTGAAGACCGGGATGCCGGTGGCGGTCGCGAGGACCTCGGCGATCAGCTCGCCGTCGACCTCGGCGACGACGTCCATGTCGCCGGCCTTCCACTCCTTCTCCCGCTTGGTCTTCGCGGCGAGGAGCTGCTTCTCCTTGTCGCGGAGCGACGCGGCCTTCTCGAAGTCCTGCGAGTCGATCGCGGACTCCTTGTCCCGGCGGACGGAGGCGATCTTCTCGTCGAACTCGCGGAGGTCCGGCGGCGCGGTCATCCGGCGGATGCGCATCCGGGAGCCGGCCTCGTCGATCAGGTCGATCGCCTTGTCCGGCAGGAAGCGGTCCGAGATGTAGCGGTCGGCCAGGGTGGCGGCCTGGACCAGGGCCTCGTCCGTGATGGAGACCCGGTGGTGGGCCTCGTAACGGTCGCGCAGACCCTTGAGGATCTCGATCGTGTGCGGCAGCGACGGCTCGGCGACCTGGATGGGCTGGAAGCGGCGCTCGAGGGCGGCGTCCTTCTCCAGGTACTTCCGGTACTCGTCGAGGGTGGTGGCACCGATGGTCTGGAGCTCACCGCGGGCCAGCATCGGCTTGAGGATGCTGGCGGCGTCGATCGCGCCCTCGGCGGCACCCGCACCCACCAGGGTGTGGAGCTCGTCGATGAACAGGATGATGTCGCCGCGGGTGCGGATCTCCTTGAGGACCTTCTTCAGGCGCTCCTCGAAGTCACCGCGGTACCGGGAGCCGGCGACCAGCGCGCCGAGGTCCAGGGTGTAGAGGTGCTTGTCCTTGAGGGTCTCGGGCACCTCGCCCTTGACGATGGCCTGCGCCAGGCCCTCGACGACCGCCGTCTTGCCGACGCCGGGCTCGCCGATGAGGACCGGGTTGTTCTTGGTCCGGCGGGACAGCACCTGCATGACCCGCTCGATCTCCTTCTCGCGCCCGATGACCGGGTCGAGCTTGGACTCGCGGGCCGCCTGGGTGAGGTTGCGGCCGAACTGGTCGAGGACCAGGGACGTCGAGGGGGTGCCCTCGGCAGGACCGCCGGCGGTGGCGGCTTCCTTGCCCTGGTAGCCGGAGAGCAGCTGGATGACCTGCTGCCGGACCCGGTTGAGATCGGCGCCCAGCTTCACGAGGACCTGGGCGGCGACGCCCTCGCCCTCGCGGATCAGGCCGAGCAGGATGTGCTCGGTGCCGATGTAGTTGTGGCCGAGCTGGAGGGCCTCCCGGAGCGACAGCTCCAGGACCTTCTTGGCACGAGGGGTGAAGGGGATGTGCCCGGACGGGGCCTGCTGGCCCTGGCCGATGATCTCCTCCACCTGCTGGCGGACCGCCTCGAGCGAAATCCCGAGGCTCTCCAGGGCCTTAGCGGCGACACCCTCACCCTCGTGGATAAGGCCCAGGAGGATGTGCTCGGTGCCGATGTAGTTGTGGTTGAGCATCCGGGCTTCTTCCTGAGCCAGGACGACAACCCGCCGCGCGCGGTCGGTGAACCTCTCGAACATCGTTAATCGCTCCTCAGAGCGGTCAGTCAGTTAGGGGTCGATCCCCTCCCTGTCCTTCCGCAGCTTAGTCCCGCAAGCGGGGACCGCTCATTCCAACTGCCGACATCCGTCCGGATCACCCCCTTACTTCTTGGGGAGACCTGCTGCCGAACAGCCGACAAATGCTCCAACTCGATGGTGCGAGACGATGTTCCCGCAGGCCAAGCTGTTACCCGCGCCTCCAGTACGCCGATGGCGAACGTGAGACGCTTCGGCCCGACTTCTGCCCGCGAGACGCCCCTCCTCACATGGAATGTCTTACCCGCCGGGACTGACACTCCATGCGGCGCACCCCGGGTCCCTCCGCTACGGGCGAACAACCTCGCGCGCTCGAATGCACCCGTACGCCCCCATCCCGGACACTCCGCGCAGCGGATCAGGAACCGTGTGTGACCGTCGCCGCGCCGTCGGCGTAACCCGCGGGCCCCCGGCGGCGTTCTGCGGGTATGGCCCTCACCGTCCCGCTCCCCCGCTCGCCACTCGACGGCGACCGCGCGCTGGCGCGGTGGTACGAGCAGGAGCTCGGCTGGGTGACGGCGCCGGGTCCCCCGGTGCAGCTGGTCACGGGGCTGCGCTTCGACGTCCTGGAGCTGCCGGCGACGGCCGGGCGGGAGGTGCTGCGCCGGTTGGGCGCGGCGACCGGTCCGGTGGCCCTGATGGGGCGGCGGATGCGGATGCTCGTCGCGGCGGGCGGCGCCGAGGAGCTGCCGGGGCTGCTCGACTGGCTGGAGTGGGGCGGGATCTCACTGGATCTGGCGATGCTCGGCGCCGACGGGCGGATGACCGCCCCCGCGGCGCCGCTGCCCCCCGGTCGGCCGGCCGGCCCGATCGCGTGCGGTGCGCCCGGGCCCGCGGTGTGGCTGAGGGCCCCGGAGCCGGGGCGCGAGGTGGAGTCCTCGCTGCCGGCCCTGCGGCCCCCGCTGCGGGGGCGTGCCGGGGCCGAGGGGGCGGCGCCCTGTCTGGCCCGGCTGGTCGCCGTGGCCGCCGCCGAGTGCCATCGGGCGCGGCTGCTGAGTGCTGCCCGGGCGCGCCGGACGGGGCCGGCGGCGGGGACGGGCGCTCAGCAGCAGCTGACGGCTCAGCGGTTCGCGTCCTCGTAGGCGGCCTTGATGTCGGCCGGGACGCGGCCGCGGTCGTTCACGTTGAGCCCCTGCTCCTTGGCCCACGCGCGGATCTTCGCGGTGTCCTGGCTGCCGCCGGAGGCGGCGACCCGGGTCTTGCCGCGGGTGCCCGCGGTGCGGCCACCGGTGCGACGGCCACTCTTGGTGTACGGCTCGAGCAGGCCGCGGAGCTTGTCCGCGTTGGCGGTGGTGAGGTCGATCTCGTAGGACTTGCCGTCCAGCGCGAACGTCACGGTCTCGTCCGCCTCGCCGCCGTCGAGGTCGTCGACAAGAAGGACCTGAACCTTCTGTGCCACCGGATTTCCTTTCATCGAAAATGCAGTACGCGGAAAGGAAACCGCTTTTCCCGGAAAAACACAAACCCCTGGCTGAGGTTCAGAACCCCGGGGACCCGGGAAACGTGCGCGATTCGGACATAGACCCTCCGGAGCGCTCCGGTCCGGGGCCGCCTCACAGGTGCAGAAGCATCCGGCTGTTGCCCAAGGTGTTCGGCTTCACTCGTTCGAGACCGAGGAACTCCGCGACGCCCTCGTCATAGGAACGCAGGAGCTCGCTGTAGACATCTCCGTCGACCGGAGTCTCGCCGATCTCGACGAAGCCGTGCTTCGCGAAGAAGTCCACTTCGAAGGTGAGGCAGAAAACCCGGCGGACGCCGAGCCAGCGGGCGGTGTGCAGCAACTTGTCGAGCACCTGATGGCCCACTCCGGCGCCCTTGAAGTCGGGGTCGACGGCGAGTGTGCGGACTTCGGCGAGGTCTTCCCACATCACGTGCAGGGCGCCGCAGCCGACGACGGTGGCGTCGGCGTCGCGTTCGGCGACCCAGAACTCCTGGATGTCCTCGTAAAGCGTCACGGTCGCCTTGTCGAGGAGGATGCCGCGGCGCACGAAGGGATCGACGAGCCGGCGCACCGCGGCGACATCCGAGGTACGGGCCCGGCGCACGGTGACGGCATTGGCGGAAGAAGCTGCTGATGCGGATGGCGCGGATGACATGGGGGGACGTTATCGCCCGGGGGGCACGGTGCCTTCGCCGCCCTCGGGGCTGTCCCGCTGGACGATACGGATGGCGTCGTTCAGCGCCTCGCGCTGTTCGGGCGACATCATGCCGAAGAAGGCGACGAGGGCGGCGGCGGGGTTGTCGCTCTGCGCCCAGGCCTCGTTCATGAGTGCGGCCGAGTAGGCGGCGCGGGTGGAGACCGCGGTATATCGATAGGCGCGGCCTTCGACTTCCCGGCGCACCCAGCCCTTCTGATGGAGATTGTCCAATACGGTCATGACGGTGGTGTAGGCGATGGACCGTTCCTGCTGGAGATCCTCCAGGACTTCCCGGACGGTCACCGGGCGGTTCCATTGCCAGACGCGGGTCATGACGGCGTCTTCGAGCTCTCCCAATTGACGGGGCACGGCGCCACCTTAGTGCGAGATCACCGAATGTACGTCCATTTATGGATGAAACCCCCCGGGAGAGACAAAAAGGACGTACGGCTGCCGGGTGGCGGTCGTACGTCCTCGGGTGCCGGGGCCGGGCCCCGCGGTGCTACGGGGCGGGGGTGCCGTCCTGCTGGCGGGCGGCCTCGGCACGGGCGAGGGCGGCGTCCACGGCGGCGTCCTCCTTGGCCTTGTTCGGCCCGCCCTGGGTCTTCACGATCACGACGATCAGGGCGGTGAAGAAGACGGCCATGACCACGGGGGGAACGAGCGCGGATACGTAGTCCATGACGTCCAGCGTAGCTATCCGGCGACGCGCTCCTCGGGTGGGGGCGGCGGTACGGGGCGGCGGCGCGGCGGAAACACCTCGGAGGGCTTGGGCACCGGCCGCTCGGCCGGCACGGGCGGCTTCGGCCCCGGCCGGCCCGGCCCGGAGGGCGCCGGCGGCTTGGGGCCCTCCTCGGCGGCACGTCCGCCGGGCAGCGCGAGCAGCCGGGCGCGGGGGCGCGCCGCCACGGCGGGGCGGGCGGGCGCGGTGGCCTGGGTGACCCGGGCGAGCCGGCTGCGGACGGATCGTTCCGCCAGCGTCTGGCAGCGGGCGAGCAGCCCGGCGGCGACCGGGTTGCCGCGGAGCGCCCGGAGCGCGGCGAGGTCGTCGGCCCCGGGGTCGTAGCCGGCGGCCAGGGCGTCCTGGAGCAGCTCCAGGTATCCGGCGAGGGAGCCGGGCAGGGCCTGGCGGTACCGGACCAGGTCGTCGAGGAGGAAGGCGCGCAGCCGCCCGGCCTCGCGCACGGCCTCGTCCACGGAGTCGGCCAGCCGCAGGCAGTCCTGCACGTCGTCGTCCTGAAGGGGGGCGGGGTTGAGCGCGGTGGCGAGGGCGCGTCGGAGCACTCGGAGCTCGTCCGCGCTGAACGCCATGCCGCCGCGGGATCCGTAGGGCGTGGGCATGGACCGACGATACGCGCTAATCGGACAAATCTGCCTCTTCTCGATCTTCGCGGCGGGCAGATGAAGCCGTACGGCGCAACGCGGGCGGCCCCGCCGGGCCGGGCGGGGCGGGGGCGCCGCCCGGCCCGGCGGGCTACATCCGCGAGGCGTTGCGCTCGTAGACGAGCCGGAGGCCGATCAGGGTCAGCCAGGGCTCGTGGGCGTCTATCTCCCGGGAGTCGGCGAGCACCATGGGGGCGAGGCCGCCCGTGGCGATCACCGTGACCGCGGAGGGGTCGCCGGCAGGGCCGGCGAGCTCGCGCTTCATGCGGGCGACGACCCCGTCGACCTGGCCCGCGTAGCCGAAGACGATGCCGGACTGCATCGCCTCGACGGTGTTCTTGCCGATCACGCTGCGCGGCCGGGCCAGCTCGATCTTGCGGAGCATCGCGCCCTTCACGCCGAGCGCCTCGACCGAGATCTCGATGCCCGGGGCGATGGCGCCGCCCGCGTACTCGCCGCGCGCGGTGATCGCGTCGTACGTCGTCGCCGTGCCGAAGTCGACCACGATCGCCGGGCCCCCGTACATGTCGACCGCCGCCACCGCGTTGATGATGCGGTCGGCGCCGACCTCCTTCGGGTTGTCCGTGAGGACCGGGACGCCGGTCTTGACGCCCGGCTCCACCAGGACCGCCGGGACGTCCCCGTAGTAGCGGCGGGTGACCTCGCGCAGCTCGTGCAGCACCGAGGGGACGGTCGCGCAGATCGCGATGCCGCCGATGCCGTCGCTCAGCTCGACGCCGAGCAGCGGGTGCATGCCCATCAGGCCCTGGAGCAGGACCGCCCACTCGTCGGCGGTCCGGCGCGGGTCGGTGGAGATGCGCCAGTGCTCCACGATCTCCTCGCCGTCGAAGAGACCGAGGACCGTCTGCGTGTTGCCGACGTCGATCGTGAGCAGCATCAGGCGCCGACCTCGCGCAGGTCCAGGCCGATGTCGAGGATCGGCGAGGAGTGCGTCAGTCCGCCCACCGCGAGGTAGTCGACGCCGGTCGCCGCGTACGCCGCCGCGTTGTCGAGGGTGAGGCGGCCGGAGGACTCCAGGGCGGCGCGGCCGGCCACCAGGGCCACCGCCTCCTCCGTCTCGATCGGCGTGAAGTTGTCGAGCAGGATCAGGTCGGCGCCCGCGTCCAGGACCTCGCGGACCTGGTGCATCGTGTCGACCTCGACCTCGATCGGCAGGTCGGGGAACTGCTCGCGCACGGCCTTGAAGGCCTCGGCGACGCCGCCGGCCGCCACCACGTGGTTGTCCTTCACCAGGGCCGCGTCCGAGAGCGACATGCGGTGGTTGACGCCGCCGCCGCAGCGCACCGCGTACTTCTCCAGGGCGCGCAGGCCCGGGGTGGTCTTGCGGGTGTCGCGGACCTTGGCCTTGGTGCCCTCCAGGGCGTCCGCCCACGCGCGCGTGGCGGTCGCGATGCCGGAGAGGCGGCACAGGATGTTCAGCGCGCTGCGCTCGCCGGTGAGCAGGTCGCGGGTGCGGGCGGTGACGCTGAGCAGCTTCTCGCCGGCCGCGACCCGGGCGCCGTCCTCGACGTGCCGCTCGACCTCGAACTCGTCGGTGCAGACGATCGACAGCACGGCCTCGGCGACCCGCAGGCCCGCCACCACGCCGGCCTCGCGGGCGGTGAAGTCGGCGGTGGCGACGGCGTCCTCGGGGACGGTCGCCACGGTCGTCACGTCGACGCCGCCGTCGAGGTCCTCGGCGATCGCGAGGTGCGCGATGTCCTCGACCTGCACCGGGTCGAGACCGGCGTCGGCGAGCAGCTGGGCGAGCGCCGGGTCGAGACCGCACTCGAACTCGTCGTCCCCGCCGCAGCCGCAGCCGTCGCCGCAGCCGCCCGCGGACTCGGCCGGGGCGCTGATCTGGATGAGGGGGACGTCCACGGGCTCCGGACGTGCTTCTTCGGGCGTGGTCACGACTGCGGCTCCCAGGGTGCGTCGACGGTTACGGCGTCGGGGGTTACGGGCGGAAAGTCGGCGCCCGGGGTGCGCCGCACCAGCGGGCGGCGGTCGGGCGTCAGGCGGACGACGAGGTGGCGGCGCCAGGCCGCGTCGTCGCGGTCGGGGAAGTCCTCGCGCCAGTGGCAGCCGCGGGTCTCCGCGCGCTCGCGGGCGGCGGCGACCAGGACCCGGGCCACGCACAGCAGGTTGGTGGTCTCCCAGGCCTCGACGCCCGGCTCGGCGGCCTTGCGCTCCTCCTCGGCGTCGAGCCGCAGCGCCTCCAGCGCGTCGGCGGCGGCCGCCAGGCTCTCGGCGGAGCGCAGCACGCCCGCGCCGGCCGTCATGATCCGCTGGATCTCGCGGCGGGTCTCGGGGGCGAGCAGGCCGAGCACGGCGGCCGGGCCGCCGGCGGCGGGCCGGCCCTCGCGGTGCGGGCCGTTGGCCGTGATGTCGGCGGCGATCCGCTCGGCGAAGACCAGGCCCTCCAGGAGCGAGTTGGACGCGAGCCGGTTCGCGCCGTGCACGCCGGTGCAGGCGACCTCGCCGCACGCGTACAGGCCCGGGACGGTGGTGCGGCCGTGCAGGTCGGTGCGGACGCCGCCGGAGGCGTAGTGGGCGGCCGGGGCGACCGGGATCGGCTCGGTGACCGGGTCGATGCCGTGGGCGCGGCAGGCGGCCAGGATGGTCGGGAAGCGCTGCTCCCACATCTCGGCGCCGAAGTGGCGGGCGTCGAGGTACATGTGCTCGGTGCCCTGCTCCTGCATCCGCCGGGTGATCGCCTTGGCGACGATGTCGCGGGGCGCCAGCTCGGCCAGCTCGTGCTGCCCGAGCATGAAGCGGACGCCGTCGGCGTCGACGAGGTGGGCGCCCTCGCCCCGTACCGCCTCGGACACCAGCGGCTGCTGGCCCTCGGAGCCGGCGCCGAGGAAGAGCACCGTCGGGTGGAACTGGACGAACTCCAGGTCGGAGACCTCGGCCCCGGCGCGCAGCGCGAGGGCGACGCCGTCGCCGGTGGAGACGGCGGGGTTGGTGGTGGCGGAGAAGACCTGGCCCATGCCGCCGGTGGCGAGCACCACGGCGGGGGCGTGGACGGCGCCGACGCCGTCGTGCTGGCCCTCGCCCATCACGTGCAGGGTGACGCCCGCGGTGCGGCCCCGCTCGTCCGTGAGCAGGTCGAGCACCAGGGCGTGCTCGATGAAGCGCACGCCCCGGTCCCGTATCGCCTCGACCAAGGCGCGGGAGATCTCGGCGCCGGTGGCGTCGCCGCCGGCGTGCGCGATGCGGCGGCGGTGGTGGCCGCCCTCGCGGGTCAGCGCGATCGTGCCGTCGGCGGAGCGGTCGAAGTGGGCGCCGGTCTCGATCAGCCGGCGGACCGCGTCCGGGCCCTCGGTGACCAGGGCGCGCACGGCCGGCTCGTCGCACAGGCCGGCGCCGGCCACCAGGGTGTCGTCCAGGTGCTGGGCGGGGCTGTCGCCGTCGCCGAGAGCGGCGGCGATGCCGCCCTGCGCCCAGCGGGTGGAGCCGTCGTCGAGCCGGGCCTTGGTGACGACGACCGTGCGCAGTCCGGCGGAGGTGCAGCGCAGGGCCGCGGTGAGGCCCGCGACGCCGGAGCCGACCACGACCACGTCGGCGTCGATCGACCAGCCGGGGGCGGGCGCCTGCAGCCGTATTCCGGTCACTTCGCGGCTTCCGGTCACTTCACGACTCCGAACGTCAGGGGGATGTTGTCGATGAGCCGCGTGGTCCCCACCCGCGCGGCGACGGCGAGGATCGCCTCTCCGTCGTGCCCGTCCTCGACCTCGGTGAAGTCGGCCGGGTCGACCAGGGCCAGATAGTCCAGGGCGAGCGGCGGCTGGGCCTTGGCCGCCTCCTCCAGTACGGCACGGGCGGCGGCCCGCACGGCCTCGGCGCCCCCGCCCTCGGCGGCCTGGGCGACCGCGTGGGCGTCGGCGGCGGCGCGGGCCTCGCCGAGCCGGGACAGGGCCTCCGCGCGGTTCCCGGCCCGGGCCGGGACGCCGGGCAGGGCGGCGGCGCGGGCGCGCAGCGCCGCCTGGGCGGCGAGCCGGTCACGGGCGGCGAACAGCGCCCGGGACAGCGCGAGGGCCGTACGGCGCTCGGCGGGCGACAGATAGCGGTTGCGGCTGGACAGGGCGAGGCCGTCGGTCTCGCGGACGGTGGGCACGCCGACGATCCGGACCGGGAAGTTCAGGTCGCGCACCATGCGCCGGATCAGGGCCAGCTGCTGGGCGTCCTTCTGGCCGAAGAAGGCCAGGTCGGGCGAGGTGAGGTGGAGGAGCTTGGCGACCACCGTGAGCATGCCGTCGAAGTGGCCGGGACGGGACGCGCCCTCCAGGCGCTCCCCCATGGGTCCGGCGGTGATCCGCACCTGCGGCTCGCCGCCCGGGTAGACCTCGTCGACGGAGGGGGCGAAGACGACGCTCGCGCCCGCGGCGAAGGCCAGCTCCAGGTCGGCGTCGAGGGTGCGCGGGTAGCGGTCCAGGTCCTCGCCGGCGCCGAACTGCAGCGGGTTGACGAAGACGGTGACCACGACGAAGCCGTCCGGGCCGACCTGCTCGCGGGCGGCGCGGACCAGGGTGGCGTGGCCCTCGTGGAGGGCGCCCATCGTCATGACGACGGCGCTGCGGCCGGGCGCGCCGAAGCGCGCGCGGGCGTCCTGCAGGGCCTCGACCGTGGGGACCAGGGCGCCCGGGCGGTGGCGGGTGGCCGCGTCGGTGCTGTGGCGGGCGGACAGGCTCATCGGTCGTCTCCTTGCGGCCCGTCGGCGGGTCCGGTCGGGCCGGTGGTTCCGGCCGGGCCGGCCGGGACGTCGGTGGCGAGCACGCCAAGCAGGTCCTCGGCCAGCTCGGGCTTGAGCAGGCCGTGGGCGAGGGCGCGGTCGGCGGTCGCGCGGGCCATCGCGAGATAGCCGGCGACGGTGCCGGGGGCGTGCTTGTGCAGCTCCGCCACGTGCGCGGCGACGGTGCCGGCGTCACCGCGGGCGACGGGGCCGGTCAGGGCGGCGTCGCCGGACCGCAGCGCGTTGTCGAGGGCCGCGCCGAGCAGCGGGCCGAGCATCCGGTCGGGGGCGGCCACGCCGGCCGAGCGGAGCAGCTCCATCGCCTGGGCGACCAGGGTGACCAGGTGGTTCGCGCCGAGGGCGAGGGCCGCGTGGTAGAGCGGGCGGTTCGCCTCCTCGATCCACTCCGGCTCGCCGCCCATCTCGATGACCAGCGCCTCGGCGGCGAGCCGCAGCTCCTCGGGCGCGGTGACGCCGAAGGAGCAGCCGGCGAGCCGCTGCACGTCCACCGAGGTGCCGGTGAAGGTCATGGCGGGGTGCAGCGCGAGCGGCAGCGCACCGGCCCGGCGGGCCGGGTCGAGCACCCGGACGCCGTACCGCCCGGAGGTGTGCACGAGGAGCTGGCCCGGGCGCACCGCACCGGTTTCGGCCAGGCCCTCGACGAGGCCGGGCAGGGCGTCGTCGGGCACGGTGAGCAGGACCAGGTCGGCGAGCGCGAGCACCCGGGCGGGCTCGACGACGGGGACGTCCGGCAGCATGGCCGCGGCGCGCCTGCGGGAGGCGTCGGAGACCGCGGAGACGGCGACGGGCCGGTGTCCGGCGAGCTGGAGTGCGGCGGCGAGGGCGGGGCCCACGCGGCCGGCGCCGACGACCCCGACGGTGAGGCGGGCGGGGCGGTCCTCGGCGCGGTCCGCCTGGGGGTGCCGGGGCTCTGGTGGTGCGTTCACGGTTTCGGGTCGGCCTTCCGTTCCAGTCCTCGGGGGGTACCGGACGATTTCTGGTCATGCTACGCCAGCGTTTCGCGCTCGCCCGTGGCTGTCCACAGGGTGTGGGCGGCGGTGTGATGATCTGCTCATGGAGCAGATCGAAACGGCGGACGGGGCCGCGCCCGGCCCGGTGGACGAGGAGTCGGGCCCGGGACACCGCGCCCGGGTGTGGGGCGGCGCCGCGCGCAAGCTGTGGAACGCGCCGATGGACGGCACGGTGGGCGCGCGGCTGCGCGGGCTCGCCGACTGGGCGGACGCCTCCGGCCGCGCGGACCTGGCCCTCGACATGTACGGCGACGGGGTCGTGGAGGAGCTGGAGCGGCGGGTCGCGGAGGAGCTCGGCATGCCCGCGGCGGCCTACTTCCCCACCGGGACCATGGCCCAGCAGGTCGCCCTGCGCTGCTGGGCCGCCCGCACCGGCGACCCGGTCGTCGCGCTGCACCCGCTGGCCCACCCCGAGGTGCACGAGAACGACGCCTTCGGCACGGTCAGCGGCCTGCGCACGGTCCACCCGACCCGGGAGCCGCGGCTGCCGACGGCCGATGAGGTGCGCGAGCACCCGGAGCGCTTCGGCACCCTGATGCTGGAGCTGCCGCTGCGCGACGCCGGGTTCGTCCTGCCCGGCTGGGAGGAGCTGGTGGACGTCGTCGACGCGGCGCGCGAGCGGGACGCGGTGGTGCACTTCGACGGGGCGCGGCTGTGGGACTGCACCACGCACTTCGGGCGCCCGCTGCCGGAGATCGCCGGGCTCGCGGACAGCGTGTACGTGTCCTTCTACAAGTCCCTCGGCGGTCTGTCGGGCGCGGCGCTCGCGGGCCCCGAGGAGCTGGTCGAGGAGGCGCGGATCTGGCGGCACCGGTACGGGGGCCAGGTCTTCCAGCAGTACCCGGCGGCGCTGTCCGCGCTGCGCGGCCTCGACGAGGAGCTGCCGCGCCTGCCCTCGTACGTGGCGCACGCGCGCGTGGTGGCGGGCGCGCTGCGCGAGGCCCTCGCAGGGCCGGGCGGCCCGGGCTGGTCGCGGGTCGACCCGGAGGTCCCGCACACCCACCAGTTCCGGGTGTGGCTGCCGTACGACCCCGAGGTGCTGACCGCCGCGGCCCTCGCGCAGGCGGAGGAGACCGGCACCACCCTCTTCCGCCGCTGGTTCCCCGCCCCGGTGGGCGGCCCGCCGGGCGTGGCGGTCACGGAGCTGACGGTGTCGGGGCCCGGCCTCGCGTGGACCCCTCAGGACGTCCGGGAGGCGGTCCGCGACTTCCTGTCCCGCCTGTGACCCCGAGGGACGTCCTCTAGGGCCGGAGGTGGGGCCCGAGGGCCAGGTCGCGCAGGCGTCGCAGCACCGCCCGCCAGACCTCGGCGTCCAGGGCGCCGGGGAACGGCGGGGCGGGGACGGCGTGCCGGGCGGCGCGGTGGGCGTCCAGGGCGTGCTGGTGGATCGCGTTCATGCGGCCACCGTGCGCCGGGCCGCCCGGGCCGCGCGCGCCGATTGACGTCCCTCGTCAAACGGGAGGACAGCACCCGAGGGGCACCCCGCACCATAGGGGGGTGAGCGTGACCATCGACATCACCGGACTGCCGCCCGAGCGGATCACCTTCTCCCCCTCGCCCCTGGCCGAGCTCGCCAACGCGCTGCACGCGCTGGCCGAACCCGCCCACCACGCGCGGCTGCACGCGTGGACCACGGCGACCTCCGCCGCGCTGAAGCCGGAGCTGGCCGACCGGCTCCTGGAGGCCGACTTCATGTGGCGGTCGACGCGCTCCGACTTCCTGATGCCGGCGCGGCCCCGGGAGACCCTGGCCGAGGAGCTGGACGACCTCGACCGGATGGACGACGAGACCTTCGTGGGCGCGGCCCTGGAGATCTCGTGCAGCACCAGCCACTACCCGAAGGGCCTGCCGTCCCCGCTGGTCGACCCGTGGTCGCGGCGCCGGGCGCTGGACCTGGCGGCGGCGCGCGGGCCGCGCCAGGCGGCGTTCGCGGAGCGGATGATCGAGGACCCCACCGCCACGCGCGCGTGGTTCCGGCGGCTCCTGGAGGACTGCGAGGACGCCTTCTTCGGCGACACCTGGCGCCGGGTCCGCGTCCAGCTCGCCGCCGACGCGCGGCACAAGACGGAGCTGCTGCGCCGCAAGGGCCTCGCGGAGGCGCTCACGGCGGCGTCGCCCGCGCTCAGCCTGGAGGAGGACGAGTCCGGCGGCCGCCGGATCGTCGTGGACAAGCTGGTCATGGGCCGCACCGAGGCCCGGGGCGGCGCGCTGACGCTGCTGCCCAGCGTCTTCGGCTGGCCGCACCTGTTCGCCCTGTACGCGCCGGGCTGGCAGCCGGTGATCCAGTACCCGGTGGCCAGCCGGGAGGTCGGCGGCACCGAGTCCGTGGAGACGGTCCGGCTGCGCCTGGAGGCGCTCGCCCACCCGATGCGGATGAGCCTGTGCCGCAACCTGTCGCGCAGCGCGTACTCGACGAGCGAGCTGGCCGACGCGTACGGCATCAGCGCCCCCGAGGTGTCCCGGCACCTCTCGCTCCTGAAGAAGGCGGGGCTGCTCACCACCCAGCGGCGCGGCCGGTACGTGCTGCACCAGCTGGACTTCTCGGCGGTCGCCCGGCTCGGCAGCGACTTCCTGGAGTCGGTGCTCCGCTGACCGGGGCCGGGGCCCTCAGCGGCCTGCCGCCCCGCCCCCGGCCCGTACCAGGCCCGTCTCGTAGGCGAGGACCACGACCTGCACCCGGTCGCGCAGGCCGAGCTTGGTGAGGATGCGCCCGACGTGGGTCTTCACGGTGGCCTCGGACAGCACGAGCCGGGCGGCGATCTCGCCGTTCGACAGGCCCTGCGCGACCAGCAGCATGACCTCGCGCTCCCGGTCGGTGAGCTTCTCCAGCTCCTTGTGGCCGGGGCCGGTGTCCCGGCCGCTGGACGGCAGCATCGGCGAGAAGCGGTCGAGCAGCCGGCGGGTGGTGGACGGGGCGACGACGGCGTCGCCGCTGTGCACGGAGCGGATCGCGCCGAGCAGCTCGCCCGGCGGCACGTCCTTCAGCATGAAGCCGCTGGCGCCCGCCTTGAGCCCGGAGAACGCGTACTCGTCGAGGTCGAAGGTGGTGAGGATCAGCACCTTCGGCGCGCCGGGCTCGGCGCAGATCCGGCGGGTCGTCTCCACTCCGTCCAGCTTCGGCATGCGCACGTCCATCAGGACGACGTCGACCTCGGTGGTCCGCAGGTTCTCCAGCGCCTCGACGCCGTCACCGGCCTCCGCCACGACCTCCATGTCCGGCTGGGCGGCGAGCACCATGCGGAAACCGGTGCGCAGCAGCACCTGGTCGTCGACGAGCATCACGCGGATGGACATGAAGGGGGTCCTTAGGGGTCAGCGGGGCAGGGGGCGGGTCGCGGGCGGTCAGTGGGCGGGCTTGAGGGGCAGCAGGGCGCTGATGCGGAAGCCGCCGCCGGGGCGCGGGCCGGCGTCCAGGGTGCCGCCGACCATGCCGACCCGCTCGCGCATGCCGATCAGGCCGTGGCCGCGCCCGTCGGCGCCGCCGTCCTCGTACATCTCCTGCGGCGCCCCGCGCCCGTCGTCCTCGACGAGCAGGCCGAGGCCGTCGTCGAAGTAGACCAGCCGGACGCTGGCGCCGACGTCGGGGCCGCCGTGCTTGCGGCTGTTGGTGAGGGCTTCCTGGACGATCCGGTACGCGGTGAGCTCGACGCCGCTGGGCAGCGGGCGCGGAGTGCCCTCGACCTTGAAGTCGACGGCGAGGCCGGCGCCCCGGACCTGCTCCACGAGGTCCTCGATCTGCCGCACGTCCGGCTGCGGCACGTACTCGCCGGCCTCCTGGTGCTCGCCGGTGCGCAGGATCCCGAGCAGCCGGCGCATCTCGGCGAGCGCCTGCCGGCCGGTGGAGGAGATGGTCTCCAGGGCCTGCTTGGCGGTCTCGGGCGAGGAGTCCATGACGTACGCGGCGCCGTCGGCCTGCACCACCATCACGGACACGTTGTGGGCGACGACGTCGTGCAGCTCGCGGGCGATCCGGGCGCGCTCGGCGGCCACGGCCACCTTGGCCTGCGCCTCGCGCTCCTTCTCCAGGCGGGAGGCACGTTCCTCCAGCTGCGCGAAGTAGGCGCGGCGGGTGCGCAGCGAGTCGCCGAGGACCCAGGCGAGGGCGAAGGGCACGGTCATGATGACCGTGAAGAAGACCTTGGCGGCGGACGACCCGACGCCGTCCTCCAGCGGCCAGCGCAGCTGGGAGAGGGTCGCCGCGCTCAGCCCGCCGACGAGCGCGAGCCGGGAGGCCCAGCGCGGCCCGTCGTGCGCGGCCACCGTGTAGATGATCACGAGCATGGCGAAGTCGGCCATGAAGGGCACCAGGCCCAGCGCGAGCTGCGCGAGGCCGAGCGCCACCGCGAGCAGCAGCATCCTCTCCGGCATCCGCCGGCGCACCGCGACGACCAGCGAGAACAGCGCGGCGACCACGCCGTACGCGAGCGGCTCCCCCTCGGTCCCGGTGGGCTTCGAGGCCACCCACAGCAGCGAGAACCCGAAGAGGACGACGGCCCAGAAGGTGTCGACGCCCGTCGGGTGTCTGCGGAGGAAGTCGTAGAGGCGCTGCACGTGACCCAGCGTAGGGAAAGCGGATAGGTGCAGGGGTCAACCGTGGGGGCGATCCTTCCCGTGAGGCCCGTACTCCCCAAGGTGGAGACTGGGGCACGTGACGGACGAGACGTGTCAGTGGCCGGATTGGCGAGGGTGGCGCGAGGCCATGGAGCGGGCGCTGTACGGCCCCGGAGGCTTCTTCCTGCGGCCCGAGGGCCCGGCCGGGCACTTCCGCACCTCGGTGCACGCCTCCCCGCTCTTCGCGGGCGCGGTGGCCCGGCTGCTCGCCCGGGTGGCCGACGAGCTGGGCACCGACGAGCCGGCCCTCGTGGACGTGGGCGCGGGCCGGGGCGAGCTGCTCACCGGGGTGCTCGCCGCCGCCCCGGCCGGTCTGCGGATCCGGGCGTACGGAGTGGAGCGCGCCGCCCGGCCGGCCGGACTCGACCCCCGGATCACCTGGACCGACCGCGTCCCCGCGGGCGCGCGCGGGCTGCTGTTCGCGAACGAGTGGCTGGACAACGTGCCGGTGGACGTGGCCGAGGCCGACGAGGACGGCACCGCCCGGTACGTCGAGGTGGACGCGGCCGGCACGGAGCGGCTCGGCGCGCCCGTGACCGGCGCGGACGCGGACTGGCTGGCGCGCTGGTGGCCGCTGCGCGGGCCGGGCGAGCGGGCGGAGATCGGCCGGAGCCGCGACGAGGCCTGGGCGGCGGCGGTCGGCGCGCTCGGCCCGGGCTCCACCGCGGTGGCCGTGGACTACGCGCACCTGGCCCCCGCCCGGCCGCCCTTCGGCACCCTCACCGGCTTCCGGGAGGGCCGCGAGGTGCCGCCGGTGCCCGACGGCAGCCGGGACCTGACCGCGCACGTCGCCCTGGACGCCTGCGCGGCGGCCGTGCCGGACGCCGCCGCGACCCGGCTGCTCACCCAGCGCGAGGCGCTGCACGAGCTGGGCGTGACCGGGACCCGCCCGCCGCTCGCCCTCGCCGGGGCGGACCCCGCCGGATACGTGCGCGCGCTCGCCGCGGCGGGCGAGGCCGCCGAGCTGACGGCGCCCGGCGGGCTCGGCGGTTTCCGGTGGCTGGTCCAGCGGGTCCCCGGCCCGGCGGGTGCCTGACCGGGACCCGCGGGCACACGAGATACTGGCCGCATGACGGAGACCACGGTCGGCATCGGCGGCGCGGCGGAGAGCACCGACATGGTGCTGAACATCGGCCCGCAGCATCCCTCCACGCACGGCGTGCTCCGGCTGCGCCTGGTGCTCGACGGCGAGGTCGTGCGCGAGGCCGAGCCGGTGGTCGGCTACATGCACCGCGGCGCGGAGAAGCTCTTCGAGGCCCGGGACTACCGCCAGATCATCATGCTGGCCAACCGTCACGACTGGCTGTCGGCCTTCTCCAACGAGCTCGGGGTCGTCATGGCCGTGGAGCGGATGCTCGGCATGGAGGTGCCCGAGCGGGCGGTGTGGACGCGGACCCTGCTCGCCGAGCTGAACCGGGTGCTCAACCACCTGATGTTCCTCGGCTCGTACCCGCTCGAACTGGGCGGCATCACGCCCGTCTTCCACGCCTTCCGCGAGCGCGAGGAGCTCCAGACGGTCATGGAGGAGGTCTCCGGCGGCCGGATGCACTACATGTTCAACCGGGTCGGCGGCCTGAAGGAGGACCTGCCGGCGGGCTGGCTGGGCCGGGCCCGGCAGGCCGTCGCGGACGTGCGCTCCCGGATGGACGTCTACGACCGGCTGGTCCTCGGCAACGAGATCTTCCGCGGCCGCACGCGCGGGGTCGGGGTGCTGAGCCCGGAGACGGTGCACGCGTACGGGGTGTCGGGGCCGATCGCGCGGGCCTCGGGCGTCGACTTCGACCTGCGCCGGGACGAGCCCTACCTCGCGTACGGGGAGCTCCGGGACGTGCTGCGGGTGGTGACCCGGACCGAGGGCGACTGCCTGGCGCGCTTCGAGTGCCTGCTGGACCAGACGCACAACGCGCTGGAACTCGCCGACGCCTGCCTGGACCGGCTCGACGAGCTGCCGCAGGGGCCGATCAACCAGCGGCTGCCGAAGGTCCTGAAGGCGCCGGAGGGGCACACCTACGCCTGGACCGAGAACCCGCTCGGCATCAACGGCTACTACCTCGTCTCCAAGGGCGAGAAGACCCCGTACCGGCTGAAGCTGCGCTCGGCCTCGTACAACAACATCCAGGCGCTGGTGGAGCTGCTGCCGGGGACACTGGTCGCTGACATGGTCGCGATCCTCGGCTCGCTGTTCTTCGTGGTCGGCGACATCGACAAGTAGTCGACAAGTAAGCGACAAGTAGCGGCCTCGGCGAAGAGCGCGTCGGCGAACAGCGGCAGCGACGAAGCGGCGGGCGCCGGTGGATTCCCCCACCGGCGCCCGCCGCTTCTGCCGTTTGCGTTCCGCCGCGTCCGTGCCGCCGTTACGAACTGACCGCGCCGCGCAGCTCCGCCACGTCGAGCTGCTCGGTCTCGTCGTGCGCGGTCAGGTCGATGACCTGGCCGACGACCTGGCCCGTCGCGCGCGGCTCCGCGGTCTGCGGCGCGGCGGCGGCGGCGAGCACCTCCTCGCCGACGACGTCGGCCAGGTCGGTGTCCTGGACGGCCTCGATCGCGGCGGCGGCCTTCTTGGCGCCGATCGCGGGCCGGGTGCTCTGGGTGCCGAAGTAGTCGAAGCCGCCGGAGGGGCGGGCGGCGGGGCGGCGCTGGGCGTACGGGACGATCGCGGCCGCGGCGGGCACGTGGCGCATCGCGGGGGCCTTGGTGTGGGTGTCGCCGCCGGCCGGGCCCTCGGGCGCCGGGGCCTCGGAAGCGCTCGCGGGCTCGGGAGCGGCCTCGGGTGCCGTCTCCGGCTCGGGCTCGGGCTCAGCGGCCTGCTCCGGCTCGCCCGCGAGCCTGCGCAGGGCCTCGGCGGCCCGGCGGTAGGCCTCGGGGGTCGGCGTGCTCCCGGCGACCGGGAGCTCCTTGGCGGGGGTCGCCGCGGAGGACTCCAGGGCGAGCACGCGGCGGCCCTCCAGGGCGCTGGCGCGCTCGGTCTCCGCCGTGGCGTAGCGGCGGAGCAGGTCGGCGTGCTCGGTGCGCAGGCCGGCCAGCTCGACGCGCTTGGCGCGGAGCTTGGCGTCCAGGCGGGTGCGCAGCTCGCGCGACTCCTCCAGGTCGGACTCCAGCTCGGCGATCCGCTCCTCGTGCTTCCACTGGTCGGCGGTGCGGGCCCGGGTGAGTTCGGCGACCTGGCGGCCGGCGCCGCGGTCCCAACTGCGCATGAGGACGGCGCCGGTGACGGCGGCGGCCGCCGCGGCCGCGACGAGCAGCCGCAGCACCACCGGGTCGCCGAGCAGCCAGGCGCCCGCGGCACAGGCGACCGAAGCCCCGGCGACCGCCGAGGGCGGCAGGAGCTTGTGCAGGGGCGGGGAATGGCGGTGGCGTCCACGTGGCATGGCCTGAAATTTACCGTGCGTAGGCGCGGTATGGGGGGCCACCCCGGCAATCTCTTGGCGAGTTCTCGCCGTCGCCGGCCGGGCCCGTCCGCCTTTCCGGACAGGCCCGGCCGACTCCCCTTGTCCCGGGTCTACTTCTTGAGCAGCCCCTTCGACTGCAGATAGGCGCGGGCGACGTCCTCGGGCTTCTGCCGCTCGGCGTCGACCCGGCGGTTGAGTTCGGCGAGATCCGCCGTGGTGAGGGCCTTGGTGATCTTCTCCAGGGCGGCGGCTATGCCGGGTGCTCCGGCGTCCCGGGCGTTGACGACCGGCAGCACGTTGTCCGCGTTCTGCAGCTTCTTGTCGTCCTTGAGGAGGACGAGTCCGAAGGAGCCCAGGGTGGCGTCCGTGGTGGTGGTGAGGACCAGCTGGTCCACCCCGTCCTTGACGGCCTGCTTGGCCTGCGGGGTGCCGACTCCCTTGGGGTCGACGCCGGTCACGTCGATGCCGTACGTCTTCTTCAGGCCCGGCGCGCAGAAGGGGCGGATCTCGCATTCGTCGCCGGCGGCGATCTTCACCTTGAGCCCGGAGCGGCCGAGATCGGAAAGCGTGGTCAGCTTGTTCTTCTCCGCGAATTCCTTGCTCACCGCGAAGGCGTTCTGGTCGACGGCCCCGCCGTACGGGAGGACCTTCAGTCCGCGCGGCTCGGCGAGCGCCTTCAGGGCCTGTGCGGTGGCGGCCGGGTCACCGGAGGCGACCGGCTTCGCCGTGGGCGCGTCCGCACCGTTCACCTTCGCGTTGAGGAATTCCGCGAGCGTGGCCGCGTATTCCGGCACGACGTCGATCTCGCCCTTCTCCAGGGCCGGTTCGTACAGCTCGCGATTCTTCACGGTGGTGACGCTCGCGGAGTATCCGGCGTCCTCCAGCACCTGGGCGTAGAGCGCGGCGAGCACCTTCGCCTCGGTGAACGCGGCGGCGCCGACCACGACCGCGCCCTTGCCGCCGCCGCTCCCGCCGTCCGCGCCACCGGACTTGGACTGCTCCAGGCTGTCGCCGCCCCCGCAGGCGGCGAGCGAGACGGCCAGCGCCGTCGCGCCCAGGACCGCTCCCGTGCGGCGCAAGCTCCTGCTCACAAAGATCATCCCTTCGGTCGTGCGGCGCGGCCGAGCAAGCGGTCCGCTGCCACGAGCAGCCCCTCGACGAGAAGGGCGAGCAGGGCCACGAGCACGGCGCCCGCGACCACCTGCGGTGTGTTGTAGGTGTTGAACCCGGCGGTGATGACCCGGCCGAGGCCGCCCTGGCCGACCATGGCGGCGATGGTCGCGGTGGCGACCACCTGGACGGCGGCGGAGCGCAGTCCGGTCATCAGCAGGGGCCGGGCGAGCGGCAGCTCCACCGCGCGGAAGAGCTGCCCGCCGGACATGCCCATGCCGCGGGCGGCCTCCACGACGGCCCGGTCCACCTCCCGCACGCCCACGTAGGCGTGGGTGAGCAGTGGGGGTATCGCGAAGAGGACGAGCGCGACGACCGTCGGCACGTAGCCCGCGTTGCGCAGCGGCGAGACCATGAAGAGGGCGAGGACCGCGAAGACCGGGACGGCCCGGCCCGCGTTGGAGACGTTGACCGCGAGCGCGCCGCCCCGGCCGAGGTGGCCGAGCCAGAGGCCGAGCGGCAGGGCGACGGCGCAGGCGAGGAGCAGGGCCGTCGCGCTCACGTACAGGTGCTCGGCGAGCCGGTGCCCCACGCCGCTCTCGCCGGTCCAGTGGGCGCCGGTGGTGAGCCAGCTCCAGGTGTCCGCGACCACCGCCACGTCACACACCTCCCGCGCGGCGCGCCCCGGCCCGGGTCGCGGTCCTGGTCCCGGTCCTCGTCCAGGGCGTGAGGAGCCGCTGGAGGCCGAGCAGCAGCAGGTCGGCGGCGACCGCGAGGAGCACGCACAGCACGGCGGCGGCGAGCACCTGGGCCTTGAAGAAGGTGGGCAGCGCGTCCTCGATCAGATTGCCCAGGCCGCCGCGGCCGACGACGGCCCCGACGGTGGTGAGCGCGATCGTGGAGACCGTCGCCATCCGTATGCCGGCCATCAGGGCCGGGAGCGCCAGGGGCAGTTCGACCTCCCAGAGCAGCCGGCCCGGCCCGTACCCCATGCCGCGGGCGGCCTCCCGGGTCTCGGCGGGCACGGCGGCGAGGCCGGCCAGGACGCCGCGGACCAGGATGGTGAGGGAGTAGAGCACGAGACCGGTGACGACGAGCGCGGTCGACAGGCCGAGGAAGGGGAGCAGCAGCGAGAACATCGCGAGCGAAGGGACCGTGTAGAGCAGGGTGGTGAGGCCGAGGACCGGGCCGGCCCAGCGGGGCCGGGCGCGCACCAGGAGGGCGAGCGGGACGGCGACGGCGAGGCCGATCAGCACCGACGCCACGGTGATTCCCACATGCTGGAGCGTAGCGTCCGTCAACTCCCGGGCGCGGCTGCGCAGATACTCCCCGCAGATCCAGTCGTTCGTCACCAGGCAGTTCGCCCCGGCCATGCGCACCCCTCCCCTCACCCGCCCTCGAACATCCGTCTGGCGACCCTAACCCCCGCCACCGACCCTCACCGGGGAACGCCACAGTGTGGAAATACTTCCTTCACACAACTCCGGCCGGGACGGGTCAGAATGGGGAACCATGATCCGGTTCGAGCACGTGACCAAGCGGTACGAGGACGGCACGACGGCCGTCGACGACCTGTCCTTCGAGGTCGCCGAGGGTGAACTGGTCACGCTCGTCGGCCCGTCCGGCTGCGGCAAGACCACCACCATGAAGATGGTCAACCGGCTCGTCGAGCCCAGTTCCGGCCGGATCCTGCTCGGCGGGAAGGACGTCGCCGCCGTCGACCCGGTCGCCCTGCGCCGCACCATCGGCTACGTCATCCAGCAGGTCGGCCTCTTCCCGCACCGCACCGTCCTCGACAACACCGCCACCGTCCCCGCCCTGCTCGGCTGGAAGAAGGCCAGGGCCCGCGAACGGGCCGCCGAACTCCTCGACCTGGTCGGCCTCGACCCCGGCACCTACGGCGGCCGCTACCCCGAGCAGCTGTCCGGCGGGCAGCGCCAGCGGGTCGGCGTGGCCCGCGCGCTCGCCGCCGACCCGCCGGTGCTGCTCATGGACGAGCCCTTCGGCGCGGTCGACCCGGTGGTGCGCGAGCACCTGCAGAACGAGTTCCTCCGGCTCCAGGCCACCGTCCGCAAGACCGTGCTGCTGGTCACCCACGACCTGGAGGAGGCGGTCCGGCTCGGCGACCGGATCGCCGTCTACGGACAGGGCCGCATCGAGCAGTTCGCCGCCCCCGCCACCGTCCTCGGCGCCCCCGCCACCCCGTACGTCGCCGACTTCGTCGGCGCGGACCGGGCCCTGAAACGGCTCGCCGTCACCCCGCTCACCGAGGCCGACCTGGAGGCCCCGGAGGCCCGCCCGGAGTCCCCGGCCGACGGCCCGGCCCCGGCCGCGCACCCCGCCGTCCCGCTCGGCGCCTCCCTGAAGGACGCCCTCGCCGTGCTGCTCCAGCACGACGCCGGCCGGGTCGCCGTGCACGCGCCCGGCGCGCCCGACCGGGTGCTGGGCTCCCTCACCACGGCCGGGGTCCACCGCGCCCTGCGCCGTACCGCCGAGGCGGTCAGCTCGCGCTGAGCCGGCCGGCCATCCACACCAGGCCGGGCGGGATCTCCCGGTTCCAGGTGTTGAAGTTGTGGCCGCCGCTGTCGAGGATGATCGACGAGACCCGGGCCGGGGCCTTCACCTTGCGGATGAACTCCTTCGTCGCCTTCAGGTTGCCCTCGCCCCGCTTCGAGGAGGTCACCAGGAACGAGGTGTTCCGCCGGGGCGTGTGGTCCAGGCTCCACAGCAGGTCGGCCCGGTTCTTCGCGGCCTTGTTCCCGTGGAACAGATCGCCGGTCGTCACGTCGTCCGCCGCCTTGTAGTACGCGGAGAGGCCGGCGCCCGCCGCGAACCGGTCCGGGTGGTGCAGCACGATCTTCAGGGCGCAGTAGCCGCCGGTCGAGTTGCCCATGAAACCCCAGTTCCGGGCGTGCGTCCCGACCCGGTAGGTCTGCGAGATCGCCCGCGGCAGGTCCTCGGCGAAGAAGGTCTCCGTCTGCGGCCCGCCCGGCACGTCCACGCACTCGGTGTCCCGGGGCGGCGCCACCGTCGGACGCAGCATCACCAGGATCATCGGCTGCATCTTCCCCTCCTTGGCCTGCTGATAGGCCGTCCGGGGGTACTTCAGGCCCTTGATCAGGTTCTCCGCCGTGCCCGGATAGCCGGTGAGCACCACCGAGGCCGGGAACGTCGACTTCGCGTACCGGCTCTGGAAGTACTCCGGCGGCAGGTACACGTACGCCGGCGAGTCGATCCCCGACTTCGCGCCCGCTATGACCACCTTCTGTATCTGCCCGCCGACCGAGGGCCGCCCGCCGCCCGGCACGTCCAGCGCCTGGGTGCCGACCACCTGCACGTCCCGGGAGCCCGCCGAGTGGTCCACGACCACCCCGAGCTCCTGCTCCTGGCCGAACAGGTCGGCCCAGGAGCCGTAGAAGAGGAAGGACTTGTTCGCCGCCAGCCCGAGCGAGGCGAACAGGGCCAGCTGGGTGGCGAGCAGCAGGCCGATCCGCCCCACGACGGCCTTCCAGCCGCCGCGCGCGAGCCGAGGCCAGAGCCAGACCGTGGCGACGAAGAACACCACGGCCAGCACGACCGCCAGCGCGAGGACTTTGTTGCTGGTGAGACCCATGTGACGTCCGAGCTTTCTTCCTGATTTTTCCCTGAGATTTCCGGTAGAGCGAGTGAACCCGCCCCATCGCTGCTCCGTCCTAGAAGGCGCAAAACCCTCCGGCACGGCCCGCCCCAGCGCCGCGGCCCGCCGGATCATCAACGATCTCTCGCGGAACCACGGGAAGTACGGGAAGCGATGTCTGTCACGGTAGATGGGGACAAATCCGGATCGGTTCCGGATCGGGTGCGGCGGATCGTACGCGGCCCCCGACCGGAGAAGGTCCCGGCGCTCGTCGGCACGGCCTGCACGCTCATCGGCCTGATCGACATCGCCGCGGGAGTCCTCCCGCGGTTCCGCGCCAGCCGCATGCACGCCGCCGCCGAGGTCCTGCCCGGCACCCTGGGGCCGCTCTCCGCCGCCCTCTCACTCAGCGCCGGCGTCCTCCTGCTCCTGCTCGCCCACGGCCTCAAGCGCCACAAGCGCCGCGCCTGGCGCGCCGCCGTCATCCTGCTGCCCCTCGGCGCCGCCGCCCAGCTCGTCTGGCGCCACTCCATCACCGGCGCCGTCCTCTCCCTCGCCCTGCTCACCCTGCTCGGCGTGCACCGCGACCAGTTCGCCGCCCTGCCCGACCCGCGCAGCCGCTGGCGCGCCCTGGCCAACTTCGTCCTCATGGGCGCCGGCTCCCTCGCCCTCGGCCTCGTGATCGTCAGCGCCCACCCGCGCCGCGTCATCGGCAGCCCCAGCCTCACCGACCGCCTCGAACACGTGCTCTACGGCCTGTTCGGCGTCGAAGGCCCCGTCGACTACGCCGGCAACACCGGCTGGACCGTCGGCTACTCCCTCGGCGCCCTCGGCATGCTCACCGCCCTCACCACCATCTACCTCGCCTTCCGCCCCGAGCACCCCGCCGCCCGGCTCACCGAGGACGACGAAGCACGCCTCCGCGCCCTCCTCGACAAGCACGGCGCCCGCGACTCCCTCGGCCACTTCGCCCTCCGCCGCGACAAGGGCGTCGTCTTCTCCCCCAGCGGCAAGGCCGCCGTCTGCTACCGCGTCGTCTCCGGCGTCATGCTCGCCAGCGGCGACCCCATCGGCGACGTCGAAGCCTGGCCCGGCGCCATCGAACGCTTCATGGACGAGGCCAAGGCCCACTCCTGGACCCCCGCCGTCATGGGCTGCTCCGAGACCGGCGGCCAGGTCTGGACCCGCGAAACCGGACTCGACGCCCTCGAACTCGGCGACGAGGCCGTCGTCGACGTCGCCGACTTCTCCCTCTCCGGCCGCGCCATGCGCAACGTCCGCCAAATGGTCAAGCGCATCGAACGCAACGGCTACACCACCAAGGTCCGCCGCGTCTCCGAACTCACCGAGACCGAACTCGACCAGATCCGCCGCGCCGCCGAAGCCTGGCGCGGCACCGACACCGAACGCGGCTTCTCCATGGCCCTCGGCCGCATCGGCGGCCCCGGCGACGGCGAGGCGGTCATAGCGACCGCCCACAAAGACGACCCCGAAGGCACCGACGGCGCCCACTCCCCCCACGGCGACCTGAAAGCCATCATCCACTTCGTCCCCTGGGGCCCCGACGGCATGTCCCTGGAACTCATGCGCCGCGACCGCGCCGCCGACCCCGGCATGAACGAGCTCCTCATCGTCGCCGCCCTCCAGCAGGCCCCCCGCCTCGGCATCACCCGCGTCTCCCTCAACTTCGCCATGTTCCGCGCCGCCCTCGCCCGCGGCGAGAAGATCGGCGCCGGCCCCGTCCTCCGGCTCTGGCGCGGCCTCCTCGTCTTCCTCTCCCGCTGGTTCCAGATCGAGTCCCTCTACAAGTTCAACGCCAAGTTCCAGCCCCGCTGGGAACCCCGCTTCGTCGTCTACCGCAAAAGCGGCGACCTCCCCCGCATCGGCTTCGCCGCCATGCAGGCCGAAGGCTTCGTGAACCTCTCCCTCCCCCGCCCCTTCACCCGCCGCCGACCCACCCCCACCCCCCGGCCCTGCGCCCACATCGTCCCCTCCCAGGCCGAGCACGAGGTCCGCGCCGCCTGACCGGACCGCCCCTCCGCACCGCCGGGCCCTACGCTGGAGACATGAGTACGACGACCGACCGGGGCACGGCACACGGCCTGCCGGAGTGGGACCGCTGCGCGGTCATGGGCGTGGTCAACGTGACCCCCGACTCCTTCTCCGACGGCGGCCGCTGGTTCGACACCACGGCCGCCGTCAAACACGGCCTCGACCTCGTCGCCGAGGGCGCCGACCTCGTCGACGTCGGCGGCGAGTCCACCCGCCCCGGCGCCACCCGCGTCGACGAGGACGAAGAACTCCGCCGCGTCATACCCGTCGTCCGCGGCCTCGCCACCGAAGGCGTCACCGTCTCCGTCGACACCATGCGCGCCAGCGTCGCCGCCGCCGCCGTCGACGCCGGCGCCCGCCTCGTCAACGACGTCAGCGGCGGCCTCGCCGACCCCGCCATGATCCCCACCGTCGCCGCCACCGACGTCCCCTTCGTCGTCATGCACTGGCGCGGCTTCAGCGAGAACATGAACAGCCTCGCCGTCTACGACGACGTCGTCACCGAGGTCGTCAACGAACTCCGCACCCGCATGGAAGCCGTCGTCGACGGCGGCATCGCCCCCGAACGCATCGTCCTCGACCCCGGCCTCGGCTTCGCCAAACTCGCCCCCCACGACCTCGCCCTCGTCGCCCACCTCCCCGAGCTGCGCGCCCTCGGCCGCCCCCTCCTCGTCGCCGCCTCCCGCAAGCGCTTCCTCGGCCACGTCCTCACCCGCGAACCCGGCGCCGCCCCGCCCCCCGCCCGCGAACGCGACGCCGCCACCGCCGCCGTCTCCGCCATCGCCGCCCACGAAGGCGCCTGGGCCGTCCGCGTCCACGAGGTCCGCGCCACCGCCGACGCCGTACGCGTCGCCAGAGCCGTCGAAGGAGCCCGGTGACCCACGCCCGCCCCCGCGAAGCCGACCGGGCCGCCGTCGAAGCCGCCAACACCGCCTTCTACGAAGCGATGGAACAAGGCGACTTCGACACCGTCACCGACCTCTGGCTCGACGACGGCGCCACCACCATCTCCTGCGTCCACCCCGGCTGGCCCGTCCTCACCGGCCGCGGCGAGGTCCTCCGCTCGTACGCGCTGATCATGGCCAACACCGACTACATCCAGTTCTTCCTCACCGACGTCGAGATCTCCCTCGCCGACGACGTGGCCATCGTCACGTGCACCGAGAACATCCTCAGCGGCGGACCCGCCGAGGACGGCGCCGAACTCGGACCCCTCGTCGGCCAGCTCGTCGTCGCCACCAACGTCTTCCGCCGCACGTCGGACGGGTGGAAGGTGTGGTCCCACCACGGCTCGCCCGTCATCCCCGAGACCGAACCCGACGAGACCGACGCCACAACCGACTGAGCCGTCGTTCAGGAGCCCCCCGTCCGGCTGTCGGTGCCCGCGGGTAGATTCGATGGTGGACACCCGGCCGTCCGCACCCGGCTGCGTGGCCACCGGAACTACGACAGCAGGAGTGATTCGCGTGGATCGTGTCGCGCTGCGCGGCCTCAAGGCCCGAGGGCACCACGGCGTCTTCCCCAAGGAACGCGAAGAGGGACAGACCTTCATCGTCGACCTCACCCTCGGCATCGACACCCGCGCCGCGGCCGCCGACGACGACCTCACGAAGACCGTCCACTACGGCGTCGTCGCCGAAGAGGTCGTCGACGTCGTCCAGGGCGAGCCCGTGGACCTCATCGAAACGCTCGCCGAGCGCATCGCCCAGCAGTGCCTCAAGCACGCCGGCGTCCAGGAGGTCGAGGTCGTCGTCCACAAGCCGGACGCGCCCATCACCGTCCCCTTCGACGACGTCACCGTCACCATCACCCGGAGCCGCGCATGAAGCCCCCGCACAGCGACCCCACCGTCCAGCCCGTCCCCGCCGCCGTCACCGCCGCCGTGGACGCCGCCGACACCACCCTCTCCAACCCCAAATGGGCCGTCCTCGCCCTCGGCGCCAACCTCGGCAACCGCCTGGAAACCCTCCAGGGCGCCGTCGACGCCCTCGAAGACACCCCCGGCCTCCGCGTGAAGGCCGTCTCCCACGTCTACGAGACCGAACCCTGGGGCGTCGAGCCCGGCAGCCAGCCCTCGTACTTCAACGCCGTCGTCCTCGTCCGCACCACCCTCCCCCCGGCCTCGCTCCTGGAGCGCGCCCACGCCGTCGAGGAGGCCTTCCACCGCGTCCGCGAAGAACGCTGGGGCGCCCGCACCATCGACGTCGACATCATCACCTACGCCGACGTCCTCTCCGAGGACCCCCACCTCACCCTCCCGCACCCCCGCGCCCACCAGCGCGCCTTCGTCCTCGCCCCCTGGCACGACGTCGACCCCGAGGCCCAGCTCCCCGGACACGGCCCCGTCGCCCAGCTGCTCACCGCCATCGGCACCGAAGGCGTCGTGCCGCGCACCGACCTGGAACTCCGACTCCCCGAGTAGTCGTTACGCTCCAGGAAGACACGGACAGGCACACGGACGACCCGAAGGACACCCGGTGAAACAACTGCGGCTCAAGGTGCTCGCCGGACTCTTCCTCGTCGCCGGCATCCTGTCCTGGGGCGCCGCCCGCCTGTGGGACTCGCTCGGCACGCTCCCCAGCGTGCCGCTCGCGGCCCCCATCGTCCTCGCCGCCATCGCGGTCGTCCTCACCGCCACGGCCCTCTCGCTGCGCGCCCGCCTCAAGGCCCAGCGCGAGCGCCGCCCCGGCGCCAAGGGCGTCGAACCCCTGATGGCCGCCCGCGCCGTCGTCTTCGGCCAGGCCAGCGCCCTGGTCGCCGCCCTGGTCGCCGGCATGTACGGCGGCACGGGCGTCTTCCTCCTCGGCTCCCTCGACATCCCGGCCCGCCGCGACCAGGCCATCTACGCCGCCGCCTCGGTCCTCACCGGCTTCGCGGTCATCGCCGCGGCCCTCTTCCTGGAACGCGTCTGCAAACTCCCGGACGACGAGAACCCCCAGGGCCCGGGCAAGGCCCGGGCCTCCTGACCGCACCCCTACCAGGGCTCACGCACCAGATGCCCGTTCACCAGGAAGGTGGGGTGCGGGGCCAGCCGGTAGCTGTAGAAGGTGAAGGGCTTGGCCCCGAGGGCGGGGCGGGGGCGGACCTCGTGGACCTGGACCCAGGTGGACTCGGGCGGGTCGAGGCGGTGGTGCTCGGGGGTGAAGGTGCCGCGGCTCTGCCAGCGGTTCGACACGTAGAGCTGCGATGCAGGCTGCTGCTTGGGCGTGAACCGGGCTCCGATGATCTCTGCCACCTCGATCAGGAACGGCACGTTGGCACTCGCGATGACGCGCCCATATCCATGGCTCTTGTCGCAGCCGTCACCGTCGATGTACCCATCGAGGAAGCCCTGGAAAGTGGAGATGTCCCGCAGGACCACCCGCGGGAAGCGCTGCCGCATGTGGTGGGCGTCCCCGCCCACGTAGTGCCTCAGCGCGTCAGAGAGGTACGAAGAGACCACACGGACCCTGAAGCCCGCCAGGTCTCGCTTGAGATAGCCGGACGGCCGGGATACTGCCTCCAGACGCGCAGGAAGCCCCGTGCAGGCCGTCAATGCGGCCGCATACCGGGTCGCGAAGTCCTCCTCGTTCACGACCAGCGACACATAGTTCTTGCCGACGGTCCCGTCAGCGCAGGTTGCGCCGACGAAGTACCCGAACTCGTACCCCGGCCTGATGGCGAACCGCTCCCGACGGAGCTTCCGCGCCGGCGTCCAGGCCACCGTCGCCCCCGCCGCGTCCCGGGCGTGCGTCCAACCGTCCGGCGTGGCGAGCAGCAAGTCCGGGCTCGCGGTGAAGGTCATGTGATCCGTGACCACGTCGACGGCTTCACGCCCCTTCACCGCCGTCACACCCATGACCGTGGTCTGCACCGTCCGGTCGCCGTCCAGCGTCCACATCGCACCGCCGGGCGCCACGTTCTTCGCCTGGACACAGCCGTCCACCAGGTTCACCAGCATCTTGCTGGAAAGGCCGTACCCCATACCGATCCCCCTTGATCCGCGATCAATCCCACTGATCGGGGACGGTATGGAGCAGGGCGGACACTCCGCTACTAACGTGCCAATATCAGGGACATAGCCTCAGCTCGTGTAGTAGCGTCACGAAGTTGGCCACGCACCGCCGAGGTCGTCGTCTTCGCGCCCGGCTTGCGGATGCCGCGCAGCGACATGCACATGTGCTCGGCCTCGATCACGACGATCGCCCCGCGCGCGTCGAGGATCTTCATCAGCGAATCGGCTATCTGGGTTGTCAGGCGCTCCTGCACCTGCGGACGGCGAGCGAAGACATCGACCAGCCGCGCCAGCTTCGACAGGCCCGTGATCTTGCCGCTCTCCGCCGGGATGTAGCCCACATGGGCCACACCATGGAACGGGAGCAAATGATGTTCGCAGAAGCTAACGAGCTCGATGTCCTTAACGAGGACCATTTCATCGTGACCGATGTCAAAAGTCGTGGTCAGGACGTCTTCGGGCTCTTGCCTCATCCCGGCAAGCAATTCCCTATATGCACGTGCAACGCGCGCAGGAGTCTCTTGCAAACCCTCTCGGTCGGGATTCTCGCCGACCGCGATCAGCAGCTCCCGCACGGCGTTCTCGGCGCGCTTCTCGTCGAACTCGCCGATCGGGCCCTCGCCGTCCAGCGTCACCGGGTCGGTCATCTGTGCCTCGTTCCGTCTGTCCCTGACATGGCGCGGAAAGGGCCGCGCCCCCACAGGCTAAAACCTGCGGGGGCGCGGCTTCCATTCCGGGATCGTCCGGGCCGGCGGAACTCAGGGTTCCGGGGTGTCCTCCGGGGCGATGTCGATCGACTTGGTGGTGTCGACCGGCGTCGTCGCCGACGAGGAGCCGTTGGCGCTGTTGGTCAGGGCCAGCTCCTTCGGGGAGAGGACCGGCGGGCGGGTGGACGGGGTGCGGCGGGCCGAGCCCGTCCAGGCCGGGCGGGCCGGGCGCTTGACGATGGGGGCGAAGATCTCGGCGATCTCCTCCTTGCCCAGGGTCTCCTTCTCAAGGAGCGCCAGGACCAGGTTGTCGAGGACGTCGCGGTTCTCGACCAGGATCTCCCAGGCCTCGTTGTGGGCGGTCTCGATGAGCTTCTTGACCTCTTCGTCGACCAGCGCGGCGACCTCTTCGGAGTAGTCGCGCTGGTGGGCCATCTCACGTCCGAGGAAGGGCTCGGTGTTGTCGCCGCCGAACTTGATGGCGCCGAGCCGCTCGGTCATGCCGTACTGGGTGACCATCGCGCGGGCCGTGGCGGTGGCCTTCTCGATGTCGTTGGCGGCGCCGGTGGTCGGGTCGTGGAAGACCAGTTCCTCGGCGGCGCGTCCGCCCAGCATGTAGGCGAGCTGGTCGAGCATCTCGTTGCGGGTGGTCGAGTACTTGTCCTCGTCCGGGAGGACCATGGTGTAGCCCAGGGCCCGGCCGCGGGACAGGATGGTGATCTTGTGGACCGGGTCGGAGTTCGGCGAGGCCGCCGCGACGAGGGCGTGGCCGCCCTCGTGGTACGCGGTGATCTTCTTCTCCTTGTCCGACATGATGCGGGTCCGCTTCTGCGGGCCCGCGACCACGCGGTCGATCGCCTCGTCGAGCGCCTTGTTGTCGATCAGCTTCTTGTCCGAGCGGGCGGTGAGGAGCGCCGCCTCGTTGAGGACGTTGGAGAGGTCGGCGCCGGTGAAGCCGGGGGTGCGGCGGGCGACGGCGCCGAGGTCGACGTCCGGGGCGACCGGCTTGCCCTTCTGGTGGACCTTGAGGATCTCCAGGCGGCCCTGCATGTCGGGGCGGTCGACGGCGATCTGCCGGTCGAAGCGGCCCGGGCGCAGGAGGGCGGGGTCGAGGATGTCGGGGCGGTTGGTGGCGGCGATCAGGATGACGCCGCCCTTGACGTCGAAGCCGTCCATTTCGACGAGCAGCTGGTTGAGGGTCTGCTCGCGCTCGTCGTGTCCGCCGCCGAGGCCGGCGCCGCGGTGGCGGCCGACGGCGTCGATCTCGTCGACGAAGACGATGGCGGGGGCGTTGGCCTTGGCCTGTTCGAAGAGGTCGCGGACGCGGCTTGCGCCGACGCCGACGAACATTTCGACGAAGTCGGAGCCGGAGATCGAGTAGAAGGGCACTCCGGCCTCGCCGGCGACGGCGCGGGCGAGGAGGGTCTTGCCGGTTCCGGGCGGGCCGTAGAGCAGCACGCCCTTGGGGATCTTGGCGCCGACGGCCTGGAACTTGGCCGGTTCCTGGAGGAATTCCTTGATCTCGTGGAGTTCCTCGACCGCCTCGTCCGAGCCCGCCACGTCGGCGAAGGTCGTCTTGGGGGTGTCCTTGGTGATGAGCTTGGCCTTGGACTTCCCGAAGTTCATGACGCGGGAGCCGCCGCCCTGCATCTGGTTCATCAGGAAGAGGAAGACCACGACGATCAGGACGAAGGGCAGCAGGGAGAGCAGGACCGAGATGAAGGGGGACTGCTTCGTCGGGGAGACGGTGTAGCCGCCCTCGATCTGCCCGGCCTCGAACTTCTCCTGGAGCTTGTCGGCCAGGTCGGCGCCCTGGGTGCCGATGTAGCTGGCCTGGACCTTGCCGCTCTTGTCGATCTTCTGGCCGTCGACCAGCGTGATCTTGACGACCTGCTCGTCACCGGTGGTGAGCTGTGCGGATTTGACCTGGTTCTTGTCGATCGCCTGGACGACCTTGCCGGTGTCCACCGTCTTGTAGCCCTCGGACGAGCCGACGACCTGCATCAGCACGACCACGGCGAGGACGGCCAGCACGATCCACATGACCGGCCCGCGGAAGTATCGCTTCACGTCCATCCATACGAGGCGTGCACGACGCCCCGTCCCTCCTGCCCGTAGGTGAATGCTGCTGAGTAGCTGCGGTTGTTTGGAGCTGCGGTATGAAAAAGCTGTTCTTCGGACGGTACCCCAGCATGGGGGCCCGCGGCCGCCTTCCGTTGCTTCAACGCGGGGAGGGCGGTGCGGGTTCCCCGGTGCCGGGGGCCCTGCCGGATCGTGCCGGGCCGTGTCCGGCCCTGTCGGGGTGCCTCAGCCGCCGTAGACGTGCGGGGCGAGGGTGCCGACGAAGGGGAGGTTCCGGTACTTCTCGGCGTAGTCGAGGCCGTAGCCGACGACGAACTCGTTGGGGATGTCGAAGCCGATCCACTTGACGTCGATGGCGACCTTGGCCGCGTCCGGCTTGCGCAGCAGGGTGCAGACCTCGAGGGAGGCCGGCTCGCGCGAGCCGAGGTTGGACAGGAGCCAGGACAGGGTCAGGCCCGAGTCGATGATGTCCTCGACGATCAGGACGTGCCTGCCCTTGATGTCCGTGTCGAGGTCCTTGAGGATGCGGACCACGCCGGAGGACTGGGTGCCGGCTCCGTAGGAGGAGACGGCCATCCAGTCCATGGTGACGGGGGTGGACAGGGCACGTGCCAGGTCCGCCATCACCATCACGGCGCCCTTGAGGACGCCGACGATGAGCAGGTCCTTGCCCGCGTACTCCGCGTCGATCTTCGCGGCGAGCTCGGCGAGCTTCGCGTCGATCTCTTCCTTGGTGATGAGGACCGACTGGAGGTCGGCGCCCATGTCCTTCTCGTTCACCCGGGTCACTTTCGTTGCAGCTTGCGACTTGCGGTCAGCCTTGCCGGATGACCAGTCTGCCACCCTGCCGCAGTGCCTCGACGCGGCCGGGCAGGTTGATGGCTCCTTGGCCGCGCCATCCGGTGATCAGCCGGTCGACTTCCTCGATGTGCCGGGCGAAGAGGGAGCCGGCGGGGGCGCCGCTCGCGATCACGGCGCGGCGCAGGACGCGGCGGCGGACGGCGGGGGGCAGTCCGTGGAGCTTGGCGCATTCGAGGCGGCCGGCTTCGTCGCGTACGGCGGCTTCGGCGTCGGCGGCCCAGGAGTCGAGGGCGTCGGCGTCGTCGCGGGAGAGCTGGGCCGTTCGGGCGAGGGCTTCGACGACTCCCTTGCCGAGGGCCTTCTCGAGGGCGGGGAGGCCTTCGTGGCGGAGCCGGGAGCGGGTGTAGGCGGGGTCGCTGTTGTGGGGGTCGTCCCAGACGGCGAGTTCCTGGGCGATGCAGGCCTTGCGGACGGTCTGGCGGTCGAGTTCCAGGAAGGGGCGGCGGTAGCGGCCTGCGGTGCCGGAGACGGCGGCCATGCCGGAGAGGGAGCGGATGCCGGAGCCGCGGGCGAGGCCGAGGAGGACGGTTTCGGCCTGGTCGTCGCGGGTGTGGCCGAGGAGGACGGCGGTGGCGCCGTGGCGTTCGGCGGCGGCGTCGAGGGCGGCGTAGCGGGCGTCCCGGGCGGCGGCCTCGGGTCCGCCTTCGCGGCCGACGGTGACGGTGACGGCTTCGACGGGGGCGAGGCCGAGGGTGGTCATCCGGTCGGCGACCTCGTGGGCGCGCTGGGTGGAGCCGTGCTGGAGGCCGTGGTCGACGGTGATGCCGCCGGCGCGGAGGGGGAGTTTGCGTGCTTCGAAGGCGAGTGCGGAGGCGAGCGCCATGGAGTCGGCGCCGCCGGAGCAGGCGACGAGCACGAGGGGGTGTGCGCCGGGCGGGGTGCCGGGGGTGTGCGGCTGCCCGGTGGGCTGGTGGTGGTGTTCGGTGAGGACGTCGTGGAGTACGCGGCGGACCGCCAGGCGTATCGCCGCGACCGCAGGATGGGGACCCATGTCCGGTGCCCTTCGTGGAGAGAGTGGGGTGCCTCGGTCGGAGTCTTAACGGTCGGAAAGGGGGGTTCGGTCACTCAGAGTGCGTCGATGGTGACAGAACCTGGCCGTCAGCCGAGCATTGCACGCCTCACCCGCCGCCTACGGTCCCTCGGATGGGTGATTGGTGGGGTGTTCTTCGGTCATCCGACGCGTCCGTCTCATGAGTCTGCCTTACGGTGCACCCTCGCCACCCAGTCGGCGGGCCGGGCGATCTCGGTCTTGGTGGGCAGGGTGTTGGGCGAGGTCCACACGCGGTTGAAGCCGTCCATGCCGACCTGGTCGACGACGGCGCGGACGAAGCGTTCGCCGTCGCGGTACTGGCGCAGTTTGGCGTCGAGGCCGAGGAGCTTGCGCAGGGCGAGGTCGAGCCGGGAGGCGCCGCGGGCGCGGCGTTGCTGGAACTTCTCGCGGATCTCGGTGACGGAGGGCACGACCTCGGGGCCGACGCCGTCCATGACGTAGTCGGCGTGGCCTTCGAGGAGGGACATGACGGCGGTGAGGCGGCCGAGGATCTCGCGTTGTTCGGGGGTCTGGACGAGTTCGACGAGGGAGGGGGAGGGTTCGTCGCGTTCGCCCTCGGGGCGGCTGCCGGCGAGGGCCTGGGCGGCTTCGCGGAGGCGTTCGACGACGGTGGAGGGGTCGACGTCGGTGGCGGCGAGGAAGGACTGGATCTCGCCCTGGAGGTGGTCGCGGAGCCAGGGGACGCCGGTGAACTGGGTGCGGTGGGTCTCTTCGTGGAGGCAGACCCAGAGGCGGAAGTCGTGGGGGTCGACGTCGAGCTCGCGTTCGACGTGGACGATGTTGGGGGCGACGAGCAGGAGGCGGCCGCCGCCGTCGGGGCCGGCGGGCAGGTCGCGGGTGGCGGGGGCGAAGGTCTCGTACTGGCCGAGGATCCGGGAGGCGAGGAAGGAGAGCAGCATGCCGAGCTCGACGCCGGTGACCTTGCCGCCGACGGCGCTGAGCACGGTGCCGCCGGGGGTGGTGGAGCGGCGTTCCTTCATCTTGTCGAGGAGGGGGGTGAGCAGTTCGCGGAAGCCGGCGACGTTGGCCTTGATCCAGCCGGCCCGGTCGACGACGAGGACGGGGGTGTCGTCGGGGGTGTGGCCTTCGGGGATCATGCGGGTGTAGCCGCGGACGTGGTCCTCGGCGGCGCGGGCGTGCCGGCGGAGTTCGGCGACGACCTCGCGGGCCTCGTCCCGGCTCACCTCCGGGCCCGGGCGCACCAGTCGGGTCGCCGTCGCGACGGCGAGGTTCCAGTCGACCATCCCCGATGTGCCTGCACCACCGATGCTCGTCATGCGTCAACCGTACGTTCTCGGGGCCCGTTCGGTGAGGGTTCGGGCGAGTACTCGCCGGGGTGGGGGGCTCGGTCGGCGCGTCGCGCGGCGGGGCGGGTCAGGTGCGCGGGGGCGGGGCGGTGGTGGTTGCGGCGAGGGCGGCGGAGAGCCGGTCGAGGGCGGTCTGGGCGGCGTCGGGGGAGTGGGTGCGGCCGGCGAGGAAGGCGAAGGCGAGGAGGCGTCCGTCGGGGGTGACGACGGTGCCGGCGAGGGTGTTGACGCCGGTGAGGGTGCCGGTCTTGGCGCGGACGAGGCCGGCGCCGGTGGCGGCGGGGCCGGTGCCGAAGCGTCCGGCGAGGGTGCCGGTGAAGCCGCTGACGGGCAGTCCGGTGAGGACGGGGCGCAGGCCGGGCCGGGTGGGGTCGGCGGCGCGGGTGAGGAGTCCGGTGAGGAGGGCGGCGGAGACGCGGTCGGTGCGGTCGAGGCCGCTGCCGTCGGCGAAGCGGGTGCCGGCGAGTGGGAGGCCGAGGCGGGCGAGTTCGTCGTGGACGGCCTTCCCGGCGCCGGTGAAGCTGGCGGGCTGTTTGCGGGCGAGCGCGGTCTGCCGGGCGAGTGCTTCGGCGAGGTCGTTGTCGCTGCTGGTGAGGGTGCGTTCGACGAGGTCGGCGAGGGGTGCGGAGTCGGTGCGGGCGAGCGGGACGGCCTTCGGGCCGGTGGCGGCGCGGCCGGGGGCCGGTTCGCCGTGGAGGCGTACGCCGGCCTGGCGCAGGAGTCCGGCGAAGGCGGTGGCGGTGTCGCGGGCGGGGTCGGCGGTGCGGGGGGCGGGGCCGGTGCCGGGGCCGTCGGTGCGGCCCTCGTCGGTCATCAGGGCGGTGACGGGGGCGAGGTTCTCGTTGGGGCCGATGGGGTGGAGGGCGGGGCCCTTGTAGAGGCTGGTGTCGTAGGTGAGGCGGACGGGCGCGGTCGCGGCGCGGGTCTTGAGGGCGCGGGCGGTGGCGTCGGCCAGGGCCTTGAGGCGGGTGTGGTCGAGGGTGGGGTCGCCGCCGCCGACGAGGGTGACCGTGCGGGCGTCGGGGCCGGTCACGGTGGTGGTGGCGATGCGGTGGTCGGGGCCGAGGGCGGAGAGCGCGGCGGTGGTGGTGGCGATCTTGACGGTGGAGGCGGGGGTCATGGGGGTGCCGGCGCCTTCGCCGTACAGCTGCCGGCCGGTGGCGGTGTCGACGACGGAGGCGGTGCGGAGCGGGCCGAGGCCGGGGTCGCCGAGCAGCGGTACGAGGACGGCGGCGAGGTCGTCGCCCGTCCGGGTGGTCGTGCCGGCGGGTGCGGTGGTGGTGCCGAGGGCGCGCAGGACGCCGGCGGCGCTGGGGGCGGGGGCCGGGCGGTGCGGGGCGGGGGCGGGCGGTCCGGCGTGATGTGCGCCACCTCGTCCGTCGGCGAGGTCCGCCCTGGCCCGCTCGGCCTTACGCTGACCGTTGTCCCACGGGCCGGCGGTGGTGACCGCTCCGGCGGCCAGGGCCAGACCGAGCGCGGCGGAGCCCGCCACGAGCTGCCAGGTTCTCGCCTCCGGCATGTGATGACCAGCCCCTTTCGCGATCAAGAGCGTGCGTGAGAGACACTTAACCATCGCGCGTGGTCGCGAGCATTGACATGTGTTGATTCAGGAGGAGATCCACCCGTGGAGTTCGACGTTCTCATCGAGATCCCCAAGGGGTCGCGGAACAAGTACGAGGTCGACCACGAGACCGGTCGGATCCGCCTGGACCGCCGTCTCTTCACCTCGACCGCCTACCCGACGGACTACGGCTACGTCGAGAACACCCTCGGCGAGGACGGCGACCCGCTGGACGCGCTCGTGATCCTGGACGAGCCGACCTTCCCGGGCTGCCTCATCAAGTGCCGTGCCATCGGCATGTTCCGGATGACGGACGAGGCCGGCGGCGACGACAAGCTGCTGTGCGTGCCGGCGACGGACCCGCGCATGGAGCACCTGCGCGACATCCACCACGTGCCGGAGTTCGACCGCCTGGAGATCCAGCACTTCTTCGAGGTCTACAAGGACCTGGAGCCGGGCAAGTCGGTCGAGGGCGCCGACTGGGTCGGCCGCGCCGAGGCCGAGGCCGAGGTCGAGAAGTCGTACCGGCGCTTCAAGGAGCAGGGCGGCCACTGAGCCCCCGCTCCCCGCGAGCACCCCGTGAAGGGCGGCGCACCTGCTGAGGTGCGCCGCCCTTCGCGCGTCCATACTGGGCTGAGCCGGGTCCGTATGGGGCGTGGCCGCGTGGGTACCAGGGCGGAATGAGGGCGAGGAGAGTGGTGGTGAAGCCGGACGCGCCGGGCGCGCCGGACGGGGAGCCGGAGGACCGCAAGCCGGTGTCCGACGAGGCGCGGAGCGCCTTCGTGCCGCCTGCCGGGGTGGAGCCGCCGGAGCCGCCCGAGGAGGAGCATCCGACCTCGGAGTTCGCGCTGCCGCAGGGGCTCGCGCCGGAGCCCGCGCCGGAGCAGGAAGGTTCCGCCTTCGCCCCGCCCTCGACCTATTCGGCGCAGAACGCGCCGCCGGCGTTCACGCCCGCGTACGGCATACCGATGGTCCGGATGTCGCAGGACGCGCCCTGGCAGGACCGGATGCGGACGATGCTGCGGCTGCCGGTCGGTGAGCGGCCGGTGCCGGAGCCCTCGCGGAAGGCGGACGAGGCCGGGCCGCCGGTGCCGCGGGTGCTCGACCTGACGCTGCGCATCGGCGAGCTGCTGCTGGCGGGCGGCGAGGGCGCGGAGGACGTCGAGGCGGCGATGTTCGCGATCTGCCGCAGTTACGGTCTGGACCGCTGCGAGCCGACGGTGACGTTCACGCTGCTGTCGATCACGTACCAGCCCTCGCTGGTGGACGACCCGGTGACGGCGAACCGCACGGTACGGCGGCGGGGCACGGACTACACGCGCCTGGAGGCCGTGTACGTGCTGCTCGCCGACATCAACGACCCGGCGCACGACGTGTCGCCGGAGGAGGCCTACCGGCGGCTCGCGGAGATCCGCCGCAACCGGCACCCGTACCCGGGCTGGGTGCTGACGGGTGCGGCCGGGGTGCTCGCGGGGGCGGCGTCGGTGCTGCTGGGCGGCGGGGCGACGGTGTTCTTCGTGGCGGCGCTCGGCGCGATGCTGGGCGACCGGCTGGCGTGGCTGTGCGCGGGGCGCGGGCTGCCGGAGTTCTACCAGTTCCTGGTGGCGGCGATGCCGCCGGCGGCGGTGGGCGTGGCGCTGACGCTGCTCCATGCGGACCTGCGGCCCTCGGCGGTGATCACCGGTGGGCTGTTCGCGCTGATCCCGGGGCGGGCGCTGGTGGCGGCCGTCCAGGACGGTCTGACCGGTTTCTACATCACGGCCTCGGCCCGGCTGCTGGAGGTCGGCTACTTCTTCGTGGCGATCGTGGTGGGCGTGCTGTCGGTGCTGTACCTGGCGGTGCAGTTCGGCGCCGAGCTCAATCCGGAGGGGGCGCTGAAGGCGGTCGAGCGCCCGGTGGTGCAGATCGCGGCCTCGATGGTGCTGTGCGCGACCTTCGCGATCCTGCTCCAGCAGTCGCGGGCGACGGTGCTGTTCGCGACGCTGAACGGCGGGGTGGCGTGGGTGATCTACGCGTCGATCGCGGTGACGGCGGGCGGCTCTGCGGTGATGGCGACGGCGGTCGCGGCCGGTCTGGTGGGTCTCTTCGGGCAGCTGATCGCCCGCTACCACCACACTTCGTCGCTGCCGTACGTGACGGCGGCGATCGGCCCGCTGCTGCCCGGTTCGGCGACGTACTTCGGTGTGCTCGCGATCGCCCAGCACAACCTGGACACGGGCTTCGCGTCCCTGGCCAAGGCGGCGGCCCTGGCCCTGGCGATCGCGATCGGCGTGAACCTCGGAGGCGAGCTGGCCCGCCTGTTCATGCAGGCTCCGCGCGCGGCGGCGGCCCGCCGCGCGGCGAAGCGGACGAGGGGCTTCTGACCCCTTCCGGGGCTGCTAGCGCTTGGCGTGGCGGCCGCGCTCGGCCGGCGGGTTCGGGGTGCCGGGGGCGTCGTGGTCGATGTCCCGGGGCGGGTTCTTCTTCGCCTGGGACCGGGCGCGCAGCACCTCGATGACCACCGGGACGACGGAGATCAGCACGATGGCGACGAGGATCAGCTCGATGTGCTTGTGCACGAACTCGACCTTGCCGAGCGCGGAGCCCAGCAGCGTCACGCCGGCGCCCCACAGCACGCCGCCGATGACGTTGAAGGTGATGAAGGAGCGGTAGTTCATGCGGCTGACGCCGGCGATGATCGGCGTGAAGGTGCGCACGATCGGCACGAAGCGGGCCAGGATCAGCGACTTCGGGCCGTGCTTCTCGAAGAAGACGTGGGCCTTCTCCACGTTCTCCTGCTTGAAGAGCTTGGAGTCCGGGCGCTTGAAGAGCGCGGGGCCGACCTTGCGGCCGAAGAGGTAGCCCACCTGGTCGCCGATGACGGCGGCGGCGACGACCAGCGTGCACACCAGCCACAGCGGGGTGTCGAGCTTGCCGGTGGTGACCAGCAGGCCGGTCGTGAAGAGCAGCGAGTCACCGGGCAGGAAGAAGCCGATGAGCAGGCCGGACTCGGCGAAGACGATGACGAGGACACCGATCAGACCGAAGGTCTGGATCAGATAGTCCGGGTCCAGCCAGCTCGGTCCGAGGGCAAGCGTGTTCACGGGGTTCCGGGCTCCTGCGGTCGGTGGGGGCATGGGGGTGTCGTGCGGGACGGCTGCCCCAAGGTACCAACGCCCGGTGAACGCCCCGGGTTCCAGGCGGCCCCGCTCCGGATGCGGGCGGGACCGCCGGGCGCCAGGCTGTGGCCCAGGAGGTGGATGCGCATGGGCATCGACGAGTACGGCGGCGGTCAGGGTGGGCACGAGGACGTGCTGGTGGTGACCACGAACGACGTGCCGGGCCACGAGGTGCAGCGGGTGATCGGCGAGGTCTTCGGGCTGACCGTGCGCTCCCGGCACCTCGGCAGCCAGATCGGCGCGGGTCTGAAGTCGCTCGTCGGCGGGGAGCTGAAGGGGCTGACCAAGACCCTGGTGGAGACCCGCAACCAGGCCATGGAGCGCCTGGTGGAGCAGGCCCGGGCGCGCGGCGCGAACGCGGTCCTGATGTTCCGCTTCGACGTGACGGAGGCCGCCGACGTGGGCACGGAGGTGTGCGCGTACGGCACCGCCGTGGTGATCGCCCCGCGGCCCTGACCCCGGACCACCGCCCCGGACCGCCGCCCGGGACCCGCCCCGGACCCACACCGGGCCCGCGCCGGGCCCGCGCCGGGCCCGCGCCGGGCGCGGGGCGGGCCGGGCCGGCTCAGCCCCGGCCGGTGAGCCGCCGCGCGTTCGCGCGGATCGCGGACCGCAGGTGCTCGGCCAGGCCCTCGTGCATGGCGTCGTAGAAGGCGCGGTAGTGCACGTCGGTGACGTACATCTCGGCGAGGTCCTGGTGGACCTTCGGGTGGCAGTCGAAGAACCACTTGGTGATGTGGGCGCGGTGCGCCTCGGCGAGGTCGAGGGCGGCGGCGGAGCCGGGGGCCGCGCCGGTGTCCATGAGGGCGGCGTAGGCGGTGCCCCAGGCGTCGACCTCCTCCTTCATGCGCCGCCAGTCGTCCTTGGTGTAGCCGGCGACCCGGGCCAGGGTGGCCTCGTGGCTGGTGGTGCCGGCCCAGCGGCGCGCGGTCTCCTCCGCGTACGCCTCGGGGTCCTTGTGGCCGAAGACCTCGAACTTCTCCTCGGGCGTGAGGTTGATGCCCATCCGTTTCGCCTCCATGGCGTGCTCGACGGCCGCCGCCATCCGCTGGAGCTCTCCGATGCGCGCGGTCAGCAGCCGGTGCTGGCGCCGCAGGTGTTCCCGCGGGTCGGCGCGCGGGTCGTCCAGGAGGACGGCGACCTCTTCGAGGGGGAAGCCGAGCTCCCGGTAGAACAGGATCTGCTGGAGCCGGTCGAGGTCCGCGTCGGAGTAGCGGCGGTGGCCCGCCGCGCTGCGCCCGCTCGGCGAGAGCAGTCCGATCGCGTCGTAGTGGTGCAGGGTGCGCACCGTGATCCCGGCGTATCCGGCGACCCGTCCCACGGAGTGGCCCATCGTTCCCGTCCTCTGCTCGTGTCGGTCCGGTGCCAAGCCTCCGTCCTGACGCCACGTGAGGTGCAAGCCGGAATCTCGGGGTGTTGTGCGGCATTTGCTCACTTATGGTGTGCTCGTGGCCACCCAAGCACCCGTCCCGCCGTCCGCCGCCCCGGAGCTCTCCCGGAAGGTCCTGCTGCCGCTGATCGTGCCCGCGCTCGTGGTCGGGGTCGGTTCGGCGCTGCTGTTCCTGGGGATCAGCGGGCTGGCCGAGCGGCTGCAGGAGGTGCTCTGGGACACCCTTCCGGACGCACTCGGCGTCGGCCACTACTCGGCGCTGTGGATCGTCGTGATGCTCACCGCGAGCGGCGTGGCGGTCGGTCTCGTGGTCTGGAAGGCGTACGGGCACGCCGGCTCCGACCCGGCCGAGGGCGGGCTCGGCGGGCCGCCGATCGCCCCCGGGGTGGTGCCCGGACTGCTCGTCGCCAGCACGCTCACACTGGCCGGCGGCGTCAGCCTGGGCCCGGAGAACCCGACGATCGTCGCCGCCATCGCGCTCGCGTACTGGCTGGGCCGCACGGTGCTGCCGGCGCTGCCGGGCGCGCTGTGGGTGTCGCTGGCCACCGCCGCCACCTTCGGCGCGCTCTTCGGCACTCCGGTCGCCGCGGCCCTGGTGATCTCGGAGGCGCTGGCCTCGAAGGCGGCCCCGGGGCTCGCCGGCGGCGGGCTGTGGGACAAGCTGTTCGCGCCGCTGGTGGCGGCCGGCGCCGGGGCGATGACCACCCAGCTGGTCTCCCACCCCAGCTTCGACATGGGCCTGCCGCAGCTGACCGACCCCGGCTTCGAGGACGTGCTCGCCGCGATGGTGGTCGCCACGCTCGCCGCCGTCTTCGGACTGCTCGGCTGCTACGCCTTCCCGTACGTCCACCGCGCCTTCCGGCGGCTGCGGCACCCCATGCTGATGCTGCCGCTGGGCGGTCTGGTGCTCGGTCTGCTGGGCGTCCTCGGCGGGCACCTGACGCTGTTCAAGGGGCTGGAGGAGACCCGGGAGCTGGTCGGCTCGATCGGGGCCCTCGGCTCGGGCGAGCTGGCCAAGCTGGCCGTGGTGAAGCTGCTCGCCCTGCTGGTGGCCGCGTCCTGCGGCTTCGTCGGCGGCCGGGTGTTCCCGGTGGTGTTCATCGGCGCCGCGTTCGGCCTGTGCGCGCAGGCCCTCGTACCGGAGATCCACCCGGCGGTGGCCGTCTCCTCCGCCGTCCTCGGCATGGTCCTCGCGACCACCCGGCAGGGCTGGGTGAGCCTCTTCATCGCCGCCGTCATCGCCGCCGCGCCGCCGATGATCGCGCTGCTCGTGCTCGCCTCGCTGCCCGCCTGGCTGGTCGTCACCGGCCGCCCCCAGCTGGAACTCGACGAGAACGGCGACCCGCTGCACTGAACCGCCCGCACCCGGAATGGAAGGAGCCCCGCCGTGCCGCTGCACAAGGGACCCGACGAGACCGCGCCCGACACCGAGCGCTTCCGGCGCCTCGCCCTCAACCCCTTCTACGGCGAGGCCGACCCGGTCGGCGGCATGACCGAGGCGCCGCCCAGGCACCGGCTGCCCGACCGGCCGATGCCCCCGATGAACGCCTACCAGATGGTCCACGACGAGCTGATGCTCGACGGCAACTCCCGGCTCAACCTGGCCACCTTCGTCACCACCTGGATGGAACCCCAGGCCGGGGTGCTCATGGCCGAGTGCCGCGACAAGAACATGATCGACAAGGACGAGTACCCGCGCACCGCCGAACTGGAGCGCCGCTGCGTCGCCATGCTCGCCCACCTGTGGAACGCGCCCGACCCGGCCACCGCGGTCGGCTGCTCCACCACCGGCTCCAGCGAGGCCTGCATGCTGGCCGGGATGGCCCTCAAGCGCCGCTGGGCCAAGCGCAACGCCGACCGCTACCCCGGCGCCCGGCCCAATCTGGTGATGGGCGTCAACGTGCAGGTCTGCTGGGAGAAGTTCTGCAACTTCTGGGAGGTCGAGCCGCGCCTGGTGCCCATGCGCGGCGACCGCTTCCACCTGGACGCCGAGTCGGCCGCCGCGCTCTGCGACGAGAACACCATCGGCGTGGTCGCCGTCCTCGGCTCCACCTTCGACGGCTCCTACGAACCCGTCGCCGAGATCTGCGCCGCCCTCGACGAGCTCCAGGAGCGCACCGGGACCGACGTGCCCGTGCACGTGGACGGCGCCTCCGGCGGCATGGTCGCGCCCTTCCTCGACGAGGACCTGGTGTGGGACTTCCGGCTCCCCCGGGTCGCCTCCATCAACACCTCCGGCCACAAGTACGGCCTGGTCTACCCGGGCGTCGGCTGGGCCCTGTGGCGCTCCCCCGCCGAGCTCCCCGAGGAGCTGGTCTTCCGGGTCAACTACCTGGGCGGCGACATGCCCACCTTCGCCCTGAACTTCTCCCGCCCCGGCGCCCAGGTCGTCGCGCAGTACTACACCTTCCTGCGGCTGGGCCGGGCCGGCTACCGGGCCGTCCAGCAGACCAGCCGGGACGTGGCGCGGATGCTCGCCGAACGGGTCGAGACGCTCGGCGACTTCCGGCTGCTCACCCGCGGCGACCAGCTGCCCGTCTTCGCGTTCACCACCGCGCCCGACGTCACCGCCTTCGACGTCTTCGACGTGTCGCGCCGGCTGCGCGAGCGCGGCTGGCTGGTGCCCGCCTACACCTTCCCGCCCGACCGGGAGGACCTGTCGGTGCTGCGGATCGTCTGCCGCAACGGCTTCTCCGCCGACCTGGCGAACCTGCTCGCCGAGGACCTGGAGCGCCTGCTGCCCGAACTGCGCCGCCAGCCGCACCCGTTCACCCTCGACAGGCAGGCCGCCACGTCCTTCCACCACTGAGGCGGGCGGCCGGCCGGACGGGATCAGGCGCCGTTCGCGTACGGGTTCTCCTGGCCGTCCGCGAGGACGCCCACGAAGGGCTCGCCCTCGCCCGCGAACACATAGGCACCGCCCTCGATCCGCTCGATCAGACCGAGGGTCCACTCCCGGCCCGAGTCGGCCGAGTGCACCCAGAGGTGCATGATCTCGCCGATGTGCCCGAGCTGCCCCGGGCCGCCCTCCGGCGTGTAGTACTCGGTGACCGAGGTCCGCCACGCGTCCAGGCCGCGCACCCGGGCGCGCAGCAGCTCGACCGCCTCCGCGCGCGGCAGGTCCACGATGAAGCCGACCCCCGCCGACAGCACGTCCATCTGCTGGTCGTACGTGGACAGTGCCTCGCGCAGCAGCCGCAGGTACTCCTCGCGGCCGGCGTCCGTGATCTCGTACTCGACCCTCGGCGGGCCGCCCGCCGTGCTCGGCGCGCTCTCGGAGGCGACCAGCAGTCCCTGCTTCGCCATCTGCTTCAGCGCGTGGTAGACCGAGCCCGGCTTGGCGTGGGACCACTCGTGCGCGCCCCAGTACTCCAGGTCGCCCAGGACCTGGTAGCCGTGGGCGCGGCCGTGCTGTTTGACCGCGCCCAGCACGAGAAGGCGGATCGCCGACATCCCGCGGACCTCCCTGATCGACGGTGACCAGAGTAGATCCGCTACGCCCGGCCCTCCATCTCGATCAGCTCGAAGGAGCCCTTGCCGTCCAGGGACTCGCGGATGACGTCCGCGTGGCCGGCGTGCCGGCCGATCTCCTGGACCAGGTGGAGCAGCATCCAGCGGACCGAGACCCGCCCGTCCTTCGGGAACCAGGGGGCCGGCGGCAGCGGGAACTCCTGGTCCAGGCTGGGCACGGACCGGACGAACTCCTCGGTCTCCTTCGCCACCTCCCGCCAGAAGGCGGTGACCTCGGGGATCGTCTCCCCGTCGACGAGCCGGAAGGCCTCGCCCCAGGTCTCCTGGGTGCGCTGCCGCTCGTTCGGGCGCTGCTGGGCGAGCCGCAGCCAGTTGAGCTCGACCTCCGCGGTGTGCTTGATCAGCCCGGACAGGCTGAGCTCGCTGGCGCTGGGGCGGCTCGCCGCCTGCTCCTCGGTGAGGCCGAGGCTCGCGCGGATCACCGCGGCCCGCTGGGCCTCGACGAAGTTGAGGAACGCGCCGCGCTCGTCGCCGTACGCCTCCGGGGGAACAAGAGCAACCATGACCGCCGCCTTCCGTGCTGCCCGGACCGGTGGCCGGGCTCTCGCCTTCTCGACACCGACCACGCTACGGAGGATCGCGGACAGCTACGGTCCGCGATCCCCGACACGCGCCCTAGAAGGGGAAGCGGCTGCGCCCGTGCTGGATGGAGATCCACTTGCGGGTGGTGAAGGCCTCGACCATCGCCTCGCCGTTGAGCCGGCCGATGCCCGACTGCTTCTCGCCGCCGAAGGGGACGATCGGCTCGTCGTGCACGGTGCCGTCGTTGATGTGGATCATGCCGGTGTGGATCCGCTTGGCGACCCGGACGCCCCGCTCGACGTTGCCGGTGTGCACGGCGCCGCTCAGGCCGTACGGGGTGTCGTTGGCGATCCGTACGGCCTCGTCCTCGCCGTCGAACGGGATGATCAGGGCCACCGGGCCGAAGATCTCCTGGCTGAGCACCGGCGCGTCGGCGGCGATGCCGGTGAGGACGGTCGGCGAGACCAGGCTGCCCTCGACGGAGCCGCGCAGCAGCGCGGTGGCGCCGCCGGCCACGGTCTGCTCGACGACCGAGGCCACCGCCTCCGCCTGCTGGGCGTTGATGAGCGGGCCGATGTGGGTGGCCGGGTCGGCCGGGTCGCCGACCCGCAGGGTCTTCACCTTGGCGACGAACTTCTCGGTGAACTCCGCCTCCACCGTGCGGTCCACCAGGATCCGGTTGGCGGCCATGCAGACCTGGCCCTGGTGCACGAAGCGGCTGAAGACGGCCGCGTCCACCGCGTAGTCGAGGTCGGCGTCGTCGAGGACGATCAGCGCGCTGTTGCCGCCGAGTTCGAGCACGGCGTGCTTGAAGTGCTGGGCGCAGACGGTGGCCACGTGCTGCCCGGTGCGGTCGGAGCCGGTGAAGGAGATGACCTTCGGGACCGGGTGGGTGAGCAGCGCGTCGCCGATCTCGGCGATGTCGGTGACCACCACGTTGAGCAGGCCGGCGGGCAGGCCCGCCTCCTCCAGGACCTTGGCGACCAGGGTGCCGCCGCAGATCGGGGTGTTCTGGTGGGGCTTGAGGACGACCGCGTTGCCGAGGGCGAGCGCGGGCGCGACGGACTTGATGGAGAGCAGGAAGGGGAAGTTGAAGGGCGAGATGACGCCGATCACGCCGACCGGGAGGCGGTAGACGCGGTTCTCCTTGCCGTCCACCGGCGAGGGCAGGATGCTGCCCTCGGGGCGCAGCGCCACCTGGATCGCCTCGCGCAGGAACTCCTTGGCGAGGTGCAGCTCGAAGCCGGCCTTGAGGCGGGTGCCGCCCAGCTCGGCGACGATCGCCTCGGCGATCTCGTCCTCGCGCTCCTCGACGATCCGCAGCGCCCGCTCGAAGACGAGCCGGCGGGTGTACGGGTTGGTCTCGGCCCACTCCGCCTGGGCCCGCTCGGCGGCCCGGTAGGCGCGGTCGACCTCGGCGGCGGTGGCGACGGTGATCGCGGCGAGCTTCTCCCCGGTGTACGGGTTGAAGTCGATGATGTCCCAGGATCCGCTGCCCGGCTTCCACTCGCCGTCGATGTACTGGTGCGCCAGTTCGGTGAAGTAGTCCGAAGACAGAGCAGACGCCATGGAACGAGACCCCTAACCCGCGGTGGCGGACTTCGGCACGGGCGACCGCCGCGTCACAGCCGCCTCACTGATGTCCCGTCATCGTACTGACGTATCAGCCGAGTTGAAGGAGTCCCCGGAGAAGATCACGGCTTTCGGCGGGATCGGGACTGTCCTTCTGCAGGCGCTCCATCACCCGCGCGTACTGTCCGACCTCCTCGCGCTTGTCCAGGTAGAGGGCGCTGGTGAGCTGCTCCAGGTACACCACGTCGGAGAGATCGGACTCCGGGAAGCTCAGCATGGTGAAGGCGCCGCTCTCGCCCGCGTGCCCGCCGAAGGAGAAGGGCATCACCTGGAGCGTCACGTTCGGGTGTTCGGAGATCTCGATGAGGTGCCTCAACTGCCCCCGCATCACGGACCGGTCACCGTACGGGCGGCGCAGCGCGGCCTCGTCGAGGACGGCGTGCAGGTGCGGGGCGTTCTCGGAGACGAGCACCTTCTGGCGCTCCAGGCGCAGCGCGACGCGGCGGTCGATCTCGGCGCACGGGGCGCCCGGCATGCCGCGAGTGACGACGGCGTGGGCGTAGGCCTCGGTCTGCAACAGGCCGTGCACGAACTGCACTTCGTAGATGCGGATGAGGGAGGCGGCGCCTTCGAGACCGATGTACGTCTGGAACCAGCCGGGCAGCACGTCGCCGAAGCTGTGCCACCAGCCGGCGACGTTGGCCTCGCGGGCCAGGCCGAGCAGCGAGCCGCGCTCGGACTCGTCGCAGACCCCGTAGAGGGTGAGCAGATCCTCGACGTCCCTGGCCTTGAAGCTCACCCTTCCCAACTCCATACGGCTGATCTTGGATTCGGACGCCCGGATCGAGTAACCGGCGGCTTCCCGGGTGATGCCCCGCGATTCGCGCAGTCGCCTCAACTGGGAGCCCAGCAGGATGCGGCGCACCACACTTCCGTTCGCCCCGCTCGATTCGCCTGCCGTCACGGCTCCAGCCTCCCCTTCACGGTGCTGCTCTCGCTGTCGAGCCCCCGTCGAGCCCCGGATTCTGCCACTAAACGCTTCAGCGCGTACACATTCGATTACGGATAGAGGGCGGGTTCCGGGCACCTCCGATGCCGCCCGTGGACGACTTATGCACAGAATCGGCACGGGGACGGACAGGTCCGGCGCGTGCACGTGCATCTGCCCTTGCATCCCTTGGGCGCCTCCGGAACCATGGTGTTCGCGCGGCCGCGTATCCACGCGTGCCGTCGCACCGTTGTCGCACCGCCTTGTCGCACCACCGCCGCGATTCCCGGGAGTGCCTCGCATGGGACCGAATGGATCGACCATGCTCGAGCCGTTACGGCAGGGGCTTCCGCCGATCGATCCCGCGAGCGTGTCGAACTCGGCCTCCTGCGCCCTCCCGCCCCGCTACGAAGCGGTGCGCGGCGCCCGGAAGTTCACCAGCCAGACGCTCAGCAACTGGGACCTCGCCGACCGTTTCGACGACGTGGCCCTGGTCGTCTCCGAACTCGTCACGAACGCGCTGCGCCACGCGGTGCCCGCGGGGACCGATCCGGCCATGACCTCGATTCCCGAGGAAGGCCTGAATCCGCCCGTGCGGCTGCACCTGATGCGCTGGGCCTCGCGCCTGGTGTGCGCCGTGCGCGACCCCAGCCGGGAGAGCCCGGAGGCCCGGACGAGCGAGGAGGACTTCGCCGCCGAGTCGGGCCGGGGCCTGTTCCTGGTGGAGTCGTTCAGCGACAGCTGGGGCTGGCACCCGCTCGCGGGCACGCTCCAGGGAAAGGTCGTGTGGGCGCTGTTCCGGCTGGGCCCGGAGTAGTGCGCACCCGCGGGCGCGGACAGAGGCGGATACCGAGGAAGGGCCCCGGTGGCGGTCGCCGCCGGGGCCCTTCCCTCTTCTCACGTCGTCCGCGTCACCCCTGCACCAGGTGGTCGAACTCCCCGTCCTTCACGCCGAGCAGCAGCGCCTCGATCTCGGCGGGCGTGTAGACGAGCGCGGGGCCGTCGGGGTGCCGGGAGTTGCGCACCGCCACGTCACCGCCGGGCAGCTTGGCGAACTCCACGCAGGATCCCTGCGAGTTGCTGTGCCGGCTCTTCTGCCACACGACACCACGAAGCTCCGTGGCCGCCATGCCGTTGTACGCGTGGTGCGCGTGATGCACTGGTAGCTCCCCGAGGTGATTGGTGCAGGTGTCAACTTCCTCGGATCATAGCTGTGTTCATGTGCCGGTGCATGAGCAGATGCACGTGCACGAGGGGTGGCGTAGTGACTACGCGACTCAGCGTGCTACCGGCAAGTAGGCAGCTCAACGCCCTGTCGGTGGCGCCTCGCTGACGGTACGTGAGGGATCGCCGGGGAGCTGCGACAGGAGGCGCCCCGACCGGTCGTAGAGGAGGACGTCGGCGAGGCCGCCCTGGTCACGCGGGTCCGTCACCGAGCCCGGGTCGCGCAGGTCGTGCGCCGAGGGCGCGGTGTACGCGTACCAGACGCCCCAGCCGGGGCGGCCCGGCAGTTCGAGCAGCGTCGCGAGGACGGTCCGCCCGTCCGCCTCCCGCAGCTCGACCCGGCCCGCCGAGCGGGTCCCGTAGTAGAGGCCCGAATGGAGGACCCCCTCCCGGCCGCCCTCCCGCTGGTAGGAGACCCCCGGCTCCGAGAGCGCGATGTTGCCGTCCGTCACGCTCCGGGCGTTGGTGTACCCGTCCGGCCCCGACCAGTGCTTGCCCTCGGCGGTCAGCCACACCGTCCACCCCTTCCCCGCGGCCACCCGCTCCCCCGGCCGCACCACGCGCACCGGGGGCGGGAGGGGTGCGGCGGGTGCGGGGGCGGTGCTCGGGGCGGCACTCGGGGCGGCGGGGAGCGAGGCGGCCGTGACCTCGGGCGGCCCGGCGGACAGCGCGAGGCCCGCCACGGCGGCGGCGCCGGACACCGAGAGCACGGTGAGCGCGGCCAGGGCCACCGTCCGGCGCCGCCGCAGGGCCAGGCCCCGGCGTCGTACCTCCGCCAGCGGCACCGGCCCGGGCGTGATGTCACGGGCGACGGCGGCGAAGGCGGCCCGCAGGTCGGCGGCGTCCGGTTCGTCGGGGGGCTCGGGGAAATCGGGGCGATCGGGAGGTGCGGGGGTCATCGGGGGGCTCCGGTAGGGGGAAGGGCCAGGCCCGGGTGGGCGCGGAGGGCGGCGAGACCGCGCCGGGCGTGGGTCTTGACCGTGCCGATCGAGCAGTTCAGCACCGCCGCGATGTCCGGCTCGCTCAGGTCCTCCCAGTAGCGCAGCACCATCACCGCCCGCTGCCGGGGCGGCAGGTCGGCGAGGGCCGCGAGGAGGGCGGTGCGCCGCTCGACCGCCTCCGCGTGGCCCGCGACGGCGTGCCGCAGCGACTCGGGGAGGACCGGGGTGAGCAGATGGACGACCCGCTTGCGGCGCAGCCGGCTGAGGTTGTTGTTGACCAGCGCCCGCCGCACGTACAGGTCGATCTCCTCGCGCGGCACCCGGCGCCAGCGCCCGTACACCTTCGCGAGGGTCGTCTGCACCAGGTCCTCGGCCTCGTGGAAGTCGCCGGTGAGCAGCTGCGCCGTACGCACCAGGCGCGGCCACGCGGCGACGGCGAAGGCGGTGAAGTCCGCGTCGTCCCGACCCGGCAACGCCCGTGGTCCGGACGCCGGCTCGACCGGCGGCTCGTCCGGCTGCTCGACCGGCGGCTCTTCCGGCGGCTCGTGCGACACGGTGGCGGTCCTCGCGCTCGTCGGTGGTGCGATGGGCAGGGCCCGCCCCGTGCCGGGCCCTGCCGCGGGTCGCTCCACGAGCGTCCGGCCGGGCGTCAGAATGGCGGAAGCTCCGCCAGCAGGCGCCCGTTGCGGTCGTACAGCGCCACGCCGACGCCCTCGACCGAGCCCGTCCGGTGTGCGTACCAGACGCCCCAGCCGGGGCGGCCCGGCAGTTCGAGGAGGGTCGCGGAGGTCCTGCGGCCGTCCGCGTCGGTGAGGACGACCTGCCCGGCCCGCTTGGTTCCGTAGAAGAGGCCGGAGTGGAAGGTCGCCGTGGCGTCGCCCTCGGCCTGGTGGCTCACGCCCGGCCGGGACAGGTCGATGTTGCCGTCCACGACGCTGCGGAAGTTCTCCGTGCCGTCCGGGCTCAGCCAGTGCTTGCCCTCGGCGGTCAGCCAGATCGTGAACCCGCCGCCCGCGTCCACGCGTTCGCCGGGGGCGACCACCCGGACCGGCGAGGTGGTCTTCGCCGGGGCGGGGGCGGTCGCGGTGGTGGCCACAGGGGCCGGGGCGGGGGCGGCCACGGCGGCGGGCGCGGTGGTCAGGGCGGCGGCCGCGACCACGGCCGCCGCCAGCAGTCGGCGCTGGTGTCTCGTACGCAAGGTGCGCATGCTCGGTTCCTCGCTCCTGGAGTCGGTGAGGGGTGTGGCTCCTCACTTCCTTCAACTCCCGGACGGCGGCTCCTGGATGACACGGGGAGGGGACGGATCCTCAAGGCCGCCGTCCAGCGCCGCCGCCAGCTCGTCGAGCGCGGCGAGGAGCAGCAGCGCGCCCTTGCGCAGCAGGAAGTGCTGGGGCGCGTCGGCCCGTTCCCATGCCTCGACGGTCTCCCGCAGCTCGTCCCAGCGCGGCGGCCGGCGCTCCCGCACGGCCCGGGCGCCCCGCTCCGTCACCGTGCGCAGCGCCTCCGCGAGGGCCGCCGCCTCCGGCACGGGCGGGGTGCCCGCCTCCGGAAGGTGCGCCTCCAGGAGCATCGCGACCCGCCCGAACTGGGCGAGCGCGTCCTCCGCCCCGGCCGCCGCCGCGCGCGACAGGCCCCGGTGCCGCACCGGCTCGTGGGTGGCCCGCTCCACCGCCTCCTGCCAGGCGATCCGGGCCGTACGGGTGCCGAGCAGCGTCTCGCGCACGTCCGGGGAGGCCGGGCCGACCGGCACGGCGAAGTGGTCGGCGACCGTCGCCGCGTACCGCCCGTCGGCCTTCAGCCAGTCCGCGAGCCGGCCGCGCAGCCGGGGCGTCTCCCAGGCCGGGTACACGGCGTACGACAGCATCGCGAGGAGCCCGCCGAGCAGGGTCAGGAGCACGCGCTCGCGGACGGTCTGGCCCACGCCCGCGCCCTCCATGCCGATCAGGAAGACCACGTAGGCGGAGACGAAGACCTGCCCGGCGGCGTAGCCGGTGCGCATCAGCAGGAACATCCCGAAGGCGCACAGCACCGCCAGGCCGGCGAGCAGCCAGGTGCCGGGGTGCGCGGTGCGCACGATCCCGGTGGCCAGGGCCACGCCGACCAGGGTGCCGCCGAGGCGGGCGACGGAGCGGGCGTAGGTCTGGGTGAAGTCCGGCCGCATCACCATCACCGCGGCCATCGGCGCCCAGTAGCCGTGGCCGAAGGGCAGCCAGGTGCCCAGGAGGTAGCCGGCGGTCGTCACCGCCGTCACCCGGACCGCGTGCCGCAGGACCGGCGAGTCGTGGCGCAGCTCGGCGCGCATCCGGCCGAGCGCGACCGGGAGCAGCTCCAGCAGGGTCGGCCGGCTGCGGGCCGCGGCGGCCGTCTCGGTGCGCGGCTCCGCCGTCTCCACCACGTCGTCGAGGAGCGCGGCGAGCCGGACGGCGGCGCGGCGGGGCGCGCCCTTGAGGATCGCGAGCGTGTCGGGGGTGTGCAGGGCGGCCGCGGCGGGGGCGGGCAGGTCGACCGGTTCGCCGTGCCGGATCGCGTGCGCGCAGGCGTCCAGGGTCTCCCCCGCCGCGCCGAGCAGCTCGCGCACCCGGTCCCGCTCCGGCCCCTCGGCGGAGGCGCCCACCGCCGGGTCGGCGAGCGAGGCGAGGACCGGCCGGATGCGTTCGGCGAGCCCGCGCGCACCGTGCAGCTCGGCCGGCCGGCGCCGGGCCTGGCGCGGGGTGACGGCGGCGGCACTGCGGGCCGTCATGAGCGGTACGGGGTCGAAGGAGGCGGTGGGGTCGTGCCGCAGCCGGCGCGCGTAGTCGGCCTCGGCGGCGAGGGCGTCCGCGAGCGCGTCGCGCTGGGCGCCCCAGCGGCGCACCGGCAGCAGCACGATCAGCGCGGCCTGCAGCAGGCCGCCCACCGCGATCATGGCGGCGTGCCCGGCGGCGGTGGCCACGGAGGTCGGCAGGGTGACGGTGACCAGCATGATCGCCACGTTGGAGGAGGCGATGATGCCGACGGTGGGGCCCGCCGCCCAGGAGAGCCCGGCGAGGAAGGTCCACAGCGCGAGCAGGGCGAGGAAGAGGACGAGGTGGGCGCCGGTCAGATAACCGAGGAAGGTCGACACGGCGAGGCTCGCGCCGGAGGCGAGCGCGAGGGTGGGGCGCGGCCGGTAGGAGCGCTGGAAGGTCGCGATCGCCGCCTGGAACGCCCCGAACGCCGACGAGACCGCCACGACCGGCCCGAACAGCGCGAGCGACCCCCCGACCACAAGCGCCAGCCCGAGCGCCCCCCGCCCCGCGACGGCGGGCTCAAGCCGCCGCCGCTCGACGGAGAGCCCCGAGCGCGCGGTCTCCTTCAGGGCCCGGAGCCAGCTCATGGGGCGAGCGTAGCGGCGCGAGGGGGCGAAAGGGGCATTTGGTGCGCGGGTGGGGGTGGGGGCCTGACCCGGGGTCGGGGGCGGGGCCGGTCCGGGTCGGGGCCGGTCCGGGTCAGGGGCGGTCCGGGTCGGGGGGCGGGGCCGGTCCGGGTCAGGGGGCGGGGCCGCCCGGGTCGGGGCCGGTCCGGGTCAGGGGGCCGGTCCGGCCCGGGCCCGGGCCTAGCGGATCTCGCCCCTGCCCCGAACGCCCCGCGCTTCGCTTCCCGGCGCGCCCAGGCCCGCCCGGTCCGCCGCCGAGGTGCCGTGGTGCCAGCCGGCCTCGTCCCAGGCGGCGCGGACCCGGGTGGTGCGGGTCTCCGGGAAGAGCTCGTCCGTGCGGGCGGTCACCGCGACGTCGCGGGAGGCGAGCGCCGGGAGCAGCGTCGGGGCCTCGGCGGCCACCCGGCGTGAGGTCGCGGCGAGGCGGGCGCCGAGCCGGTTCGCGTAGGCGAGGAGGAAGGACTGCCGGAAGGACTTGGTGCGCTTGCGGCCGCCGGCCCGCTGCTCGGCCTCCGCGCGGGTCATCGCCGCCGTGCCCTGCACGAGCAGCGAGGTGTAGAGCAGTTCCACCGGGTCCAGGTCCGCCTCGAAGCCGACCACGGTCGAGAAGCCGTACGCCTCGTTCCACACCGCCCGGCAGTGGTTCGCGCCCGCCACCGCGTCCAGCAGGATCGCCTTGGCCTGCTCGTACGGCGGGTCCACGCCGATCCGGATCGCCCCCGGGGTCTCCGGCGCGGGCGCCCCCGCCGCCAGGCTCGCCTCGTCCAGGCTGTGCCGGGCCATGAGTTCCTGCGCCTTGGCGGTGAGCGCCTCGGCCTCCTCCGCGTACGGGGTCGCCTCGGCCTTCGCCAGCAGCGCCCGGATCCGGGTGAGCAGCTTCGGCTCGCCCGCGACGGGCGGCGGCAGCGTCTCGCCGGGCACGGGCCCGACGGCGTCGAGCCGGGGCAGCCGGACCAGGAGCCGGTACAGCTCCAGGACGGCGGTCGCGTGCGAGAAGCGGTCCGCCCCCGGACGTGCCCGTCCCCCGTCTCCCCCGTTTCCCTCGTCGAGGGCGTCGAGGGCGTCGAGCTGCGCCTGCCAGCGGTGCGGGAGGCGCTCGTAGCGCGCGGTCTCCGTCCGTACGATCCCGGTCAGCAACCGCACGTGCGCGTCGTCGAGTTCGCGGCGCGCCATCCGTACGAGATCGGCGGGCTGCCAGCCGCGCGCCCACAGCGAGCGCACGAACTCCTCGCCGCGCCGGACGAGTTCGGCGTCGGCGGTGCGGTCGGCCGCGAGCAGCGAGGCCGCCGTGTCGACGGCGTGCTCGTCGTCCCCGTACAGCGCCTCGAAGGCGCGCTCGACGGTGCGCGCGCCGGTCACGCCGACTGCCTCGCGTCGAACTCCTCGCGGGAGCGCGCGATGGTCGCGCGGTGGTCGAGGGACCAGTCGATCAGCTGCTTGATCAGGTGCGTCATGCTGTGGCCCGTCTCGGTCAGGGAGTACTCGACCTGCGGCGGAGTGGTCGGGAACACCTCGCGCGCCACCAGCCCGTCCCGCTCCAGGCGGCGCAGGGTGAAGGTGAGCATGCGCTGCGAGACGCCGTCCACGAGCCGCTGGAGCTCCCTGAACCGGCGCGGCCCGGCGGCGAGTTCGACCACGACGTGCACCGTCCACTTGTCGCCGAGCCGGTCCTGGACGTCCCGCACCCCGCAGTCCTCGGCACAGCTCACGACGGGCCCGGTGGTCACATCCGTGTGCCCCTCCGACATCAATGTGCCTCCTTCCGCGATCGGGTCGCCCCGGCAACGATGGTCACGGGCACCTCGCCCGCCCCACCCACCATTGTCCGTCCCGACGGCCTCCGTCCGTCCCCAGGGGGAAAACCATGCTGCTCGTCACCGGCGTCTCCGGCGCCCTCGGCTCACTCGTGGCCGAGCGCCTCTCCGGCCGCGAGGACGTCGTCCTCGGCACCCGCGCCGGGCTGCCCGGCACCCGCCACGTCGACTTCGACGACCCGGCGACCCTGCCGGGGGCCTTCGCCGGCGTCGACACCCTGCTGCTGATCTCGGCCGGGTACGGGGAGGACGACGTCGTCATCGCGCGCCACGAGGCCGCGCTGTCGGCGGCCGAGGCCGCCGGGGTCCGCCACGTCGTCTACACGAGCCTGTCCGGCGACGGGGACCACGTCACGTACGCCCTGGCACACCGCTGGACCGAGCGGCGGCTGCGGCGCTCCTCGATGGAATGGACGGTGCTGCGCAACGGCCTGTACGCGGAGTTCCTGACCTGGATCGCCGCACCCGACGCCGAGAACCGCATCACCGGGCCGCTCGGCGACGGCCGGCTCGCCGTGGTCGCCCGCGCCGACCTCGCGGACATCGCCGTCGCGGTCGCCACCGACCCGGCCCCGCACGCCGGCCGCGTCTACGAACTGGTCGGCGAGCGTCCCCTCGGCGGCGCCGACCTGGCCGCCGCCCTCGGCGCCACCTACGCCCCGACCACCCTCGCCGAAACCCGCGCCGCGATCGCCGCCTCCGGCGCACAGCCCTTCCAGGTCCCGATGCTCGCGAGCACCTACTCGGCCATCGCGTACGGCTTCATGGACGGCACCGCCGTGAAGAGCGACCTGCGCACCCTCCTCGGCCGCGAACCGCGCGACCCCCTGGCGGTGTTCGTGGCGGCGGTCCGGGGCGGGGAGGGGTAGGACGGCGCCCCGAGGGACCGGGGGGCGTTGGCCCCCGGGCCCGGGGGGGGCTGGGGTGAGGGCGCCCCGGAGATCCGGCTGCCCGGGCGGCCCTGGGGCCCGGGGGCCCGGGGGCGGGGCGGCCTGGAGGGCCGGGGCCGGGGGCCTGGAGGGCCGGGGCCGGGGGCGTGGCCCCCCGGGGCCCGGCGGCTGGCGAGCCGGGGCCCAGGCGCCCCGCCACCCCGCCGGCCATGCCGCCTGCGGCCCCGCCGGCCCCACATCCCCGCCGCCCGACGGTCCTGGCGCCTGGCGGTATTGGGGGCGCTGGGGCCCCGGCGCCGCGCCGGCCATGCCGCCTGCGGCCCCGCCAGCCCTGCATCCCCGCCGCCCGACGGCCCCGGGGCCAGGCGCCCCCAGGCCGGGGGCGTGGCCCCCCCGAGGCCCGGCGGCTGGCGAGCCGGGCCCGGGCAGGGGCCGGCAGAGGCCCGGCAGGCCACCGGAGGTAGGGCAGGCACTACCCCCACGACGCCCGCTGGTGGTCGTGATCGGGCGGCGTCCGGACGGTTGGCTTGAGGCATGACCTCGACCTCCTTCCCGAACGCGGGCCCGACGGGCCACACGGGCCCCGCCCGCCCCGCCGTGCGGCTGCGCGGGCTGCGGCGCCTCCACCGGGACGTGCGTGCCCTCGACGGCGTCGACCTCGACCTGCCCGCCGGCAGCTTCACCGCCGTCATGGGCCCGTCCGGCTCCGGCAAGTCCACGCTGCTCCAGTGCGCGGCCGGCCTCGACCGGCCGACGGCGGGCACCGTGGAGATCGACGGCGTCCCGCTGACCGGGCTGAGCGAGCGGCGCCTGACGCTGCTGCGGCGGGACCGGATCGGCTTCGTCTTCCAGTCCTTCAACCTGCTGCCCTCGCTCACCGCCGCCCAGAACGTGGCCCTGCCGCTGCGCCTCGCGGGCCGCCGGCCCTCCCGCGCGCAGGTCCGCGAGGCCCTGGCGCGGGTCGGCCTCGCGGGCCGCGAGCGGCACCGGCCGGCCGAGCTGTCCGGCGGCCAGCAGCAGCGGGTGGCGCTGGCCCGCGCGCTGATCACCCGGCCCGCCGTCCTCTTCGGCGACGAACCGACCGGCGCCCTCGACTCCACCACCGGCCGCGCCGTCCTGGACCTGCTGCGCGAGCTGGTCGACCGGGACGGTCTGACGCTCGTCATGGTCACCCACGACCCGGTGGCGGCGGCCCGCGCCGACCGCGTGCTGTTCCTCGTCGACGGCCGGCTCGCGGGGGCGCAGGACGCGCCGACGGCGGAGGCCGTCGCGGCGCGGATGGCGGGCCTGGAGGCCCACGTCCAGGCCGGCGCCGCCACCGCCACCGCGACCGCCACCGCCACCGCCACCGCCGGGGCGGGTGCGCCGTGCTGACCGTCGTACTCGCCGGGCTGCGCGGCCGGTGGGCCTCCTTCGTCGGCGGTTTCACCGCGCTCGCGCTCGGCGTGGGCCTGGTGACCGTCATGGGTCTCGGCCTGTCCGCGACCGTGGGCGCGGACGAGCGGGCGCCGGTGCGGTTCGCGTCCTCGCCCGTGGTCGTCCAGGGGCAGGACCGGCTCGCGGTAGAGGTGAGGCGCGGGCCGAACACGGCCGTCGCGACGGCGCCGCTGGACCGTCCACAGCCTGTGGACGCCGCACTCCTGCGCGAGCTGCGCGCCCGCTGGACGGTGACGACGAACGGTCCGCTGGACGCCGTCGGCGTCGACGGCCCGGCCGACGAGGTCCGCGCGCTGGTCCAGCGGGTCACCGGGGAGGCCGCCGGCGGGCACCCGGGCCCCGGCGCGGACCGCGCCGGGGTCCGGAACGAGGCCCGGAATGGGGCCCGGGTGCTCACCGGCGCCGAGCGGCGCGCGGTCGACCCCGAGGCCGCCCGGGACGCGCGGGCGCTCGTCACCCTCAACGCCCTGCTCGGCACCTCCGGCGGCGTGACCGCCTTCGTCTCGGTCTTCGTCGTCGCCTCCACCTTCGCCTTCGCCGTCGCGCTGCGCCGCCGCGAGTACGGCCTGCTGCGCACCGCCGGCGCCACCCCCGGCCAGATCCGGCGGCTGCTGCTCACCGAGGCGACCGCCGTCGGCGTGCTCGCCTCCGCCGCCGGCTGTGCGCTCGGCGCCTGGGGCGCGCCCCGGCTCGCCCGGGCCCTGGTGGACGGCGGGGTCGCCCCGGCCTGGTTCACCGTGACCGCCTCGGCGGCCGGCTGGCCGTATCACGCGGCCTTCTGGACCGGTCTCGCCGTCGCCGTGGCGGGCGCCCTCGCCGCCTCCCGGCGGGCCGGCCGGATCGGCCCGACGGCCGCGCTGCGCGAGGCGGACGTGGACGCCGACGCGCTGCCGCGCGGCCGGGCGCTGTGCGGCGCCGTCCTGCTGCTCGGCGGGCTCGGCCTGCTGGTGTGGACGTACGCCACCGACCCGGCCGAGCTCCTGAAGCGCAAGACGTACACGACCCTGCCGATGCCGCTGATCACCGGCGTGGCGCTGCTCTCCCCGGCCCTGGTGCGCCCGCTGGCCCGTGCCGTGCGGCTGCCGGAGCGGCTGACCGGGGCGACGGGGATGCTCGTACGGGAGAACAGCGCGGCCGCCGTGCGCCGTACCGCCGCCGTCGCCGCCCCGGTCCTGGTGACCGTCGCCCTCGCCGGCACGCTGCTCGGCGCCTCGGGCACGGTGGGCGCCGCGCGGGCGGCGGAGTCGGCCCGGCAGCCGGCCGGCGCGCCGACCTCCCTCTTCGTACGGGACGGGGCCGAGGCCCTGGTGAAGTACGGGGCGCGGGCGGTGTCCGGTACGGCGGCGCCGGCCGGTCTGGACGACGGGTCGATCGTGGTGACCGAGGAGTTCGAGCGGCACCGGGTCGGAGACACCGTCGAGATCTGGCGCACGGACGGCAGCGGTCCGGTACGGCTCCGGGTCGCCGGCGTGCTGCCGCGCGGGGCGGGCGGCAACGACCCGCTCGTCACCCCGGCCAACGCCCCCGGCGTCGGCACCCCGCGCGGCGCCCCGGAACGGGCGCACGCGGCCCCGGCCCCCGGCCGCCCGGGCGGATCGTCGCAGACCCGGCTCGGCCTGGCGCTCGTCCTCGGCATCGCGCTGCTCTACACGGTGATCGCGCTCGCCAACACCCTGCTCATGGCCACCTCGGCGCGCGGCCCGGAGCTCGCCTCGCTGCGCCTGGCCGGCACGACCCGGGCCCAGATCCTGCGGACCGTGGCCTACGAGGCGCTGCTCGCCACCGCGCTGGGCGCCGTCCTCGGCCTGGCCGTCTGCGCGCTCTGCCTGGGCACCCTGGGTGCGGGGCTCGCCGCCCTCGGCGCCCCGGTCACGCCGAGCGTGCCGTGGGCGGCGCTCGCGAAGACGGGCGCGGTCTGCGCGGCGGTCGCCGCGGTGGGCGCGGTGCTCCCCGCCTGGCGGCTCACCCGCTGAGGGGCGACGCTGGTATGTCGGGACGGAACGGGAACCGGGGTCGGAGCCGGGTTCCCGTCCCGTCCCGCTCGTGCGCTCGCCCCGCCGGTTCCGTGCCCCCATGCGTCCTCAGACCGCGCGCTCGGGGCAGGGTGCCCTCAGGCGGGCGTGCTCAGCCTGCGCGCTCGGACCGGGCGTCCTCAGACGTGCCCCTAGGCCGCGCGCTGTGGCCGGGTTCCCTCAGGCGTGCTCAGGCTGCGTGCTCAGGCTGCGCGCTCGGGCCGGGCGTCCTCAGACGAGCCCCTAGGCCGCGCGCTGTGGCCGGGTTCCCTCAGGCGTGCTCAGGCTGCGTGCTCAGGCTGCGCGCTCGGACCGGGCGTCCTCAGACGTGCCCTCAGGCTGCGCGCTGTGGCCGGGTTCCCTCAGACGTGCCCTCAGGCCGCGTGCCAGGCCTCCGTCGCGCAGCCCAGCTCCCAGTGCCACCAGCCGTCGGCCTCGCCGCGCTCCAGGAGGGCCTTGATCTCGCCCATCGGCGCGTCCGCCGGGACCGTGAGCGCGACCAGCGGGAACTCGGCGCTGAAGGACTCGCCGCCGACCCCGAAGGGCGCGAACCGCTCGCGCACCGCCCCGGCGCTCGGCCCGAGCGGTCCGTGGCGCTCGGGCAGCACGCGGACGGTGACGTTGCCGGAGGCCGCCGCCCGGTCCGTGGCCCAGTGCAGGCCCTCGCCGTCCGTCTCGTAGCGGACGACGTCCCCCTCGGCCACGCCGTTCTGGAGGAACGGCACGTTGTCGACACGCGCGGTGTCCTCGCCCACCGGCTCGGCCCACAGCCCTTCGGTGTCCTGGGGGAGCCAGCCCTCGCGGGGCGCGAAGCGGAACCAGATCTTGATGCGGTCGCCGACGGCGCCCGGAGTGTCGCTCACCCCGTGAGGTTAGCCCCGCCCCGGGTCCCCCGCCCCCGGGCGGCCGGCCCGCGCGCGGCATCCGACCCGCGCGGCATCCGACCCGCGCGGCATCCGGCCCCGCCCCGGGTGTGGACGACGCCCGGCTGTCAGTGGCGGGTGCCAGACTCGCACCCGTGAACGAAACGCCCGTGAACGCCGGTGCCGGGACGGAGGGTGGCGGCCGGGGCGGCGGCCGGTGGGCCCTCGCGCCCGAGCCGGACGGGGCGGGGGCGCTGCTCGTCCCGCTCGGCGCCGACGGACTGCCCGCCGGCCCGGTGCGGCGCGAGCCGGACCTCGTGACGGCGGTCCGGTCCCGGCCCGAGGTCGCCCGCTGGGTGTGGCGGTCGACCTCCGAGGTGTATCCGCGGCTGCTCGCCGCCGGGGTGCGCGTCGAGCGGTGCTACGACGTGGAGGACGCCGAGCAGCTCCTCCTCGGCCACGAGGGGCGGCTCGGCGAGCCCCGGTCGGCGGCCGCCGCCTGGGCGCGCCTGCACCACGCGCCCGTACCGCCGGACCCGCCGCTGCGGGCCCCGGAGCCCACCGCGCAGGACTCCCTCTTCGAGCCGGCGTCCCCGACGGCCGCACTGCCCTTCGACGCCCTCCTGGAGGTGTACGCGGAGCAGCAGCGCCGCCACGACCGGGCCGAGCACCCGGGCAGGATGCGGCTGCTCACCGCGGCCGAGTCGGCGGGCATGCTGGTCGCCGCCGAGATGCACCGCGCCGGGCTGCCCTGGCGGGCCGACGTGCACCGAGAGCTGCTGCACGAGCTGCTCGGCGAGCGGTACGCGGGCGGCGGCGAGCCGCGGCGGCTCGCGGAGCTGGCCGACGAGGTGTCCGCCGCCTTCGGCCACCGGGTCCGGCCCGATCTGCCGGCCGACGTGGTGCGGGCCTTCGCGCGGGCCGGGATCCGGGTGCGGTCGACCCGCCGCTGGGAGCTGGAGGAGCTGGACCACCCGGCGGTCGCGCCGCTCGTCGCGTACAAGAAGCTGTACCGGATCTGGACGGCGCACGGCTGGAGCTGGCTCGCGGACTGGGTGCGCGACGGGCGCTTCCGCCCCGAGTACCTGCCCGGGGGCACGGTCAGCGGCCGCTGGACCACCAACGGCGGCGGGGCGCTGCAGATCCCGAAGGTGGTGCGGCGGGCCGTGGTGGCCGACGAGGGCTGGCGGCTCGTGGTCGCCGACGCCGACCAGATGGAGCCCCGGGTGCTGGCCGCGATCTCCCGCGACCCCGGCCTCATGGAGGTCGCGGGGCACCCCGACGACCTCTACACCCGTCTGTCCGACCGGGCCTTCGCCGGTGATCGCGACCACGCCAAGCTGGCGCTGCTCGGCGCGATCTACGGGCAGACCAGCGGCGACGGCCTGAAGAACCTGGCCGCGCTGCGCCGCCGCTTCCCGCGCGCGGTGGCCTATGTGGACGACGCGGCGAAGGCGGGCGAGGAGGGTCGCCTGGTGCGCACCTGGCTGGGCCGTACCAGCCCGCGGGCGGCGGGCGCCGAGGAGGACGGCGAGGCGGGCATCCCGCAGGACGAGCTCCCCGGCGAGCCCGGGCAGGGGCCGGGGCGCGGGCAGGGGCCGGACGGTTACGTGCCGGGGTACGCGTCGAGCGACGCCCGGGCCCGCGGCCGCTTCACCCGTAACTTCGTGGTCCAGGGCAGCGCCGCCGACTGGGCCCTGCTGATGCTCGCCGCGCTGCGCCGCGCCACCGCCGGGATGCGGGCGGAGCTGGTCTTCTTCCAGCACGACGAGGTGATCGTGCACTGCCCGGCCGAGGAGGCGGAGGCGGTGACGGCGGCGATCCGGGCGGCGGGCGACGAGGCGGGCCGGATCGCGTTCGGGGACACCCCGGTCCGCTTCCCGTTCACGACGGCGACGGTGGAGCGCTACGCGGACGCGAAGTGAGCCCCGTCCCCGGGACCGTCCCCGGCCGGGTCCCGATCGGGACCCGGCCGGGGAGGGTGCCGGGGACGGGGGCCGGGGACGGGGCTCGCTCAGGACGCGGCCGAGGCCTGGGCCGGGGCTCGACCCCTCCGGTGCTACTGGTGCGTCAGCGCACGCCACTTCGGGCTGAGCGCGATGGTCTTCAGCTGCTCGGTGGTCAGCGCGGGCTCGGCACGGGTCGCGGCCTCGTGCTGGGTGCCGGCGTTGAAGGCGGAGACGACGACCCGGAAGCCGTCCTTGCCCATGGTGTCGGCGCTCCACCAGACGACGCCCTCGCCGCCCTTCTCCCCCGGCTGCTTCGTGAGCTTCACGACGGTGCCGTCGGGCAGGGTCTGGACGTCGCCGCTGCCGAAGAGCTGGCCGCGGACGTCGCTCATGTCCGCCTGGACGTTGATCTGGACCAGGCTCCTGCCCTTGCCGTCGTCGACGACCAGGTAGCCGTACTCGCCGTCGCCGCCCTTGTCGACGACCTGCAGGCGCTGCCCCTTGGGCAGCAGGGAGCGCAGGGTGGCCTGGACGGCGGCGCCGCTCGGCTCCGGCGGCGGGGCCGCGTGGGTGGTGCTGGGGGCCAGCCGCTTCGCCGGGAACTCGGGGATCTGCTTGAGCAGGGGCCGCCAGCCCTGCGCCGTGACCAGGGTCTTGAGCTGCGCGGGGTCGAGCGGCGGGTTCGGGCGGCTGATCGCGGAGCCCTTCTCGGTCGGCGCGTTGTACTCGCTCGCGTCGATGAGGAAGCCGTCCTTGGTGAGCAGCACGGCCCGCCAGTTCTTCGTCAGGACCCGCTTGTCCGGGTACTCGTAGCCCTGGAAGACCATGAGCCGTTCGCCGCCGGGCAGGTTCTCGGTGGTGCAGGCGTCGTAGGGGACGAGCACCTTGTCCGGGCAGGTCACCATGTCGACGCCCGCGTCCTTGCCCCGGCCGGCGCGGGAGAGGCCGACGGAGACGCCCGCCTTGCCCTTGCCGTCGTCGTAGACGCCGCTGACGGCCGGGCCGGTGCCGTCGAGGTTGTCGATCTGCCAGTCGCCGGCCGGGGTGTTGGCCTTGAGGACGGCGGCGAGTTCGGTGACGGGGATCTCGGCGATGTCGGTGGGCCCGGCGTCCTTCTTCCCCGTGCCGGCCCCGGACGCCGGCGCCGACGTCTGGGCGGGCTTCGGCTTGGGCCCGGCGACCGTGGCCTGCTCGACGCCGGAGCCGGAGCCGCCGGTGCCGAGCACGGAGCCGCCGTAGACCCCGCCGACACCGATCGCGGCCAGCGCGAGGGCGCCGCCGACGGTGGCGACGCGGCGCCGCACCACCCGGCGACGGCCGCGGGAGAGGCCGCCGGTGACGAGTTCGCGGCGGTCGTCGAGGGCGAAGCCCTCGCCGGCGCGGCGCATGACCGCGCCGAGCTCGTCCTCGAATCGTCCGTTCGTCGCGTCGTGCTCTTCGTGCTGAGGCATGGCGGGATCACCGTTCCGGGTCCGTGGTTCGACAAGGGGAAGGAGTGCGGGGGCCGAGCCGCCGAGCCCGGCCGGACGGTGCCGGACGGTGCCGGACGGTGCCGGACGGTGCCGGACGGTGCCGGACGGTGCCGGGCCGGCGCGCGGCTCGGCCGGCTCGGCGGATCGCTCGGCAGACGGCTCAGCGGGTGCTCAGCGAGTGCTCGGTGAGCGGCTCAGTGGGTGCTCAGTCAGCGGCTCAGCGGGTGGCGAACTCGGCGATGCTGCCGCCGAGCCGGGTGCGGAGGGCCGCGAGGGCCCGGGTGCTGCGGGTGCGTACCGCGGCGGAACTGGTGTTCATCGCGTCGGCGGTCTCCTCGACGCTGCGGTCCTCCCAGTAACGGAGCACCACCACCGCCCGGTCCTTGGGCGCGAGCCCGGCGAGGGCGTCGAGGAGGGCGATGCGCAGCGCCGGGTCCTCGCCGGTCTCGGGGGCGTGGTCGGGCAGCTCGCCGAGGGGACGCTCGGTGGCCGAGCGGCGCCTGCGGTGGCTGAGAAAGGTGCGGACGAGCACCGTCTGCGCGTAGCCCGCCGGGTTGCCGATCCGGGCCATGCGTCCCCAGACGGCGTACATCCGGCCCAGCGTCTCCTGCACCAGGTCCTCGGCGAGATGGGTGTCGCCGCTGGTCAGGAGACACGCCGAGCGGAACAGAGGCCCTGATCGGGCCGTGGCGAACTCCAGGAACTCGTCCGCGCGGGACGTTCTCATGTCCCTCCCCTCCGTCGCTGTCACGAGTTCGCTCGCCGGCTCTCCGGCCGGCGCTCTTGCCTGCTTCACCTCATTGACGCGGCGGCCGCCCCGGAATGTTTCACGTGAATCCAAGCCCGGTCCCGAGCCCCCCTCCCAGGCTCGCGAAGACGTGAGGGAACATTCCAGGCAAAACGGGGTAACCCTGTTGTATGAACACTTTCCTCGTGGACTCGACGCAGGTCACCACGGCGGCCGGTGTCTGGCAGTCCGGCCTGGCGCAGGTGCTGGGCGGACTGATCCTGGTCGCCATCATCATCGGCGCCTTCATGCTCGGCATCCGGGTCAAGAACAAGGAGCTCCCGCCTCCCGACCCCGACACCCAGCCGCACCGCCCGGACACCGGCGCACTGCCCGGTGAGACCTCCGAGTACCGGAAGCCCAGCGAGATGCCGCAGACCGACGGCGAGCACCGGCTCATGCCCTACCACCTGAAGAACTCCGGCGAAGAGGCCACCGACCCCCCGAGCGAGGAAAAGCGCAAGTGGGGCGGCATTTCCAGCGGCGGCTTCGGCAGCGGCGGCCCGGGCCACGGCGACTGAGCCGCCGGCCTCCTCCCCCTCGCCCTCCCCGCTGCCATGACCTCCGTGGAGACCCGTCCCCCGGACCCCGCCCCGGTGGCCGAGCGGCTGCTCGGCGCCGCCGGGACACCGGCCGCCCCCTCCCTCGTGGAGGAGGCGGTGCGGGCGTCCGGCGGACGGCTGGCCGAGCTCGCCGCGTTCTGCCTGGACCGGCTGCGGGAGCGCGAGTCCCGCCGCCCGGTGCCGACCGAACCCTGGGACGCCCCGGCGGCCGACGACCCCCTGGACGCCCTGACCCCGTCCGAACGGCTCGCCTTCGTCCTCCACGAGGACTTCGCCGTTCCGTACGACACGATCGCCCCGCTCGTCGCCCGCACCCCGCCCGCCACCCGCCAGCTGGTGGCCCGGGCGCGCCGCCGGGTGGAGGGCACCGAGGAACTGCCGGCCCCGGACCCGGAGCGGCAGCGGAAGGTGGTGGCGGAGTTCCTGGCGGCCGGGCGCGCCAACGACGTGGACGCCCTGCTGGCCCTGCTGGACCCGGACGCGGTGCTCCGGGCGGACGCCGAGGCGGTACGGGCCGGGGCCGCGCCCGCGCACGGTGCGCCGGCCGTGGCGCACCGCGTGGCGGGGCGGGTCCGCGAGGCCCGCACGGCGCTGGTGAACGGCGCGGCGGGCCTGCTGTGGACGACCCCGGAGGGCGCTCCGAAGGCGGTGCTCCGCTTCACCGTCCTGGACGGCCGGATCACGGCGGTCGACGCCCTCGCGGACGAGTCCCACCTGTCCCGGCTGACCCTCGTGCCCCTGGAGGGCACGCCCTGACGGAAACCGCCTAGCGGGCGGTGGACCGCAGCCCGATCATGTTCCCGTCCGGGTCCTTCACGGTGGCGATCCGCATCCCGCCGCCGACCTCCTGCACCTCCTGCACGGTGGTCGCGCCGTCCGCGAGCAGCCCCTGGAGCCGCCCGTCGAGGTCGTCGACGTCCCAGAAGGGCACGGGCCCGGTGAGTCCCTTCCCGTGCCCGTTCGGATCGAGCCCGAAGTGCTGCCCGTCGACGTCGAAGCCCACGTAGTACGGCTCGTCGACGCTGGGCGCGGTGCCGAGCAGGGTGGTGAGCAGGGCCTTGGCCCGCGCCAGGTCCTTCACGGGAAAGATCACGGTGTTCATGGCCATGGACTGCTGCTCCTCGGGGTGACGCGCGGACAGAGGCTCACTCCCCAGTCAGCCCCGCGCCCCGCGCTCCGTCACCCCGAACTCCGCCGTCCGGCTCACCGCCGCCCCTCGACCGCCTGGGCCTGTCCGGCGGCTCAGGGTCGGCCGGGCCCTTGCCCCAGCCGGCGTCCGGCCCGCCCGGCGATGTGCGCGGGCGGCTCGATACCGGCCGGCAGCAGCGGATCGGCCTCGGGCACCCCGAACCGCGTCTCGACCGGCAGCACCCCGGCCCACAGCCCCAGCTCGGCGTCGGGCCCCTCGCCGTCGTCCGGCGGCCCGCTCGCGACCTTCACGGACGCCTCGGCGAGGTCGAGTGCGACGAGCGCGGTCGCCGCCAGCTCCTTGCGGCTGGGCTGCCGCACGTACTCCCACTGCCCCGGCGCCGACTGCTCGGTGAGCGCCCGCAGCCCGCGCAGCTTCTCCTCGGGGTCGGTCACGAGCCGCGGCACGCCGTAGATCATCGCGCTGCGGTAGTTCACCCCGTGCTCGAACACCGACCGCGCGAGCACCAGCCCGTCCACGTGCGTGACGTTCACGCACACCACCCCGTCCGGCGCCTGCACCAGACTCCGGCTGGCTACGGACCCGTGCACGTACAACCGGTCCCCGTCGACCCCGTACACGGTCGGCACCACCATCGGCGCCCCGTCCACGACGACCCCGAGATGACACAGAAACCCCGCCCGCAGCACCGCGTCGAGGTCCTCCCGCCGATGACTCCCCTTGTGCCGCATCCGCCGCAACCGCGTCCGCCCGGTCACCTCGAGCTCCCGCCCCATCCCCACTCCCCCACTCCCCCGACGGCACCCGCCGCCGGAACCCCCGCATCCTAGGAAACCCCCCTCGCCCCCGCCCCGCCTGCCCACACTCCGGTCAGACCCGCGCCCCCGGGTCTCCTCACCGAACGCCGCCGCTCGCGTGAGTGGCGCCGTTCTCGACGTAATCGACATGAACAATGACGTCCGGGATATCCATGAAATGCATGAGCGCCCTGACGGAGACCATGTAGCTCCGGCCCGCTCTCGCCACAGGAAAGGGAAACTGCCCGGCCCTGATGAGCCGACGCGCCGCAGACTCGGCGATCCCCATCACGCTTGCCGCTTCAAGGAGCCCGACAAACGAGGGGTAGAGATCAGAGGAATAATAGTAGGAACTCCGGCCGGAAATCCGGGAACGAGTCGACCCCGAGACCTCCACCGCTTGACCAACCGATCCAGTGCGCCGACCTGAGCGAATTTCGCTGTGAAAACCCGCCACGGCACCAAAACAACCCGATCTTTGAAGCAGCGACCCGAATCGCTCACCTCTGATCTGCTCCGCGACGTCCGCATCTCGGATTCCGTTGACATCGATGATCGAGTGCGCGCTCAGATCCGATCCCTGAGCGGGCGCCTCGCAGCGGAGCAGTTCGAGGTCATCGATCAAGCAGTCCGAAGACACGGCCTTCCCTCGGCGAAAGGCCACGTCGAAGGCCGCTTTCACCATGAGATCCCTGACGCGTCGCGGTACCCCAGTCGAGGTGTCCGCCCACACCTCCAACGCGGTTGCCACCATCGCCGACCGGATGTCCGAGCGATCGACTCGGAATTCACGGGAGACGTTCGAGGAAAGCGAACGAAAACAGGGAGTGATGCAGTCGAGGATTACCAGTCGCCACGTGTCGCCACCATCCAGATCACACAGCCTCCCCATCGTGATCAAGGATTCCCAAAGGCGAGAGGCCGAACCCGAACGAACTCCCGCACGAATAGCATCCGAATGAAGGGCGGAATACGTCGGATGCCGCTTGATACCACAGCCCTTGACGTCCCCCACATGAACACAAACCGGCCCTTCGCCAAAAATATCCCGAACGGCCAATTCGATTCGATCGAAGATATCCACCATGCCACCGACCTCAGCCTCTCCCACTCGGACACAATCGAGTGTGAGGGGCCAGAAACGAAAAAGGACCCCGCCTTGCTCCATCCATCCCATCGTGTAGAGAATGTTTGGATTCAGGTTTCACAACGGACTCACAAGACGTCCCTCGACTCCGCAGTCGCCATGTCGCACAGTCGGGTATCAAGCGCCTGCTCGCGAAGGCTCGAGGCGGCACGGGAGGAAGGCACACGGCCGACGCAAACGCGCAGATGGCCCTCGGCCGCCTCTCCCGTCAGGCGCTGACACGGATGGGCACGCAAGGGGCACGCACGGCGGCCCGCCGGTCGTCGACGGCCGGCCCCTAGTGAGGGGGCCAAACAGAAAACCCCAGGTCAGCGGGTATCTGACCTGGGGCTCCATCTGAGCCGCCTTCGGGATTCGAACCCGAGACCTACGCATTACGAGTGCGTTGCTCTGGCCAACTGAGCTAAGGCGGCATGCCGTGCGTCCCATGGTGGGTGCAGCAGCGTCGCCAAGTCTACACAGTTTCCTGGGGTGCTCCGACCACCCGCCGGACGGGGCTATGAGCAGCGCTTTCCGTCGGTCGGTGGGGTGCCTTCGAGGAGGTAGGTGTTGATCGCGGTGTCGATGCAGTCGCTGCCGCGGCCGTAGGCGGTGTGGCCGTCGCCCTCGTAGGTGAGGAGGGTGCCGGAAGAGAGCTGGGCGGCGAGGGAGCGGGCCCACTTGTAGGGGGTGGCCGGGTCGCGGGTGGTGCCGACGACGACGATCGGGGCGGCGCCCTCGGCGGTGATGCGGTGGGGGCGGCCGGTGGCCGGGGTGGGCCAGTAGGTGCAGTTCAGGGCCGCCCAGGCGAGGTTGCGGCCGAAGACCGAGGAGGCCTGCTCGAAGGACGGCACCGCCTTCTCGACGTCCGCGGGGCCGCCGGGGAAGGCGGGCGGGAGGTCCAGGCAGTTCACGGCGGCGTTCGCGTCCATCAGGTTGGCGTACGTGCCGTCCGGCTCCCGCTCGTAGTACGAGTCGGCGAGGGCGAGCAGCGCCGAGCCCTCGCCGCCCATCGCCCGGGTCAGCGCCTCGCGCAGCTGCGGCCAGGCCGACTCGTCGTACATCGCGGCGATCACCCCGGTGGTGGCCAGGGACTCGCCGAGCGGGCGGCTCTCGCCGGTCGGCACCGGCTTGGCGTCGACCGCGCGGAAGAAGCGCTTCAGGGCATCGAGGGCCGCCGGGGCGGACGTGGTGCCGAGCGGGCAGTCGGCCTGCTTCACGCAGTCGGCGGCGAAGGCGTTGATCGCGGTCTCGAAGCCGGCCGTCTGCTCCCGGTTGAGCTGCTCGGCGGTCAGCGAGGGGTCCATCGCCCCGTCCAGGACCAGCCGCCCGGTCCGCTCCGGGAACAGCTCCGCGTACGTGGCGCCGAGGAAGGTGCCGTACGAGGCGCCGACGTACGTCAGCTTCTCGTCGCCGAGGACCGCCCGCACGACGTCCATGTCGCGGGCCGCCTCCACGGTGGACACGTGCGGCAGCACCTTGGCGGAGCGCTTCTCGCAGGCCGCCGCGAAGCGCTGGTACGAGCTGCGGAGCGCGGTCTGCTCGGCCGGGCTGTCGGGGGTGACGTCCACCTGCGTGTACGCGTCCATCTGCGGCCCGGTCAGGCACTCCACCGGCTCACTGCGGGCCACCCCGCGCGGGTCGACGCCCACGATGTCGTACCGCGCGCGGACCGGCGCCGGGTAGCCGATGCCCGCGTACCCCTGGAGGTAGCCGACGGCCGAGCCGCCCGGCCCGCCCGGGTTCACCAGGAGCGAGCCGAGGCGCTTGCCGGGGCCGGTGGCCCGCACCCGCGAGACCGCCAGGTCGACCCGCTCGCCGTCCGGCTTCGCGTAGTCCAGCGGCACCCGCACCGTGCCGCACTGGAAGCCGGGCACCCCGCAGTCCCGCCAGGCCACCTTCTGGCCGTAGTACGCCTTCAGCTCCTCCGGGGACGCGGCGGGCGGCCCCGAGCGGGCCGGGCCGGGCCGGGAGGTCCCGGAGGGCGAGGCGGAGGCGGAGTGCGACGGCGCGGCCGCGCCGCTGCCGCTCGTCGAGCAGCCGGAGAGGATGAGCCCGGCGGCCGCGAGGGCCGTGGCGGAGGTGCGGAGCAGGCGCCTGGAGTCCATTCCCGGAGCGTATCCGTCCGGGTGCGGAACGTGTCCAATCGGCCCCGGACGTGCCGTAACCGGGCCCATGGGACGCCCGAACCCGGGCCCCTGGAACGGGCCGAACCCGGGCCCGCGAAACGTCCGAACCCGGGCCCATGCACTGTGCGCCCACGGCTGCTCGGGAGCGCCGTCGTCCCGCCTCGACCGCGAGGAGAGGCCCCCACGCCCCCCTCGCGCCGGACGGTCAGTCGCGGAGCGCCATCGTCATCGCCTCGACCGCGAGGAGCGGTGCCACGTTACGGTCGAGCGCCTCGCGGCAGGCCAGGACGGCCTCGATCCGGCGCAGGGTGCGCTCGGGGGACGTGTCGCGGGCGATCTGCTCCAGGGAGTCCCGTACGTCCTCGTTGGCCAGGGCCGTCCTGGCGCGCAGCTGGAGCGCGAGCACATCGCGGTAGAAGCCGGTCAGGTCGGAGAGCGCGAGGTCCAGGCTGTCGCGCTGGGTGCGGGTGCGCCGGCGCTTCTGGCGGTCCTCCAGCTCCTTCATCGCACCGGCCGTGCCGCGCGGCATCCGGCCGCCCTGCGCGGCGCCGAGCGCGGCCTTCAGCTCCTCGGTCTCCTTGACGTCGACCTCCTCGGCGACCTGCTTGGCGTCCTCCGCCGCCGCGTCGATCAGCTCCTGGGCCGCCCGCAGGCCGCCGCCGACGTCGCCGACCCGCAGCGGCAGCTTCAGCACCACGGCGCGCCGGGCCCGGGCCCGCTCGTCGGTGGCGAGCCGCCGGGCGCGGTCGATGTGTCCCTGGGTGGCCCGGGCGGCGGCCTGCGCCCGCTCCGGATCGATGCCGTCGCGGCGGATCAGCACGTCGGCGACGGCCTCCACCGAGGGCGTGGTCAGCGAGAGGTGCCGGCAGCGGGAGCGGATCGTGGGCAGCACGTCCTCCAGGGACGGCGCGCACAGCAGCCACACGGTGCGCGGCGCGGGCTCCTCGACGGCCTTCAGGAGCACGTTGGCCGCGCCCTCGGTGAGCCGGTCGGCGTCCTCAAGGACGATGACCTGCCAGCGCCCGCCGGCCGGGGACAGCTGGGCCCGCCGCACCAGGTCGCGGGTCTCCTTCACGCCGATGGAGAGCAGGTCGGTGCGGACCACCTCGACGTCCGCGTGCGTGCCGACCAGCGCCGTGTGGCAGCCGTCGCAGAAGCCGCAGCCCGGCGCGCCGCCGAGCGCGCGGTCCGGGCTGACGCACTGCAGGGCCGCCGCGAAGGCCCGGGCCGCCGTGTCCCGGCCGGCCCCCGGCGGGCCGGTGAACAGCCAGGCGTGGGTCATCTTCGACGCGTCGGGGGCGGCCTCGCCCGCGGCGTGCGCGGTCACGAGCGCGTCGGCGTCGCGCGCGGCGGCGGCCAGCTGCTCCTCGACCCGCGGCTGCCCCACGAGGTCGTCCCAAACGGCCATGTCCGATGCCCCTCCTCAGGTACGCGTTCCATTGTGGGGCACCGGTCTGACAGCGGGTCTCAGCCGCGGCGCCGCCCGCGGTCCTCGTCGTCGCCGAAGCCGCCGAGCAGCTCGTCCGCGAGGGTCGGCAGGTCGTCGAGCGGGGTCTCCTCCGCCCAGTCGGAGCGGCGGCGCGGCCGGCCCTGCTCGTCGAGCTGCGGCAGCTCGCGGGTCCTGTCGTCGGCCCCGTCGTCGGCCCGGCCGTCGGTGGCACGGGCGTCGTGCCCGGCGCCGGCGGGGCGCTCGTCCCGGAAGAAGCCCTGCGGGACGCGGTCGACCGGGTCACCCGGCTGCACGGCCGGCAGCACGGCGGTCTCGTCCGCCGCCGGAGCGGGCCGGGCGTCGCGGATCCGCGGGATGACCGTGGTCTCCTCGTCGAGCCGCACGATCGGGGTGGGCACGGTGACCTCGTTCGGCGAGACGGTCGGCACGTCGTCCGCGACCGCGTCCTCGGCACCCGCGTCCTCGGCACCCTTCCCGGTGCCCGGCACCGCACCCGGCTTCACGACCGGCGTCTCGACGGTGACCTCGTTCGCCGACTCCTCCAGGCTGCGCGTGGACCGCTCGGCGGCGGCCTTCGCCTCGGCCGCCTTCTGCGCGGCCTTGCGCGCCGCCTCCTCCTGCGCGGCCTTGCGCGCGGCCTCCTCGGCGGCCTTGCGGGCCGCCTCCTCCGCCGCCTTCGCCGCGGCGGCCTCCGCCAGCCGGCGGGCCTCCTCGGCGCGGATCAGCGCCTCCTCGGCCTTGCGCTGCTTCTCCTTGCGGCGCTCCTCGGCCTCGGCCCGCAGCCGGGCCTCCTCCTCGGCCTGCTTGCGGCGGCGTTCCTCCTCCTCGCGGCGGGCCTTCTCCTCGGCCTCGCGCCGCCGGCGCTCCTCCTCGGCCGCGATCCGGGCCTCCTCGGCGCGCTGCCGGGCCTCCTCGGCCTGCCGCTCGGCCTCCAGGCGCCGGGCCTCTTCCTCCTCGGCCTTGCGCCGGGCCTCCTCCTCGGCACGGAGCTTGGCGAGCTGTTCCTGGCGCTCGCGCTCCAGGCGCTCCTCCTCGGCCTTGCGCGCGGCCTCTTCCTCGGCCCGCTTCCGGGCCTCCTCCTCGGCCTTGCGGCGCGCCTCCTCCTGGGCCTTCACCTCGGCCTCGGAGAGCGGCAGCATCCGGTCGAGCCGGTGGCGTACGACGGTGGTGACGGCCTCCGGCTCCTGACCGGCGTCGACCACGAGGTAGCGGCCGGGGTCGCCGGCGGCGAGGGCGAGGAAACCGGCCCGCACGCGCGCGTGGAACTCGGGCGGCTCCGACTCCAGCCGGTCGGGCGCCTCGGTGAAGCGCTCGCGGGCGGTCTCCGGGGAGACGTCGAGGAGCACGGTGAGGTGCGGGACGAGGCCGCCGGTGGCCCAGCGGTTGATGCGGCTGATCTCGGTCGCGGACAGGTCGCGGCCGGCGCCCTGGTAGGCGACGGACGAGTCGATGTAGCGGTCGGAGATCACCACGGCGCCCCGCTCCAGGGCGGGCCGGACCAGGGAGTCGACGTGCTCGGCGCGGTCGGCCGCGTACAGCAGTGCCTCGGCGCGGTTGGACAGGCCGGCGCTGGAGACGTCGAGCAGGATCGAGCGGAGCCGCTTGCCGATCGGGGTGGCGCCGGGCTCGCGGGTGACGACGACCTCGTGGCCCTTGGCGCGGATCCACTCGGCGAGCGCCTCGACCTGCGTGGACTTGCCGGCGCCGTCACCGCCCTCCAGGGCGATGAAGAAGCCGGTCGGCGAGGGCGCCTGGGCCGGGTCGGCGCCGCGCAGCGCGTCGCGCAGGTCGCGGCGGAGCGGGACGCCGGCCCGGTCGTCGGTCTTGGCGAGGACGAGCGCGGCGACCGGCAGCAGCAGCGCGCCGACCAGCATCAGGGTGAAGGCGGCGCCGCCGTGGGCGAAGACGAAGCTGCCGGAGGCGAGCCGGTGCGGGCCGATCGCGGCGGCGAGCAGCGGGGCACCGAGGGCGCCGACGCCCATGCCGACCCGGGCGACGGCCTGGAGGTGCTCGGTGACCCGGGGCCGACGGGCCTCCTCGGTCTCCTGGTCGACGAGGCCGTGCCCGGTGCGGGCGGCGACCCCTGCGGCGTATCCGGCCAGCGCGGCCAGCGCGAGCACGGTCGCGGTGTCGGGGACGAGGCCCATGGCAAGCAGCGCGATGCCGGTGACGGTGATCGCGAGGGCGAGCAGTCGGCGCCGGGACAGCACGGTGAGCACGGATCCGGCGGTGCGGATGCCGACGGCGGTGGCGCCGCTCAGCGCGAGCACGAGCAGGGCGAAGGTGACCGGCCCGCCGCCGAGGTCGACGGCGTGCAGCGCGGAGACGGCGGCCGCCGCGGCGATGGCCGCGGCCACGGTGGCGCAGGCGAGGACGAGCAGTCCGAGGGCGCCGGTGCGGCCCTTCTCGGGGCGCTTCTCGGCGCCGGGCTCGCCGGTCGTCGGTCGGCGCAGGCCCTCCAGGGGCGAGCGGGGCCGCGGGGTCTGGCCGCCGGGCAGCGTGAGGAAGGCGAGGACGTTCACGGACGCGGTGAACAGGCCGGCGGCGACGTACGAGCCGAGGGCGGCCTGGTGCTCGGAGAACCAGTCGATGCCGCTGCCGAGCAGGTTGCCGACGAGGGTGGCGAGCAGCAGGACGGCGGCGCCGGCGGGCACGGCGAGGAAGCCGGTGCGCAGGCTGAGGGTGCGCAGCGCGCCGAGGTGGTCGGGCAGCGGCCGGACGGCGGCGCCCTCGATCGGCGGGGCGGGCAGCAGCGCGGGCGCGGCGCCGTCCTTGGCGACGGTCCACACGCGCTCGGCGGCACCGGCCACGAAGACGGTGCCGAGCAGGAACCACAGCGCGTTGTCCGGGGTCCAGTCGATCCACACCGGGGCGAGGACCAGCAGCACGATCCGCACCCCGTCGGCGCCGATCATGGTCCAGCGGCGGTCGAGCGGCCCGTCGGGCGCGGTCAGCGCGGTGAGCGGGCCGAGCAGGGCGGCGCCGAAGAGGACGGCGGCGAGCATCCGCGCGCCGACGACGGCGGCCACGGAGAGGGCCGCGCCGCGGTAGCCGTCGCCGAGGGCGCCGCTCGCGAAGGAGGCCTGGAGGCCGAGCAGGACGAGGACGAGGAGGGCGAGCGCGTCGCCCGTGCCGCCGAGGAGGTGCGCGCTCCACAGCCTCCGCAGGGGCTGGTGGCGCAGGAGGGCCCGTACGGCACGCTCCCGGGAATCGGCGACGAGTGCGGCGTCGGTGTCTGGCTGCTCTGCTCGCGTCATCCGTCCACCCTATCCGGACGCCCCAGCTGCCCGTGGCCTTCGCCCGAACAAACAGACGGGGGGTGCGGGCCCCGCGGCCCGCACCCTCCCGCACTGTCACCGAGGCGTCACTCCGGCTTGGCGGCCGCCGTCTTCTTCGCGGCGGCCTTCGCCGTGGTGGTCTTCTTCGCCGCCGTGGTCTTCTTCGCGGCGGTGGCCTTCTTCGCCGTGGCGGTCTTCTTCGCCGCCGTCTTCTTGGCGGCGGTCTTCTTCGCGGGCGCCTTCTTGGCCGCCTTCTTCGCCGGACCCTTGGCGCGCTTCTCGGCGAGCAGCTCGTAGCCGCGCTCGGGCGTGATCGTCTCCACGCTGTCGCCGGTGCGCAGGGTGGCGTTGGTCTCGCCGTCGGTCACGTACGGGCCGAAGCGCCCGTCCTTGACGACCACGGGCTTCTCGCTGACGGGGTCGGTGCCGAGCTCCTTCAGCGGCGGCTTGGCGGCGGCCCGGCCACGCTGCTTGGGCTGGGCGTAGATCGCCAGCGCCTCCTCCAGCGTGATCGTGAACAGCTGCTCCTCGGAGGTGAGGGAGCGCGAGTCCGTGCCCTTCTTGAGGTACGGGCCGTAGCGGCCGTTCTGCGCGGTGATCTCCACGCCCTCGGGGTCGGTGCCGACGACCCGCGGCAGCGACATCAGCTGGAGCGCCTCCTCGAGGGTGACGGTGTCGATCGACATCGTCTTGAAGAGGGAGGCGGTACGCGGCTTGACCGCGTTCTTGCCGGTCTTCGGGGTGTCCTCGGGGAGGATCTCCGTCACGTACGGGCCGTAGCGGCCGGCCTTGGCGACGATCTGGTGGCCGGTGGCCGGGTCGGTGCCCAGCTCGAAGTCGCCGCTCGGCTTGGCGAGCAGCTCCTCGGCGTACTCGACGGTCAGCTCGTCGGGCGCCAGGTCGTCGGGCACGTCGGCGCGCTGGTGGCCCTCCTGGTCCTTCTCGCCGCGCTCGACGTACGGGCCGTAGCGGCCGACGCGCAGCACGATGCCGTTGCCGACGGGGAAGGAGGAGATCTCCCGGGCGTCGATGGCGCCGAGGTCGGTGACCAGCTCCTTCAGACCGCCGAGGTGGTCGCCGTCGCCGTTGCCGGCATCGGCGGCGCCGGAGCCCTCGCCGGCGCCCGGAGCGCCGCCCTCGCCGAAGTAGAAACGCTTCAGCCACGGCACGGACTGGGCCTCGCCGCGCGCGATGCGGTCGAGGTCGTCCTCCATGCGGGCGGTGAAGTCGTAGTCGACGAGCCGGCCGAAGTGCTTCTCCAGCAGGTTGACCACCGCGAAGGAGAGGAAGGACGGCACGAGGGCCGTGCCCTTCTTGAAGACGTAGCCGCGGTCGAGGATGGTGCCGATGATCGAGGCGTACGTCGACGGGCGGCCGATCTCGCGCTCTTCCAGCTCCTTGACCAGGGTCGCCTCGGTGTAGCGGGCGGGCGGCTTGGTGGCGTGCCCGTCGGCGGTGATCTCCTCGGCCGTGAGCGCGTCGCCCTCGGCGACCTGCGGCAGGCGCCGCTCGCGGTCGTCGAGCTCGGCGTTCGGGTCGTCGGCGCCCTCCACGTAGGCCTTCATGAAGCCGTGGAAGGTGATGGTCTTGCCGGAGGCCGTGAACTCGGCGTCGCGGCCGTCGGCGGCGGTGCCGCCGATCCGCACGGTCACGGAGTTGCCGGTCGCGTCCTTCATCTGGGAGGCGACGGTCCGCTTCCAGATGAGCTCGTACAGCTTGAACTGGTCGCCGGTCAGACCGGTCTCCGCCGGGGTGCGGAAACGATCACCCGAAGGCCGGATCGCCTCGTGCGCCTCCTGGGCGTTCTTGACCTTGCCCGCGTAGACGCGCGGCTTCTCGGGCAGGTAGTCGGCGCCGTACAGCTGCGTGACCTGCGCCCGGGCCGCGGCGACCGCGGTGTCGGACAGCACGGTGGAGTCCGTACGCATGTAGGTGATGAAGCCGTTCTCGTACAGCTTCTGCGCCACCTGCATGGTCGCCTTCGCACCGAAGCCGAGCTTGCGGCTGGCCTCCTGCTGGAGGGTGGTGGTGCGGAAGGGGGCGTACGGGGAGCGGCGGTACGGCTTCGACTCGACCGAGCGGACGGAGAAGCGGGTGTCGGCGAGGGAGGCGGCGAGCGCGCGGGCCTTCTCCTCGTCGAGGTGCAGCACGTTCTCGCTCTTCAGCCGCCCGTCGGCGCCGAAGTCACGGCCCTGCGCGACGCGCTTGCCGTCGACGGTGGCGAGCCGGGCGGTCAGCGAGGACGGGTCGGACGGGTCGCCGGCGCGGCCGGTGGCGAAGGTGCCGGTCAGATCCCAGTACTCGGCGGAGCGGAAGGCGATGCGCTCGCGCTCGCGCTCGACGACGAGCCGGGTGGCGACGGACTGCACGCGGCCGGCGGACAGGCCGCGCATGACCTTCTTCCACAGGACCGGCGAGACCTCGTAGCCGTAGAGCCGGTCGAGGATGCGGCGGGTCTCCTGGGCGTCGACCATCCGCTTGTTCAGCTCGCGCGGGTTGCGCACGGCCTGCTGGATCGCGTCCTTGGTGATCTCGTGGAAGACCATCCGGTGGACCGGGACCTTGGGCTTCAGGACTTCCTGGAGGTGCCACGCGATGGCCTCGCCCTCGCGGTCCTCATCGGTGGCGAGGAAGAGCTCGTCGGACTCGGCAAGGAGCTCCTTGAGCTTCCTGACCTGCGCCTTCTTGTCGGCGTTGACGACGTAGATCGGCGCGAAGTCGTGGTCGACGTCGACTCCGAGCCGGCGCACCTCACCGGTGTACTTCTCGGGCACCTCGGCGGCGCCGCTCGGGAGGTCGCGGATGTGCCCGACGCTCGCCTCGACGACGTAGCCGGGGCCGAGGTAGCCCTTGATCGTCTTCGCCTTGGCAGGCGACTCGACGATGACGAGTCGGCGGCCGCCCTGTGCGGTCTCGCTGGTCGGGGACAACTTCGCTCTTCTCTCCGGTCGACGCTCTCTGGCCCGTACTGCGCGTACTGCGTACTGCCTCCGTACGCGGCACCGCGTACGGACTGCGCTGGCACGCACGGCAGCGACACGCACGGTGACGCTGTCGTCGCTGCGGAGTGTGACGGTACAACCCGCCCCCGTGTCAAACGGCGAAAGCCCGCAACGGCCACTCGAACGGTAACCCGAGTCCTGCCCTTCCTGCCGCCCGGACTGCCGGACGGGGCCGCGTCACGCGCGCGGCGCGGGCACGTCACAGCCGGCCGAAGCACCAGATCCCGAGCAGCAGGAAGGTCACGCCGAACAGTCCGGCGAGGGCGGCGGCGACCCCCGGCGCGACCCCGAAGGCGACCGGCTCGCCCTGCCGCACCCGGACCCCCGTCCAGAGCAGCAGTGCGGCCCCGAACAGCGTGAACGCCGCTCCCGCGAAGATCGCCGGCCCGCTCTCCATGCCCGTTCCCCGTTCCCTCGTCCTCGGCCCCAAGGCCCCCGGCGCCGAGGCTGGCACCTCCCGGCGTCAGGAGGACGAATTCCCGGTGAACGGCGATGAGGCACCTGGCCGGGTTTCACGAGGATGGCCGGTACTCCTCCCCCACGGGCGAGGCGCTCCCTCCGCCGGCCGGTGCCGCCGCTGTGTCGCTTCTTACAGGAGGTCCGTCAGAGGCCGGCCCCCAGGAGATCCCTTGGCAGGGGGGATCCCGTGGCGTCCCTCAGAGGACGTCGAGGGTGGCGCGGCGCCGGCTGCCGCGCTCGAAGACGGCGAGCAGCACGACGGCGAGGACCGCGTACCCCGCGCCGACGAGCAGCTCGGCCCCGAGCAGCCGCCCGTCGAGCCCGCCGCCGGCGGTGAGGCGGCGCGCCGCGTCGGCCGCGTGGGTCAGCGGCAGCGCCTCCCCGGTGGCGCGCATCCAGCCGGGCAGGGTGGCGCGGGGCACGGCCGCGCCGGTGAGCAGCAGCAGGGCCGAGCTCGCCACGTTGGACACCAGGAACACGTCGCGGAAGCGCAGCCCGAGCGCGCCGAGCGCCAGCCCGAAGGCCGAGCAGGCGGCGGCCCCGGCGAGCAGCACCAGCCCGAGCCCGGGCAGGGCGGCGGCCGGCACCGGCAGACCGAGCAGCGTCGCGGCGGCGGCGAGCACGACGACGCTGACGAACAGCCCGTTGAGGACGTACGGCAGGGCGCGGCCCGTCCACAGCGGAACCCGGTGCCGGGGCGAGAGCAGGACGGCCCCGAGGGTGCCGTACCGGCGCTCGTTGGCGACGGCCATGGTGCCGCCGTACACGCAGGAGGCGGAAGCCGCGAGCACGGCGTTCCCGACAAGATGGAAACGGTCGTCGGCGACGCCGAGTTCCCGGCCGAGGAAGACGAAGAAGAAGACCTGGAGCAGCGGGCCCACCAGCAGCGTTCCGATGAACATGGGCGGGGCCGTCCAGTTGAACAGGGCGCGGTACGAGAGCGCTCCGCCGACGAGCACGAGCCGCGCCGGCCTGAGGAAACGGAACATCAGCAGGGCCTTTCGGGACCGGGATCGGGTCGGGTCCGGATTCGCGGTCCGGGTCGGGTCGAGGTCCGGATCGGGGGTCGGGGTCCGGGTCGGGAGTCGGGGTCGGGTCGGGGATCAGGCTCGGGGTCAGGCGAGGGCCAGGGACGCGGCGGCCCGGGCCCGGCGCTCCACCCGGCCGAGGACGAGGACGGCGGCGAGCGCGTATCCGGCGCCGAGCGCGGCGGCGACGAGCAGCGGGACCAGCACCTCCGCGGCGGACGGGCCGCCGGAGGTCGCCGCGTGCACGGCCCGCGCGCCCCAGGTAGTGGGCAGCGCCCAGGAGACCGGCCGGGTCCATTCGGGCAGCACGGTGACCGGCACGAGCAGCCCGGACAGCAGCCAGATCGGCGTGTCGAGCGGATTGGCCAGCGCGTTGGCGTTGCGCAGCAGCACGAAGGTGGCGGCCAGGAGCAGCCCCATCATGCCGAGCGAGAGCACGCAGACGGGGACGGCCAGGAGGAAGAGCAGCGGGTGTGCGAAGTCGAGCGGCACCCCGAAGAGGACCACGCCCCACAGCACGGTCGCGCCCATCGCGTACGTGCCGATGACGGCGGTCGCGAGGGTGACGGGCAGCAGCACGAGGGCGAGCGGGGTGGGCGCGGCGACCAGGGTCTCCAGGGTGCCGAGCCAGCGCTGGTTCTGCACGGCGCCGCCGGAGCCGAAGAGCACCGAGCCCCAGATGCCCATGAGTCCGGCGCCGACGGAGGCGGTGAGCAGCCGGTCGGGGTCGCCGGCGGCGCGGAAGAGGTAGACGGCGAGGGTGGCGTAGACGAGGGGGACGAGGACGGCGAAGGTGATCTCGATCGGCGAGCGCGACATGTACGAGACGTGGGTGCGGACGCCGACGGCGATCAGCCGGAGGGTGCGGATCACGCGCTCGTCTCCGTCAGGTCGCGGGCCGGTCCGGGGCGGTGGGCGCCGGTGCGGGGGCCGGAGGCGGGGCCGGAGTTGGGGCCGGGGCCGGAGTCGAGGCCTGGGCCGGGGTCGGCCTGGGCAGCAGGATCGGACTCGGCATCGGCATCGGCATCGGCATCCGCATCTGGACCGGAACCGGAACCGGGGGCATGGTCGGAGTCGGCCTCGGAGTCCTGGGCGCTCTCCCCCTCCACCAGGGCGATGTAGGCGTCCTCCAGGGAGGGTTCGCGGCTGACGACCCGTCCGACCCGCACGCCGTCGAGCGCGGCCAGGACCGGCGCGTGCAGCTCGGCGCCCCGGTCGGTCTGCACCGTGAGGGCCTGGGCGGTGCCCCGTTCCTCCACGGCGACGCCCCGTACCCCGGGCACGCGCCGGACGGCGTCGAGGACGTCCTCGCCGACCCCGTACACCTCGATCTCCAGGACGTCCCGGTCGCCGATCCGGGCCTTGAGGCTCTGCGGGGTGCCGAGGGCGCGGATCCGGCCGCCCGCGATGACGGCGACGCGCCCGCACAACTCGTCGGCCTCGGCCATGTAGTGGGTGGTGAGCAGCACGGTCGTGCCGCCGGCGGCGAGGTCGGCGACGGTACGGCGCAGATCGCGCGCGGCGACCGGGTCGACGCCGATCGACGGCTCGTCGAGGAACAGCACCTCGGGCCGGTGCAGCAGGCCGCGGGCGATGTGCAGCCGCTGCCGCATGCCGCGCGAGTAGCCCTCGACCTGCTCCCGCTCGCGGCCCGCGAGCCCGACCAGGTCGAGGAGTTCGGCGATCCGCCGCTTCTGGTCGCGGGCCTCGACTCCGTACAGTTCGGCGAAGTAGCGCAGGTTGTCGAGCGCGCTGAGCCGGTCGTAGAGGCCGCGGTCGCCGCCGAAGACGTAGCCGATGCGGCGGCGCACGGCGACGGGGTCGCGGGCCACGTCGTGCCCGCACACCCGGGCCGTGCCGGAGGTCGGCAGCAGCAGCGTGTTGAGCATCTTGATGGTGGTGGTCTTGCCGGCGCCGTTCGGCCCGAGCAGGCCGAAGAGTTCGCCGGGGGCCACGTCGAAGGTGACCCCGCGGACGGCCTCGGTCTCGGTCCGGCGCGGCCGGAACCACCCGTTCCTGCTGGTGTAGGTGCGGCGCAGCGCGTCCGCTTCGATAGCGAGCATGCGCCGGAGTCTGTCCGGGCCGGCCGGGCCCGGGCCATCGATTCGGGAGCGCCCGAATCGTCGGGGGGCGGTTGGCGCGGGCGGTTGGCGCGGGCGGCTTTCGTGGCCGGTCGTCGGCCCGGTGTTTCCCGTCGGTGTTCCCTGTCCGGCGTTCCCCGTCCGGTGTTTCCCGTCCGGTGTTTCCCGTTCGGTGTCAGGCGGCGCGGACCGTCACGCCCTCGCCCGCGAGGAGCGCCAGCAGGGACCTCCCGGTGTCCGTGAGCTGGTAGTAGACGGAGCGCCCCACCCGGTGGCGGGTGACGACGCCGGCGCCGGCGAGCAGCGAGAGGTGCTCGGAGACGGTGGAGGGCGCGAGGGCGAGCCGGTCGGCGAGTCCGACGGTGGTGAGCGGGGCGCCGAGTTCGCGCAGCACGGCGGCCCGGCCCCGGCCGAGCAGCAGTCCGAGCCGGTCCTCGGCGGCCGGCTCGACGGGCTCGCGCAGCGCGGCGGCGCCGCGGGCCTGGAAGGAGACGGCGAGCACCTCGGGGTCGTCGGTCGAGTAGAGCCGGCAGCCCTCGGCGAAGACCAGCGGCACGAGCACGAGCCGCCGCTCCCCCGCCGCGTACTCCGCGTCGAGGTACTTGGTGAGTTCGAGCACCGGGCGCTCCCAGCGCGCCCGGCTCTCCAGACCGCTGAAGAGCGCGTCGACGCCCTCGGTCGCGAAGGTGCGGGCGCGGACCAGGACCTCGTCCTCGACCAGCCGGCGCATCACCGGCCAGTACGGGGCGATCGTCTCCTCCCACCAGGCGGCGTACGCGTCCGCGAGCGCCGCGCACGCGGCCTCCGGGTCCGTCAGATAGGGCCGCAGGAACGGCGCCTCCATCAGGTCCGGGTAGTAGTACGCGGCGAAGTCGCGCACGGCGGCGGGCTCGGTGGCCCGCAGCAGGTCCAGCTCCTCGTACACGTCGGGGGTGCCGATCGGCCGGGGCAGCAGGAAGTCCGACAGCTCGCCCGGGCCCTGGGTGACCAGCTCCCACAGCGGCCGCAGCCGGTCGTCCTCCCGCCACACCGCGCGGGCGTGCCCCACCCACTCCTGGTACGGCCAGGAGGGGGTGCGGCCGGGCAGCTGGAGGTGGAGGGCGCAGAAGGCGTCGCGCAGCGGGCTCATGGCGATCCGCGTCGCGCCGAGCGCGCCCTCGTCCAGCTCGATCCGTATCACGTCTCCGTCCCCTCCCCTCCGTTTCCCGTCCGTCCGCTCCTACGGGGCCTGGGTCTGGGCGGCCGGCAGCAGGAAGCCCTCCTCGACGAGCAGCCGGATGGCCTGCGGGGTGCGGTCCCGCAGCATGACCGGGTCCTCGCCGGTGAGCTGGCCGATGGCGTCGAGGATGCGGCCGGCGCTGAGCGTGCCGTCGCAGACGCCCGCGAAACCGGCGGCGACGTGGTCGACGCGGGTGGCGCGCCGCATGCCCCGGTTCTGCCGGAGCAGCACGTGGTCGGGGTCCTCGGCGCCGGGCAGCCCGACCTGCTCCTGCACGACCTCGGGCGCGAGGACGAAGGAGTCGGCGAGCAGGGCCGCGTCGTCACGGGCGCGCAGGTAGTCCTGGCGCTCGAAGTGGGAGCGCACGGTCTCGCCGAGCGGCTGCTCGACCGGGTGCGGCCACTCCTCGACGACGACGGAGGGCTCGATCGTGCCGGCCGCGACGGCCGCGTTCCTGCGCAGGGTGATCCAGCCGAAGCCGACGGCCTTGGTCTTGCGCTCCTCGAACTCGTCGAGCCACCGCCCGTACGCCGCCCGGTACGCCTCCGGGTCGCCCTGGTGGGCGCCGCTGTCGCGCAGCCACAGCTCGGTGTACTGGGTGACGTCCTGGACCTCGCGCTGCACGATCCAGGCGTCGCAGCCGGCCGGCACCCACGAGCGCAGCCGGTCCTGCCACTCCTCGCCCTCGACGTGCTGCCAGTTGGCGAGGAACTGCGCGTACCCGCCGTCGTTGAGCCGCTCCCCGGCCTGCTGGACGAGGGTGCGGCACAGGTCGTCGCCGCCCATCCCGCCGTCCCGGTAGGTGAGCCCGGAGCCGGGGGAGATCACGAACGGCGGGTTGGACACGATCAGGTCGTACGTGTCGCCGTCGACGGGCTCGAAGAGCGAGCCGCTGAGCAGCTCGGCGCCGCGCGCCCCCGAGAGGGCGAGGGTGAGCCGGGTGAACTCCAGCGCCCGCGGGTTGAGGTCGGTGGCGGTGACCAGGGTGGCGTGCTGGGCGGCGTGCAGCGCCTGGATGCCGGAGCCGGTGCCGAGGTCGAGCGCGGTGGCGACCGGGGTGCGGACGGTGATGCCGGCGAGGGTGGTGGAGGCCCCGCCGACGCCGAGGACGACGGCCGCGCCGGCCAGGTCCCGGCCCTGCTTGCCGATGCCGGCGGCACCGCCGACGGCGCAGCCGAGGTCGGAGACGATGAACCAGTCCTCGCCGTCCGGACCGCCGTACGGCCGGACGTCGACGGTGGCGCGGACCGTGCCGTCCTCGGCCGTCACCCAGCCGTCGGCGAGCGCCTCGTCGAGCGGCAGCGCGGCGGCGGCGCGCGTCGAGTCGACCTCCTGCTGGAGCAGGAAGAGCCGGACGAGGGTCTCCAGCGGGGAGTCCCCGCGGGTGGCCCGCAGGGCGGGGACGGTCTCGCTGCGCGCCAGGGCCGCGTAGGCCTGGGCGCCGAGCAGGTCGAGCAGGCCGTCGGCGGTGAAGTCGGCGGCGAGCAGCGCCTCGCGCAGTCGGGCGGCGTGCGTGGGCACCGGAAGGCTGGGGGTCGTGCTGGTCGTACTCACGTGCCCCATTGTGACGGCCGCCACCGACATCGTCAGCCATCGACATCGTCAGCCACCGCCACCGCCACCTTCGGCCGCGGCATCGGCGTCCTCGGCATCGGCGTCCTCGGCCGGCGGCAGGCGCCTTCCGCGGTGCCCGCGCTTTCCCCGTGGGAGGTGCCCCCTGGGGGTGGCGCCTCCCGGGGGGGCGCCTCCCGGGGGGCGCATCCCGGGGGGGGCGGCTCCCAGGGGTGGCGCCTACTCCTCCGACTTCGCCGAGGCGGAGGGCTTCGCGGAGCCGGAGGGCTTGCCTGCCGGGGTCGAAGCGCCCGCGTCCGGAGCGCCGGCCTTCGGGGAGCCGCTCGGCGGCACGGACGCCTTCGGCGTCTGGCAGCCCGGCTGCTTGGCCATGGCCTGGCCGAGCTCGCCGGCCTGGAGCTTGGCGACGGCGTCCTGGTCCATGTTCTGGATCTTCGCCAGGTTGTCGGAGACGACCTTGAGGCCGTCCGCGAACTTCTGCTGGTTCGTCGTGTCCAGCAGGTCGACCTGCTTCTTCAGCCCGTCGTAGGCCGCGGCCGTGGCGTTGAGCTCCTTGATGGCGTCCTGCTGGACCTTCTGGCCGTTGTCGACCGGCGGTGCCCCGGCGCTCTCGACGGCCTTGGCGAGCGCCCGGTCGGCGTCGGCGATGTCCTGGAAGGCCTTCGAGTCGGCGGCCTTGATCGTCTCGGGCTTGCTGTCGGCGGCCGTGGAGATGATCAGCTGGTTGGCGTTGGCGCGCTTCTGGATCTGCGGCTGGGCCTGGTCGCAGAAGGTCTTGGCCCAGTCGTTGACCTTGTCGCCCTCGTCGTCGCTGCAACCGGACAGCACGAGCATGAGTACCGCGCCGCCGGACAGTGCGGCCGCAAGCTTCTTGTTCACCGGATCGGTCCCTTCCAAGGCTCTCGGCCCCGGAACATACACGTCGGACGCACGGCTTCCACCGATCGTGCGACCGATTCATCCGATATTGCAGCCGTTTGAACCAAGGAAGCAGGGGCGGACGTCACGTCAGAAGGCGTCGTCCGCCCCTGTTTTGACGAGAACTCATCAATGCGCTCGGGGCCGGTCGTTGCCCCGGTCGCCGATCGGTCGTCGCCTGGTTGCGTGGCGTGGTTTCGTCGCGTGGTTGCGTGGCGTGGTTGCGTCGCATGCCTTTGTCGCGTGGTCGTTCAGGGAGCGACCGGAGCGCCCTTCGACCTCCCGTCGCGCTCCGGCGAGTCGTCGCCGACCGCCACCGAGCGCCGTTTCGAGACCCGTACCGCCGCCACGATCACCCCGATCGCCAGCACCGCGACCAGGGTCCGCAGCCAGGGGCTCGCGTCGGCGCCGAAGCTGAACTGCACGACCGCCGGGGCGATCAGCAGCGCGACCAGGTTCATCACCTTCAGCAGCGGGTTGATCGCCGGTCCTGCCGTGTCCTTGAAGGGGTCGCCGACGGTGTCGCCGATCACGGTCGCGGCGTGCGCGTCGCTGCCCTTGCCGCCGTGGTACCCGTCCTCCACCAGCTTCTTGGCGTTGTCCCAGGCACCGCCGGAGTTGGCGAGGAAGACGGCCATCAGCGCCCCGGTGCCGATGGCGCCCGCGAGGTACGAGCCGAGCGCGCCGACGCCGAGGGCGAAGCCGACGGCGATCGGCGCCGTCACCGCGAGCAGTCCGGGCGTGGCGAGCTCGCGCAGCGCGTCCTTGGTGCAGATGTCGACCACCCGCCCGTACTCGGGCTTGTCGGTGTAGTCCATGATCCCGGGGTGCTCGCGGAACTGCCGCCGCACCTCGTACACCACCGCTCCGGCCGACCGGGACACGGCGTTGATCGCGAGCCCGGAGAAGAGGAAGACGACCGCGGCGCCGAGGATCATCCCGAAGAGGTTGTTGGGCTGCGAGATGTCCATGGAGAGGTTGGTCTCGCCCGCCTTGGCCCCGACGTCGGTGACGGCGGTCGCGATGGCGTCCCGGTAGGAGCCGAAGAGCGCCGAGGCGGCGAGGACGGCGGTGGCGATCGCGATGCCCTTGGTGATCGCCTTGGTGGTGTTGCCGACGGCGTCGAGGTCGGTGAGCACCTGCGCCCCGGCGCCCTGCACGTCGCCGGACATCTCGGCGATGCCCTGCGCGTTGTCGGAGACCGGCCCGAAGGTGTCCATGGCGACGATCACGCCGACCGTGGTGAGCAGCCCGGTGCCGGCCAGCGCGACCGCGAACAGCGCCAGCATGATGGAGGCGCCGCCGAGCAGGAAGGCACCGTAGACCGCGAGCCCGATGAGCAGCGCGGTGTAGACGGCCGACTCCAGGCCGATGGAGACGCCGGCGAGGACGACGGTGGCGGGGCCGGTCAGCGAGGACTTGCCGATGTCGCGGACCGGGCGCCGGCCGGTCTCGGTGAAGTAGCCGGTGAGCTGCTGGATCAGCGCGGCGAGCACGATGCCGACGGCGACCGCGACGAGCGCGAGGACCCGCGGATCGCCGTCGTGCGCGGCGATGCCGGGCTCGGTGACGCCGGCGAGCTCGGCGTAGGAGGAGGGCAGGTAGGCGAAGGCGACCACGGCCACCAGGACCAGGGAGATCACCGCGGAGAGGAAGAAGCCGCGGTTGATGGCGCTCATCCCGCTGCGGTCGGCGCGCCGCGGGGCCACCGCGAAGATCCCGATCATGGCGGTGACCACGCCGATCGCCGGGACGAGCAGCGGGAAGGCGAGGCCGAGGTCGCCGAAGGCGGCCTTGCCGAGGATGAGCGCGGCGACCAGGGTCACGGCGTACGACTCGAAGAGGTCGGCGGCCATGCCCGCGCAGTCGCCGACGTTGTCGCCCACGTTGTCCGCGATGGTGGCGGCGTTGCGCGGGTCGTCCTCGGGGATGCCCTGTTCGACCTTGCCGACCAGGTCGGCGCCGACGTCGGCGGCCTTGGTGAAGATGCCGCCGCCGACCCGCATGAACATGGCGATGAGCGCGGCGCCCAGACCGAAGCCCTCCAGGACCTTCGGCGCGTCGGCGGCGTAGACGAGCACCACGCAGGACGCGCCGAGCAGACCGAGGCCGACGGTGAACATGCCGACCACGCCACCCGTGCGAAACGCGATCTTCATCGCCCGGTGGGCGACCTCTGTCAGGTCCTTCGCCGGTTCGCCCTCGGCCGGGGTGGCCTCGCGGGCGGCCGCGGCGACCCGCACGTTCGCCCGCACCGCGAGCCGCATGCCCACGTAGCCGGTGACGGCCGAGAACAGCGCCCCCACCAGGAAGAACAGTGACCGGCCCGCCCGCTGCGACCAGTCGTCGGCGGGCAGCAGGAACAGCAGGAAGAACACGACGACGGCGAACACCCCCACCGTCCGCAACTGCCGGGCGAGATACGCGTTGGCGCCCTCCTGCACGGCCGCCGCGATCTGCTTCATCTTCTCCGTGCCCTCGCCGGCCGCCAGGACCTGCCGCACGAGCAGCTGCGCGACGACCAGCGCCGCGAGGGCCACGCCCGCGACGACGAACACGATCACGCGGTTCTCCTGGGTGAGCACCGCGGCTGCGAGACCCGCCATTCCGTCCTCCTGACGTCGCGGGGTCAAGACAAACGGGATTCTAGGGAGCAAAGCCGACTCAAAGCAGGCATCAGCAGTGGTACATCACGAATACCTCACAAGTGCCGCCAATCGCGGTAACGCGCCCCCACCGGTGGGAGGAACCCGTGGCGGGGGGGCTCGGGGCATGGGGCGTGGGGCACGGGGCGTCGGGCGCAGGGCTCGGGAGCCGCGGTACGGGGGCGCCGGGGGGCCGGGGCGGGGCGCCGCGCGCCGGGGGCCGGGGGGGCCGGGGCGGGGCGCGGCGGTACGGGAGGCGCCGGGGCCGGGCACGGAAAGAGGCCCTGCGCGGGGCAGGGCCTCTTCTCGTTCTCGGGTGTGTCGCGGCCGTCCGGCCGTCCGGCGGGCGCCGGATCAGGTGAGTGCGGCGTCCGGGTTGGCGGGCCAGCTCATCCTGATGGTGCCGCCGTCCTCACCGGCGCTCACCTCGACGTCGTCGACGAGCCCGCGGATCACCGCGAGACCCATCTCGTCCTCGCCGCCGGCGTCGTCGAAGTCCTCGGCGGGTGCCGGAGCCGCGTCGCGCTCACCGGGCACTCCGGCGGCATCCGCGGCCGCCACGCCCGCGCCGGGCACCTCGTCGCCGACCTCGATGGAGAAGGTCTTCTCCTCCTCGGTCAGCACCACCCGGACGGGGGTGCCGACCCCGTTGCTGCGGTGCAGCCCCACCGCGCGGGAACAGGCCTCGCCGACGGCGAGCCGGACCTCGTCGAGGACCGCCTCGTCGACCCCGGCCCGGCGCGCCACCGCGGCCGCCACCAGGCGGGCCGTGCGGACGTGCTCGGGCTGGGCGCTGAAGAGCAGTTCAACGGTGGCCATGCGATCCCCCTGGGATTCTCGGCGGCTGCACGGGACGACGGCTGGTGCCGCGGGCTCAGTCGGCCGCGTTGATGGCCTCGTCGACCGAGGTGTGGATCGGGAACACCTTGGTCAGACCGGTGATCCGGAAGATCTTCAGGATGCGCTCCTGGTTGCACACCAGACGCAGCGATCCCTCGTGCGCGCGCACGCGCTTCAGCCCGCCCACGAGCACGCCGAGGCCGGTCGAGTCGAGGAAGTCCACGCCTTCCATGTCGACAACCAGGTGGTAGCTGCCGTCGTTCACCAACTCGACCAACTGCTCGCGCAGCTTGGGCGCGGTATACACATCAATCTCGCCACCGACCTCGACGACCGTACGGTCGCCGTTGGGGCCGGGCACAGTGCGAGTCGACAGAGACAGGTCCACGGGTCCTCCAGCACCTAGCTATCGAGCGGCCGTCCCTCGGTCTCCCGGGCGGAGCACGGGACGGATCGCCGGCCGCGATGGCATTCAATCACTTACCGGCAGCCATGCACGACGCCTTGGAAGCATTGTCCGTCACGCCGGTGACACACTCGGAGCCGATGGCCAAGAATCACCGCCCCAGCCGACCCACGGGAGACACGGGCAGCCGCCCCTCTCCCGGCGAGGTCCTCGACCGGCTCTCGCGAGGCGAGAGCCGCGCCGCGCGCATCACTCATACGGAGCACATGCCCGCCCGTGAGGGCCGCCATGCCGTGTGGCCGCACCGCATCCGGGCCGAGGTGATCGCGGCCGTCGAGCAGGCCGGCATCGCACACCCCTGGGCCCACCAGGCGGAAGCCGCCGAGCACGCCCTGGACGGCACCTCCGTGGTGATCGCCACCGGAACCGCCTCGGGCAAGTCGCTCGCCTATCTCACCCCCGTCCTCTCCGCACTCCTGGACGGCTCCGAGGCCCCGAACGGGCGCGGCGCCACGGCCCTCTACCTCGCCCCCACCAAGGCCCTCGCCGCCGACCAGCGGCGCGCCGTGCGCGAGCTCGCCGCCCCGCTGGGCAACCGGATCCGCCCCGCCGTCTACGACGGCGACACGCCGGTCGAGGAACGCGAATGGGTCCGCCAGTACGCCAACTACGTGCTCACCAACCCCGACATGCTGCACCGGGGCATCCTCCCCTCCCACCCCCGCTGGTCCTCCTTCCTGCGCTCCCTCCGCTATGTCGTCGTGGACGAGTGCCACACCTACCGGGGCGTCTTCGGCTCGCACGTCGCCCAGGTGCTGCGCCGGCTGCGCCGGATCTGTGCCCGCTACGGCTCCGAGCCGGTGTTCCTGCTGGCCTCGGCCACCTCCGCCGAGCCCGCGCGCGCCGCCGCCCGGCTCACCGGCCTCCCCGTCACCGAGGTCGCCGACGACGCCTCCCCGCGCGGCGAACTGGTCTTCGCCCTCTGGGAGCCGCCGCTCACCGAGCTGCACGGCGAACAGGGCGCCCCGGTCCGCCGCACCGCCACCGCCGAGACCGCCGACCTCCTGACCGACCTGACCGTGCAGGGCGTCCGCTCGGTCGCCTTCGTGCGCTCCCGGCGCGGCGCCGAACTGATCTCGGTGATCGCCCAGGAACGCCTCGCCGAGGTCGACCGCTCCCTGGCCCGCCGGGTGGCCGCCTACCGGGGCGGCTACCTGCCCGAGGAGCGGCGCGCCCTGGAGCAGGCCCTCCACTCCGGCGAGCTCCTCGGCCTGGCCGCCACCAGCGCCCTGGAGCTCGGCATCGACATCTCCGGCCTCGACGCCGTGGTGATCGCCGGCTACCCCGGGACCCGCGCCTCCCTGTGGCAGCAGGCCGGCCGCGCCGGGCGCTCCGGCGAGGGCGCCCTCGCGGTCCTGGTCGCCCGCGACGACCCGCTGGACACCTTCCTGGTCCACCACCCGGAGGCGATCTTCCAGCAGCCCGTCGAGTCCACGGTCCTCGACCCCGACAACCCCTACGTCCTCGCCCCCCATCTGTGCGCGGCCGCCGCCGAGCTGCCGCTCACCGACGCGGACCTGGCCCTCTTCGGCCCGGCCGTGCCCGGACTGCTGCCCCAGCTGGAGTCCGCCGGACTGCTCCGCCGCCGCTCCACCGGCTGGTACTGGACCCGCCGCGAGCGGGCCGCCGACCTCACCGACATCCGGGGCGGCGGGGGCAGCCCCGTCCGGATCGTCGAGTCCGGCACCGGCCGGCTGCTCGGCACCGTCGACGAGGCCGCCTCCCACACCGCCGTCCACGAGGGCGCCGTCCACCTCCACCAGGGCCGCACCTATCTCGTCCGCGAGCTCGACCTCAAGGACTCCGTGGCCCTCGTCGAAGAGGCGAACCCGCCCTATTCCACCGTCGCCCGCGACACCACCTCCATCTCCGTCCTGTCCACCGACACCGAGATCCCCTGGGGAGCCGGCCGCCTCTGCTACGGCTCCGTCGAGGTCACCAACCAGGTCGTCTCCTTCCTCCGCCGCCGTCTGATCACCGGCGAGGTGCTCGGCGAGACCAAGCTCGACCTCCCGCCCCGCACCCTGCGCACCCGGGCCGTGTGGTGGACGGTCACCGAGGACCAGCTCGACGCCGCCCGGATCAACCCGGAGATCCTCGGCGGCGCCCTGCACGCCGCCGAACACGCCTCCATCGGGATGCTCCCGCTCTTCGCCACCTGCGACCGCTGGGACATCGGCGGCGTCTCCGTCCCCCTGCACCCGGACACCCTGCTGCCGACCGTCTTCGTCTACGACGGCCACCCCGGCGGCGCCGGCTTCGCCGAGCGTGCCTTCCACACCGCCCGCGCCTGGCTCACCGCCACCCGCGAGGCCATCGCCTCCTGCGAGTGCGACGCCGGCTGCCCGTCCTGCATCCAGTCCCCCAAGTGCGGCAACGGCAACGACCCCCTCCACAAACGCGGCGCCGTCCGCCTCCTCACCGAACTCCTCCGCGAGGCGCCCCACCCCCGGGAGCCGGAACCGATGGCTCCGGGAGCCGCAGATCACGAGGCGGCTCCGGAATCGGCTCCGGCGGCGACAGGCCCTGACCCGTCCCGACCGGGAGCCCCTGTGGGGCGGGAGGGCCGGCCCGGGACCTGATCTCCACCGGCCAGGGGCCCGCCACGCGGGCGGTGACGTCCGCGATGTCCTCCCGGATCCGGCAGCGCGTCAGCTCGGCCGCCTGGGCGGCGGCCACCCGGCCGGCGGCGGCGCACGCGTCCGCCTCGCCCCACAGGGCACGGTCGGCCGCCGCGAGCGCCGCCAGATCGGCGGCCGCGCCGGCCCGGTGGCGGGCGGCAACGGCCTGACCGAGCGCCAGAATCGCACCGAACACCACACACAGGGCGCACGCGGCGAACGCGGTCCACACCGTCGCCGCTCCCCGGTCGGCCAGCCGTCGGCTCATGGCACCGCCTCCCCCAGCGTGTCCTCGGCGAGCGCCACCGCGCCGGCCCGCAAGGTCAGGCCCAGGCCGCCGGGCCCCGGTGCGGACGCCTCGACCGTCACCCGCCACAACTCGCCGTCGCGTGCCACCGCGACCGTCGCGCCCTCCGGCGCCGCCGCCCTGGCCGCTGCCTCGGCGTCGGCCATCGGCTCGGACCGGGCCGCCGCCCGCGCCCCGGCCCGGGCCGCGTCCACGCACTGGATCTGCGCGGCGGCCGCCGCGAGCGCCCACAGCAACGCCGCCGTGAACAGCACCAGCGCGGGCAGCGCGACCGCCGTCTCCGCGGTGACCGACCCCCGGTCAGAACGGCGCATCGAGGGCCTTCCCGATCACCGATTCCAAGGCCTTGGAGACCGTGCCACTGGTGAGCACCTTGTAGAGCACGGCGGCGAAGGCCGCCGCGGCGATCGTGCCCATCGCGTACTCCGTGGTGCTCATGCCCGTGTCCCGCCGCGCCGCGTCCCTCCGGGCCCACCACCACGCACCCAGCCGCTTCCCGAACCGCATCATCCGAACCTCCTCGGTCCGTCCCCGGACCTGTCGTCGTCTCCACGGGCGCCCCTGGTGGGGTCGCCCGGTCCTGCTCACCGGCCGCCGAGCAGTCCGCTCGCGAGGCCGATCACCACGGGCGCCACCCCCACCGCCAGGAAGGCGGGCAGGAAGCACAGCCCGACAGGTGCGGTGATCAGCACCTGCGCCCGCTGCGCCCGGGCGGCCGCCGTACGGGCGCGGGCGGCCCGCAACCCCTCGGCGTGGCGCGCCACGGCCTCGGCCGCGGGCGCCCCGGAGGAGGCCGCCCGCTCCAGGCAGCGGGCCAGCCCCTCCGCGCCGGGTATCGCGCCGAACCTCCGCCACACCTCGGCCGGTTCATCACCGAGCCGCAGCTCTGCGGCGGTGCGCACCAGCCGGTCCCCGACCGGACCGCCCAGCGACCGGCCCACCGCCTCGGCGGACTCCCCCGGCGCCGCGCCGGCCGAGGCACAGGCCGCCAACAGATCGGCCGCGAGCGGCAACTGACGGGCCATCTCGGCCCTCTCCGCCTCCCCCGGCCCACCTGCCTCGCCATCGCGCCCCTCCGTCCTCGCGCGCCGCACCCGGAGCCACCACACGGCCCAGGCCGCGCCCGCCCCGGCCACGAGGCCGGGCAGCCCGCCGACGAGTGCGAACCCGCCGAGCCCCGCGGCGCAGGGCACGCCCCATCTCCGCACCAGGGCGGGCAGGGCCGGCCACCGGCGCCGCCGCGCGGATGCCTGCTCGGTCGCGAGGGCCGCCGCCGTCCGCCCACGGACCCTCCGGCAGCGCCGCCGGTCGGCGAGCGTCAGCCCCAGTCCCGCGAGCGCGCACACCACGCTCAGCAGCGTGATCACGGACGCCCACCTCCTCGCGCGCCCCGCGCCGCCCACCAGGCGCCGCCGACCTCCAGCACCCCGCCGAGAACGAAGCAGCCCACCCCGACGACGCCGCACACCACCCCGAGCACCGCGGTCACGACGCCTCACCCCCACGCACGATCCGCGCCGCCCACCACAGGCCGGCCGCTTCCAACGCGCCGCCGACGGCCAGGCAACCGAGGCCGGCGGGGGTGTGGAGCAGCACCCACAGGGGGCGGGCGCCGAGGGCCGCGCCGAGGCCGAGGCCGGCGACGGGCAGCACCGCGAGGACGCCCACCGTGGCCCAGGCTCCGGCCAGTTGGGCGCGCAAGCGCTCCCGCTGGTCGCGGTGGGCCCGCAGGGCGGTCTCCAGGCGGTCGAGGCCGGCGGCGAGACCCGCGCCGCCGTCCACGGCGACCTGCCAGCAGGCGGCCAAGCCGGCCAGGCCGTCGGCGCCGTCCCCGCGGGCGGCCCGGCGCAGCGCCTCGGGCACGTCGCCGCCGAAGCGGGCCGCGGCGAGGACGGCGGCCTCCTGCCCGCCGAGCGCCCCGGTGGTGCGGGCCGCGAACGCCAGCGCCTGGGCGGGCTGCCAACCGGCCCGCAGCTCTCCCGCGACGGCGCCGCACAGCGCGACCACCCGGTCGGCCCGCTCCGTACGCTCCCGGCGTGCCCGGGCGGCCCTCAGCCGGCGCCCGACCAGCGGCACCGCGGCGGCGCCCAGGAGCAGCGGCAGCGGCGAGGAGCCGAGCAGTGCCGGTACCGCGGCCGCCGGCAGGCACAGCCACTCGCGGCGTCCCCGGACGCGCTCCCACCAGGGGCCTACCGTGGCGCACCAGGTACGTGCCGGGCTCCCGGGCGCCGCCAGCACCGCCCGCGCCCGGCGCGCCGCCCGCTCGTGCCCGGCCGTCCAGGCCAGGGCGAGCACCGCGCACAGAGCCGCTCCGAGCAGTGTCGTCGTCATCGCTCGCCCCCGATCAGCGCCCGCAGCCGTCCCCAGCCGCGCTCCCGCTGGAACCCACCGGGCTTCCAGCTCAGCGCGGGCACCGTCACGACCAGTCCCTCCCGGTCGCGTTCGAGGACGTGCACCTCGGCGATCCGGCGGGTCCCGGAGCGGTCCCGCACCAGGTGCAGCACCGCGGAGAGCCCGGCCCCCAACTGGCTGTGCAGGGCGGCCCGGTCGAGGCCCGCGGCCGTCCCCAGTGCCTCGAGCCGGGCGGGCACGTCGGCCGCCGCGTTGGCGTGGACGGTGCCGCAGCCGCCTTCGTGGCCCGTGTTGAGGGCCGCCAGGAGGTCGACGGCCTCGGGGCCCCGGACCTCTCCGACCACCAGCCGGTCCGGCCGCATCCGCAGCGCCTGGCGCACCAGGTCCCGCAGGGTCACCAGGCCGGCGCCCTCCTGGTTCGGCGGGCGGGCCTCCAGACGCACCACGTGCGGATGATCGGGGCGCAGTTCGGCGGAGTCCTCGGCGATGACGATCCGCTCGCGCGGGCCGACCAGGCCCAGGAGCGTGGACAGCAGGGTGGTCTTGCCCGAGCCCGTGCCGCCGCTGACGAGGAAGGAGACACGCGCCTCGATCAGCGCCCGCAGCACCGGCTCGCCACCGGGCGGGACGGTGCCGGCTTCGGTCAGCTCGCGCACCGCGAAGGCCCGGGGCCGCACGACCCGCAGCGACAGACAGGTCGAGCCCACGGCGACCGGCGGCAGCACGGCGTGCATGCGGGTGCCGTCGGGCAGGCGGGCGTCGACCCAGGGCCGGGCGTCGTCCAGCCGCCGTCCGGCCACCGCCGCGAGGCGCTGCGCCAGGCGCCGTACCGCCGCGGCGTCGGGGAAGGTCACCCCGGTCGTCTCCAGGCCGGCGCCGCGGTCCACCCAGACTTGATCGGGTGCGGAGACGAGGACGTCGGTGACCCGCGGGTCGGCGAGGAGGGGCTCCAGCGGGCCGGTGCCGATCAGTTCGCTGCGCAGTTCCTCGGCCGCGCCGAGGACTTCGGTGTCCCCGAGCAGGCGGCCCTGGGCGCGGAGCGCGGCGGCGACCCGGGCCGGGGTCGGCTCGGCGCCGCTCTCGGCGAGCCGCTGTCGCACGGCGTCCAGCAGTCCCGTACCGCTCATGCCGCACGCTCCGGGGTGAGTGCCCGGTCCCAGAACGCGGAGCAGAACCGGGCCAGCGGGCTGCGAGCGTCCGCGCCGGGCGGAGGCCCGCCGTCTCCGGCCGCCGACAGGTCCGGGTCGTGGGGGAGGTCGCCGACGAGGGGGAGCCGGAGGGCTTCGGCGATCCACTCCTCGTCGAGCCCGGGCGCGTACGGCCCGCGGACGACGGCGCGCAGATCGCGCAGGGCGGTGCCGACGGCGCCGGCCATCCGCTGGGCGGCGGCGACGGCGCGCAGCTCGCCGGGGATGAGCAGCAGTCCGAGGTCGAGCTGGGCGAGGGTCTCGGTGACGGTGGCGTCGATCCGGCGGGGCAGGTCGACCACGACGACCCCGCCGCGCCGCCGCGCGGCGGCGAGGACCGAGCGCATGGCCTCGGGCGGCACGTGGACGGGGTCGCCCCGGTCCCAGCTGAGCACCCGCAGTCCGTGCACCTCGGGCAGGGACTCCTCAAGGGCGGCGCCGGCGACCCGCCCCTTCGACGCCGCGAAGTCCGGCCAGCGGTGCCCTTCGGCGCGCTCCCCGCCGAGCAGGACGTCCAGTCCGCCGCCCAGCGGGTCGCCGTCGACCAGGAGGGTGCGCTGTCCGGCCCGGACGGCGGCGAGGGCCAGGCCACAGGCCAGGGTGGAGGCGCCGGCTCCGCCGCGTCCGCCGATGACGCCGACGGTCGGGGCCTGTGGTCCGACGCCTTCGACGGCGTCGGCGAGCAGATCCACCAGCCGGGCCTCGTCGTCGGGCAGGGTCAGCACGTCTTCGGCGCCGATCCGGACGGCCCGCTGCCAGACGCCCGGGTCGTCGGGGTCCCTGCCGACGAGCAGCACGCCGGGCCGGCGGGCGGCGGCGCGGCAGCTCGCCGCCGCGTCGTCGCCGACGAGCACCAGCGGCGGGTCGGTCCAGCTCGCCCGGCGTTCGGGAACGGTGTGGTGCACCTCGGGCTCGGCTCCGGCCGCGGCGCACAGCCGCAGCAGGTCGTCGAGCAGTGCCAGGTCCTCGGTGACGAGCAGCGGCCGGGCCGGCGGCGCTCCGCCTTCCCCCGCTCCCGCGTCCCTTTCCCGCCCGGCGCCCGGATCCGTGCCCGGGCCCGTGGTCACGCGCCAGGCCGCCCTGCCTCGCACCGGCCTTCCGGAAGTCTTCGGTCCCTCCACGGCACCCACCCCTCACGTGATTTGCGGTTCGCGGACTTCGCGACCGGAATCACCGTGCAGCGCCTCCGGAAATCATGTGGATCTTGCTCGAAAACTGTGGATAACCGGCCGCCTGTGAATAACTTCGTCACCCGATCCGGGACTGCCCGGAGAGCAGCCCGACGGCTACGCTGTGTGACGAATCAAGGGTTCGTGCGCGCACCCGGCCGTCGCGGCGACGCGGGCCGGGGAAAGGAGCGAGGATGCTGGTCGACGGGACGAAAACGCGTCCGGACATGCGACGACCCCCGCCGGGGGGGAGAGCGGGGGTCGTCTCTCCGGCCGACTCGGGGGGGGAGGAGCCGGACCGGGTTAGCACGGTCGCGAACGATCCGTGACTTCCATGGTGTACCCGAGAGCCTTCTCAGGCAAACCCACGCGCCCCAGCGTACGCCGAATGGCGGGCACCTATGCTCGGGCACGTGGAAAACCACTCGATGCCGCGCGCAGCCGCCTTCTTTGACCTGGACAAGACGGTCATTGCGAAGTCCTCGACGCTGACCTTCAGCAAGTCCTTCTACCGGGGCGGACTGATCAGTCGCCGTGCCGCACTGCGGACGGCGTACATCCAGTTCGTGTTCCTCGTCGGAGGCGCCGATCACGACCAGATGGAGCGGATGCGCGAATATCTTTCCGCGCTCTGCAAAGGCTGGAACGTCGCCCAGGTGAAGGAGCTCGTGGCCGAGACCCTGCACGATCTGATCGACCCGATCATCTACGACGAGGCGGCCTCGCTCATCGAGGACCACCACGCCGCCGGGCGCGACGTCGTGATCGTCTCCACCTCCGGGGCCGAGGTCGTGGAGCCCATCGGCGAGATGCTCGGCGCCGACCGGGTGGTCGCCACCCGGATGGTGGTCGGCGAGGACGGCTGCTTCACGGGCGAGGTGGAGTACTACGCGTACGGCCCGACGAAGGCGGAGGCGGTCCGCGAGCTCGCCGAGTCGGAGGGCTACGACCTCTCGCGCTGCTTCGCGTACAGCGACTCGGCGACCGACGTCCCGATGCTGGAGGCGGTGGGCCACCCGTACGCGGTCAACCCGGACCGGGCGCTCCGCCGCGAGGCGACCGCGCGGGACTGGCCGGTGCTGGTCTTCGACAAGCCGGTGCGGCTCAAGCAGCGCCTGCCGGAGTTCCGGATGCCGCCGCGTCCGGCGCTCGTCGCCGCGGCGGCGGTGGGTGCGGCCGCGGCCACCGCGGGCCTGGTCTGGTACGCGAGCCGCCGCCGGCAGGCCGCCCTCGCCCGCGCGGCGGCCGGGGCCATCGCCTGACGCCGGGGGTCTCCCACCTCGGGACTTGCCGTTCGCTTTGCCCGCCTTTGAGCGAAACGCAAAGAAACGGAAGCACGACTTTCGCTTCCATCCGGACAGGAGTAGAAAGGAATCAGGCCCGCGAGACCTGGGACATCCGAGAGGATCACCTGTTGAGCAAGAAGGCCCCACGGACCTGACGCACAGAAACCTGGCACCCACGCGACGTCGACCCTTCGATTAAGGGCCAGCCGCACCAGGCGCAGGGCAAAGAACCCCGCTTGATGGGCACATATCGAGGACGCTTGGTAACTGGGTGGACGTGCCAGCGGCGGTACCGAAGTCTGGTACCGCCGCAACCCATGTCCGGGCGGGAACCGGGACCCTTCCGGGCCGCTCAGGCCGCGCCGCGCTGCAGCGCCTCGCAGACCGCCGTCGACTCCCGCACCCCGAGTTCCACCGCGCGCCCGCAGTGCGCGATCCAGGCCCCCATGCCCTCCGGGGTCCCGGACAGGTAGCCCTCGAAGGCCGCGAGATAGGCCGCCCGGCCGAGCTCCGCGTGCCCGACCTCGGCCGGACAGATCGCCTTCGGGTCGAGTCCGCTGCCGATCAGCACGATCCGCTCCGCCGCCCGCGCGACCAGGCCGTTGTGCGAGACGAAGGGGCGCAGGGCGAGCAGTTCGCCGTGCACCACGGCGGCCGTGACGAGCGCCGGGGCGGCACCGCCCGCGATGATCAGGTCGGCGAGGCCGTCGAGCCGGCCCGAGACCTCGGCCGGGTCCGGCAACGGCGCCTCGACCAGCGGCTCGTCCACCGGCTCGCCCGCCTGCCGCGGGCGCCCCGTGGACTCGCGCGGCTCGCCCTCGGCGACCAGGTGCAGCCGGGCGAGCACCCGCAGCGGCGACTGCCGCCAGATGGAGAGCAGCTGCCCGCTCTCCGCGCTCAGCCGCAGCGCCGCGCCGACGGTGCGGGCCTCGGGGTCCGCGCCGAAGTCGGTGCGCCGGCGGACCTCCTCCAGGGCCCAGTCGGCGCCCGCGAGCGCGGCGGAGGCGCGCGCCCCGCGCAGCGCCGCCTCGGAGGTGATCTCGTTGCTGCGGCGGCGCATCACACGGTGGCCGTAGACCCGGTCGACGGCCTTGCGTACGGAGTCCACCGAATCGGCGACGCCCGGCAGGGAGCCGAGGGCGGCCAGGGGGTCAGAGGCGTGCGTACTCATAAGTAGGGAGGCTACGCGCCTGCGGCTCGCGCCCCACCTTGGAGTGGTCTTCTTCACGCGACACGACCACGCACGGCACGCACACCACTACGCTAGGTGAACATGAAGATCGCTTTCGTGGGGAAGGGCGGCAGCGGCAAGACGACGCTGTCCTCGCTCTTCATCCGACACCTCGCCGCCGCCGGCTCCCCGGTCATGGCGGTCGACGCCGACATCAACCAGCACCTCGGGGCGGCGCTCGGCCTCTCCGACGACGAGGCCGCCGCGCTGCCCGCCATGGGGGCGCACCTGCCGCTGATCAAGGACTACCTGCGGGGCGACAACCCGCGGATCGCCTCCGCCGACACGATGATCAAGACGACGCCGCCCGGGGCAGGCTCGCGGCTGCTCCGGGTCCGCGAGGACAACCCGGTGTACGAGGCCTGCGCGCGCCCGGTGACGCTGGACGGGGACACGATCCGGCTGATGGCGACGGGCCCGTTCACCGAGTCGGACCTCGGGGTCGCCTGCTACCACTCCAAGGTCGGCGCGGTGGAGCTGTGCCTGAACCACCTGGTGGACGGGCCGGACGAGTACGTCGTGGTCGACATGACCGCCGGTTCGGACTCCTTCGCCTCCGGCATGTTCACCCGCTTCGACATGACCTTCCTGGTGGCCGAGCCGACCCGCAAGGGCGTGTCCGTCTACCGCCAGTACAAGGAGTACGCGCGGGACTTCGGGGTCGCGCTGAAGGTCGTCGGCAACAAGGTGCAGGGCCCGGACGACGTCGAGTTCCTGCGCGCGGAGGTCGGTGACGACCTGCTGGTGACGGTCGGCCACTCCGACTGGGTGCGCTCGATGGAGAAGGGCCGCCCGCCGCTCTTCGAGCTCCTGGAGGCCGGCAACCGCACGGCCCTGCAGACCCTGCGGGACGCGGCGGACGACTCGTACGCCCACCGCGACTGGGAGCGCTACACGCGCCAGATGGTGCACTTCCACCTGCGCAACGCGGAGAGCTGGGGCAACGCCAAGACCGGGGCCGACCTGGCGGCGCAGGTCGACCCCGGTTTCGTCCTGGACGAGCGCCTGGCCGTGCCGCAGCCGAGCTGACGACACGGACCGGCCGCTCGGCCGCGGCGCGGCTCGGGGCTCAGCGCCGCTCGGCCGGCTTCACGGCGCCCGTCGTGCCCGCCGCTCCCGCCGGGGCTCCGGCCGGGGCGGCGGGCTGCGGGGCGAGGAAGGACTGCCAGCCGCCCGCCGGGGCCTCGCCGACCTTCAGGGTGCGGAGCTTGGCGAGGACGGCCGGGTCCTGGGCGTCGAGCCAGTCGGCGAGCTGGCGGAAGGAGACGCACTTGACGTCCTTCTGCACGCAGACCGTGGCGATCGTCTGCTCGATGGCGCGCATGTAGGTGCCGCCGTTCCAGGACTCGAAGTGGTTGCCGATGATCAGCGGCGCCCGGTTGCCCCGGTAGGAGCGCTCGAAGGCCTGCACCAGTCCGTCCCGCATCTGGTTGCCCCAGTACTCGTGCCGCGAGGGGTCGCCCTGCGTCGTACCGGACTGGTTGACCAGGAAGTTGTAGTCCATCGACAGCGTCTGGAAGGCGCGGCCGGGGACCGGGACGAGCTGCATCGACAGGTCCCAGAGACCCTGGTCCTTCTTGGGCCAGATCTGGTCGTTGACCCCGCTGGTGTCGTAGCGGAAGCCCATCTGGGACGCCGCCTTCACGAAGTTCGCGCGGCCCTCCAGGCACGGGGTGCGGGCGCCGACGAGCTCCTTGTCGTAGTCGAACGGAAGCGGCTTCTCCGCCTTCAGGCCGGCGTTGGTCTTCCAGTGCTTGACGAAGGACTTGGCCTGGTTGATCTCGCTCTTCCACTCCTCGACCGACCAGGTGCCCACGCCCCCGTCCTTGCCGCAGAAGTGCCCGTTGAAGTGGGTGCCGATCTCGTTGCCCTCCTCCCAGGCGCCGCGCAGTTCGCGCACGGTGTCGCGGATGCCCTCGACGTCGTTGAAGCCGATGTCCGAGCGGCCCGGGGAGTGCTGGGGCGGGTCGTACAGCTCGCGCTTGGACTCCGGGAGCAGGTAGACGCCGCTGAGGAAGTAGGTCATGGTCGCGCCGTACTGCTTGCCGACCTTGCGGAAGTGAGAGAACAGCTTCTGGCTGTCCTCGCCGGCGCCGTCCCAGGAGAACACCACGAACTGCGGCGGCTCCTGACCCGGCTTCAGGCGCTGCCAGCTCGGCTGGTGGGGCTGCGCGCCGGTGAAGGCGGTGGAGCCGTCGCCGATCAGCCGGACCGCGCTCTGCGGCGCCGCGGCCGGGCCCTTCTTGGCACCCGTACCGCCCGGCGCCCCCTGGGGGGCGGAACCGCCGGAGCCCGAGCAGCCGGCGAGCCCGGCCGTGAGGGCGACGGCGAGGGCGCCGACGGCGAGCGCCCTCTTCTGGACAGTGGTCCTTCTCGCGGCGGCTGACATCCGCCCACCTCTCCTCGGTTGCGTCCTCGGTCGCGCGGTCTTCGCCTGCCCGTTCGTACGGTTTCCTCGGATTTCCGTACAAGCCGTACAAGCGGCGTCAACCTCGCACCACGACGCCGGGAACGCGGCAACGACAAGCGGCATGACCACGTTCTGTCACCGGATCCGGTGAATCATTGCCCTGTTTGCCCCGAAAATAATGCCGGAGACTTTACCCTCCATTACCATTCATTTACCGAGCGTTAGTACGTGATCGCTGTACCCGCCGCTTGCACCCCGCACGAGCCGCGCCACGCGCCCCTACGGAGGAGACGGGAACATGACCCTCACCAGCCCTGCCCGCACGATGAACCGGCCCCGCGTCCAGCGGCCGCACAGCCCGCCGGACCGACCGCGCCGCCGCTTCCACCTCGCCGGCGCCGACCTGTCCGCGTCGGTGACCGTGTTCCTCATCGCGCTGCCGCTCTCCCTCGGCATCGCCCTCGCCACCGGCGCGCCGCTCCAGGCCGGCCTGGTGGCCGCCGCCGTCGGCGGCATCGTCGCCGGGCGCCTCGGCGGCTCACCGCTCCAGGTCAGCGGCCCGGCCGCCGGACTGACCGTGGTCACCGCCGAGCTGATCCAGCGCTACGGCTGGCGCACCACCTGCGCCATCACGGTCCTCGCCGGGCTGGCCCAACTCGGCCTCTCCGCCCTGCGGGTGGCCCGCTCCGCACTCGCCGTCTCCCCCGCGATCGTGCACGGCATGCTGGCCGGCATCGGCGTCACCATCGCCCTCGCCCAACTGCACGTCGTGCTCGGCGGCACCCCCCAGAGCTCCGCCGTGGACAACGCGCTGGGGCTTCCCGCCCAGCTCGCCCACGCCTCCGGCGCCGCGCTCGCCGTCAGCGCCCTCACGATCGCCCTGCTGCTGCTCTGGCCACGGCTTCCCGGGCGTACGGGACGGCTGCTGCGCACGGCGCCCGCCGCGCTCGTCGCGGTGGCCGCCGCGACCGCGACCGCCGCCCTCGCCGGGCTGGCCGTGCCCCGGGTGGACCTGCCCTCGTGGAGCAGCCACGCCCTTCCCGGGCTGCCGGAGGGGCCGGTGCTCGGCATCGCGGCCGGGGTGCTCACGATCACGCTGGTCACCAGCGTGCAGTCGCTGCTGTCGGCCGTCGCGGTCGACAAGCTGGTGGCGAAGCGGGCCGCGGAGACCGGCGGCGGCGCCGCGCCGCGCTCCCGGCTGGACCGCGAACTCGCGGGCCAGGGCGCGGCGAACATGGTGTCCGGCGCGCTCGGCGGTCTCCCGGTGGCGGGGGTCGCGGTGCGCAGCGTCGCGAACGTCTCCGCAGGGGCGGTCAGCCGCAACTCCTCGATACTGCACGGCGTGTGGGTCGTGCTGGCGGCGCTGTTCGCGGTGCCGGTCCTCGACCTCATCCCGCTGCCCGCGCTGGCCGCCCTGGTGATGGTGGTCGGCATCCAGATGGTCAGCATCACGCACATCCGGACGGTCACCCGTCATCGTGAAGTGCTGGTGTACGCGGTGACGCTGGCGGGCGTGGTGTTCGTCGGGATTCTCGAGGGCGTGGCCCTGGGGATCGCGGTGGCGGTCGCGGTCGCGCTGCACCGGCTGGCCCGCACCAGGATCACCCACGAGGAGCGGGACGGGTGCCATGTGGTGCGGATCCGCGGCCAGTTGACCTTTCTCGCGGTACCGCGGCTGAGCCGTGCGCTGCACCAGATCCCGGCCGGTGCCGACGCGGTCGTGGAGCTGGACGGCTCGTTCATGGACCATGCCGCCTACGAGGCGCTGCACGACTGGCAGGCGTCCCATCTGGCGCACGGCGGGACGGTGGAGACCACCGGTCCCGGTGGCGGGCGGATCGCCGACACCGGGTCCCACGGGGCGCGTTCGGGCGCGGAGGACGGCTCCGGCGGGTCCGCGGGGGCGCACACCTGCTGCCGTCCGTGGACGCCGTGGCGCAACCACCAGTGCCTGGAGCAGCGGCCCGCCGGGGCCGAGGGCGCGGAGGACGGCGAGGAGCCGGCCGCCGGGACCACCGGGCACCGGCTGGCGAGCGGTATCGGTGCCTTCCAGCGGGACACCGCGCCGCTGGTGCGCGACGAGCTGGCGCGGCTGGCCCGGGAGGGGCAGCGGCCCTCGCAGCTCTTCCTGACCTGCGCCGATTCCCGGGTCGTGACGAGCATGATCACCTCCAGTGGCCCGGGCGATCTGTTCACCGTGCGCAATGTGGGCAATCTGGTGCCGCTGCCGGGCGAGGAGAGCGGGGACGACTCGGTGGCCGCGGCGATCGAGTACGCGGTGGAGGTGCTGCGGGTCGAGTCGATCACGGTCTGCGGGCACTCGGGCTGCGGTGCGATGCAGGCCCTGCTGAGCAGCGGCCCGGACGACCCGCCGAGCCCGCTGCGGCGGTGGCTGCGGCACGGTCTGCCGAGCCTGGAGCGGATGGCGAGCCGGCGCCACGCGTGGGCGCGGATCTCCGGCCGGCTGCCCGCCGACGTGGTCGAACAGTTGTGCCTGACGAATGTGGTGCAGCAGCTGGAGCACCTGCGGGCGTACGAGTCGGTCGCGCGGCGGATCGCCGAGGGGACGCTGACGCTGCACGGGATGTACTTCCACGTGGGCGAGGCGCAGGCCTATCTGCTGGCCGGCACCGACGAGGTGCACAGCTACGACGACGTGTTCAACCACGTGCCGCCCGCGGCGGGCGGCACGGCGGCGGGGGCCTGGACGCGCCCGGCGGCGCGCGCGTCCTGAACCTTCCGTTCCGCCGGTGCGTGCAAGTGTGTGACCCCTCGCTCCCTTCCGCTCGGGGAGGGAGGGGTCACCTCCGCATGTCACCCCACAGGTCTAAACCAATTGCCCGGAGGCTCTTGTCACCCGGGCATCTGCCTGATGAGCTATGACGCGGGACACACAGGCACATAGGACGCCCTGGGAAAGGGAGATGTCGTGAGCAACGAATCCTTGGCCAATCTGCTCAAGGAAGAGCGCCGCTTCGCGCCGCCCGCCGAGCTGGCCGCGCACGCCAATGTCACGGCGGAGGCGTACGAGCAGGCCAAGGCGGACAGGCTGGGCTTCTGGGCCGAGCAGGCCAAGCGGCTCAGCTGGGCCACCGCACCGACGGAGACCCTCGACTGGTCCAACCCGCCGTTCGCCAAGTGGTTCGCCGACGGCGAGCTCAACGTCGCGTACAACTGCGTGGACCGGCACGTCGAGGCCGGCCTCGGCGACCGGGTCGCCATCCACTTCGAGGGCGAACCGGGCGACAGCCGCTCCCTCACCTACGCCGAGCTCAAGGACGAGGTCTCGCGGGCCGCCAACGCCCTGACCGAGCTGGGCGTCCGCAAGGGCGACCGGGTCGCCGTCTACCTTCCGATGATCCCCGAGGCCGCGGTCACCATGCTGGCCTGCGCCCGGATCGGCGCCGCCCACTCGGTGGTCTTCGGCGGCTTCTCGGCCGACGCCGTCGCCTCCCGGATCCAGGACGCCGACGCCAAGCTGGTCGTCACCGCCGACGGCGGCTACCGCCGTGGCAAGCCGTCCGCGCTCAAGCCGGCCATCGACGAGGCGCTGACCAAGTGCCCGCAGGTGGAGCACGTCCTCGTGGTCCGCCGCACCGGCCAGGACACCGCCTTCACCGAGGGCCGCGACGTGTGGTGGGACGACATCGTCGCCCGCCAGTCCGCCGAGCACACCCCCGAGGCGTTCCCGGCCGAACACCCGCTCTTCATCCTCTACACCTCGGGCACCACGGGTAAGCCGAAGGGCATCCTGCACACCTCCGGCGGCTATCTGACCCAGGCCGCCTACACCCACCACGCCGTCTTCGACCTCAAGCCGGAGACCGACGTCTACTGGTGCACCGCCGACATCGGCTGGGTCACCGGCCACTCGTACATCGTCTACGGGCCGCTGGCCAACGGCGCGACGCAGGTCATGTACGAGGGCACCCCGGACACCCCGCACCAGGGCCGGTTCTGGGAGATCGTGCAGAAGTACGGCGTCACCATCCTCTACACGGCGCCGACCGCGATCCGCACGTTCATGAAGTGGGGCGACGACATCCCCGCGAAGTTCGACCTGTCGTCGCTGCGCGTCCTCGGCTCGGTCGGCGAGCCGATCAACCCCGAGGCGTGGGTCTGGTACCGCAAGCACATCGGCGCCGACCGCTGCCCGATCGTGGACACCTGGTGGCAGACCGAGACCGGCGCGATGATGATCTCGCCGCTGCCCGGCGTCACCGAGACCAAGCCGGGCTCCGCGCAGCGCCCGCTGCCCGGCATCTCCGCCACCGTCGTCGACGACGAGGCGAACGAGGTGCCGAACGGGGGTGGCGGCTACCTGGTCCTCACCGAGCCGTGGCCGTCGATGCTCCGCACCATCTGGGGCGACGACCAGCGCTTCATCGACACCTACTGGTCCCGCTTCGAGGGCACGTACTTCGCGGGCGACGGCGCCAAGAAGGACGACGACGGCGACATCTGGCTGCTCGGCCGGGTCGACGACGTCATGCTCGTCTCGGGCCACAACATCTCCACCACCGAGGTCGAGTCCGCGCTGGTCTCCCACCCCTCCGTGGCCGAGGCCGCCGTGGTCGGCGCCGCCGACGAGACGACCGGCCAGGCCATCGTCGCCTTCGTCATCCTGCGCGGCACGGCCAGCGAGGACGAGGGCCTCGTCACCGACCTGCGCAACCACGTCGGCGCGACCCTCGGCCCGATCGCCAAGCCCAAGCGGATCCTGCCGGTGGCCGAGCTGCCCAAGACCCGCTCCGGCAAGATCATGCGCCGGCTGCTCCGCGACGTCGCCGAGAACCGCGAGCTGGGCGACGTCACGACCCTGACGGACTCCTCGGTCATGGACCTCATCCAGACCAAGCTGCCGGCCGCGCCGAGCGAGGACTGATCCGACAGAACCGCAGGTGAGCGCCCGTCCCGAAGCATCCGGGGCGGGCGCTTCCGCATGCCGGCGCGGTTGTCCACAGGGCGTTGTCCACAGGGGGTGCCGGTGTCCGCCTATGCACCTAAAGTGAAGATCACCGGACACCACCGGGCACCTTTAGGTAAAGTAAGGATCGCGTCAGTGACGCGAGAAGAACATCTGGGTGCGCCGGGAAGTCTGGTCGGCATGTGCTAAGCCCTGCCCACCGACCGGAGGTTCTCACCGTGCCCGCGTCCGCGCCCCCGCCCACCGACCGCAGGTTCCTCGGCCGCCTCTCGCTGCCCGAGCGCCGCTTCCTCACCGACGCGCTGCGCACCGAGACCGTCGGCGGTGTGCTGCTCCTGGTCGCCGCGGTCGCCGCGCTCCTGTGGGCCAACACCCCGCTGAAGGACAGCTACACGGCCGTACAGGACTTCCACCTGGGGCCGGCCGCCCTCGGACTCGACCTGTCCGTGCAGCACTGGGCCGCGGACGGGCTGCTCGCGATCTTCTTCTTCGTGGCCGGCATCGAGCTCAAGCGAGAGCTCGTCGCGGGCGAGCTGCGCGACCCCAAGGCCGCCGCGCTCCCCGTCATCGCCGCGATATGCGGCATGGCGGTGCCCGCCCTGGTCTACACCCTGGTCAACGTCACCGGCGGCGGCAGCGGCGACGGCTGGGCCGTGCCCACCGCCACCGACATCGCCTTCGCGCTCGCCGTCCTCGCCGTGATCGGCACCTCGCTGCCCTCGGCGCTGCGGGCCTTCCTGCTCACCCTCGCCGTCGTGGACGACCTCCTCGCGATCATCATCATCGCGGTCTTCTTCACCAGCGACCTCAACTTCGCCGCCCTCGGCGGCGCCTTCGCCGGTCTCGTCGTCTTCTGGCTGCTGCTGCGCAAGGGCGTCCGCGGCTGGTACGTGTACGTGCCGCTGGCCCTGGTCATCTGGGGCCTGATGTACAACAGCGGCGTCCACGCCACCATCGCGGGCGTCGCCATGGGCCTGATGCTGCGCTGCACCACCCTCGAGGGCGAGGAACACTCCCCCGGCGAGCACATCGAGCACCTCGTCCGGCCGCTGTCCGCCGGGCTCGCCGTGCCGCTGTTCGCCCTGTTCTCCGCCGGCGTCACCGTCTCCGGCAAGAGCCTCGGCGAGGTGTTCACCGAGCCCGTCACCCTCGGCGTGGTCCTCGGACTCGTCGTCGGCAAGGCGGTCGGCATCTTCGGCGGCACCTGGCTGACCGCCCGCTTCACCCGGGCGGAGCTCAACCCCGACCTTGCCTGGCCGGACGTCTTCGCCGTCTCCGCGCTCGCCGGCATCGGCTTCACCGTCTCGCTGCTCATCGGCGAGCTGGCCTTCGAGGACGACCCGGCGCAGACCAGCCAGGTGAAGGCCGCGGTCCTGGCCGGCTCCCTGATAGCCGCCATGTTCGCCTCCGTCCTGCTGAAGCTGCGGGTCCGCACGTACCAGGCGCTGGTCGTGGAGGAGGAGCGCGACGACGACCAGGACGGCATCCCGGACGTCTACGAGGAGCACACCCCCGAATACCACCTGCGGATGGCCGCGATCTACGAGCGGAAGGCCGCCGAACACCGACAGCGCGCCCAACTGGCGGGGGCATCGCGCGCAGAGGGCGACCGTCCGGCATGATCTGAGGGCAGACGAAACAGGAGAAGAGGGAGCAGCCATGAGCGACCCGTTCGACGGAACCGAGCGCAGCCTCGGCCAGCTGGTCGCCTCGGCGACCGCCGAGATGTCCGCCCTGGTGCACGACGAGATCGCCCTCGCGAAGGCCGAGATCCGCCAGGACGTGAAGCGCGGCGGCATGGGCGCGATCCTCGGCATCGGCGCCCTGGTGGTGCTGCTGTTCTCGCTCCCGATGCTGAGCTTCGCGCTCGCCTACGCCATCAACACCTGGACCGGCGGGCACAACGGCAACGGCGGCTGGAACCTGGTCTGGTGCTTCCTGCTGTCCTTCGCCTTCAACGTGCTGCTCGCGGGCCTGCTCGGGGCCGTCGCGGTCGCCAAGTTCAAGAAGGTCAAGAAGCCGGAGAAGACCATCGACTCCGCCAAGCGGACCGCGGCGATCATGCAGAACGTCAAGCCGCACCCGCGAACGGTGGAGGCCGACGCGGCCCGGATCGCCCTGGAGAAGGGCGCGACTGTGGCACGCTCGTCCGCATGACCGTCCCTGAGAGCAGCAGCGCCAACGGCGGGAGCCCCGTCCGCATCGACGGACCGTGGACCCACCGCGACGTGGCGGCCAACGGCGCCCGTTTCCACATCGCCGAGATGGGCGACGGCCCCTTGGTGCTGCTGCTGCACGGCTTCCCGCAGTTCTGGTGGACCTGGCGGCACCAGCTGCCCGCGCTCGCCGAGGCCGGTTTCCGGGCCGTGGCCATGGACCTGCGGGGCGTCGGCGGCAGCGACCGCACACCGCGCGGTTACGACCCAGCCAACCTGGCCCTCGACATCACCGGCGTGATCCGCTCGCTCGGCGAGCCGGACGCCGCCCTCGTCGGACACGACCTGGGTGGCTACCTCGCCTGGACGGCCGCCGTGATGCGCCCCAAGCTGGTGCGCCGGCTCGCCGTGTCCTCGATGCCGCACCCCCGCCGCTGGCGCTCCGCGATGCTCTCCGACTTCGCACAGACCCGCGCCGGTTCCTACGTGTGGGGCTTCCAGCGCCCGTGGCTGCCGGAGCGTCAGCTCGTCGCCGACGAGGCGGCGCTCGTGGGCCGGCTCATCCAGGACTGGTCCGGGCCCAACCCGCGGACGACGGACGACGAGGAGGAGGCCCTCGCGGTCTACCGCCGGGCCATGTGCATCCCGTCGACCGCGCACTGCTCCATCGAGCCGTACCGCTGGATGGTGCGCTCGCTGGCCCGCCCGGACGGCGTCCAGTTCAACCGGCGCATGAAGCGGCCGGTACGGGTGCCCACGCTGCACCTGCACGGTTCGCTCGACCCCGTGATGCGGACCCGTAGCGCGGCCGGCTCCGGGGAGTACGTGGAGGCGCCCTACCGCTGGCGGCTCTTCGACGGCCTCGGGCACTTCCCCCACGAGGAGGACCCGGTGGCGTTCACCACCGAGCTCGTCAACTGGCTGAAGGACCCCGAGCCCGACCGCTGAGCCGCGGCGGCGCACGGGCGTCCGTCGAACTGCCATGTGCCTCGCGCATACTCCAATTGGCGGCCCCCGGGGCGGTTACCGACCTTGGGCCCCGGGCAGACGTCCGGGTATGGGCTGGACGCACGACTACAGTGACACAGCACGCGACCGCCGCTCGATCGGCGGCTCCGGGGCCCCGGAGCGGGGCGGCGGCACGCAGGACCAGGGCCATCCGCACCCGGCGGGGACCGTGGGGATCTCGCGCATCCTCCGCCGCCGGGCCCGCTGGATGTCGGCCCGGCTGCGCCACGCTCGTACCTAAGCCGCCGCACCGCCGTCCCGCCGCGCTGCCGCGCTGCCGCGCACCGGGACGGCGCGGTGACACCCCCTACAGGGCGCAGCCCTGGCTGTCGACCTGCTGGGCGGCCGAGCGGCCGCGGAGGATGTCGTCGCGGATCTCGTCGACCGTCAGCGCGTAACCCGTGTTGGCGTCGTCCAGGGAGCGGGCGAAGATGACGCCGTACACCTTGCCGTCGGCGGTCAGCAGCGGTCCGCCGGAGTTGCCCTGACGGACCGTCGCGTACAGCGAGTACACGTCCCTGCGCACCTCGCCGCGGTGGTAGATGTCGGGGCCCTCGGCGGCGATCCGGCCGCGGACGCGCGCCGAACGCACGTCGTAGGCGCCGTTCTCGGGGAAGCCGGCGACGATCGCGTTGTCGCCGCTGCGGGCGTCCTGGTCGGCGAACTCCAGCGGGCGGGCCTTGAGATCGGGCACGTCGAGGACGGCGATGTCGCGCTTCCAGTCGTAGAGGACGACCTTGGCGTCGTGGAGCCTGCCCTCGCCGCCGATCTGGACGGTCGGCTCGTCGACCCCGCCGACGACGTGGGCGTTGGTCATGACCCGGCGGTCGGCGAAGACGAAGCCGGTGCCTTCGAGGACCTTGCCGCAGCTGGGTGCGGTGCCGACGACCTTGACGATGGAGTCCTGGGCGCGGGCGGCCACCGGGCTGCCGGCGAGCGCCGGGTCGGGCGGCAGCACCTCGGTGATGGGCTCGTTGGAGAAGGGGCTGAAGACCTGCGGGAAGCCGTTCTGGGCGAGCGCGGAGGTGAAGTCCGAGAACCAGCCCGGTGCCTGATCCGGCATCACCTGGTCGACCCCGAGCAGCACCCGGGAGCCGCGCACCTCCTTGCCCAGGGTGGGCATGGCCGTGCCGGCCAGGGCGGTGCCGATGAGCCAGGCGACCAGGAGCATCGCGACCACGTTGACCAGGGCGCCGCCGGTGGCGTCCAGAACGCGGGCGGGCGTCCAGGTGATGTGCCGGCGCAGCTTGCTGCCCAGGTGGGTGGTGAAGGCCTGGCCGACCGAGGCACAGATGATCACGACCATCACGAAGATCACCGTGGCGGTGGTGGTGACCTCGCTGTGGTCGGTGAGCTGGTTCCAGAGCACCGGCAGCAGCAGAACGGCGACCAGGCCGCCGCCGAGGAAGCCGATCACCGAGAGGATGCCCACGACGAACCCCTGGCGATAACCGATGATCGCGAACCAGACGGCGGCGAGCAGCAACAGGATGTCCAGCACGTTCACCGTCAATAGCCTCGCAGATTCGTCATCGGTCGCCCCGGGGCCAGCCTGTCATGCCCTCCAGTCGAGCGGGACCCGCTTCGACCGGTCCCAGGGGCGCTCCCAGCCTGCGAAGTGCAGGATGCGGTCGATCACACCCGCGGTAAAACCCCAGACCAGGGCCGATTCGACGAGGAATGCGGGGCCTTCGTGGCCGAGCGGGTGGACGGCGAGGGCTCGGTTCGCGGGGTCCGTGAGATCCGCCACGGGGACGGTGAAGACCCGGGCGGTCTCGGCGGGGTCGACGACCCCGACCGGGCTGGGGACCCGCCACCAGCCGAGGACGGGCGTGACGACGAATCCGCTCACCGGGATGTAGAGGCGGGGCAGCACCCCGAACAGCTGGACACCGGCCGGGTCCAGGCCGGTCTCCTCGCGGGCCTCGCGCAGCGCGGCCCGCAGCAGCCCGCCCTCCGCCGGATCGCCGTCCTCGGGGTCGAGGGCGCCACCCGGGAAGGAGGGCTGGCCCGCGTGCGAGCGGAGGCTGCCGGAGCGCTCCATCAGCAGCAGCTCCGGGCCGCGCGTGCCCTCGCCGAAGAGGACGAGCACGGCGGACTGCCGCCCCGCGCCGTCCTCGGGCGGCAGGAAGCGGCTCAGTTGCTCCGGCGCGACCGTGCGGGCGGCGTGGTCGACCGGCGCCAGCCAGTCGGGCAGCCCCGCCCGGCTGAGCAGGCCGCCCGAGCCCTGGACGTCTTCACCCGTGCGCGTCATCGGCACCCCCGTCTCATCCCGTGTTGCTCAACGCGGTCGGCCTTCCGGTTCGTTCCCGGCTCAGGAGTCGGCGCCCAGCGGCGGCGCGGGCCGGCCCGGGTAGTCGGGCGGCGGGTTGAGCCGCTGGCCCGGGAAGCCGCCCTTCTCGTACTTGAGGAGCTTGCGCGCCTTCTCGGGATCGGTCTCGCCCTCGCCGTACGAGGGGCAGAGGTGGGTGATCGGGCAGGCACCGCACGCGGGCCGCCGGGCGTGGCAGATGCGGCGCCCGTGGAAGATCACCCGGTGCGAGAGCATCGTCCAGTCGCTCTTCGGGAAGATCCCGGCGACCTCGGCCTCGATCTTCACCGGGTCGTCGGACTCGGTCCACTTCCAGCGCCGGGCCAGCCGCATGAAGTGGGTGTCGACGGTGATGCCGGGCACCCCGAAGGCGTTGCCGAGGACGACGAAGGCCGTCTTCCTGCCGACGCCGGGCAGCTTGACCAGGTCTTCGAGCCGGCCGGGCACCTCGCCGCCGAAGTCGTCCCGGAGGGCGGTGGCGAGCCCCATGATCGACTTGGTCTTGGCGCGGAAGAAGCCGGTGGGCCGGATCAGCTCCTCGACTTCCTCGGGCACGGCCGCGGCCAGGTCCTCGGGGGTCGGGTACCTCGCGAAGAGGGCCGGCGTGGTCTGGTTGACCCGCAGGTCCGTGGTCTGGGCGGAGAGGACCGTGGCGACGAGCAGCTCGAAGGGGTTGCGGAAGTCGAGCTCGGGATGGGCGTACGGGTAGACCTCGGCCAGCTCCCGGTTGATCTTCCGGGCCCGCCGCACCATGGCGAGGTGCGACTCCGGCTTGGCCGGCTTCACGGAACCGGTCTTCCTCGCCGCGGCCTTCTTCGCGGCGGGCTTCACGGTGGTCTTCGTGAGGGTCTCCTCCGTGGCCCTTTTCCCGCCGGTCCGCCTCGCCGCGACCTTCTTCGCGGCGGGCTTCACCGGAGCCGTCCCACCCGTCTCGGCATCGGCCGGTTTGTCGGGTCCTGCCGGCCCGCTCCGGGGGCTTTTCATCGCATTCGTCTGTTTCGACGCGCCGCGTTCGCCCACAGCGGAATTGTCTTCGTCCCGCACTCTTCCAGCCCCCTTGGCCTGTGCTCTCACCGGCGAGTTGGACACCCGGCCAGCCTAGGGGCCGCCACCGACATCCGCCCCGCGTGCCCCCGATCACGACCCAATCGGGCCCCTGACGTACGGAAAGGCGGTCCGGTGCGTCAAACTTGTTGTGATTGATCGCACTGAGGTCGACATAGGAGAGAACTCGTGGACGACGTTCTGCGGCGCGCCCCGCTGTTCGCGGCGCTCGACGACGAGCAGGCCGCTGAGCTGCGCGCCTCGATGAGTGAGGCGACGCTGGCCCGAGGCGACGCACTCTTCCACGAGGGCGACCCGGGCGACCGGCTCTACGTGGTCACCGAGGGCAAGGTGAAGCTGCACCGCACCTCGCCCGACGGCCGCGAGAACATGCTGGCCGTGCTCGGCCCCGGCGAGCTGATCGGCGAGCTGTCCCTGTTCGACCCGGGCCCGCGCACCGCCACCGCGACCGCGCTGACCGAGGTCAAGCTGCTCGGCCTCGGCCACGGCGACCTCCAGCCCTGGCTGAACGCCCGGCCCGAGGTGGCCAGCGCCCTGCTGCGCGCCGTCGCCCGCCGCCTGCGCAAGACCAACGACCAGATGTCCGACCTGGTCTTCTCCGACGTGCCCGGCCGTGTCGCCCGGGCGCTCCTCGACCTGTCGCGCCGCTTCGGCGTGCAGTCGGAGGAGGGCATCCACGTCGTCCACGACCTCACCCAGGAGGAGCTGGCCCAGCTGGTCGGCGCCTCCCGCGAGACGGTCAACAAGGCGCTCGCCGACTTCGCCCAGCGCGGCTGGCTGCGCCTGGAGGCCCGCGCCGTGATCCTGCTGGACGTGGAGCGCCTCGCGAAGCGCTCGCGCTGAGCAGCACCCCGTACGTACGGGAAAGGGGCCGCCCGGTTCGCCCGGGCGGCCCCTTCCGCGTCCGCGGGACGGGTGATCAGCGCTTCGTACCGTCCACGATCAGCGGATTCGAGCCGCCGCCGCCGCACGGCACCGCGTAGACCGGGTTCTTCGCCGCGGCCTCCTTGTAGGCGTCGATGCACTGGTTCATCAGGACCTTGTCGGTCAGCGAGTCGTTGAGGATCTTGTTGGCGCGGGCGATGCCCTCCGCCTCGATGCGGCGCCGGTCGGCCTCCGCCTTGGCCGTACGGGAGGCCTCCAGGGCCCGCTCGGTGGCCTGCTGCTGCTGGATCTTGCGGTCGATCTGGTCCTGCAGGGCCTGCGAGGGCTTCACGTTGCGCAGGTTCACGGTCGTGACGTCGATGCCGCGCGGGGCCAGCCGCTCCTTGATGAGCCCGGCGATCTCCGCGTTGATCTTCTCGCGGTCCGAGGCGTACCCCTGCTCGCTGGTGTAGCGGGCGAAGACGTTCCGCACGATCTCGCGGCTGTCCGGGTAGACCAGGCGCTGCTGGATGGCGTCCTCGCTGCCGGCCAGCTTGTACAGCTCGACCGCCTTGGACGGGTGGACCGCCCACTTCACGGTGACCTCGGCGTACATCACGCCGCCCTGCGAGGAGCGGACCTCGACCACGTCCTTGTCGGAGAGGTTGAGGTCGACGGGCCGGGTGGAGAAGGTGGTGACGTTCGTGAACGGCGACTTCAGGTGCATGCCGGAGGTCATCGGCGTACCGACCTTGCCGAAGGCGACCGGGACGCCGACCTCGTACGCGCTGATGACGTAGGTCATGCTCACGATCAGCGAGAAGACGGCGGCGAGCAGGGCGCCGACGGCGCCGAGCTTCAGGCCGCGGGTGTCGTTGACACGGCCGACGATGTAGAGCACCACCGCCGTGATGACCAGCAGGATGGCTATGACGAACACGGGCTTCCCCCCGAGAGCTACGGCCAGATGTAAGCGGAGCGTAAGACACACGGGGAGGCCGGAAGGTTCCGGGGCCGGGGCGTGAGTCCCAGGGCCTGGGCTCGGATCAGGCCCGGGACCCGGGACCCGTGGCTCGGGGCCCCGGGCTCGGATCAGGCCCGGGCCGGCGGGGACCAGACCCGGCCCCACCGCTCGGATCAGGCCCGGGACCCCGGGCTCGGATCAGGTCCGGGGCCCGGGGCTCAGATCAGGCCGTGCTCCTTCAGATAGTCCAGCTGCGCCCGTACGGAGAGCTCGGCGGCCGGCCAGAGGGAGCGGTCGACGTCCGCGTAGACGTGGGCCACGACCTCGGGGGCGGTCCGCAGACCGTTCTCGACGGCCGTCTCGACCTGGGCGAGCCGGCTGGCGCGGTGGGCGAGGTAGAACTCCACGGCGCCCTGCGCGTCCTCCAGGACCGGCCCGTGCCCGGGCAGCACGGTCCGCACCCCGTCGTCGAGCGTGAGCGAGCGCAGCCGCCGCAGCGACTCCAGGTACTGGCCGAGCCGCCCGTCCGGGTGGGCCACGATCGTCGTGCCGCGGCCCAGGATCGTGTCGCCGGTCAGCACCGCCCGGTCGGCCGGGAGGTGGAAGGAGAGCGAGTCGGAGGTGTGGCCGGGGGTCGGGACGACCCGGAGTTCGAGCCCGCCCGTGGTGATCACGTCGCCCTCCGCCAGGCCCTCGTCCCCGAGCCGGAGCGCCGGGTCGAGGGCCCGCACCTTGGTGCGGGTCAGCTCGGCGAAGCGGGCCGCGCCCTCGGCGTGGTCGGGGTGCCCGTGGGTGAGCAGGGTGAGCCCGATCCGCTTGCCGAGCCCCTCGGCGGTGGCGACGACACGGCGCAGGTGCCCCTCGTCGAGCGGCCCGGGGTCGATGACGACGGCGAGGTCGGAGTCCGGCTCGGCGACGATCCAGGTGTTGGTGCCGTCCAGGGTCATCGCGGACGGGTTCGGCGCGAGGACGTTGACGGCGCGGGCGGTCGCGGGCCCGGAGACGACGGCCCCGCGCGGCTGTCCGGGGAGGGTGTGGGCGTCGCTCATATCGTGCCTCCTTCCCCCGCTGCGGGCCCGTCAGGCGTGGCGTCCTCGGTGGCCGGACGGGCGGCGGTCGGGCCTGCCGTGGTGGCCGGTCCTGCCGCGGTGGCCGGTCCCGCCGTGGCCGGACGGGCGGCGGTGGGGTCTGCGGGGGCCTCCCCGGTCGCGGGGACGTGCTTGGTGAACTCGTCGTGCCCCGGCCAGCTCAGGATCACCTCGTCCCCCTCCACGCGCGCCTGCGCGAGGACCGGGGCCATGTCCTGGTCCGCCGCCGCGGCCAGGGCAGCGGCGGCGGTGCCGTACGGAGCGAGGGCGCGGAGGGTCGAGATGGTCGGCGGCATCATCGTGAGCTCGCCGCGGTCGTAGCCGGCGGCGGCGTCGGCGGGCCGGATCCAGACGGTCCGGTCGGCCTCGGTGGAGGCGTTGCGGGTGCGCTGGCCGGCCGGGAGGGCGGCGACGAAGAACCAGGTGTCGTAACGCCGGGGCTCGAACTCCGGCGTGATCCAGCGCGCCCAGGCGCCGAGCAGGTCGGACCGCAGGACGAGCCCGCGCCGGTCGAGGAAGTCGGCGAAGGACAGCTCGCGGGCGACCAGCGCCGCGCGGTCCTTCTCCCAGTCCTCGCCGGTCGTGTCGCCGACGACCGTGTCCGGGGTCTCCCCGGCGAGCAGGACGCCCGCCTCCTCGTACGTCTCGCGCACGGCGGCGCAGACCACGGCCTGGGCCTGCGCGGGGTCGGCGAGGCCGAGGCGGGCCGCCCACTCCTCGCGGGCGGGGCCCGCCCAGCGCACCGGGTGCTCGTCGCGCGGGTCCACGCCGCCGCCGGGGTAGGCGTAGGCGCCGCCCGCGAAGGCCATGGAGGTGCGCCGGCGCAGCATGTGGACCAGCGGGCCGTCGGCGCCGTCCTTGAGGAGCAGCACGGTGGCGGCCCGCCGGGGCGTCGCGGGGACCAGCTCGCCGGCGGCGAGGGCGCGGATGAGTCCGGGCCACTCCGGTGGGTACCACTGTCCGTTCGGCCGGGCGCCGCTGCTCGGCTCGCTCGCCGGCGCGCCCGCCGGTCCGCTCGTCGGCACGTTCACCGGTCCGTTGGCCGGCCCGCTCGCCGTTCCGTTCGTCTCACCATTCGGCATGGCCGGATGCTATGCGCAAGCATCGGAATGCACGAGAGCCGATTCCTCCCGGGAGGGAGGAACCGGCTCCGCGACGGGGGCGGTGCGGGCCTCAGGCCTGCTCGAGCTCCACCTGGACCTCGACCTCGACCGGGGCGTCCAGCGGGAGGACCGTGACGCCGACGGCACTGCGCGCGTGCACGCCCTTGTCGCCGAGGACGGCGCCGAGCAGCTCGCTGGCCCCGTTGATGACGCCGGGCTGGCCGGTGAAGTCGGGGGCGGAGGCGACGAAGCCGACCACCTTCACGACACGCTTGATCCGGTCCAGGTCACCGGCGACCGACTTCACGGCCGCGAGCGCGTTGAGCGCGCAGGTGGCGGCGAGTTCCTTGGCCTCCTCGGCCGTGACCTCGGCGCCGACCTTGCCGGTCACCGGAAGCTTGCCGGCCACCATCGGGAGCTGGCCCGAGGTGTAGACGTACACGCCGGACTGCACGGCCGGCTGGTAGGCCGCGATCGGCGGGACGACCTCGGGCAGCGTCAGGCCCAGCTCGGCGATCTTCGCCTCGACGGCACCGGCCCCGCTCACGAGGACTTCTCCCGCTTCAGGTAGGCCACGAGCTGCTCGGGGTTGTTCGGGCCCGGCACGACCTGGACGAGCTCCCAGCCGTCCTCGCCCCAGGTGTCAAGAATCTGCTTCGTCGCGTGCACCAGCAGCGGCACAGTCGCGTACTCCCACTTGGTCATGAGCCGACTGTAGCCGCTGCGCGGGGGCACTCCGCCGAGGCGGTCCCCGGGAGGGGACCACCGGGTGATCCCCTAGGTGATCGGGCGGCAGGTTCGGGGGGCGCGTCCGGGGCGGCCCTTTGATTGGGGCGGGCCGGCAGTGGTTAGGCTCGAAGACGTGAGCAGGCTCCAGGTCGTCAGCGGCAAGGGCGGTACCGGTAAGACGACGGTCGCCGCCGCACTCGCGCTCGCCCTCGCCAGGGAGGGCAAGCGGACCCTCCTCGTCGAGGTGGAGGGCAGGCAGGGCATCGCGCAGCTCTTCGAGACGGAGGCGCTGCCGTACGAGGAGCGGAAGATCGCCGTCGCGCCGGGCGGCGGCGAGGTGTTCGCGCTGGCCATCGACGCCGAGCGGGCCCTCCTCGACTACCTCCAGATGTTCTACAAGCTGGGCAGTGCGGGCCGGGCCCTGAAGAAGCTGGGCGCGATCGACTTCGCGACGACGATAGCGCCGGGCGTGCGGGACGTGCTGCTGACGGGCAAGGCCTGCGAGGCGGTCCGCCGCCGCGAGAAGCACGGCGGCTTCACGTACGACTACGTGGTGATGGACGCCCCGCCGACCGGCCGCATCACCCGCTTCCTCAACGTCAACGACGAGGTGGCCGGACTGGCGAGGATCGGCCCGATACACAACCAGGCCCAGGCGATCATGCGCTTCCTGAAGTCCCCGGACACCGCGGTGCACCTGGTGACGCTCCTGGAGGAGATGCCGGTCCAGGAGACCGCGGACGGCATCGCCGAGCTGCGCGCCGCCGAACTGCCGGTGGGCCGCGTGGTGGTGAACATGGTGCGCCCGCACGTCCTCGACGAGGCGGCGGTACGGGCCGCCTCCGGCGCCCACCGCGAGGCCATCGCCGACACGCTGGCGTCCGTCGGCGTGAAGGGCGGCACGAGGCTGGTCGAGCCCCTGCTGGAGCAGGCGGCCGAGCACGCCCAGCGGGTGGAGCTGGAGCGGGCCCAGCGGGAGGCGCTGGACGCCATCGGCGTCCCGTCGTACGAACTGCCCTACCTGGGGGACGGGGCGGACATCGCCGGTCTGTACCGGCTGGCGAAGGAGCTGCGCGGACAAGGGGTGGGCGCGTGACGCAGGGCACGGCGGGGCGGTCGCCGAAGGCCGCCGCGGGCACGGGTGCGGGGCCGGGCACGGGCGCCGGCGACGAGGGGCTGGAGGTGGCGGCCCTCGGGGGCGGGGCTCCGGGCGGCGGTCTGGACGGCGTGGCGGTCCTGGACGTGGACCCGCTGCTCGACGACCCGAAGACGCGCATCGTGGTGTGCTGCGGCGCGGGCGGGGTCGGCAAGACGACGACGGCGGCGGCGCTCGGCGTGCGGGCGGCGGAGCGCGGCCGGCGGGTCGTCGTGCTCACCATCGACCCGGCGCGCCGGCTGGCCCAGTCGATGGGCATCGACTCGCTCGACAACGTGCCGCGCAAGGTGGAGGGCATCAAGGGCAGCGACGGCGGCGAGCTGCACGCGATGATGCTCGACATGAAGCGCACCTTCGACGAGATCGTCGAAGCGCACGCGGACGCCGACCGGGCCCGGGCGATCCTGGAGAACCCCTTCTACCAGTCCCTGTCGGCCGGTTTCGCCGGTACGCAGGAGTACATGGCGATGGAGAAGCTGGGCCAGCTCCGGGCCAAGGACGAGTGGGACCTGATCGTGGTCGACACGCCGCCGTCGCGGTCGGCGCTCGACTTCCTGGACGCGCCGAAGCGGCTCGGTTCCTTCCTGGACGGCACGTTCATCAAACTGCTGATGGCGCCCGCGAAGGTGGGCGGCCGGGCGGGGATGAAGTTCCTCAACGTCGGCATGTCGATGATGACCGGGACGCTCGGGAAGCTGCTGGGGGGTCAGTTCCTGAAGGACGTGCAGACCTTCGTGGCGGCGATGGACACCATGTTCGGCGGTTTCCGGACCCGCGCGGACGCCACGTACAAGCTGCTCCAGGCTCCGGGCACGGCCTTCCTCGTGGTCGCCACGCCGGAGCGGGACGCGCTGCGCGAGGCGGCGTATTTCGTGGAGCGGCTGGCCGCGGAGGAGATGCCGCTCGCCGGGATCGTCCTCAACCGGGTCCACGGCAGCGGTGCGTCCCGGCTCTCGGCCGAGCGGGCGCGGGCCGCCGCGGAAAATCTTGACGAGGGGCGCATTGTGGATCAGGGCGCCGGGAAACCTACTGGGCGTGGCTCCCGTGCCACCTCTCCCGAGCCGTCAGATCCCTCTGCGGACCCCACCGCAGACCTCGCCACCGCCGCCGCACGTCCCGAGTCCGAGGCTGCCCCCACAGCCGGAGCGGACCCGGATGCCCAAGCCGTCGACACGGATACGCCGTACCCGGACACGAACGTTCAGCGCCTGACCGCAGGACTGCTCCGTCTCCATGCCGAGCGGATGCAGGTGCTCGCGCGCGAGCAGCGCACGCGGGACCGTTTCACCGCGCTCCACCCGGAGGTGGCCGTCGCCGAAGTGGCCGCCCTGCCCGGCGATGTGCACGACCTCGACGGGCTGCGGGCCATCGGAGAGCGCCTCGCGGCAGGCCGCATGCCCTGAGGACGGGCACGCCCGACCGGCACGACGCCGTGTGGTGCGGTGTGCCGCGGGGCGGCAGGCCGTGGGCCCTGAGGCCCGTGCTGCCGGGGCCCGTGCTGTCCGGATGCCTGTGGCACCCGTAGGGCCCGCTGGGACTAGCCCACCGCCGCGTACGTCTCGTACGTCGCGTCGTCGTCCATCGCCACGGGAAGCAGGCCCGCTCCCCGCTCGTACTCGGTGCGCGCGGTCTCCAGAAGCCGGCGCCACGACGTGACGGTCGGCCGGCGGCGCAGCAGGGCGCGCCGTTCGCGCTCCGTCATGCCGCCCCACACGCCGAATTCCACGCGGTTGTCGAGGGCGTCGGCGAGACACTCGGTCCGCACCGGACACCCGGTGCACACCGCCTTCGCCCTGTTCTGCGCCGCGCCCTGCACGAAAAGTTCATCCGGATCGGTAGTGCGGCAGGCCGCCTGCGCACTCCAGTCAGCTACCCAGCCCATACCGGCGCCGTCCTCTCCCGAATCGAGGCTCCCCCACGGCGGTAGCGGCATATTCACCGCTGCCAGTTGGGACGTTACGGAAGGTGGGGACAGCGCAACACCCCCTTCGGGCCCAATCTTGAATGGCCCGAACGGACTATGCGTGCCCGGCAGATCACCCAGGGGAGTGACGCCAGGACATGCCGCATCTAACGGACATGAGCCGGATTCAGGCACGAAGCCACCGCGCTTCGGGGACGCGGGAATTCCTGCCGACGCCACGCACGGGTCTTGATGCGGGACCTCACTGCTGTGACAGTTGGGAGCAGCTTAGGCCAAGGCATATACGTGTGTCCGGCGAATGGGAACGTCGGCCCTTCGCGTTGCGGTGCGCCCGGCCGCGGACGGTCGACGGCTTCGCGGCCCCGGCGCGGCCCACGGGCCTCGGCCGGTCCGGGAGCCCGGGCGGCTGGGGCAGGCCCCGCCGTGGGCGGATGTCACGGTCTGGTACTCGAACGCTCCGAGAAGGACCCGCTCCATCGGTTCGCACATCACTACGGATTAGGCTGCCCTCCATGGCAAAGAAGCGCTCGGGCGGAGGTCTGACCGGGACCCAGCAGGCCGCCAAGTTCCTCGGGGTCAGTGTGCTCTCCGGAGCCGTGCTGGCGGGCATCGCCCTGCCCGCGGCCGGGGCGCTGGGACTGGCGGCCAAGGGCACGGTCGAGGGGTTCGACGAAATCCCGTCCAACCTGAAGACACCGCCGCTGAGTCAGCGCACCACGATCCTCGACTCAGAGGGCGGCCACATCGCCACCGTGTACTCGCGCGACCGGAAGGTCGTGCCGATCGACAAGATCTCCCCGTACATGCAGAAGGCGATCGTCGCGATCGAGGACTCGCGGTTCTACGAGCACGGCGCGATCGACCTCAAGGGCGTGCTGCGCGCGATCAACCGCAACGCGCAGTCGGGCGGGGTCGCGCAGGGCGCGTCCACGCTCACCCAGCAGTACGTGAAGAACGTCTTCGTCGAGGAGGCCGGTGACGACCCCGAGAAGGTCGCCCAGGCCACCCAGCAGACCATGGGCCGCAAGGTGCGCGAGCTGAAGTTCGCCATCCAGGTCGAGGAGGAGCTCGGCAAGAAGAAGATCCTGGAGAACTACCTCAACATCACGTTCTTCGGGCAGCAGGCGTACGGCATCGAGGCCGCCTCGCAGCGCTACTTCTCCAAGCCCGCCGCCGACCTCACCCTCCCCGAGGCCGCGATGATGGCCGGCCTGGTCCAGTCGCCGAGCCGCTACGACCCGGTCAACGACATCCAGGAGGCGACCAAGCGGCGCAACGTCGTCCTCCAGCGCATGGCCGACGTCAAGGACATCAGCCAGGCCGAGGCCGACAAGGCGAAGGCCACGCCGATCAAGCTGAAGGTGAAGGCGCCGAAGAACGGCTGCATCACCGCCGTCGACGGCGCCGGCTTCTTCTGCGACTACGTCCGCAAGACGATCCTCAGCAACCCCGTCTTCGGCAAGACCGCCGAGGAGCGCCAGAAGCTGTGGAACCTGGGCGGTCTGACCATCCGGACCACCCTCTCGCCGCGCGCCCAGGAGGCAGCGAACGAGGCCGCCATCGCCAAGGTCGACAAGGACGACCCGGTCGCCGCCGCGGTGGTCCAGGTCCAGCCCGGCACCGGCAAGATCCTCTCGATGGGTCAGTCCCGCCCGTACGGCCTCGACCAGAAGCTGCACCAGACGACCCTCAACCTCTCCGTCGGCAAGAAGATGGGCGGCACCACCTACGGCTTCCAGGTCGGTTCGACCTTCAAGCCGATCACGGCCGCCGCCGCGCTGGAGAAGGGCCTCAGCCCGGCGCAGAGCTTCGACGACCCGACGGAGATCACCCTCTCGGAGCGGGACTACACCCGCTGCGACGGAAAGCCCTCCGGCTACGCCGACTGGAAGGTCGGCAACGAGCTCACGTCGGAAAAGGGCATGTACGACATGACCAGCGCGCTGGGCAAGTCGATCAACACGTACTTCGCCCGTCTCGAGCAGATGGCCGGCCTCTGCGAGACGCTGACGATGGCGAAGAAGGTCGGCTACGAGCGCGAGCTGGGCAAGCCGATCATCCAGAGCCCCTCCGCGACCCTCGGCGCGGTCGAGAGCACCCCGCTCGACATGGCCTCGGTCTACGCGACCTTCGCCAACCGCGGCGTCTACTGCACCCCGATCGCCATCGAGTCGATCAAGACGGCGAACGGCGAGAAGCTCAAGGTCCCGCAGACCGAGTGCTCCAGGGCGATGACCGAGCGCACGGCGGACACGATCAACCAGATGCTGAAGGGCGTCGTCGAGGACGGCACCGGCACCAAGGCCGGCCTCAGCGACCGCGACAACGCGGGCAAGACGGGTACGACCAACGACCGCAAGGACGCCTGGTTCGTCGGCTACACGCCGAACCTGTCCACGGCGGTGTGGGTCGGCGACGACATCGGCGAGAAGAAGTCGATGTACGACATCACCATCGGCGGCCAGTACTACGACAAGGTCTGCGGTGGCTGCCTCCCCGGCCCGATCTGGCGGATCGCGATGACCGGCGCCCTGAACGCCGGCGAGACCCCCGGCTTCGTCCCGATCAACGTCCCGCGCGGCACGAAGCCGGAGGACAAGGACAAGGACAAGCAGAAGCCGGGCGACGACAACAAGCCGGGCGGCCCGAACCCCGGCACCACCCTGCCGGGCGGGATCGTCCTCCCGCCGGACCTGATCGGCGGCACGTCCGGCAAGCCCGGCCACGGCCGCGGCAACGGCTAGCCGGCCGGCAGCCCCTCTCGTACGCATGAGGGCGCCCCTCCCGAACGGTTCGGGAGGGGCGCCCTCATGCGTACGTGGGTACACGGACGGGACGGCTTCGCGCCGGTCGGCCCAGGAGTCGTGGAGCGGGCGGCGGGCCCGCGCGCCACGGCGAGGGGCGCCTCGCTCGGCGAGCGTCGGCCCGACGAGCGTCGAGCGTCCGCGGGACCGTCCGTGAAGACGGTCCGCGAGGCCAGCCCGCGAGGACGGACCGCGAGGTCAGCCCGCGAGCAGCTTCTTCACGGCGGCGGCCACTCGGCCGCCCTCCGCCTGACCGGCCACCTTCGGGTTCACGATCTTCATGACGGCGCCCATCGCGCGCGGCCCCTCGGCGCCCGCGGCCCTCGCCTCCTCGACGGCGGCGGCCACCACGGCCTCCAGCTCCTCGTCGCTCAGCTGCTTCGGCAGGTACGCGTCGAGAACCTCGCCCTCGGCCAGCTCACGCGCGGCCGAATCGGCGCGGCCGCCCTGCGTGAAGGCCTCCGCGGCCTCGCGGCGCTTCTTCGCCTCCTTGGCGATCACCTTCTGCACCTCGTCGTCGGAGAGCTCGCGCTTGGTCTTGCCCGCGACCTCCTCCTTCGTGATGGCGGCGATGGTCATCCGCAGCGTGGAGGAGCGCAGCTCGTCGCGTCCCTTGATCGCGGCGTTGAGGTCGTCCTGGAGCTTGGCCTTCAGCGTGGTCATGGGGTCAAGTGTGGCAGGTGCCCGGCCCCGACCGCCCGCTCATTTCGGCCCAGCGGGTCTGCGACGATATGGGGATGCGCGCACGGTACGGGATCCCCCTGAAGATCACGGCAGGCCTCACGGCGACGGCGGCGGCCGGCCTCGTCTACGCGGCGGGCTTCGAAGCCCGCTCCTTCCGACTGCGCCGGGTGACCATCCCGGTGCTCCCCCGGGGCATGCGCGACCTGCGGGTCCTCCAGGTCTCCGACATCCACATGGTCTGCGGCCAGCGCAAGAAGCGCGCCTGGCTCCAGTCGCTCGCCGGGCTGCGCCCCGACTTCGTCGTGAACACCGGCGACAACCTCTCCGACACCGAGGCGGTGCCGGAGGTGCTGGACGCGCTGGGGCCGCTGATGGAGTTCCCCGGCGTGTACGTCTTCGGCTCCAACGACTACTACGGGCCGCGGCTGCGCAACCCCGCCCTCTACCTGAAGGAGAAGGTGCAGGGCCGGCACGGGCTCAACGGCAACCCGCCGGTCGTCGGCGCCGTCCACAACCCCTGGGAGGGCCTGCGGGACGCCTTCGACGCGGCGGGCTGGGTGAACCTCACCAACAGCCGGGGCCGGCTCAAGCTGCCCGGCCTGGACCTCGCCTTCACCGGCGTCGACGACCCGCACATCAAGCGGGACCGGTACGAGCGGGTGGCCGGCGGCCCCGACCGGGACGCCGACTTCTCGGTGGGCGTCGTGCACGCGCCGTACCTGCGGGCCCTGGACGCCTTCACCGCCGACGGCTACGAGCTGCTGCTCGCCGGCCACACCCACGGCGGGCAGCTGTGCATCCCCTTCTACGGGGCCCTGGTCACCAACTGCGACCTCGACACCGACCGCGTGAAGGGCCTCTCCACGCACACGGCCGGCGGACACACCTCCTACCTGCACGTCTCGGCCGGCTGCGGCACCAACCGCTACACCCCGGTCCGCTTCGCCTGCCCGCCCGAGGCGACCCTGCTCACCCTGACCGCCCGCGCCTGAGCCGTGTGAGCGGCCGTACGGGAGGGGGCACCGGCGCGTACGGTGCCCCCATGGCGTACGTGACCTCACTCCTGCGCGGGCTGATCGCCCTGGCGGCCCTCACCGGCATCGTGATCGAGTGCGTCGAGGGCAGCCCCCTCGTCGTCTTCTCCTTCTTCACGATCTGGTCGAACACGGCCGTCGCCGTCGTCCTCGGCCTGGGCGCCGTCCGCGCCTGGCGGCGGCTCCCGCCGGTGGCACCACTGTGGACGGGCGGAGTGCTGCTCTGCATCTCCGTGGTGGGACTCGTCTTCCACCTGGTCCTGGACAACCCGGCGAGCCAGTTCAACCAGGCCGCCGAGATCGCCCGCCTCACCGGAGCCCGGGCCGTCGCCAACCAGCTCCTGCACACGGTCACCCCGCTCGGCGTCGCCCTCGACTGGCTGCTCCTCACCCGCCCGGGCGCGCTCCGCTGGCGCCACGCCGCCCAGTGGCTCGCCGCCCCCGGCGCCTACCTGGCCTTCGCCCTGATCCGCGGCGCCCTCCTCGCCCCGGACACCCCCACCCGCTACACATACCCCTTCCTCGACGTCCCCGCCCACGGCTACACCGGCGTCCTCACCAACGCCGCGGTGCTCGCCCTGGCCTTCTACGCCCTGGGCCTCGCCCTGGTCACGGTGGACCGCTTCCGACCTGCGGTGGCGGGCCGCGAAAACCGGATTTCGTCTCTGGGCGCGGGTGGGCTAAAGTAATCGATGTCGCCGCGAGTGAAGAACAAAGCAGCGACATCGGGGTGTAGCGCAGCTTGGCAGCGCGCTTCGTTCGGGACGAAGAGGTCGTGGGTTCAAATCCCGCCACCCCGACAGCCGAAACAGCAGGTGAGGCAGGTACTGGATTCAGTACCTGCCTCACCTGTTTCTGTCTGCGTGAGCGCCGCTTCCCACGTGGCTGCGGTCGCGGGTCTGCGCCGAAGATCCCCTTCATGACCACGGCACCGGTCTGGATCACGGAAGCCGGAGCCGGCTCCGGTTCTGGTGGACCCCTCGTCGACGCCGTCCCGGCACCCGCTGCGCTCCGCGCGCCCTTCAGTGGGGCGCGCCGCGGTGAGCAACTGCGGGGCCGCGGGGTGGATGCGGGGCGTGGGGGCTTCAAGAGCCGCTCTACGATGAGGCGTCGAGAAGAAGGGTGGGTCTCAGGTGCTGGTCGCGGACCGATATCAGCTCCAAGCGTGCGTCGGGCGCGGCGGTATGGGCGAGGTGTGGCGGGCGACCGACGAGGTGCTCGGGCGGGACGTGGCAGTGAAGTTGATGCTGGGTCACGAGCACGATCCGTCGGCGGCCGAGCGCTTCCGGATGGAGGCGCAGACCGCGGCGCGGCTGAGCCACCCGCACGTGGTCGGCGTCTTCGACTTCGGGACCTGGGACGGGAAGCTGTACCTCGTCATGGAGCTGGTCTCGGGCGACAGCCTGGCCGGGGACCGGGGCCGTCCGGTGGTGCTCGGCGCCGAGCAGGTCGCCACGGTGGCGGCGCACGCGGCCGCCGGGCTCGCCGCGGCGCACCGGCAGGGCGTGGTGCACCGGGACATCAAGCCGGGCAACCTGCTGATGGACGCCGACGGGACCGTGAAGCTCGCCGACTTCGGCATCGCCCGCTTCGTCGACGACCCGTCGGCCGGCCTCACCACCACCGGCCAGATCGTCGGCACCGGCCTCTACCTCGCGCCCGAGCGGGCCCTCGGGCAGCCCGCCTCGCCTGCCTCCGACGTGTACTCGCTGGGCTGCGTGCTCTACCAACTGCTCACCGGGCAGCCGCCGTTCCGCGCCGACACCGCGACCGCGCTGCTCTACCAGCACATCGACACCCCGCCGACGCCGCCGCGACAGCTGGGCGTCCCCATGCCGGCCGCCTTCGAGGCCTACCTGCTGTCGCTGCTCGCGAAGCAGCCCGAGCAGCGCCCCTCGGCGCAGGCCATCGCCGACTGGTTCGCCTCGGGCTCGTGGCGCGACCAGCCGATGCCGCTGCCCCAGGCCGTACCGCAGCCCGCGCCCCAGCCGGCGCCCCAGGCCGGCGCGTACGCCCCGCGCACGCCGGTCACGGCTCCGGTGGCATCGCCACCTCGGCCTCATCCACAGCCGCAGCCGCGGGCGTCCCGGCGCGCCGTGCAGCCGGCCGCCGAGAACCCGCTGGCGGCGATATCCCGGCGCAGACCCCGCAGAACCGCCGCCGTCGCCGGTGCGGTCGCCTTCGTCGTCTTCCTGCTGATCGGGATGGCCTGGCTCAGCTGAGCCGCCGTGTCAGTACACCCGCGGGGCCATGACGTGGCCCTCCTCGTCGTCCGGGCCGAGCAGCAGGCAGCGCGGCACGCCCGGGCCGGGGGTGGCCCGTACGACCACCACGGTCGGCGGCTCGGTCGGCAGCTCGATCGGGACCGACACCGGGCGGTCGTTGCGCCCGGTGGCGTACCCCGTCTCCTTGCCGTCCACCAGGATCTCGACCACCGGGTGGTGACCGGTCTGGACGGTGGCGCTGACCGAGTGACCCCGGTAGTCGATGTGGAAGTGGTGCCGTGCTCTCATGACGTCGCCTCCGCCGCGCCGGGCCGCTTCCCTCAAGCGTAGGACGCCGAGGACATTACCTCCCTTTATGTCCGACATCAGGTAGTACGTCCACCGGATGGCCGGGAGTCACCGGTCAGGTCAGCCCGCGAAGGCGAGGGCCAGGGCGCCCAGCAGCACCAGGGAGCCGCAGATCCCCAGGTTGACCGCCTTGTACTCGAGGAAGACCGCGGCGAACTCGCGGATCGTCGCGCTCGGCCAGAAGTACGCGGCGGTCGGCGAGCCGACCACCTGGCCGTTCACCCCCGCCTTGCGGGCCATCAGGGCGGCCCGGAAGGCGTGGAAGTTGTTGGTGACGATCACGCACTCGGCGCCCGGTCGCTCGGCCTCCATCAGGTCCCTGCTGAAGAGCAGGTTCTCCTCGGTGGTGCGGGAGCGGTCCTCGCGCACGATCCGCTCCGCCGGGAAACCGCGCTCCACCAGGTACGCGGCCATGGCGTGCGACTCGGGCAGCTGCTCGTCCGGCCCCTGCCCGCCCGAGGTGATCAGGACCGGGGTGCGGTCCACCTCGCGGCGCCGGGCCAGCGTCTCGTACACCTCACGCCCGCGCTCCAGCCGGCTCGCCAGCAGCGGAGGCACCCGGCGGCCGCCTATCAGCCCGGAGCCGAGCACGACGACGAAGTCGGCGTCCCGGCGGATGCGCATCCGCCCGTACAGGAAGGCGTAGCCGATGAAGCAGAGGAAGAGGAAGGAGACGTAGCCGAGGATCATCAGGAGGGTGGCGACGACGATCCCCAGCGGCTTCGAGCCGGTGGCGAAGGCCGCGGCCATCAGTCCCATCATGGCGAGGATGCCGAGGCCGGCCAGCAGCGAGAGCAGGTTCGCCGGGCGTCTGCCCTCCTTGCGGACCATCTTGACGCCGTTGGCGCACAGCAGTCCGGCGAGGGCCACCGGACCGAGCGCGAGCACGAGCAGTCCGACCACCATCACCGTCTCGGCCACGCCGTGCGGCGCCTCGTCGATCCCGGCGAGCAGTCCGAGGCCGAGGAAGCTGACGGCGAGGCCCAGATAGACCGCGTTGCTGAAGCGCCGCCGGTCGCGCAGCACACCGAGCCCGAACAGCGCGGCGAAGACGGCGGCGACGGCGACGAATCCGATCATGCGGACATCGTAGGCACCACCACCGACAACCGGCCCTGACCGCAGGCGGAATGGCCCACCACACCTGGTGCGCGGGGCTTCCGGCCGTTGCCGCCGCGCGGCGGGCGCGGTCAGAATGGGGCGCATGGGATTCGCCGTGTTCGTGACGCTGCCCGGACTGGTCATCCTGCTGACCGTGATCGCCTTCGCCGATCACTGCCTGCGGATGACCGGGCGCGGCCGACGGCGCGGCCAGGTCTCCGCGACCGGCTTCGAGCAGCTGCACGCCACCTTCTCGCAGGGCAAGCAGAACGAGCTGAAGGAGCGCCAGAGCTCCCTCGTGCTGCGCGACGACGAGGAGGACGGCGCCCCGCCGCACCGCTCCACGGTGGACCTGACCGGCGGGCGCGCGGTCATCCGGCTGCCCTGAGCCGCGCCCGAGCCGTAGGGGCTCAGACCGCCGGCCGGGAGGCCTTGATCGAGTACATCAGCGGGATGCGGGGCCGGTCCGCCGGGAAGCGGTAGTAGCCGTCGTCCTGCCGGCGCAGGGTGCCGTAGCGCCCGAAGAGCGTGACGTCGTGCTCGTGCAGGAACTCGATGCGCAGTCCCGCCCTGGCTATGGCGGTGACGACCTCGCCGATCGGGTGCTGCCACTCGACGCTGCGGTTGTGGACGGTCTCGGCCTCGGCGTCGGCGTAGGTGCCGGGGGTGGTGTCCACCCACACGTCGCTGGTGAAGTAGTCGTTGATCACGCGCGAGCCGGTCTCGTCGTCGAAGACGTCGGTGAGCGGGTGGAACTCGGCGACGTAGAGGAAGCCGCCCGGGGCCACCAGGGCCGCGGCGGTCTCCGCCCAGCGGTCGATGTCGGGCATCCAGCACAGCGCGCCGCCGCCGGTGTAGACGATGTCGTACGCGGAGTCGGGCACGGCCGCGACCGCGTCGTACGCGTCGGCGGCGACGAACGCCGCCCGCTCGGGGCCGAGGCCGAGGTCGGCGGCGAGGGTGCGGGCGGTCTCCACGGCGGGCTCGGAGAAGTCGAGGCCGACGACGCGGGCGGCGCCGTGCCGGGCCCAGGACAGGGTGTCGAGGCCCATGTGGCACTGCAGGTGCAGCAGGCTGCGGCCGGTGACGTCGCCGACCTCGGCGAGCTCGAAGTCACGCAGCGCGTCCTTGCCGGCGCGGAAGTCGGCGAGGCCGTAGAACTCGCTGGCGGCGTGCAGGGGGACGCGCTCGTCCCAACGGGCGCGGTTGGACTCGTACCAGTCCTCGGGCGGCTGCGATGCGTACATGCCCGCGAGGTTATCCACAGGTTCGTGGGTGGGGCGAACAATTTGTCGGTCGGCCGGAGCATCATGGCTGCATGACTGAGATCAAGGACGAAGGCACGGTCCCGCTCTGGGAGCAGCGGTTCCGGGCGCCCCGGGTGTCGCTGCCGGAGTGGGCGGTGGAGGCCCCGGACCGCTCGCTGTTCGTGTCGAACGCGACGGGGACGTACGAGCTGTACGCGTGGGACCGGGCGACCGGCGGGCAGCGCCAGGTCACCGACCGGCCGAACGGGACGACGGACGGCACGCTCAGCCCGGACGGGCAGTGGATCTGGTGGTTCGCGGACACCGACGGCGACGAGTTCGGGGTGTGGATGCGGCAGCCCTTCGACGGCGGCGCCGACGAGGAGGCCGTGCCGGGGCTCGCCCCCTCCTATCCGGCGGGTCTGGCGCTGGGCCGGGACGGCACGGTCGTGGTGGGCCGGTCCACGGACGAGGACGGTTCGACCGTGCACCTGCTGCGGCCGGGCGCCGACCGGCCGGTGGAGATCTACCGGCACCGGGAGTCGGCCGGGGTCGGCGACCTGTCGCACGACGCGTCCCTGGTCGCGGTCGAGCACACCGAGCACGGGGACGCGATGCACTCGGCGATCCGGGTGCTGCGGGCCTCGGACGCCTCGGTGGTGGCGGAGCTGGACGACACCAAGGGAGGCACGGAGGAGCTGGGCCTGAGCGTCCTCGGCTTCGCTCCGCTCCCCGGGGACACCCGGCTGCTCGTCGGGCACCAGCGGCGCGGCCGCTGGGAGCCGATGCTGTGGGACGTGGCCACGGGCGTGGAGACCGATCTGCGGCTCGACCTGCCCGGAGACGTGTCGGCGGAGTGGTATCCGGACGGCTCGGGGCTGCTGATCGTGCACGGCTTCGAGGCCCGCAGCGAGCTCTGGCGGTACGAGATCGGCACCGGCGCTCTGGTGCGGGTGGACACCCCGGCCGGTTCGGTGTCGAGCGCGACGGCCCGTCCCGACGGCACCGTGGAGTATCTGTGGTCCTCGGCGGCGCAGCCGCCGGTGGTGCGCTCCACGGACGGCTCGGTCGTCCTCGATCCTCCGGGGCCGAAGGCGCCGCCGTCGGTGCCGGTGGAGGACGTGTGGGTGGAGGGCCCCGGGGGCCGGATCCACGCCCTGGTGCAGCGGCCGGAGCGGGGCGAGGGCCGGTTCCCGACCGTGTTCGAGGTGCACGGCGGCCCGACCTGGCACGACAGCGACGCCTTCGCGTCCGGCCCGGCCGCCTGGGTCGACCACGGCTACGCGGTGGTGCGGGTGAACTACCGCGGCTCCACCGGCTACGGCCGGGAGTGGACCGACGCGCTGAAGCACCGGGTCGGCCTGATCGAGCTGGAGGACATCGCCGCCGTCCGCGCCTGGGCGGTGGACAGCGGGCTCGCGGACCCGGAGCGCCTGGTGCTCGCCGGCGGCTCCTGGGGCGGCTATCTGACCCTGCTCGGCCTCGGCACCCAGCCGGACGCCTGGGCGGTCGGCCTCGCCGCGGTGCCCGTCGCCGACTACGTGACGGCCTACGAGGACGAGATGGAGGCCCTGAAGGCGCTCGACCGCACGCTGCTCGGCGGCTCGCCGGAGGAGGTGCCCGAGCGGTACGCGGCCTCGTCGCCGCTGACCTACGTGGACCGGGTGAAGGCCCCGGTGCACATCTCGGCCGGCGTCAACGACCCGCGCTGCCCGATCCGCCAGATCGACAACTACGTGGAACGGCTGGCCGCCCGCGGGGCGGTGCACGAGGTGTACCGGTACGACGCGGGGCACGGCTCGCTCGTGGTGGACGAGCGGATCAAGCAGGTCGCGCTGGACCTGGACTTCGCGGCCCGTCACTTGGGGACCCGGAAGGAGGTGGACTGAGCGGCCTTGCGTACCGTGGGGGTGTGTACCGGTTCCTGAGAACGCCCCGCTGGTGGGGGATCAACGTCTTCGTCCTGCTGGCGATCCCGTTCTGCCTGTTCATGGGGACCTGGCAGATGGGGAAGTTCGAGGACCGGGTCGCGTCGCACGAGCAGGCGGAGCGGCGGCCCGACCCCTCGGCGCAGGCGCCCGAGGCGCTGGACGCGCTGTTGCCGGTCGACAAGGAGACCTCGGGCCGGGTGGCCCGGGCCAGCGGGCGGTACGGCGAGCAGTTCCTGGTCCCGGACCGGGAGCTGGACGGGCGCTCCGGCGCGTACGTGCTGACGCTCCTGAAGACCGACGGCGGCCGGGCGCTGCCGGTGGTCCGGGGCTGGCTGCCGGCCGGCGCGAAGGCGCCGGCCCCGCCGGCCGGCGAGGTCACCGTGACGGGCGCGCTGCAGGCCTCGGAGAGCCAGGGCACCAAGGGCGTGCGGACGGCGGGCGGGCTGCCGCAGGGCCAGCTGGGCATGATCAGCGCGGCCTCGCTGGTGAACGTGGTGCCGGACGACGTGTACGACGCCTGGATCACCCTGACCGAGTCGCCGGCCGGGCTCACCCCGGTCCCGGCGAAGGCGGCCGCGGGCACCGGCCTGGACATGAAGGCCTTCCAGAACCTGGGCTACACGGCCGAGTGGTTCGTGTTCGCCGGCTTCGTGCTCTTCATGTGGTTCCGGCTGCTGCGCCGCGAGGCCGAGGCCTCGCGGGACGCCGCCCTGGGCCTCTAGGTCCTGTCCGACCCTGATCCGCCGGACAGCGCCCGGCGGCCTGGTTCTCCGAGGCCCGGCGGCCGGTCGAGCCTGGCGGCAACGGACGCCCACGGCCCCGCCCGGCCCGCTCTCCGGCCTGGGGCCCGTACCCGGCGGGCCCTCAGGGACGCCCACTCCGCGCCTCAGGAGGCGTCCAGGACTCCGGTGCGGTAGATGGTGCCGGCGCAGGCGTTGGGGATGGTGGCCGCGGCGACCGGGCCGCCCGGCTCGGCGGTGTGGGTCACCTCGACGCTGCCGTCGGCCGGGGTGCCGTCGGTGACCAGCTGGGGGGCCGTGGCGCCGTCCGACGAGCCGGTGCCGGCGGAGCCGCCGGTCGTGCCCGCGCCCGCCGACGTGGAGCCGCCGCCCGTCGAGGGGGTGGGGCTGGGGGTCGGGGTGGGGCCGGTGGTCGGGCAGGTCTCGCTGGGCACCCAGGCGAACCGCACCTCGTAGGCGTTGTCCGGGGTCAGCAGCAGTTTCGGCGCCTCCTGGGAGGGGTCGGGCAGGCCGCTCGCCGGGTCGCCGCTGGTGTGCTCGACGACCGCGATCTTCGCGCCGTCGGCCGCGCCGCGGGCGGCGAAGCCGACCTGGCCGGCGCCGCCGACCACGCAGTCGCTGCCGGAGACGTTGGCGATGCGGAAGGTGCCGTAGACCGTGCCGTTGGCGTCGGGGGCGCCCGTCTGGACGGAGCTGACGCCCAGCTGGGCGGCCGCGCAGGCCGGCTGGGAGGCCGGGGCCTCGGTGGGGGTGCCGGCCGGGTCGGTGCCCGTGCCCGGGTTCTGGGCCGAGGCGCTCGGCCTGCCGCTGGTGCCGTCGGCCTCGCCCGGGCTCGGCGCGGCCGTGCCGGGCCGGGGGGTGGCGGTGTGCAGGCCGCCCTCGATGCCGGTCTCGGTGCCGGTGCCGCCCTGGGCCTGCTCGCCGTGTCCGGCGTTGACCGCCTTGTCGGCGGTGATCCCGTCCGAGGAGGCCACGTGCACCAGGGCCGGGACGGCCGTGCCGACCAGGACGACCGCGGCGGCCATGCCGACGAGTGCCTGCCGCTTGCGGGCCCGCCGGGCGGGCACCGCCCGGCGCAGGTGGTCGAGCGTGCCCTCGGCGGGTTCGAGACCGGCCACCGCGCCCTGGAGCAGCCGCCGTAGCGCCAGTTCGTCGGGCGTGCCGTTGTCCGGCGCTTCGTTCACCATCCCGCGTCCACTCAGGTCGTCCCGGTCACCGTGCTCGTCGTGCTCACCGCCCCGCGGGGGGCGGTTGTGCCGCGCCGTGGCGCGCCTCTCCGCGACGCCGTCACGGGCACCCTCCCGGGTGCCGTCACCGGCGCCGTCCAGCGGCCCGCTCATGACGTGGCCTCCATGGCGACGCGCAGCGCCGCGATGCCGCGGGAGCCGTACGCCTTGACGGATCCCAGGGAGATCCCGAGGGTCTCCGCCACCTGGGCCTCCGTCATGTCCGCGAAGTATCTCAGCACCAGGACCTCGCGCTGCCGCCGTTGGAGACCGCGCATCGCCTTGATGAGCGCGTCCCGCTCCAGCTGGTCGTAGGCGCCCTCCTCCGCGCTCGCCATGTCGGGCATGGGCTTGGAGAGCAGCTTGAGCCCGAGGATGCGCCGGCGCAGCGCGGAGCGCGAGAGGTTGACGACCGTCTGCCGCAGATAGGCCAGGGTCTTCTCGGGGTCGCGCACCCGGCTGCGCGCCGAGTGCACCCGGATGAAGGCCTCCTGGACGACGTCCTCGCAGGAGGCGGTGTCGTCGAGGAGCAGCGCGGCGAGACCCAGCAGCGAGCGGTAGTGCGCGCGGTAGGTCTCGGTGAGGTGGTCGACGGTGGTGCCGGCTGCCATCGTGTCGTCAGCGCCGTCGCGGGGCGCCGGAATGCCGTTGACGGTGGCCGGCCGGCCGGTCCTGAGGGGCATCGGCGCGATCACCGGCATGCCGCCGGCCGGGCGCGGCCGCCTGAGCGGGCGCACCGCGGTGCTGCGCAGCGGGATGACCGCCGCGATGTCGAGTACCTCTGCCACGCCTGTTGGACACGCTTCCCCCCGTCAGGGTTGTACGCGTACGCCACCGTTTTTGGCGGTGCGTCATTTGCCCTCATGCGTACCCGTTCTCCCCCAATGCCCCGCTTGTGCGGCGTGCTCCGCGGCCCACGGCTCGGGTGCACGCGAAGACGCTCCCGCCCGACCACTGGTTGCGGAGGGAGGGAAGAGCATCGTCGTCCAGGACATCTGACCTGATCAAGAGGCATCCGACGCCGATTTGCTCACAAGGCGTTCACAGATCCTACAAAGGCGAGCGGTGCGGGGAGATCGATTTCCGGACGGTCAGTGGCCGGAGAGCTCCGCCGCGATGTGCTCGGCGATCTGCACGGCGTTCAGGGCGGCGCCCTTGCGCAGGTTGTCGGCGCAGGCGAAGAACTCAAGGGCCCGCTCGTCGTCCGGGCCGCGCCGGACCCGCCCCACCCAGGTGGGGTCGGTGCCCACGACGTCGGCCGGGGTCGGGTAGTCGCCGGCCGCCGGGTCGTCGTACAGCACCACGCCGGGCGAGGTGGCCAGGATCTCGTGCGCCCGGCCGACCGTGACCGGCCGCTCGAAGCGGGCGTGCACGGCGGCGGAGTGCCCGGTGATCACCGGCACCCGGACGCAGGTGGCGCTGACCCGCAGCCCCGGCAGGCCGAGGATCTTGCGGGTCTCCTCGCGGACGGCCAGCTCCTCCGACGACCAGCCGTCGGCGGCGGGCTCGCCCGACCAGGGCAGCACGTTCAGGGCGAGCGGCCCGGGGAAGGGGCCGGTGTGGTCGCCGACGGCCCGCCGGACGTCCCCGGGGTGGGTGCCGAGCTCGCTGCCGGTGACCAGGGCCAGCTGCTCGCGCAGCGCGCCCGTACCGGCCCGTCCGGCGCCGCTGGCGGCCTGCTGGACGGTCACGACGAGTTCGGTGAGGCCGTACTCGGCGTGCAGCGCGCCGGCGGCGACGACCAGGGTGAGGGTCGCGCAACCGGGGCTGGCGACGATGCCGCGGGGGCGGACCCGGGCGGCGTGCGCGTTGATCTCGGGGACCACGAGCGGCACGTCGGGGTCGCCACGGAAGGCGGCGGAGGTGTCCACGACCACCGCGCCCTTGGCGGCGGCGATCGGCGCCCAGCGGGCGGCCACGGCCTCGGGCACCAGGAAGAGCGCGAGGTCGACGCCCGCCAGGTGGTCCTCGTGCGCCTCGCTCAGCGGGAGGACCTCGCACTCCTCCCCCCGTACGGCCAGCTTGCGGCCGGCCGAGCGGGGGGAGGCGAGGAGACGGATCTCGCCCCAGACGTCCGCGTGGTGCGACAGCGTCCGGAGCAGCACCTCACCGACCGCTCCGGTCGCTCCCACGACCGCGAGCGTCGGCCCGCCGGTGCCCAGTGGGCTCACGTCACCGGCCGGTGCCGCCGTAGACGACGGCCTCGTCGGAGTCGCTGTCCAGGCCGAAGGCGGTGTGCACGGCGCGCACGGCCTCGTTGACGTCGTCGGCGCGGGTGACGACCGAGATGCGGATCTCGGAGGTCGAGATCAGCTCGATGTTGACGCCCGCGTCGGACAGCGCGCGGAAGAAGTCCGCGGTGACGCCCGGGTTGGTCTTCATGCCGGCGCCGACCAGGGAGATCTTGCCGATCTGGTCGTCGTAGCGCAGCGAGTCGAAGCCGATCGTGGCCTTCGTCTTCTCCAGGGCGTCGATGGCCTTGCGGCCCTCGGCCTTGGGGAGCGTGAAGGAGATGTCCGTGAGGCCGGTGGAGGCCGCGGACACGTTCTGCACGATCATGTCGATGTTGATCTCGGCGTCCGCGACGGCCCGGAAGATGGCGGCGGCCTCGCCCGGCTTGTCCGGCACGCCGACGACCGTGATCTTGGCCTCGGAGGTGTCGTGCGCGACACCGGAGATGATGGCCTGCTCCACCTTCTGGTCCCCTGTCGGTTCGTTGCTGACCCACGTGCCCTGCAGCCCCGAGAAGGAGGAGCGGACGTGGATCGGGATGTTGTAGCGGCGCGCGTACTCGACGCAGCGGTGCAGCAGCACCTTGGAGCCGGAGGCGGCGAGCTCCAGCATGTCCTCGAAGGAGATCCAGTCGATCTTCTTCGCCTTCTTCACCACGCGCGGATCGGCGGTGAACACGCCGTCCACGTCGGTGTAGATCTCGCAGACCTCGGCGTCGAGCGCCGCCGCCAGCGCGACGGCGGTCGTGTCCGAGCCGCCGCGACCCAGGGTGGTGATGTCCTTCTTGTCGGCGGACACGCCCTGGAAGCCGGCCACGATGGCGATGTTGCCCTCGTCGAGCGCGGTACGGATCCGGCCCGGCGTGACGTCGATGATGCGCGCTTTGTTGTGGACCGAGTCGGTGATGACACCCGCCTGGCTGCCCGTGAACGACTGGGCCTCGTGGCCCAGGTTTTTGATCGCCATGGCCAGCAGGGCCATGGAGATCCGCTCTCCGGCGGTCAGCAGCATGTCGAACTCACGGCCGGCCGGCATCGGGGATACCTGCTCGGCGAGATCGATCAACTCGTCCGTCGTGTCGCCCATCGCGGAGACCACGACGACCACCTGGTGGCCGTTCTTCTTGGCTTCCACGATCCGCTTGGCGACGCGCTTGATGCCCTCGGCATCGGCAACGGATGAGCCTCCGTACTTCTGCACGACAAGGCCCACGTGCGCTCCTCGCTCAGTCTCTGCCGCAGTGAACACTGCGGTCTGCGTCAGTTTATCGAGCGGGCCGGAATCGCCGTCCGTATATCACATCCTGAGATGCGATGCTCGGTACGTGATCATGCCCGGCAGCGCGCGGGATGCCCCGCAGGCCCGGTACCGCCCGGGCCACCGCCTTCCCCGGCGCCCGGGATGTACGCGGCGTGTGGGCCGTCTCACATGCCGGCCGACCCATGTCGTGAACTCCTCATTGCGACCCTGGACAGGGCGTGCCACGGCTGGGAGTCTCCCGCCATGCGATCACGTCCCGCCCCCTCCGCTCTCGCGGTCCTCGCCGCGCTGACCGCCCTCGCCGCGGCCGCCTGCGCGCCGCAGGAGGCCGACGGCACCGCCTCCGGCCCCTCGTCCGGCGCCTCCTCGGCCGGTTCCGCGGCCACGGCCGCGTCCTGCGCGCCCGCCGCGCTGGCCACGAAGGCCCGCGGGAAGCTCACCGTCGGCACGGACACGCCCGCGTACGCCCCCTGGTTCCAGGACGACGACCCCTCCAACGGCAAGGGCTTCGAGTCGGCCGTCGCCTACGCCGTCGCCCAGCGCCTCGGCTTCGCCGAGAAGGACGTGGTCTGGCAGAAGGTCGCCTTCAACAACGCCTTCGCGCCCGGCGCGAAGACCTTCGACTTCGACATCAACCAGGTGTCGATCAACGAGGACCGCCGCAAGGCCGTCGACCTCTCCAGCGGCTACTACGACGTGCGCCAGGCCGTCATCGCGCTCAAGGACTCCCCCGCCGCCAAGGCCACCGACCTCGCCGGCCTCAAGGGCGTCCGGCTCGGCGCCCAGGTCGGCACCACGAGCCTCGACGTGATCAACGAACAGATCAAGCCGGACCGCCCGGCCGCCGTCTTCCAGAAGAACGACCTCGCCAAGTCCGCCCTCAAGAACGGCCAGGTCGACGCCATCGTCGTCGACCTCCCCACCGCCTTCTACATCACCGGCGCCGAGGTGCCCGAGGCCAAGGTCGTCGGCCAGCTGGAGGCGGCGGGCGGCACCGGCGGGGCCGGCGGTACGGGTGCCGGCGCCGCCGGCGCCAAGGAGCAGTTCGGCCTGGTCCTCGACAAGGGCTCCCCGCTCACCTCCTGCGTCTCGCGCGCCGTGGACGCGCTGCGCCGGGACGGCACGCTCGCCGCCCTGGAGAAGCGGTGGCTGTCCGACGCGGCGGGCGCGCCGGTGCTGAAGTGACCGCCGGCGAGCTGACGAGCGGCGACCCGATGGGCGGTGACGTGCCGGACGGCGACGTGCCGGGCGGCGGCCTGTCGAAGGCGCCCGGCCCCGACCCGTACCGGCAGGGCCCGGACACCGACACGTACACGGACGCCTACACCCCGTCCGCGCGCCGGATCGCGCGGGAGCGCCACAAGCGCTCCCGCACGCGCCGCGCGACCGCCGTCGCCGCCCTCAGCACCGCCGTCACCCTGGTGGTGCTCTACCTCGTCGTCACCCGCTCCCCCGGCTGGCCGCGGACCAAGGAGACCTTCTTCAGCGCCGAGTACGCCCGGCAGGCGCTGCCCCTGGTCCTCGACGGCCTGTGGCTCAACCTGCGCCTGCTGGTGGTCTGCGGCGCCGTCGCGCTCGCCCTCGGGATGCTGCTCGCCCTCGCCCGCACCGTGCGCGGGCCCGCGCTGTTCCCGCTGCGCGCGCTGGCCACCGCGTACGTCGACTTCTTCCGCGGCCTGCCGCTGATCATCTGCCTGCTCGCCGTGATCTTCGGGCTGCCGGCGCTGCGCCTCCAGGGCGTCCCCACCGACCCCGTCGTCCTCGGCGGGATCGCGCTGGTCCTCACGTACTCCGCCTACCTCGCGGAGGTCTTCCGGGCCGGCATCGAGAGCGTGCACCCCGCCCAGCGGGCCGCCGCCCGCTCCCTCGGCCTGACCAGCGCGCAGACCATGCGCTTCGTCGTGCTGCCCCAAGCCGTACGGAGGGTGGTGCCGCCGCTCCTCAACGACCTGGTCTCGCTCCAGAAGGACACCGGCCTGGTCTCCATCGCGGGCGCGGTGGACGCCGTCTACGCGGCCCAGATCCTGGCCGGCAAGACCTTCAACTACACCCCGTACGTCGTCGCGGGCCTCGTCTTCGTCGTCCTGACGATCCCGATGACCCGGTTCACCGACTGGGTCACCGCCCGGATGAACCGCCGCCAGTCGCAGGGAGGCGCCGTATGAGCCCGGAACGCGGCAAGGACCCGGAACACGGCACGGGCCCGGAACACCGCACGAGCCCGGCGGAGCCGCCGGAGACGGGGCAGCCGGTGCTGCGTCTGGAGTCCGTGCGCAAGACCTACGGACGCACGGTCGTCCTGCGCGACGTCGACCTCACCGTCCCGCCGCACACCGTCACCGTGCTCATCGGCGCCTCCGGCTCCGGCAAGTCGACCCTCCTGCGGTGCGCCAACCTCCTGGAGGAGATCGACGACGGCGCGATCTTCCTCGACGGCGAGGAGATCACCGACCCGCGCGCGGACGCCGACGCGGTACGGCGCCGGATCGGCGTCGTCTTCCAGGCGTACAACCTCTTCCCGCACATGAGCGTGCTCGACAACGTCACGCTCGCCCCGCGCCGGGTCCACCGGACCGCCCGCCGGGAGGCCGAGGACCACGCGCGCGAACTGCTCGCCCGGCTCGGCCTCGCGGACAAGGCAGGCGAGTACCCGGACCGGCTCAGCGGCGGCCAGCAGCAGCGGGTCGCCATCGTCCGCGCCCTGGCGAACCGGCCCCGGCTGCTGCTCCTCGACGAGGTGACCGCCGCGCTCGACCCGGAGCTGGTCGGCGAGGTCCTGAACGTCGTCCGCGACCTCAAGGAGGACGGCATGACCATGGTCGTCGCCACCCACGAGATGGGCTTCGCCCGCGAGGTCGCCGACCAGGTCTGCTTCCTCGCCGACGGCGTCGTCCTGGAGCGCGGCACCCCGGCCGAGGTCTTCGGCGCGCCCGCGCACGAACGGACCCGCCGGTTCCTCGGCCGGATCGTGGAGGCGGGACGGCTGTAACCCGCCCGTCCCCCGGAGTCCTTCAGGGCCCGTCGGAGCCCGCGGCAGCCGGCCGCGGAGTCCGCCGGGGTCCGGAGTCCGGGGCCCGGGGTCCGCCGGAGTCCCGGGTCCGTCAGAGTCCGTGCCGGCCGAGCCCGCCGAGCTCCTGCGCCATCACGCGGCCCGCCTCCTCCGCGAGGGCGTCCTCGGTGAGGTCCTCGTCGGTGTCCAGGCCCGCCAGGTCGGCGAGCGGCTGGTCGAGCCGGACGTGCGCGACGAGGGACTGGAGGGCGCGCAGGGTGGCGGAGGCGGTGGGGCCCCAGTTCGAGAAGTACGAGAACTGCCACCACCACAGCGCCTCGCTGGTGCGGCCCGCCCGGTAGTGCGCCAGACCGTGCCGCAGGTCGGTGATGATGTCGGCGAGGTTGTCGGAGATCCGGGCCGGTACGGGCGCCTTGCGCGGCTCGTACGGGTCGAAGACCTCGGAGAACACGTCCACCGGCTCCAGCATCGCCGCGAACCGCTCCCGCAGCTCGTCCACGTCCAGGTCCGGGCCCGCGTCCGGCTCGTACCGCTCCTCGGGGACGATGTCCTCGTGCGCGCCGAGCCGTCCGCCGGCGAGCAGCAGCTGCGAGACCTCCAGGAGCAGGAAGGGCACCGCGCTGTCCGGCTCGTCGCCCTTGGCGACCTCCGTCGTGGCGACGATGAAGCTCTCGATCGAGTCCGCGATCTGCACCGCGAAGTCGTCAGGGTCCTGAGTGATGGAGTGCAGCGTGGCGTCAGACATCGAGGAGCCTCCCTGAGAGTGCGCCGTCGTGCGCACGGACCCGGTCGTCGTCATACATCTAGCAGGCGCCGCCCCTCGAAGGCACGCCCCAGGGTGACCTCGTCGGCGTACTCCAGGTCGCCGCCGACCGGAAGTCCGCTGGCCAGGCGGGTCACCTTGAGGCCCATGGGCTTGATCATCCGCGCCAGGTACGTCGCGGTGGCCTCGCCCTCCAGGTTCGGGTCGGTGGCGAGAATCAGCTCGGTCACCGTGCCGTCCGCGAGGCGCGCGAGCAGCTCACGGATCCGCAGGTCGTCCGGGCCGACGCCCTCGATGGGGCTGATGGCGCCGCCCAGCACGTGGTAGCGGCCGCGGAACTCGCGCGTCCGCTCGATCGCCACCACGTCCTTGGGCTCCTCGACCACGCAGATGACGGCCTGGTCGCGGCGCGGGTCGCGGCAGATGTTGCACTGCTCCTGCTGTGCCACGTTGCCGCAGACCGCGCAGAACCGGACCTTCTCCTTGACCTCCAGGAGCGCCTGGGCGAGCCGGCGCACGTCCGTGGGCTCGGCCTGGAGGATGTGGAAGGCGATGCGCTGGGCGCTCTTGGGACCGACACCGGGCAGTCTGCCCAGCTCGTCGATGAGGTCCTGGACCACGCCTTCGTACAACGTCAGCGCCCTTCTCGGGGAGTGCTTGTTTCTTACGGTAGTGGCTTGAAAGCGGCGTTTGAAGCCGTACGGCTCAAGAGAGCCGCCCCGGAGCCGCGCGGCTCATCCGGCGAGCCCGGGGCCGCTCAGAAGCCGAGGCCCGGCATCCCGCCGCCCAGGCCCTGCGTCAGCGGGCCCAGCTTGGCCTGCTGGAGCTGCTGCGCGTTCTCGTTGGCGGCCTGCACGGCGGCCACGACGAGGTCGGCGAGGGTCTCGGTGTCCTCCGGGTCGACCGCCTCGGGGGCGATCACCAGGCCGCGCAGCTCGCCGGAGCCGGTCACGGTGGCCTTGACCAGGCCGCCGCCCGCCTGCCCCTCGACCTCGGTCGCCGCGAGCTCCTCCTGGGCACGGGCGAGATCCTGCTGCATCTTCTGGGCCTGCTGGAGGAGCTGCTGCATGTTGGGCTGGCCACCACCGGGGAACACGGTCACTCACTCCTGCTGGTCGGTCGTCCGGCTTCGGACGCGGGTCGGTAAGCCGAGCCTACGTGCTCGCGGACCGGGGTGCCGACACAACTCTTTCGAGTGAGAAACTGCGGGCTCCTCTACCTGATCAACACCCTCTTGCGGGCGGAAATCCCGGGATTCCGGGCCCACAGCCCACCATTCGGCGGTAGGAAGGGCAGGCACCACGTGCACCGCACGTCACAGAAGGACACGAGCGCTGAGCTGAACAGAGGAGTTCCCCGGTGAGCCAGCAGCCGGACATGCAGCCGCAGCCGGGGAACCCCGACGGCCCGGGCCCGGGCACCACCGACGGCCGTGCCACGCCCGGAGCCCCGGGCGCGCCCGCGGGTCCGGCAGCCCCCCGCGACCTGACCGGGTCGCCCTTCCCGCTCGGCGACTGGGGCGAGCCCGCCGAACGCCTCGACGAGCTCTACCGCTGGGTCGAGTCCAACGCCCTGCGCACCGCCGAGTGGTACCTGTCCGACCGCGTCTGGAAGCGCCGCTGCGCCCGCGCCCTGCGGGTCGGCACCGCCCTCGGCGTGATCGCGGGCGCCGCGCTGCCGCTGCTCGACCTCACCGGGGTGGCCGACGGCACGGCCGGCTGGGGCTACCTCTCACTGCTGCTGGGCGCCGCCTGCCTGGCCTGCGACCGCTACTTCGGCCTGACCTCGGGCTGGATAAGGAACGTCGCCACCGCCCAGGCCGTGCAGCGCCGGCTCCAGGCGCTGCAGTTCGACTGGGCCTCGGAGAGCGTCCGCGAGGTGCTCGGCCCGACCGAGGGCACGGCCAGCGAGGCCGCCGAGCGCTGCCTCGGGGTCCTGCGGCGCTTCTCGGAGGACATCACCGAGCTGGTGCGGGCGGAGACCGCCGACTGGATGGTCGAGTTCCGCTCCGGGCCCGCGCCGCTGGCCCTCCAGTCGGTCGGCACCGCCCCGGCCCGCCCCGAGACCGCGCACCCCTCCGGCCGTTTCCCCCTGCCGCCCGGCACCCGGCCGAACATGCCCCGCCAGCGGCCCCCGGAGCCGCGCTGAGCCGCTGAGGCTGCTCCGGGCCGCTGGACAACGGGCCCGACCTGGTGGGTGCGGCCCTCAGCTGAGGATGATCATCGAGCCCTGCCCCAGGCTGCGGGTCGCCGCCGCGTGCAGGCCCAGCCAGACGTGCCGCTCGCGGGCGAAGGGGCTGTCGTCCTCGTACGGCACGGGGGCGGCGGGCTCGTCCAGGTCGGTGGGGCGCTCCGGGGGCCGGGGCGCGGCCGGCGGGTTCGCCGGGTCGATGCCGATCGCGGGCGCCACGAACTCCAGCTCCCGCAGCAGCCCGTGCGAGGAGCCGAGCGGGCCGCCGCCGGCGAGCAGCTCGTCGTTGGAGAGCGGCACCGGGAAGTCGACCGGCACATAGGCGCCGGCGTGGTCGTAGTGCCACACCAGGTGGGACTGCTGGGCGGTCGCCTCGAACATCTCCAGGAGCTGTTCGTAGTCCCCGCCGAGCTCGCCGACCGGCTCCACGGGCAGCCCGCACATCTGGAGCAGATAGGCGCGGCGCAGGAAGTGCAGCGCCTCGTAGTCGAAACCGGCGACGGGGGCGACGTCCCCGGAGAGCCCCGGCATGTAGGCGTAGACGGGCACGGTGGGCAGGCCGGCCGCGGTCAGGGCGTGGTCGTAGACCGCGATCTCCTCGGCGAACGGGTTGTCGGGGCTGTGGCACAGCACGTCGACGAGGGGGACCAGCCACAGGTCACAGGCCAAGACAGGCTCGCTCTCCGTCAGTTGCAGGGACCGTCAGGGTAGTGCGGCTCGTGGCCCCGCACACCCGCTGGGTGCCTGCCCCCGCGGGCGGGTGCTCAACCCGTACGGCCGGCGCGGGCGTCCAGGCGGTCCGCCCACTCCAGGGAGCGGGTGTTGTAGTCCCGTACGACGGCGACCGCGCCGTCGGCGTCGCCGCGCGTGATCGCGTCGACGAGGTCGATGTGGCCGCTCCACAGCCAGCCGAGCAGGTCGCGGTCGGAGCGCAGGTACGGCACGGAGAAGACCCAGGCCTGCACGCGGAGCCGGTGCAGGAAGTCGGCGATGTAGTCGTTGGCGGCGACGAGCCGGCCGAGTTCGCGCCAGTAGCGAATGTCGTAGCCGATGAGGACGTCGAGGTCCCCGGCGCGGGCGGCGCGGGCGGCGGCCTCGCCGCGGCGGCGTATGGAGACCAGGGCGACGCCGTAGGAGACGTCGGGTTCGGCCGGCGGGTGGGGGGCGGGGGCGTGGCGGCGGAAGATGCCGTCCACGACGAGCATCCGGGCCTCGACCATGCCCCGGTAGTCGTCGACCGAGAACTCGTGCACGCGGAAGCCGCGGTGCTGGTCGGAGTCGAGGAGCCCCTGGGCGCAGAGGTCGACCAGGGCCTCGCGGACCGGGGTGGCGGAGACGCCGTACTGCTCGGCGATCTGCTTGACCGTGAACTCCTGGCCCGGCTGGAGACGCCCCGCGAGGATCTCGTCACGCAGCGCGTCCGCGATCTGCTGTCGCAGGGTGCTGCGGGTGACGCCTGCTCCGCTCGCGGCCATGGTGACCGGCCCCCTCCGTACGACTTCCGGAACACCCTAGTCCAGGGCCGGGGAGGGGGCGGATCACAGACGTGTCACCGTGGGATGACGACCCGGGCCGGCGCCGTGAACAGCGGCCGGCGCCGTGAACAGCGGCCGCCGCCGGTGAACAGCGGCCGCCGCCGGTGCACGGCCGGGTCCGAGGGGTCGGACGCGTCAGACCGTGTGCTCGTCGGCGACGCTCAGCGCCGCGTCCAGGGCCGCGAGGCCCTCCTTCGCCTCCGCCTCGGTGATGGTGCAGGCGGGGACCGCGTGGGTGCGGTTCATGTTGACGAAGGGCCACAGGCCGTTCTTCTTCGCCGCGGCGGCGAAGGCGGCCATGGGCGCGTTGGCCTCGCCCGCCGCGTTGTACGGGACGAGCGGCTCGCGGGTCTCCTTGTTCTTCACCAGGTCGAGCGCCCAGAAGACGCCCATGCCGCGGACCTCGCCGACCGAGGGGTGGCGCTCGGCGAGCTCGCGCAGGCCGGGGCCGAGGACGGTCTCGCCGATGCGGGCCGCGTGCTCGACGACCTTCTCGTCCTCCATCACGTGGATGGTGGCGACGGCGGCCGCGCAGGCCAGCGGGTGCCCGGAGTAGGTGAGGCCGCCGGGGTAGGGGCGGGTCTCGAAGGTGGCGGCGATCCGCTCGCTGATCGCGACGCCGCCGAGCGGCACGTAACCGGAGTTGACGCCCTTGGCGAAGGTCATGAGGTCGGGCACGACGTCGAAGTGCTCGGCGGCGAACCACGTGCCGGTGCGGCCGAAGCCGGCCATGACCTCGTCGAGGACGAAGACGATGCCGTACTTGTCGCAGATCTCGCGGACCCCGGCGAGGTAGCCGGGCGGCGGGGTCATGATGCCGGCGGTGCCGGGCACGGTCTCCAGGATGATCGCGGCGATCGTCGCCGGACCCTCGAAGGCGATCGTGTCCTCCAGGTGCTGGAGGGCCCGCGCGCACTCCTCCGCCTCGGTGGCGGCGTAGAAGGGCGAGCGGTAGAGGAAGGGCGCCCAGAAGTGCACCACGCCGGCGGAGGCCGTGTCGGAGGCCCAGCGGCGCGGGTCGCCGGTCAGGTTGATCGCGGTGGAGGTGGCGCCGTGGTACGAGCGGTAGGCGGAGAGCACCTTGGCGCGGCCGGTGTGCAGCCGGGCCATGCGGACGGCGTTCTCGACGGCCTCGGCGCCGCCGTTGGTGAAGAAGATCTTGTTCAGGTCGCCCGGGGTGCGCTCGGCGATGAGGCGTGCGGCCTCGGAGCGCACGTCGACGGCGAAGGCGGGCGCGAAGGTCGCGAGCTTCCCGGCCTGCTCCTGGATCGCGGCGACGACCTTCGGGTGCTGGTAGCCGATGTTGGTGTAGACGAGGCCGCTGGTGAAGTCGAGGTAGCGGTTGCCGTCGTAGTCCCAGAAGTACGAACCCTCGGCGCCGGCGACGGCGAGCGGGTCGATCAGGCCCTGGGCGGACCAGGAGTGGAACACGTGCGCGCGGTCGGCGGCCTTGACGGCCGCTCCGGCCTGGGGGTCGGGTTCGACATGAGGGGTCATGCGTCGAGGGTAAGGAAGCGCAGGTCGGGCCGGCCATGACCATCTTGTCCACCGAGACCGGAGGCGACGAGACAGAGTGCCGTGGCGGCGCGGCGGCCGGCCCGTACGAGCACCTATTGACAGCAGACTGCCATGATGACAGTCTGCTGTCATGACTGAGATCGAGACACCCAGGACCGTCCATCTCGCCGTCTACGACACCCTCGCCGACTGGGAGACGGGACACGCCACCGCCTGGCTCGCCCGGGCCGGGTACACCGTGCGAACCGTCGGCACGCGCGCGGGGGACCCGGTCACCACGATCGCGGGCATCCGGATCGTCCCGGACCTCTCCCTCGCCGACCTGAACCCCGAGGACAGCGCGCTGCTGATCCTGCCGGGCGCCGAGAAGTACGACGAGGGCGACGAGCTCGCGCCCTTCACCGCCAAGGCCCGAGCCTTCCTCCACGCGCGCGTGCCGGTCGCCGCGATCTGCGGCGCCACCGCCGGCCTCGCCCGGGAGGGCCTGCTCGACGACCGCCCGCACACCAGCGCCGCCGCCGGCTACCTGGCCGCCACCGGCTACCGGGGCGGCGAGCGGTACGTCGAGGCGGACGCCGTCCGCGACGGCGACCTCATCACCGCGGGGCCGACCGAGCCGGTGGCCTTCGCGCGCGAGATCTTCGCCCGCCTCGGCGCGTACGAGGGGAAGCGGGACGCCTGGTTCCGCCTGTTCCACGACTCCGACCCGGCGGCCTACGCCGAGCTGAACGGATGAGCCGACGACAGCAGGACGCCCTGTCCCGTACCGCACTGGGCGTCTTCCGGCTCAACGGCCAGTTCCTCGCGCTCTCCGAGAAGCTGGCCGAGCCGGCGGGCCTGACCGCCGCGTGGTGGCAGGTCCTCGGGGCCGTACTGCCCGAGCCCCTCCCGGTGTCCGGGATCGCCCGGGTCATGGGCATCACCCGGCAGAGCGTCCAGCGGGTCGCCGACCTGCTCGTGCGGGAGGGCCTCGCCGCCTACGAGCCGAACCCGGCCCACCGGCGCGCCAAGCTCCTCGCCCCGACCGCGGCCGGCCGGGCCGCGATCCGCCGCATCGACCCCGGACACGCCGAACTGGCCGCCCGGCTCATGCGCGAACTGGGCGGCCAGGAGGCCTTCGACGAGACCGTGCGGACCCTGGAGCGCCTCTCCCGCGCACTGGACGCGCTGGACGCGCCGGAGAGGCTGGACGCGCCGGAGGGTCCCGAGGGGCCGAAGGGACTGGGCGCGCGGGGCGACCAGCGGTCGCGGGCCGACTAGCAGTACAGGTTCGCCCCGGTGGGGACGCCGAGGATCTGGGTGAACTGCTGGTACTTGGTGACCCGGCTCTGGACCTGGGCCGGGTTGCCGCCGTTGCACTCCAGCGCGCCGTTGATGGAGCGGATGGTCTCGCCGAAGCCGGCGCCGTTGACCATGGCGTTGTGGGCGGTCATGGTGCCGGGGCCGTTCTGGGTGTTCCAGTACCAGAGGCCGGTCTTCCAGGCGACGGCCGCGTCGCGCTCGACGCGGTAGGGGTCGGCGAGGAGGTTGATGCCGAGGGCGTCGCCGGCGGCCTTGTAGTTGAAGTTCCAGGAGAGCTGGATCGGACCGCGGCCGTAGTACGCGGCCTGGCCGGCGGGGCAGCCGTAGGGCTGGCTCGCGTCGCAGTAGTGCGGGTAGTTGGCGGTGTTCTGCTCGACGACGTGGACCAGGCCGCCGGTCTCGTGGCTGACGTTGGCGAGGAAGGCGGCGGCCTCCTGCTTCTTCACGGTGTCGCCGCCGGTGGTGGCGAAGCCGGGGTACGCGCCGAGCGCGGCGGTGAGGCCGGCGTACGTGTAGAAGGGGTTCCGGTTCGGGAACATCTGGTTGAACTGCGCCTCGGAGACGACGAATCCACTGGTGGGCGGCGGGGTGGTGCCACCGCCGCCACCTCCGCAGACGCCCTCGTCGCGCCAGACGTCGGCGGTGCCGGGGCGCTCGTTCTGGGTCCACCACTTCGCGTACCAGTTGTGGCCGTTGTACGAGGCGGTCATGCCGCCCGTGTACACGCTGCCGGAGTTCCAGGCGGCCACGCAGGTGGGGGCGGCGCCCGCCGCGGCGGCGGGCAGGAGCACGGCGAGGCCGGCGACCGTACAGATCGCGGCCAGGACGGTGAGAAGACGTCGCAGCATGCGGCTCGTCCTTCCGGTGGGGGGAAGGCCCACGGAACCGCGATTGGTCTGCACCTGTCAATGGTCTGGACCAGAATGAACCCGTCCGCACCGGACCGGACCTTTCCGCTCAGTTGGAGAGCACACGCTCCAACAGGCCGACGAGCAGGGCGCGTTCGGCCACGGAGAGCGGCGCCATCAGCTCGTCCTGGACCTCGGTGACGATGCCGTCGAGGCGTTCGAGGTGCTCGGCGCCCTGCGGAGTGAGGGTGACGACGTTGCGGCGGCGGTCGTCGGGGTCGGGGGTGCGGGCGACATGGCCGCCCGCCTCCAACTCGTTGATGACGGCGACCAGATCGCTGCGGTAGATGCCGGTGCGCCGGCTCAGATCGGCCTGACTGGCCGGGCCGTACGCGTCCAGCGAGGCCAGGACCGCGTAGTGCCACTTGCGGGCGCCCTCGACGGCCAGCCGCTCGCCGACCAGACGGTCCGCCCGCGCCGAGGTCAGCGCGAGCAGCCGGCTGGGCAGGGCGCGGAGCCGGTCGGGGGCCTGCGCCTGGTGCTCGTCCACGCCGGGGCTCACAGGGCTGGAAGGACCGTCAGGACGGTCGGGGCTGCCGGAGTCGCCGGGACGGTCGGGGCGATCGGGGCGATCGGGGCGATCGGGGCCGTCAGGGTCACCGGCGTGGTCGGGGCTCTCGCTCATGCGAGGCAGATTACCTCTTGCGTTAGTGGCCCGAACGATTTACTGTCGTTAGTGCCACAAACGTTAGTGAAGCGAACGTTAGAGGGGGACCTTCTCATGACCACTTCTGTGTCCACGACCGCGACCACGCCCACGACCGTCTCGGCTCCGGCCGCCCCGGCCGACTCCCGGGCCCTCGGTCTCGCCCACTACGCCGCCCGGGGCGTCCTGGAGCACTTGCTGGCCCGGCACGGTGCGACCTTCCTGCAGCAGGTCACCCTGCGCGCGGCGGTCACGGCCGAGGCCCCGCAGCCGGCCGACGCCCTGGTCTCCCAGGTGCGGGCCTCCCTCAGGTGCGGCCCGGCCGACGTCCACGCCTCGCTCGACGAACTGCTGGCGAGCGGGCTGCTGGTCGCGGACGGCGACCATCTGCGGCCCACGGAGGCGGGCCGCGAACTCCTGGCCGCCGTCGCGGCCGAGACCGCGCCGGTCTCGGCCCGGATCTGGTCCGGCATACCGGCCGAGGACCTGACCGCCGCGGGCCGGGTCCTGGCCCTGGTCACCGAGCGGGCGAACGCGGAGCTCGCGGGCCTCGCGGCGCGGACGGTCGGACCGACCGACTGACGGACCGACTGACGGACCGACTGACTGGCGGACGACCGACCGACTGACGGACTGACTGACGGACCGACCGACTGATGGACCGACCGCCTGACGGAAGGACGGAGTGACGGGGGGGCTTGGACCATCCGGGTGCCCGGCGCCTTGGTCGGGGGCCCGCCGGGTGCCCGGCGGGTCCGCGCGCTCAGATCATCAGGACGATCCGCCCGGGCCGGCGGCCCGCCTCGGCGCGGCGGTGGGCCTCGGCGGCCTCTTCGAGGGGCATGACGTCGGCCACCCGGGTGATGAGTTCGCGGTCGGCGACCTTCTGGAAGATGGTGGCCAGCTCGGCGGGGTCGGGGCGGCCGAAGACGGTGTCGACGCGGATGTCGCGCTCGGCTTCGGGGGTCCGGTCCGTGGCGAGGGCGACGAAGGCGCCGCCGTCCTTGGCCGCGGGGAGGGCCGGGGAGCCGACGAGGGCGCCGTCGAAGACGCCGTCGACACGGTCGGGCACGGCCGCCAGGACCTGGGTCAGCACCTCGGCGGGTTCGCCTCGGGTGACGCAGTGCTTGGCGCCGAGGACCTTGAGCTCGCTCTCGTCGCCCTCGTGGGCGACGGCGACGACCTCCAGGCCGGCCGCGGAGGCGAACTGGACCGCGAAGCGGCCCACGACGCCGCTGGCACCGGTGACGAGGAGGGTCGAGCCCGGGGTCAGGCGGAGGACGTCCAGGCCCTGCTGGGCGGTGGCGGCGGCCAGCGGCACGGAGGCCGCCTGGGTGAAGTCCACGTCGTCCGCGATCGGCGCCAGCCACTCGGGGTCGACCCGGATGACCTCCGCGTAGGTGCCCTCGCCGGTCCGCTCGGTGAACCACGGCACGAAGCCCGCCACACGCGTGCCGGCCGGAAGGGTGCCCGCGGGGCCGGGCGCGGGGTCGAGCAGCCGGCCCGCGAAGTCCGTGCCCAGGACGAAGGGGGGACGGAGCGGGTCCAGCTCGTCGGCGTAGTAGCCCGCCCGGATCCTCAGGTCCGCGACGGTCACACCGGCCGCCTTCAGCCGGACCCGGACCTTGCCCGGCACCTCGCCCGCCTCGGGCTCGGGGCGGCGGGCCATGTGCAGGACCTCGGGTCCGCCGTAGGCGGTCACTTCGACGACACGCATGGGGTTCTCCTCCTGCGGCAGCCCCCTCGTGGCCCATTACACCCATGCCCGCCACCCCCGGCAACAGCTGACGGAAGCCCGGGGGAACCTGTCGGAAGGACGAACTCCAGATGGCCGGAATCAAGCTCTCGTACCGAACCGCACACCTGTCCGTACGGTGGCGCCCGTGGACTGGGTCAGCCCCGAGAACGTCATCGCCGTCGTCACCGCGCTGCTCGGCGTGGTCGTCACCTTCGCCGTGCTCGTCATCGAGCGACGGGTCCCGCGCCGCCGGCGCATCGGCTACCGGGTGCAGTTGGACACCCCGGTGGGAGACCGGGTCACCCGGCTCTTCAACGGGCGGGACGACATGACCGACGCCACCCTCGTGCTGCTGCGCTTCGAGAACGACGGCGGGGTCTCGATCGGGCGCGAGGACTACAACCAGGAGAACCACGGGCTGACCGTGCGGTTCACCCACCGCAGGATCGAGGCGGCGGCGGCCTCCCAGGCGCCGTTCGGCAGCAACGACCTCGGCGTCGGCACCGACCGGATCACCATCCCGAAGGTGGCGCTCAACCCGGGGGACTACTTCAAGGTGCTGGTCCTCCTCACCGGCGGCGAGGCCAAGGACGAGATCGCCGTCGAGGGGCCGATCCGCGACGGCAGCGTGCGGGTCAACCACAGCGCGACCTTCGACGACAAGCCGCCCGCCTTCGGCCGCGCCGCCCGGCGGGTCACCGTCGCCCTGACCGCCTGCGTGATCACGCTCGCCGCGATCATCGTGCTCCGCGACGACGTGCCGCCGCCCATCGGCTGCGCCCGGGGCACGCTCACCGTCATCGGCTCCACCGCCTTCGAGCCGGTCCTCGTGGACGTCGCCCGGCAGTACGAGCGGGACTGCGCGGGAGCCACCGTCCTGGTCGACACGCGCGGCTCCACCGCCGGCATACGGCGGCTCGCCGAGCAGGGCGGGCGACAGGGCAAGGGCGGCCCGCCCGCACTGATCGCGCTGTCGGACGGCCCCAAGCCGGACGGCTACCCGCAGCTGCGCGACACCGGCATCGCCGTCTCCCTCTTCACGCTCGTCGTCAACGACCGGGTGCCGCTGGACAACCTCACCCTGGAGAACATCCGCGCCCTGTACCGCGGCGACATCACCAACTGGCGCAGCCTGGGCGGGCCCGACCTGCCCGTGCGGCTGGTCAGCCGGGACGCGGACTCCGGTACCCGCGAGGTGTTCCAGCGCCGGGTCCTCGGGCGCAACGAGCCGGCCAACTCCTCCCGTAACTGCGCCGCCAAGGACGATCCGGAGGCCCTGGTGGTGCGCTGCGAGCTCGACAGCACGGAGCAGGTGCTGTCGACCGTCGCCGCCCTGCCCGGTGCCCTCGGCTACGCGGAGCTGCGCACCGGAAGCCGGCCGAAGGGACTGCACCGGGTCGCCGTCGACGGGCGAAGACCCGAGGTGACGGAGCTGGGCAGCTCGCCCTATCCGTACCGGGAGGTCGAGTACGCCTACACGTGGGGGCTGCCCGAGGCCGGTTCGCTGACCGCGAGCTTCCTCGCCTATCTGGGGCGGGGCGCCGGGCAGGACGTGGTGCTCGCGCACGGGCACCTGCCGTGTGCGACGCCCAAGGGCCTGCGGATCTGCGGCGCGGGATGACGGGGCGGCCCGGCCCCGGGGTCTGGCATCCTCTTGCGACGTGGATCCCTTGAACGCGGAAGACCCGGTCACCATAGGCCCGTTCCGGCTGCTCGGGCGGCTCGGCGTGGGCGGCATGGGGCGGGTGTACCTGGCCCGGTCGGCCGGCGGGCGCGCCGTCGCGGTGAAGGTCGTGCACCCGGAGCTGGCGGCGCAGGACGAGTTCCGGCGCCGCTTCGCGCGGGAGGTGTCCGCCCTGGAGCGGGTGGGCGGGACGGGCACGGCGCCGGTGCTCGGCTCCGACACGGAGGCCGAACTTCCCTGGGTGGCCGTGGGTTACGTGCCGGGGCCCTCGCTGCGGGCCGTGGTCGGCGACGAGTACGGGCCACTGCCGCCCGACAGCGTGCGCACCCTGGCCGCCGGGCTGGCCCGCGCGCTCACCCACATCCACGCGGCGGGCCTGGTCCACCGGGATCTGAAGCCGTCGAACGTGCTGCTCACGGTCGACGGGCCGCAGATCATCGACTTCGGCATCGCCCGTGCGCTCGACACCGTCACCGACGGCGGGCTGACCACCACCGGCGCGGTCGTCGGCTCGCCCGGCTTCATGTCGCCGGAGCAGGTGCGGGGCGAGCGGCTCAGTCCGGCGGCGGACATCTTCTGTCTGGGGTCGGTGCTGGCGTACGCGGCGACCGGGCGTTCGCCGTTCGGCGGGTCGGACAGCGGAGTGCACGCCACGATGTTCCGGATCGCGCACGACGAGCCCGACCTGACCGGTCTGGCGCCCGAGCTCGCCGGTCTGATCCGGGCCTGCCTCACCAAGGACCCGGCGGGCCGGCCCACGGCGGGCGAGATCGTCGAGACGCTCCCGGTGTCCGACCCGTGGCTCCCCGCGGACGTCCTGGCGCGTCTGGGACGGCACGCGGCGCAGTTGCTGGAGGCGGAGAGCACGGCTCTCGCCGAGAACGCCCCCGCCACGCCCCGCGCAGGCGAGTCGCGGGCCGCCGACACCGCGCCGGCGGCGCTCGCCGCGCCCCGGCGCCGGGGCCGTACCGCGCTGCTCGCCGCCGTCACGGCCGTGGTGGTGGCAGCGGCGGGCGGCCTGGCGTACACGTTCTGGCCGGACACGGGCATCGGCACCGACGAGCAGAAGAACAAGGCGCGCGGGGACGGCGGCTCGGTCTCGGCCCGCCCGGCCGGGATCGTTCCGGCCGGCTTCCTCGGCGCCTGGGAGGGCGTCCTCCAGGGCTCGGCCGAGGCTCCCCGGGAGACCGCGCGGATCGAGATCACCCAGGGCGCCGCGGGCTCCAAGAGCGCCGTGTACGTGCAGGTCACCGAGAACCGGCTGTGCATGGGGCGCTCCCGGCTCGTCTCGGCCGACGAGGACAAGGTCGTCTACGGCGATTCCGCCGTGACCACGAGCGTGCCCGCCGACCGCTGCACCCCGGCCGCCCAGCAGACCCTCACCCTGCGCTCCCCCGACGTCCTGGAATGGACCTCGGGCACGGTGAAGGCGACGTTCCGCAAGGCGCCGAGCGGACCGGCGGTCGTCCCCGCCCGCTTCCTCGGCCACTGGTCGCGCGTCCCCGCACCGGAGATGTACGGCGCGGACGACTCCCGCTACACCTCGGAGGTGACGATCACCCAGGGCCCGGTCGGCGCCCCCGTGATCAGCGTCATCGACGGCTATCCGCGCACCGTCGACGGCGTGAACACCTCCGAGGACTGGTCCTGCGGCACCACGGCGGTCCTCGCGGGCGTCGGCGACAAGCTGATCCTCGGCCCGAGTACCAAGGACGCGACGGCCTGGGACCGCGAGTGCCAGGAGGGCATGTCCCGCTACGCGGTCGTCGACACGTTCAAGGGCAAGGACCGGCTGTTGCTCTATCCGATGCTCGACAGCGAGCCGAACGAGTACTACCGCTCCTGAGGGTTCCGGAGCCCCGAGGCTCCGGGACCCGGCCCCTCAGCCGCCGAGCATCGGCAGGATCTGCTGGATGAGGGCGAGCGCCGGGGCGCCGAGCGGCGCCGCGGACTCGAGGATGCCACCGATCCGCTCCAGGGCGCTGCGCCGCACCGCCGGGTCGGTGGACTCGCCGATCTCCGCCACGGCGGTCTCCACCGTCCGGGCGCCCAGGGGCTGCAGCCGGCCGTGGAGTTCCTGGAGCAGCGGCAGCAACTCCGCGAGCGCGCGCTCCAGTTCGGCGCCGCCCGCGCCCGTCACGAGCGTGCGCTTGTCGATGCCGACGCTGTTCGTGGTCTGGTTCATGTGCACCACGTCGCCGTGGTAGTGGTCACCGGCCATCACTTCGCCACCCCCGTGTTGCCGCTGCCGCCGTACATGTTCACGGCGTCTCCGAAGTAGTAGTTGCCGTAGTTGGTGACGGCGAGGGTGCCCACCGTGGCGTGGAACTCCGCGTCCGGTTTGTCGATCGCCTCGGCGATCGAGTGGACGAGGCCCCTGAGGTACTCGGGCCTGCCGGTCACCAGCGCCGTGGACTGCCCGTTCGTCTCGACGGCGAGGACGTCGTGGGACGAGGCGAAGACCACGCCCGCCATGTCGGCGAAGAAGTAGATCAGCAGGATCACGGCCAGGATCACGGCGAGGCGGAGGATCCCCTCCGAACCGCTGTCACTCGATCCGTACGACCCGGAGTCCCACGACCCCGACGACGAGGAGTCCGAGAACATCATCAGCAGCAGGAGGACCAGGGCCGTGAGCCCGCCCCGCTTCAGGAAGCGGACGAAGGCCTCGCCGCGCCGGGGCCGGAGCACGAAGGTGTAGACCCGGACGATGTTCTCCAGCGGGTAGGCGCCGCCGTGCACCCACAGCAGCCGTTTGCTGATCACCAGCCCGGACCCGGGCGGCGGTGCCTGGGCCGGCATCGGCGGCGGGGTCTGCGCCCGCCCCCGTGCCGGTGGCGACGACGGCGGTGGCGACGACGGCGGTGGCGGCGATGACGGTGGTGGCGATGACGGCGGCGTTCCGTTCGTGTCCATGCGTTCCCCCGATGTGGAGCCGGCAATGACGTGCCACTCATTACGCAGCCGAACCACCCGCCTCACAAGGCGAGTTCAGGACTCCCGGGAGACGACTTCGGACACCACGCGGGCGTAGTCGCGCACCTCCGGGCGGGCGTCGTCGGCGCGCCAGGCGAGGGCGAAGCGGGTCGGGGCGACGCCGTCGACGGGGCGGACGACGACGCCTTCGCGGGTGAGCAGCGGGGCGTTGCCCTCGGCGACCAGACAGACGCCGAGGCCGTCGACGAGGGCTTCGTACGTCTCGTCCGTGGAGCCGATCTCGGCGCCGATCCGGGCCGGGCGGCCGTCCCGGGCGTCCAGGGCCAGCCAGTGGTCGCGCAGTCCGGGGGCGACGTCGCCGGGGAGGGCGAGGAAGGGCTCGTCGAGGAGTTCGGCGAAGGCGATCCGCTCGCGGCCGGCCAGCGGGTGCCGCTCGGACAGGGCGACGAGGCGCGGTTCGGTGGCGACGACGACCCAGCGGTAGCGCTCGGCATCGACCAGCGGGAGCCAGACGAAGGCCAGGTCGCTGGTGCGGTCGGCGAGGCCGGCGGTCGGGTCGTCCCAGCCGATCTGGCGCAGCCGCAGCCGGACCCCGGGGCGGGCCTCGGTGAAGCGGGAGCGGATCGCGGGCAGCAGGCCGCCGCGGCCGGGGCTGGTCGACATGCCGATGACGAGGGTGGCCTCGCGCGCGGCCCGGGCGGCCCGTACCGCGCCCGCGGCCTCCGCCCAGGCGGCGAGCACCGCGCGGGCGTGCGGCAGCAGGGCCGTACCGACCTCGGTGAGGCGGACGCCGTGCCGGTCGCGGTCGAAGAGCGGGGCGCCGAGCTGCCGCTCCAGGGCCCGGATCTGCTTGCTGAGCGCGGGCTGCGACACGTACAGACGCTCGGCGGCACGGGTGAAGTGCAGCTCCTCGGCGACCGCGAGGAAGTAGCGCAGGTCCCGGCCGTGCACGTCCGTGATGGTCATGCCCATGGGTTATCACGACAGGTCTTGGACGGCCAACTGCCCGCTCCCGCAGGCTGGTTGCACCGACGACGAGGGGAACCGAGGACATGAGCAAGGTCTGGCTGATCACCGGGGCGAACAGCGGGTTCGGGCGCGCCTTCACCGAGGCGGCGGTCGCCGCCGGGGACGTCGTGGTCGCCGCCGCGCGCCGCGTGGGCACCCTGGACGACCTGGTCGCCGCCCACCCGGACCAGGTCCACCCGGTCACCCTGGACGTCACCGACACGGCGGCGATCGAGCGGGTGGTGGCGGAGGTCGCCGAGCGGCACGGGCGCATCGACGTGCTGGTCAACAACGCGGGCCGCACCCACGTCGGCTCGGTCGAGGAGACCGGCGACGCGGAGCTGCGCTCGCTCTTCGACCTGCACGTCTTCGGTCCCGCGGCGCTGACCCGCGCGGTGCTGCCGCACATGCGGGCCCGCCGCTCCGGCGCAATCGTGCAGCTCAGCAGCGTGGGCGGGCAGGGCTCGCTGCCCGGGTTCGGGGCGTACAGCGCGACGAAGTTCGCCCTGGAGGGCCTGTCGGAGGCGCTGGCCGCCGAGGTGAAGCCGCTCGGCATCCACGTCCTGATCGTCGAGCCGGGCGCCTTCCGCACCTCGCTGTTCGGCGCGGGCAAGAGCCTCAGCGCGGACACCATCCCGGACTACGCGGAGACGGTCGGCGCGACCCGCGCCTTCGTCGAGGGCGGCGACGGCACCCAGGCCGGCGACCCGGCCAAGGCCGCGGCGGCCGTCCTCACCGCCCTGGACGCCGAGCACCCGCCGCTGCGGCTGGCCCTCGGCGCGGACTCCATCGACATGATCCACGCCCACCTCGACCAGGTCCGGGCGGACCTGGAGGCCTGGGACAAGGTCGGCCGGGAGACCACCTTCGACGTCTGAGCGGAAACCGGAGGAGGCCCGCACCCCCGTGGGGGTGCGGGCCTCCTCCGCATGTCACACGACCGCATGTCACACGGCCGCACGTCACACGACTTCATGTCACACGGCCGGCCTCACGACCTCAGTGGCACGACCTCGTGTCACACGACCGCATGTCGCACGACCGCATGTCGCACGACCGCATGTCGCACGACGGGCCTCACGGCCTACAGGAACGAGTTGATCTCGATCGTCTCGTCCCGGCCCGGGCCCACGCCGATCGCGGAGATCGGGGCGCCGGACATCTCCTCCAGGGCCTTCACGTAGCCCTGCGCGTTCTTCGGCAGGTCGGCGAAGGTCTTGGCCTTGGTGATGTCCTCGGACCAGCCCGGCAGCATCTCGTAGATCGGCTTCGCGTGGTGGAAGTCGGTCTGCGAGTAGGGCAGTTCCTCGACGCGCTTGCCGTCGATCTCGTACGCGACGCAGACCGGGATCTGCTCCCAGCCGGTGAGCACGTCGAGCTTGGTGAGGAAGAAGTCGGTCAGGCCGTTGACGCGGGTCGCGTAGCGGGCGATGACCGCGTCGAACCAGCCGCAGCGGCGGTCACGGCCGGTGGTCACACCGCGCTCGCCGCCGATCCGGCGCAGCGCCTCGCCGTCCTCGTCGAACAGCTCGGTCGGGAACGGGCCGGCGCCGACGCGGGTGGTGTACGCCTTGAGGATGCCGATGACCCGGCTGATCTTCGTCGGGCCCACGCCCGCGCCCGTGCAGGCACCGCCGGCGGTCGGGTTCGAGGAGGTGACGAAGGGGTACGTGCCATGGTCGACGTCGAGCAGGGTGCCCTGGCCGCCCTCGAAGAGGACGACCTTGCCCTCGTCGATGGCGTCGTTGAGGATCAACGTGGTGTCGGCGACGTACGGCTTGATCTGGTCGGCGTACTGGAGCATCTCCTCCACGATCCGGTCGGCCTCGATCGCGCGGCGGTTGAAGACCTTGGCGAGGAGCTGGTTCTTCTGCTCCAGGGCCGCTTCGACCTTCTGGGTGAGGATCGACTCGTCGTACAGGTCCTGGACCCGGATGCCGACGCGGTTGATCTTGTCGGCGTAGGTCGGGCCGATGCCACGGCCCGTGGTGCCGATCTTGCGCTTGCCGAGGAACCGTTCCGTCACCTTGTCGAGGGTGACGTTGTACGGGGTGATCAGGTGGGCGTTACCGCTGATCAGGAGCTTGGAGGTGTCGACGCCGCGCTCGTTCAGCCCGCTCAGCTCGGAGAGCAGGACCGCCGGGTCGACGACGACGCCGTTTCCGATGACCGGGGTGCACCCCGGGGAGAGGATTCCGGAAGGGAGAAGGTGCAGCGCGTACTTCTGGTCGCCCACGACGACCGTGTGGCCGGCATTGTTGCCGCCCTGGTAACGCACCACGTAGTCAACGGACCCACCGAGCAGGTCGGTGGCCTTTCCCTTGCCCTCGTCACCCCACTGAGCACCGAGCAGCACAAGTGCGGGCACAGGCGTACACCCCTTCCGGGCGGGGCAAGACCAAGGTCAGGGGGCCGACGCCGCCTCACCGGTGTGCCCCGGAATAGACGAAGCCCCTGGCGCAATAGCGCAAGGGGCTCTTGCACAAAGAGACTACCCGAGGAAGGACCGAGGTGTCGGCTCACGACCAGCTGCTGGTCATCATCGACCCGGTCGCCCGCCGAAGTGACGGCGAGTCCGTGCGGATCGCGAAAGATGTGTTGTCGGCGGGCGCGGAAGCGAAGATCTGCCTTCCGGACGGTCCCGAGGAATTCGCCCGCGCCCTGGCCCGGCGCGGCTCCCGGCACCCCGTCGTCCTCGGCGACGACCGCGCGCTGCTCCGTACGGTGACCCTGCTCCAGCGCGAGCAGGAGACGGCCGGCGGGGCGCTCTCGCTCGTTCCGATCGGTGCGCCCGACCGGGTGGCGACCGCCCGTGCGCTCGGTGTGCCGCCGGGCACGGTCGCCGCCGCGCGGGCGGTGCTTGACGGGGCGGTACGACGCCTGGACCTGCTGGTCGACGACAGCGGCGGCGTGGTGCTCGACCGCCTCGACGTGCCCGCCTCGGGCGGGGGGCCCGCGCCCGCGCCGCCGACCGTGTGGGACACCTGCCGCTCCCTGGTCCGCACCCTGGTGCGGCCCGCCCCGGCGGTCCTGGCCCCGCCCGTGCACCGGCTGCGCGTCGAGGCGGACGGGGAACTGCTCAGCGATCTCGACACCCCGCTGGCCGGCCTCACCGTCCGCGCCCTCGCGGGCACCCTCGCCCTGACCCTGCGCCCGCCCACCACCGACCCGCCCCGCACCACCACCGCCCGCACCCTGACCGTCGCGGGCCCGGACTTCCGCTACCGCGCCGACACGACGGTCACGGGCCCGGTCCGCCGCCGCACCTGGACGGTCCGGGCGAGCGCGTGGGGGCTGACGGTGCCGCGGGAGGAGGCTTAGGGCCTGTCCGGTGGATCAGGGCCGGGTTCGTCCCTGATCCACCGGACAGGCCCTAGTTCTGGGACCCGGCCTGGTGCTGGGCTTCCCTGTGGGCGCGCCAGCGGTCCATGATTCCGGTCATTTCGCCGTGGAGGAAGGCGAAGAACTCGGCGGTCTCGGCGAGGCGGCGGCCCGCCGCCGTGGTCGTGCCCAGGGTGTCGGTGCCCTCGCGGAGGATCTTCTCCCAGCGGGTGAGGACCTGGTCGCGGCGGGTGAAGGTCTCGTACCAGAGCTCGTTGTGGAGCACGTACAGATCGCGGCGGGTGCCGGGGTCGCGCTCGCGGCTGACCATGTCGACCTGGGAGAGGTAGCGGATCGCGCCGGAGACGGCGGCCGGGCTGATCTGGAGCCGTTCGGCGAGCTCGGCCGAGGTCATCGAGGCGGTCTCGGAGGCGAGCAGGGCCGCGAAGACGCGGGAGGCCATGCGCTGCATGCCGGCCGCGGTCATCTCGGCGGCGAAGCGCTCCACGAAGCGCGCCGTCGCGTCGGCGCCCGCGCCCGTATCGGCGTCGGTTCCGGGCCCGGAGCCCGTATCGGCCGGGCTCCGCTCGTCCGTCCCGCCCTCCGTCACGTCCTGGGTCATGCCCTTCGTCACGCCCTTCGTCATGCCCTCGGTCATGTCCTCCGTCGCGTGCTTCGTCGTGCCCCCGGGCGTGCCCTCAGTCATGCCGTCCACTATCTCACCCGCCTTCCATACGCTTCCTTAACTTCACAAGTTTGTGAAATGAGCGTACGTTCTGAAGCATGACGAAGGCAATCACCGTCGCCGGACTCCACAAGGCGTTCGGGCGCACCCACGCACTGGACGGCCTCGACCTCACCGTCGAGACCGGCGAGGTCCACGGCTTCCTCGGGCCCAACGGCGCCGGGAAGTCCACCACCATCCGGGTCCTCCTCGGGCTGCTGCGCGCCGACTCCGGCGCCGCCCAGGTGCTCGGCCGTGACCCCTGGCACGACGCCGTCGCCCTGCACCGGCGCATCGCCTACGTCCCCGGCGACGTCACCCTGTGGCGCAACCTCTCCGGCGGCGAGGTCATCGACCTCTTCGGGCGGCTGCGCGGCGGGCTCGACCGGGCCCGGCGGGCGGAGCTGATCGAGCGCTTCGAGCTCGACCCCACCAAGAAGGGCCGCACCTACTCCAAGGGCAACCGCCAGAAGGTCGCCCTGGTCGCCGCCTTCGCCTCCGACGCCGAGCTGTTCGTCCTCGACGAGCCGACCAGCGGCCTCGACCCGCTGATGGAGGAGGTCTTCCAGCAGTGCGTCGCCGAGGCCCGCGGGCGCGGCGCGACGGTGCTGCTGTCCAGCCACATCCTCAGCGAGGTCGAGGAGCTGTGCGACCGGGTGAGCATCATCCGCAAGGGCCGCACGGTCGAGTCCGGTTCGCTCGCCGAGCTGCGCCACCTCACCCGTACCAGCGTCTCCGCCGAGCTCGCCGCCTCCCCCAACGGCCTCGCCCACCTCCCCGGCGTCCACGACCTCGACGTGCAGGGCCACCGCGTCCGGCTTCAGGTCGACACCGACAAGCTCGACGCCGTACTCCGCTCGCTCACCGCGTCGGGGGTGCGGAGCCTCACCAGCACCCCGCCCACCCTGGAGGAGCTCTTCCTCCGCCACTACGCGGACGAGGTGGCCTCGTGACCGCCCTCACCGGGACCGGGACCCTCACCCGGCTCGCCCTGCGCCGCGACCGCCTGATGCTGCCGGTCTGGGCCCTGGTCACCGGCGGCATGGTCGCCAGTGGCGCCGGCTCCCTCCAGGGCCTGTACGGGACGGCGGCGCAGCGCGCCGAGCTGGCCGCGTCCATGAACGCCAACAGCTCGATGCGCTCGCTCTACGGGCCCGTCTTCGACGACTCCCTCGGCGGCCTGGTGGCCTGGCGGTTCGGCACCTTCGCCGCCGTGCTCGCCGCCGTGATGAGCCTGGTCATCGTGGTCCGGCACACCCGCGAGGAGGAGGAGACGGGCCGTCAGGAGATGTTGTCGGCCGGGGCGGTGGGCCGCCGCGCCCCGCTGACGGCGGCGCTGCTCGCCGCGCTCACCGCCAACACCGCCGTGACGCTCCTCGTCGCGGCCGGGCTCGCCGGCCAGGGACCGGCCGGGGCGCTCGCGCTCGGCCTGGCCATCGGCGGCACCGGGATGGTCTTCGCGACCCTGGCCGCGATCGCCGCCCAGCTCACCGAGAGCGCCCGGCTCGCCAAGGGCCTGACGGCCGGCGTGCTCGGCCTCGCCTTCGCCCTGCGCGCGGCCGGCGACGCCGGGAACGCCGACGGCGACTCCGTCCTGACCTGGCTCTCGCCGATCGGCTGGGCCGAGCACGTGCGCGCCTTCGCCGGCGAACGCTGGTGGGTGCTGCTGCTCACCGGCGCCGCCGTGCTGCTCCAGACGGGCCTCGCCTACGTGCTCACCGCGCGCCGCGACGTCGGCATGAGCTTCCTGCCCACCCGCCCCGGACCGGCCGTCGGCGGACTGGCGACGGCCGGGGCGCTCGCCTGGCGGCTCCAGCGCGGCACGCTGCTCGGCTGGGCACTCGGCTTCCTGCTCGGCGGGCTCGTCTTCGGCGGGATGGTCGAGGGCGCGGCCGACATCGTCGGCGACAACGAACAGGCCCGGCAGATCTTCGAGCGCATGGGCGGACAGAACGCGCTCACCGACGCCTTCCTCGCCACCATGGTCGGGCTCTTCGGCATGGTCGCCGCCCTGTTCGCGGTCGGCTCGGTGCTCCGGCTGCACGGCGAGGAGACCTCGCAGCGCGCCGAACCGCTGCTCGCCGCCCCGGTCGGACGGCTCCGCTGGGCTGCCGGGCACCTGCTGGTCGCCTTCGCCGGTTCGGTGCTGATCATGCTGCTCGCCGGGGCCGGCCTGGCCCTCGCGTACGGGAAGGAGACCGGCCCCGTCCTGGGCGCCGCGCTCGCGCAGCTCCCGGCGGTGTGGACGCTCGCGGGCCTCGCGGTGCTGCTGTGGGGCGCCTTCCCGAAGGCGGCGCCGGCGGCCTGGGGGGTCGCCGGGGTGTGCCTGGCGCTGGGCTGGATCGGCCCGGCGCTGGACCTTCCGCAGGCGGTCCTGAACCTCTCCCCCTTCGGTCACCTGCCGAAGCTGCCCGGCCCGGATCCCTCCTGGACCCCGCTGCTCGTCCTCACGGCCCTCGCCGCCGCGCTGGTGACGGCCGGCCTGGCGGGCCTGCGCCGCCGGGACCTGCTGAGCTGACGCCCGTACGGCCCCGCCCGCCCGGCGCACGCCCCGACCGGCTCCGCACCCCGACCGGCTCCGCACCTCGCCCCGCCCCAGACCTTGCCCCGCCCCACGCCTCGCCCCGCTCACACCTCGACCAGCAGCTCCTCGAAGCCCCGGATCACGTACCCCGGCTTGCGCACCGGCTCGGCGGCGAGCCGCAGGCCGGGGGCCTGCCGGAGCAACTCGGCGAAGACGGCGGTGAGTTCGAGCCGGGCGAGCGGGGCGCCGAGGCAGTAGTGGATGCCGGCGCCGAAGGTGATGTGCGGATTGTCGGCGCGGGTCAGGTCGAGCGCGTCGGCGCTCGGGCCGAAGCGGGCGGGGTCGCGGTTGGCCGAGCCGAAGAGCAGGGCGACCTCGGAGCCGCGCGGGATGACGACCCCGCCGAGCTCGATGTCGTCGAGGACCCAGCGCTCGAACATCTGCAGCGGGGTGTCGTACCGGAGGAGTTCTTCCACAGCTGTGGACAACTTTCCGGGATCGACGTCGGGCCGGACCCCGTGCCGGAAGAGCGTCCACCAGCCGTTGACCGTGGTGTTCACGGTGGCCTCGTGGCCCGCGTTCAGGAGCAGGACACAGGTGGAGATCATCTCCTGCTCGGTCAGCTCCGTCACGCCGAGCAGGCCCGAGATCAGGTCCTCCCCCGGGTCCTCGCGCCGGCGGGCGATCAACTCCCGCAGGTAGTCGGAGAATTCGATCGAGGCGCGGACCGCCCTGCGGGCCGTCTCCTCGGACGGGTTGAGCTCGAACATCCCGCAGATGTCCGCCGACCAGGGCCGCAGCCGGGCCCGTTCCTCGTCCTCCTCCGGGATGCCGAGCATCTCGGCGATCACCGCCACCGGCAGCGGCTCGGCCACGGCCGCCTGGAGGTCTCCGCCCCCCGCCGCCACGAGGTCCGCCACCAGCCCGGCCGCGAGCCGCCGCACCGTCGGGGCCAGCCGCTCCACGGTCCGCGGCGTGAACGCCTTCGACACCAGGCGCCGGATCCGGCTGTGGTCGGCGCCCTCCAGGTCGAGCAGCCCGTGGTCGTTGAGCGTGTGGAAGGGCTCGTGCGCCGGGTCGGGCGCCGGGCGGCCGAACTCCTCGTGGCTGAAGCGGTGGGTGTACGTGCGGCCCAGGCGGCGGTCCCGCAGCAGCGCCGACACGTCCTCGTAGTGCGGGATCAGCCACTGGCGGGTCGGCGCGTACCAGTGGGCCCGGCCGGTGGCGCGCAGGCGCTCGTAGGCCGGATAGGGATCGGCGACGAACTCCGGGGACCAGGGGTCGAAGGCGGCGTGAGCGGCATCGGCAGCGTCCATGGCTGGACGCTACCCGGTGCCGGCCGTCTCCTGACCGACCTACATGCCTACCGGTCCACAGGCCTGCCGGTCCACAGGCCTGCCGGTCCACAGGCCTACCGGTCCACGGGTCTGCCGGTCCACAGGCCTACCGGTCCACAGGCCTACCCGCCTACCCGCACCAAGCGAGCCTCGTACGCGAAGACGGCCGCCTGCGTCCGGTCGCGCAGGCCCAGTTTCACCAGGACGCGGCTCACATGGGTCTTGATGGTGGACTCGGCGACGACGAGGTGCTCGGCGATCTCGGCGTTCGACAGGCCCTGCGCGATCAGCACCAGGACCTCCGTCTCCCGCTCGGTCAGCTCGCCGATCCGGGAGACCGCGGGCGGGCGCGGGGAGGCGGCCGCCGCCTTGGCGAACTCCGTGATGAGGCGCTTGGTGACGGTCGGCGCGAGCAGCGCCTCACCGGCCGCGACCACCCGGACGCCCTCGGCGAGCTGCCGGGCGGAGGCGTCCTTGAGCAGGAAGCCGGAGGCGCCGGCGCGCAGCGCCTGGTACACGTACTCGTCGAGGTCGAAGGTGGTGAGCACCAGGACCTTCGCGTCCGCGTCGGCGGCGACGATCTCGCGGGTGGCCTCGATGCCGTTCAGCTCGGGCATCCGGATGTCCATGAGGACCACGTCGGGGCGCAGGGCGGCGACCTGGGTGACGGCCTCGCGGCCGTTCACCGCCTCGCCGACGACCTCGATGTCGGGCATCGCGCCCAGCAGCACCGAGAAGCCCTCGCGGACCATCATCTGGTCGTCGACGATCAGCACCCGGATCACGGCCGCGACTCCTCTCGCTCGTCCCGCTCGTCCCGCTGGTCCCGCTCCTTCTGTTCCTGCCGCCCGTCGCGCTCGTCGCGTTCCCGGCTGACGGGGACGAAGACGGTGACCTCGTAGCCCCCGTCGGGGGTGGCCTCGGCGGTCATGTCGCCGCCCAGCATCGTGACGCGCTCGCGCATGCCGGTGATCCCGTGGCCCGCCCCGGGCGAGGGCTTCACGAGGCCGCGCGCCGGGCCGTTGGCGATCCGCAGGCCGAGGCCGCCGAGGACGTAGCCGATCTCAACCCGGGCGGCGGCGCCGGGCGCGTGCCGCAACACGTTCGACAGGGCCTCCTGGACGATCCGGTACGCGGAGAGCTCGACACCCTGCGGCAGCTCCCGCACCGCGCCGGTCACCGCCTTCTCCACGTCGAGCCCGGCCTCGCGGACGTTGGCGACCAGGGCGTCGAGGTCGGCCAGCGTGGGCTGGGGCGCGTCCGGGGCCTCGTAGTCCTCGGCCCGGACCACCCCGAGGATGCGGCGCAGCTCGGTGAGCGCGGCCACCGCGTTCTCGCGGATGGTGAGGAAGGCCTGCTCCAGCTCCGGCGGCGGGTTCTCCACCCGGTACGGGGCGGCCTCGGCCTGGATCGCGACCACCGACATGTGGTGCGCGACGACGTCGTGCAGCTCGCGGGCGATGGTGGTGCGCTCCTCCAGCAGGGTCCGCCTGGACCGCTCGGCGGCGGTGACGGTCTGCTGGGCGGTGACTTCGCGGGCGGCCTGGCGGCGGACCTGGGAGGTGGTGACGATCAGCAGGCACACTCCGGCGACGAACAGCAGCGCGAGGGCGTTGTCGGCGCCGCTCGCACCGATGAGGACCGTGGCGAAGAGGGCGTAGCCGGCGGTGACCAGCCACATCCAGCCGCCGGTGCGCGGCCGGGTGCGCAGGGCGACGACGACGAGGACCACGAGGTGCGCGGCGAGCGAGTTCGGGGCCCACGGCCAGTCCCCGCCGTGGCCGCCCAGGAAGGCGATGAAGGGCGTGGAGACGAGCGAGGCCCAGAAGGCGAGCATCGGGCGGATCAGGGTGAGCACCACGGTCGCGGCCGGTACGACGGCGTAGAAGAGCACGGCCGGATTCAAGGAGCTCCTGGCCTCGGCGAGCCCCAGGAAGAAGACGATCACCGCGGCGAGGCCGACGGTGAGGTGCGGGAGCACGCCGAGTTCGTCGCGGATGCGCTCCGGCAGCAACCGCAGCGGCCCCCGCTCCACCTCCATGCGGGGCAGCGGGCGGTAGGCGAAGGCGTCGGTGAAGAGGTCCGCGCGCAGACCGCCGAGCGCCTTCAGGGTCAGGCGGAGCTCGGGGCTGCGGCTCGTGTCGGTGGTCCGGGTCGAAGTCACCGGACCACCGTACGGGCGGCCCGCGCCGGGGTCGTCCGGCTGCGTACGGATCCCGGCGGGTCCCCCTTGAGGACTACCCGGGTCCGTCCGGAGCGCCCGACCGTGCTCAGAAGGCGAGCTGGGCGATCTCCTCCGCGACCACCGCGCAGGCGTCCGCCGCCGGGTCGATCAGCGGGAAGTGGCCGACGTCCTCCAGGAAGGTGCAGCCGACGGTCTCGCCGGCCTCGGCCGCCGCGGTCGCGTAGGCCTCGGCGACGGCGGGCGGGACGACGATGTCGGTGCGGCCCTGGACGAGGGTGGTGGCGATGCCGGTCGGCAGCAGCGCGGCCGGGTCGGCGAGCGCCGCACGGGCCTCGAACTCGGCCTCGCCGCCGAGGAGTTCGGTGACGGCTCCGCCGCACACGCCGAGTTCGACGGCGCGCGCGAAGTGCGCGATGGGGGCGAGCGCCACGACCCCGCGCAGCGCGGGCGGGGCGGGCAGCCGCCAGGGCGAGCCGGCCGGCAGCACGTGCCGGGCGGCGGCCCACAGGGCGAGGTGGCCGCCGGCGGAGTGGCCGGTGAGCACGGTCCGGCGCGGATCGGCCTGCGGGAGGTGCGCGGCGGCGAGCTCCGGCAGGGCGTCGAGGGCGGCGGCCACGTCGTCGAAGGTCTCGGGCCAGCGCCCGGCGACCGGGGCGGTGCCGCCCTGGCGGGGGATGTCGCTGCCGCGCCGGTACTCGACGCTGGCCACGGCGAAGCCGCGGCGGGCCAGGAAGTCCACGAAGGGGGTCAGGTGCTGCCGGTCGTACGGGGCGCGCCAGGCGCCGCCGTGCAGGGCGACGACCAGGGGCGCGCTCGGCCGGCCGTCGCGCGGCGCGTAGAAGTCGACGACCTGGTCGGGGTGCGCGCCGTACGCGGCGGAGGCGTCCGGGGCGACGGCCGGGTGCGAGAAAGCCGATGCCTCTTCGGCGGCGTCGCGCGCGGCGGGGTCCGGCATGGTGCTTCCAACCTCTCCTCAGACGGGGCCGATTGACCGATCCATCGGCCTGACCTGCGGGGACCGTACCAGGAGTGCGGCCCCCGCAGATCAGGTGATCGTCGGATCGTCCGACCCGTGACGAGGCTGGGCGCGGGCGGGCCCGGGTCAGGCGGCGGGCCCGGCCTCCGGCCCGGCTGCCGAGCCTGCCCCGGGTCCGGTCGCCGGTACGTCCCGGAGCACCTCGCCGAGGACCCGCGCCGCGCGCTCCGCGTCCGCGAAGCCCACGTACAGCGGGGTGAAGCCGAACCGCAGGATGTCCGGGCGGCGCAGGTCGCCGACCACCCCGCGACGGATCAGCTCCGCCATGACGGCGGGCGCCTCGGCGCAGCGCAGCGCGACCTGGCTGCCCCGCTCCCCGTGCGCCTCGGGCGTCACGGAGACGACCCGGCCCTCGGGGGCGTACGCCCGCACGCACTCCAGGAAGAAGTCCGTCAGGGCGAGCGACTTGGCGCGCACGTCCTCGATCCGGACGCCGTCCCACACGTCGAGGGCGGCCTCCAGGGCCAGCATCGACAGGATGTCGGGCGTGCCGACCCGGCCGCGCACGGCGCCGTCGGCGGCCCGGTAGCCGGGGGTCATGCCGAAGGGGTCGGCGTGCGAGTTCCAGCCGGGCAGCGGCGAGTCGAAGCGGTCCTGGTGGCGCTCGGCGACGTACAGGTACGCGGGCGAACCGGGGCCGCCGTTGAGGTACTTGTAGGTGCAGCCGACGGCCAGGTCCACCCCGTGCCGGTCGAGGCCGACGGGCAGCGCGCCGGCGCTGTGGCACAGGTCCCAGACGGCGAGCGCGCCGGCCGCGTGGAGCGCGGCGGTCGTGCCGGGCAGGTCCTGGAGCCGTCCGGTGCGGTAGTCGACGTGGTTGACCAGGGCGAGCGCGGTGCGGGCGCCGGCGGCGCCGGGGATCTCGGCCGGGTCGAGCGGCACGATCCGGTGGCCGGTGAGGCGCGCCGCGGACTCGGCGATGTACCCGTCCGTGGGAAAGGTCGTGGCGTCGACGAGGATCTCGTCGCGGCCGGGGTCCGCGAGCCGCACGCCCGCCACGAGCGCCTTGAAGACGTTCACGCTGGTCGAGTCGCCGACCACGATCTGTCCGGGGGCGGCGCCCACGAGCGGGGCGACGCGGTCGCCGAGCCGCTCGGGCGCGGTCCACCAGCCGGACTCGTCCCAGGAGCGGATGCGCAGCTCGCCCCACTGGCGGCTGATGACGTCGGCCATGACGGCGGGGACGTGCGCGGGCAGCGCGCCGAGCGAGTTCCCGTCCAGGTAGACGGTGGCGTCGAGGGCGAACTTCTCGCGGTGCTTGGCCAGTTCGTCGGCCGCGTCGAGACGGGCGGCCCTTTCGGTGAGTGCGGCCGTCTCCCTCAGGTCGTCAGACATGGCTGCGCGCCGTCCACAGCTCGGGGAACACGTTCTTCTGGGCGCGCTTCTCCAGCCAGGCCACGCCCGCCGAGCCGCCCGTGCCGGTCTTGGCGCCCATGGCGCGCCGGGTGGCCACGAGGTGGTCGTTGCGCCAGCGCCAGACGAGTTCGGCGACGTCGCTCAGCGCCTCGCCGAGCCGTACGAGCTCGGCGTTCTGGTCGGGGTCCGCGTAGACGCGGGCCCAGACCGCCTCGACCTCGGGCGAGGGCTCGTAGCGCTGCGCCAGGTCGCGGCCGAGGACGGCGGCGGGCACGGGCAGGCCGCGCCGGGCGAGCAGGCCGAGCACCTCGTCGTAGAGGCTGGGCTCGTGGAGCGCCTTCTCCAGCTCGGCGTGGACGCGGGGCGCGCCGCGGTGGGGCACCAGCATGGACGCGGACTTCTCGCCGAGCAGGAACTCCATGCGCCGGTACATCGCCGACTGGAAGCCGGAGCCCTCGCCGAGGGCGCCGCGGTAGGAGTTGAACTGGGCGGGGGTGAGCTGGGCGAGCGGGCGCCAGGAGTGGTTGAGCGCCTCCAGCTCGCGCACGGAGCGCTTGAGCGCGTCCATGGCGACCGGGACCTCGTCGCGGCGCAGCGCGTGGCTCGCGGTCTCCCACTCGTGGACGATCACGGTGAACCACAGCTCCATGACCTGGGTGGTGACCAGGAAGACCATCTCGCCGGGATCGTCCGAGCGGAGGTGCTGGAGGTGGGTGAGGACGTCCGCCTGGACGTAGTCCTCGTACGGCGTGGTGCCTGCGAAGTCGAGGTTCGGCGCGTCGGCGGCGGCGTCGGCGACCGCACCGGCTCCGGAGGCATCGGGAGAACCCTGGAAGGTCGACATTTCTGTCTCCTGATACGAACTACCGGGTAGCGGTCCGCTCCTCTCCTCCGGCCCATCCGGCACGGGAGCCCCGGTCCCCTCGGGAGGCGGGCTTCGTCGCCCGTCCTCCCACGCGCATCATGACACGAGCGGGCCCTCGATGTAGATCCCCTCTTCGTCATACGGATACGCGTTCGAACGACAGCCGTCGAGTCCCTTGATCTGCTGCATCATGACCGGCGCGAGCCGGCCCGGCCCGGCGCAGCCCATGTGCCGGCGCAGCCCGATCTCGTGCCCGACCTCGTGGTTGATGATCAGGTGCCGGTACTCGTGGGGCGGGCCGGCGAAGGTCGGGGAGCCCAGCATCCAGCGCTTGAGGTTGACCACGACGCCGGTGGAGGTCTCGCAGTTCAGCTCGCCGTGGGTGTTCATCCCGTTGGCGGCGCAGAGCCGGTCGGCGGTGTCGGGGGTGGCGATCCTGATCACGAAGTCGGCGTTCTCGCTGACCAGCTGGAAGCGGCCGCGGCCGTGCGCGGCCCAGCCGCGCGGGTGGGCCAGGATGCCCTCGATCTCGGCGGCGGCCTCGCGGGCGGAGAGGTCGATGCCGTCCTCGACCTGGACGCGGTAGCGGCGCAGGGTGCCGCCGCTGCCGACCGGCTCGCCGGTGGCCCGGGCGGTGGTGAAGGTGCCCGCGCCGTGCTGCGGCACGGCGGTCCGCTTCGGCGTGGGCTTCGGAGTCGGGCGGGCGGTGGCCGTGGGCTTCGGCGCGGGCGGCGGCGTGGGCCGCGCCGTGGTGGGCCCCGGCGACGGGGGCGCGGTCACGGGCCGGGGCGGCGGCGCGGCGGCCGCGGGGCCGTCCCGGCCCTCGTAGTGCGCGAGCGCGGCCCCGCCGGCCAGCGCGACCGGCACGAGCGCGAGCACGGGCAGCACGAATCGGCGCCTCCCCCGCGATCTGCCCGCGCGGCCCCGACGGCTCTGCTGTCGACGGCTCTGCTGTCGACGGCTCTGCTGTGTGGCACGGCGCTTCCCCAAGCGGCCTTCCCCCCAAAAACCGGCCCGCCTCGCAGAGACGGCCCACCCCCGACGGCCCGGTGTGCCGTGCCGTCCCGGCGATCGTAACCACGTGTTCGATCCACTCGAACGACAGGGGGCGACTGTGACAGCACCGGTGCACGGGCCGTCGGGGCCGCCAAGGGCGGGGGCCGTCGGGGGGTGGGCCCGGGGTACGCCCCGGGCCCGGCGGGTCAGCCGAGGGTGTCGGCCGCCGTGGGCGAGGAGTCGCGCAGGAAGGTCGTGCAGCGCTCGAACTCCTCCTTCTCGCCGATCTCGCCGGCCGCCCGGGCCAGCGCGTGCAGGGCGCGCAGGAAGCCGCGGTTCGGCTCGTGCTCCCACGGCACCGGGCCGTGGCCCTTCCAGCCGTTGCGGCGCAGCGCGTCCAGGCCCCGGTGGTAGCCGGTACGGGCGTAGGCGTACGACTCGATGACCCGGCCGCCCTCGTACGCGTCGTCGGCGAGCTGCGCCCAGACGAGCGAGGAGGTGGGGTACTTCGCCGCGACATCGGCCGGCGCGGCCCCGCTCGCCAGGAGCTCACGCGGCTCCGGGTCGTCGGGCAGGTGGGTGGGGGGCGGTCCCCCCAGCAGGTTCTCGTGGATGGCCATGGGGCCCAGTCTGCCTCAGCCGGCACCCTTCGCCCGGCCCGCGGCCGGGTCGGGGCCCGGGTCCGTGCCGGCTTCCCGGCCCGGGTCGAGCGGCGGGGCACCGACCCCGCAGTGCACCTTGCACTCCGGGTGACAGTCCGCACGGGCCGGGGCCCGCAGGGTCGCGAAGGCCAGGATCGCGCCCGCCACCAGGACCCCCGCGCAGATCGGCATCGCGCGCCGGAAGGTGGCGTCGAACTCCTCCGCCGAGCGGTACGCCTCCGGGCCCATGCCCGCGAGCAGCGGCAGCGCGGCGACCGCGACGAGGCCGGCCGCGCGGGCCGCGGCGTTGTTGATGCCGCTGGCCAGGCCGGACCGGGAGACGTCCACGGAGGCGAGCACGGTCGCGGTGAGCGGCGCCACCAGGGTCGTCATGCCGAGGCCGAGCACCAGCAGCGCCGGCAGCACATCCGTCAGGTACGCGGCGTCCTCCCCGGACCGCAGCATCAGCAGCATCCCCGCGGCGCACAGCAGCGGCCCCACCGTCAGCGGCAGCCGCGGCCCGGTCTTCTCGCCCAGCTCGCCCGACTTCGCGGAGAACAGCAGCATCAGCACCGTGGTCGGCAGCAGCGCGGTGCCGGCGGCGAGCGCCGAGTAGCCGGAGACCACCTGGAGCTGGAGCGCGGCCAGGAAGAAGAAGCCGCTGAACGCCGCGTACACGCACAGCGTCACCCCGTTCACGGCGCTGAAGGTGCGCGAGCGGAAGATCGACGTCGGCATCATCGCGTCCTCGCCGCGCCGCCGCTCCACGAGCACGAAGCCCGCGCCGGCCGCCAGGCCGAGGACGCCGGGCCACCAGACCTGGTCGATCAGCGCGTACGTGACCAGGGCGAGGGCGGCCGCGCCCAGCACCGCGCCGAGCACGTCGAACCGCCCGTGTGCGGCCACGTCCCGGGACTCGGGCACGTGCCGCAGCGCGACCGGCACGCAGACCAGCGCCAGCGGCACGTTCAGCAGGAACACCCACCGCCAGCCGGGGCCGTCCACCAGCCAGCCGCCGACGAAGGGCCCGACGGCCGCACCGACCCCGCCGAAGCCGGACCACAGGCCGACCGCCCTGGCCCGGTCGTCCTCGTGGAAACTGGCCTGGATCAGCGCGAGCGAGCCCGGGGTGAGCAGCGCCCCGCCGACGCCCTGGAGGGCGCGGGCGGTGATCAGCACGCCGGCGTTCGGCGCGAGCCCGCACAGCAGCGAGGCCGCCGCGAACCACACGACGCCGACCACGAAGACCCTCCGCCGCCCGTACCGGTCCCCCAGCGCCCCGCCCAGCAGGATCAGCCCGGCGAGGGCCACCATGTAGGCGTTGACGGTCCACTGCAGGGCGGCCAGATCGGCCCCGAGGTCCTCGCCGATGTGCGGCAGGGCCACGTTGACGACGGTGGAGTCGAGCAGCGCCATCGCGGACCCGAGGACGGTGGTGAGGACGATCCACCGCCCCGTCCCGGAGGCGAGCCTGATGTCCATGCCTGCATCGTCCCGCGAACGACGGAGCCCCGCCCGCCGGGTGGGCGGACGGGGCGCGTCGGTTCACTCGTGCCTGAGGGCCGGGCCTCAGCGGGTGAAGTTGAAGTACTGCCAGGCGCCGTAGACGGTGGTGTTCACGTTGTCACCGGCGGCACCGTCGATGTAGGCCGCGCGGACGCGGAACCGGAGGCCGGCCGCCCCGTCGCCGTCCAGCGACACGTACGCCATGCCGTTGGCGTTCAGCGCGAAGTACTCCGAGGCGACGGGCTGCCAGGTGCCCCCGTACCAGACCTGGAGGTCCAGTCGGGTGCTGCGGCCCGGGTACGAGTTGTGCCACGCGGAGATCAGCGGGTCGGTCGTCTGGTGGTAGGTCCGGTACCAGACGCCGCTGATCTTCGTCCACTGGTAGTGGCGGCTCGTCGTGTTCGTCACGCCGGCCCGCGTGTACACGCCGGAGCGGGCCTCGGCCGGGGCGTTGCGCGCGTCACCGGCGAAGGTCACGGACACCCAGGTGTCACGCGTCATCTTCAGCTGGGCCGCCAGCTTGCCCTCGGAGTTGACCAGACCGCGCCGGAGCAGCTTCTTGGGCTCCGGGCCCAGCGGGTCGGCCCAGATCTCCACCTCGCGGTTCTTGTAGGTCGGGCCGAGGGTGGCCGTGAACCAGACCGGGGTGTTGAAGTTGACGGTCGTCCCGTTGCGGTCGAGGGTCAGCGCGGTCTTGGTCCGCGAGACCGAGACGTTGGTCTTCGCCGAGGCACCGGTGTGCTCCGCGTCGCCGGCGTACTCGACCTTGTAGGTCACGTTGCCGCCCGCGGTGGGCGTGTCCGTGAAGGAGTAGGCCCCGTTCGCCCCGAGCGTCTTGGTCCCGAGGGACTTGCCCAGCGGGGAGTCCAGGTCGTAGCGCGTCACGGTGAGCGGCGCACCGGCCGGGAGCGGCAGGGACGCCGTGACCGTACCGGTGACGGTGAGCTGCGCGCCGCGGTTCGCGGTGGCGGGAGCCTTGATCGTGATGGTCGGGACGGACTTGGCCGGACCGTCGAAGACGCGCAGCGTGTGCACGCCGGAGGCGTTCGAGACGGCGAACAGCCTGCTGCTGTCGGGAGCCCAGGCGAGGGCGCCGGTGTCGAGCATGCTGGTGCTGCCGTTGCTCGCCGGGAAGTCGTACTCGCGGACCGGCATCGTCTTGCCGGGCTTGTAGACGTGGAGGTCCGGCTCGTACCACGAGCTGGTGCCACCGGCGATGGTGCCGTCCGGCGCGATGTCCACGGCGTTCGGGTACGTGTTGCTGCTGTACCGGGTCACCTCGGAGAGGTCCGTGGTGGAGAACGCCGGGTGGTAGTACGGGCTGCCGCTGGAGGTGATGACGTTCTGCCCGTCGGGGGTGACGTCCAGCTCCTGGAGGCTGCCGTACTGGCCGCTCTTGCTGACCTTGAGCTGCGGGGCCCCGGCGGAAACGTCGTAGACGCCCAGCGTGGTGGGGCTGGAGTCCCGGTCGCCGATCGCGAGGACGTTCGGCGCGCCGGGGTCGGAGCCCAGCAGCAGCGTGGCGCCGGAGGACCACGGGTTGGTCTCGCCGAGGCTGTGGGCGAGCGTGACGACCGGCTCCGCGCCCGACAGGTCGAGGGAGCCGAGCTGGGCGCCCGCGTACGCGAACCAGAGCTTGCCGCCCGCCTGGGCGAGGTCGCCCGGCGCGTCCGCGCCCAGGTCATAGGTCATGACCTCGGTCGGCGTCACCGTGTTCACGGCGATGATCGAGTCGTTGCCCGCCACGGTCGCGAAGACCCGCGACGAGTCGCCGGCGATCTCCAGACCGCGGACGCCGGGCAGGTCCGGGACGGTCGCCAGGACCGTGCCCGCGTAGTCGGTGACCACGAGCTTGCCGCCGCTCGGGTCGCTGATGAAGACCTTCTGGTGGACGCCGTCCACCACCATGTCGCCCACGGACGACACGGGCAGGGTCTTGCTGGTGTCGGCGGCCGCCTGGCCCGCCGTCGTCGCGACGAGTGCCGCGGAGCTGAACATGACCGCCAGTGCGGTCGTAGCGGAAAGGGTGCGCTTGCGCACGATGAAGAGACCCCCCCTATGAGTCTCCGGCCTCTCACCAACGGAGGCCTGGTGAGCGCAGACTAGATCACGCCGCCGACAGTCCGCCTCCCGGTATCCGCTTACCGGGCCCCAAGGGCCGCCGCACTGTCCGGAAAGGGCCCCGGTATGCCGAAGGGCCCGGCTCCACTCGCGTGGTGCCGGGCCCTCGGGCGGTCGTGCAGCGGTGCTGACGGTGCCGACGTGGGCTTACTTCAGCTTGGTGCCCGCCGAGCGCAGCGCCACGCAGGCCTCGGCGACACGCTTGGCCATGCCGGCCTCGGCCAGCTTGCCCCAGGTGCGCGGGTCGTAGGTGGACTTCTTGCCGACCTCGCCGTCGACCTTCAGGACGCCGTCGTAGTTCTTGAACATGTGGTCCGCCACCGGACGCGTGAAGGCGTACTGGGTGTCGGTGTCGAGGTTCATCTTCACCACGCCGTTGTCGATGGCGGTGGCGATCTCCTCGGCGGTGGAGCCGGAGCCGCCGTGGAAGACGAAGTCGAACGGGGCGGTCTTGCCGAACTTCTCCGAGACGCCGGCCTGGAGGTCCTTGAGCAGCTCGGGGCGGAGCACGACGTTGCCCGGCTTGTAGACGCCGTGGACGTTGCCGAAGGAGGCGGCCAGCAGGTAGCGGCCCTTCTCGCCCAGGCCCAGGGCCTCGGCCGTGCGGATGGCGTCGTCGACGGAGGTGTACAGCTCGTCGTTGATCTCGTGGCTGACGCCGTCCTCCTCGCCGCCGGTCGGGGTGATCTCGACCTCAAGGATGATCTTGGCGGCGGCGGCCTTGGCGAGCAGCTCCTGGCCGATGGCCAGGTTGTCCGCAAGGGTCTCGGCGGAGCCGTCCCACATGTGCGACTGGAAGAGCGGGTTCCGGCCGGCCTTGACGCGCTCGGCGGAGATGTCGAGCAGCGGGCGGACGTAGCCGTCCAGCTTGTCCTTCGGGCAGTGGTCGGTGTGCAGGGCGACCGTGATGTCGTACTTCGCCGCGACGATGTGGGCGAACTCGGCCAGGGCGACGGCGCCCGTGACCATGTCCTTGTTGTACTGGCCGCCCAGGAACTCGGCACCGCCGGTCGAGATCTGGATGATGCCGTCGCTCTCGGCCTCCGCGAAGCCGCGCAGGGCCGCGTGCAGGGTCTGGGACGAGGTCACGTTGATGGCCGGGTAGGCGAACTTGCCTGCCTTCGCCCGGTCGAGCATCTCGTTGTAGACCTCGGGGGTTGCGATGGGCATTCGTCCGCTCCTTGTGATGTGCGGGGTGTGTGCGTTGCTGTCCCTGACCTAGGGGCGACGTCATCGTCGCGGCCCATCTTTCCAGACTCTTGTGCGGGCTCCCACGGGCACGGCACGCGAAGGGGCGGGGTGTTTCACGTGAAACACCCCGCCCCTTCGTAAAACAGCAGGTCAGAGCCTGAATGACCGGCTCCCGGGAACCACGTCACGAGTTCGCGGCGGTTCCGCCGGGACGGTCAGCGCCGGGCCCCGGCGGTCCATGGCCGGACCCCGGCGGTCCATGGCCGGACCCCGGCGGTCAGCGTCGGGCCGGCGGTCAGTCCCGGGTCGGCGGACGGGCCGGACCGGCGGACGGGGCGGACCGGCGGACGGGGCGGACCGGCGGACGGGGCAGGCCCCGGCATCAGGACAGGCCCAGGCGTCAGGAGAGGCCCAGGTCCGACAGCTCGTAGCCGGTCAGGTACGGCAGACCGGCCTCGGCGATCGCACCGGCGGCGCCGCGGTCGACGATGGTGGCCACGGCCACGACCTCGCCGCCCGCCTCGCGCACGGCCTCGACCGCGGTCAGCGGGGAGCCGCCGGTGGTGGAGGTGTCCTCGACCACCAGGCAGCGGCGGCCCTTGACGTCGGCGCCCTCGATGCGGCGCTGCATGCCGTGGGCCTTCTGCGCCTTGCGGACGACGAAGGCGTCGAGCCGCTCGCCGCGCGCGGCGGAGGCGTGCAGCATCGAGGTGGCGACCGGGTCGGCGCCCAGCGTCAGACCGCCCACGCAGTCGAAGTCCAGGTCCTTGGTGAGGTCGAGCATGACCTGACCGACCAGCGGGGCCGCCTCGCCGTCGAGCGTGATCCGGCGGAGGTCGATGTAGTAGTCGGCCTCACGACCCGAGGAGAGGGTCACCTTGCCGTGCACCACGGCCTTGTCCTTGATCTGCTGGAGCAGATCGGCGCGTACGTCAGTCATGCCCATGAGCTTAAGGGCGGATGCCCCGGGGGCTCACAGCCGACGCCAGGACCAGGTGGTCGTGACCTCCAGCGGGTCGATGGGCGTGACCAGGCGCGGAAGCGTGTTGAGGCCGTTCGGCGGACCCGACTGCGGCTCGACGCAGACCGCGTCGGCCGGCTCGTCGTAGACCACCACCCACCGGGCGTCGCTGGTGATCCTCAGCTCCACCGCGCCCGGCCAGGTCAGCGTGACGTCGACGCCGTCCGGCATGCCGAAGCAGTCGTCCCAGGGGCGCGGCAGCGGGTCGATGCGCCGTCCGGTGGGGAGGTGGTCCTCGCCGCGCTCCTCCTGCCAGGCCGGGTGGAAGTCGAGCTCGACCTCGGGGCCGCCGTCCAGGCTGCGCCGGAACCAGGGGTGCCAGCCGGCCTGCGCCGGGAAGGACTCCCCGGCGGTCTCGATCCCGAGCCGCAGGGTGAGCTCGTCCTCGCCGAGCTCGACGACCTGGGTGACCTTCCCGGCGTACGGCCAGGGCTCGCCCAGCTCGGTGGTGAAGGCGGCGGTGGCGCCGGTGACGTACGCGGTCTTCCAGGCGGCGTCACGGACCGTGCCGTGCAGGGAGTGCGGCGCGGCATGCCCGCTGACCGGGAGCTGGTGCACGGTGGCGCCGTCGCGGAAGCGCCCGTAGCCGGTGCGGCCCGCCCAGGGCGCCATCACGAAGCAGCCGTGCCGTTCGCCGGAGAGCAGCAGTTCGGTGCCGCCGATGCGGAGGCTGTGGATCCAGCAGCCGTGCTCCGGGTCGAGGGTCAACTCGGCGTCGCCGGCCGTCAGTCGCGTCAGAGTGCTCACGCCCCGACCCTACGGCGTGCCCGGCCGATTCCGCCGCCCGATCGCGGCGCGTGCGGGCGTGGCTCGGGCGCGGTACGAGCGTGGTGCGGGCGGGGGTCAGCCGCGGCGGCGGCGCAGGGCGCGGCCGACGACGACGGCGGAGGCGAGGGCGAGGGCGGCGGCCGGGGCGATCCAGCGCAGGGTCGCGCCGCTCCCGGCGGCCTCGGCGGCCGGGACGGGGGCGTAACGGCCGCGCGGCGGGGCGTGGTCGACCTCCTCCGCGCTCCGGCCGATCATGGTGCGCCGGGCGTGCGCGGCCTCGGCGGGCTGGCCGCCCCCGGCCCGCTCCCCCGCCCCGGCTCCGGCCGCGCCGCCCGCCAGCGCGCCGTCCTCGTCCCCGTACCCGCCCGCCGTCTCGTCGTCCTCGTACTCGTCCCCGTCCTCGCCGTCGCCGTCGCCGTCGTCCTCGCCGTCGGCGCGGTCGAAGTCCGCGTCGGCCAGCGGGTCCAGGGACGGCGGCGGCACCGGGGTGTCGAAGACCGAGGGGCGGGCCGGCTCCTCCACACCGTCGTCCACCCCGTCGTCGTCGCTGTCGGCCTCGGCGGCACCCGCGGCCTCGGCGGCCCGGGCCGCTTCTGCGGCCTCCTCCGCGGCCTCCTCGGCGGCGACCTCCGCCGCCACGTCCGACACGGCGGCCAGCGCCTCCGCGAACCGGTCGAGCAGCCGCGCGCCCGCCTGGGCCCGGGCCTCCGCGTCGGCCTCGGCGAGCCGGCCGGCGGCGGTGACCCGGCCGGTGAAGCCGATCGTGGTGCCCTCGGCCACCGGGGTGAGCGCCAGGGTCAGGGCCAGCTCCGCGGTGCCCTTGCCGCGCACCTCGGTGCCCTCGCCCTCGACGGCGAAGCGCCCGTCCCGCTCGCCGAGCCGCAGGGCGCCCCGGTAGGTGATGGTGTTGCCGCCGACACGGATCTTGAGCCGGCCCGTGAACGGCCCGGCCGTGCCGTCGGCGTCCTGCTGGAACCCGGGGACGCAGCGCGCCACCCGGGCCGGGTCCGTCAGCGTGTCGCGCAGGACCTCGGCCGGGACCGGGACGAACACCTCATGCTCCATGGGAGCCGAGCCTACTCAGGCCCGGCCCGCCCGTCGCCTGTTTGCGCGCCCGGCGCACGCCACCCACACGGACTCCCCACCTCACGGACTCCCCACCTACAGGCTGTCCGCGTCACGGGCTGTCCGCGTCAGTACCGCGGGTGCACGAGGGTCGAGGGCGGCAGGGCGTCCGTCGCGCCGGTCCGGCTGCGCTCCACCCGGCTCTCCGCCTCCGCGAGCGTCCGCGCGGTGAGCGAGCGCAGCGGCGGCGCGCCCGCGTCGAGCCCGAGCGGCGGCGGTACGGGGCCGGGCGCGGCGAGCAGGAAGCCCCAGGTGCCCTCGACGGGCGGCGCGCCGCCGGTCGAGCGCCCGGCCCGGTCGGGCCCGGCGGTCAGCCCGGCGGTGCGGCCGCCCGCGGCGTAGGGCCGGGTGGCGTAGCCCGCGGCGCGCAGGGTGGCGTCGATCGTCCAATAGGTGCGGGGGCGGTCGCTCGCCGAGCCGGCGTGCACCACGAGCCGCCCGCCGTCGGCGAGCGCGCGGGAGGCGAGCCCGTAGAACTCCTCCGAGTAGAGCTTGGCCCCGGCGGTGATGCCGGGGTCCGGGAGGTCGGAGATCACCACGTCGTACCGTTCCTGCACGGGCCGGACCGAGCGCAGCCAGGTGAAGGCGTCGCCGTGGGCGACGGTGACCCGGGGGTCCCGGAGGGCCTGCTCGTTGAGGGCGGCGAGCCCGGGGTCGGTGCGGGCGAGCCGGGCGACGCCCGGGTCGAGTTCGACGACGGTGACCGCGGCCACGTCGGCGTAGCGCAGCACCTCGCGGGCGGCGAGGCCGTCCCCGCCGCCGAGGATCAGCACGCGCGTGTGCGGCCCGTTCATCGCGGGGTGCACCAGGGCCTCGTGGTAGCGGTACTCGTCCCGGCCGCCGACCCGCAGCCGGCCGTCCAGGAACAGGTCGGGCGGTTCGCCGCGGCCGCCGGTGACGACCACCTCCTGGAGCTCGGTGTGGACGGCGACCCGGATGCCGTCGCCGTACACCGCGCGCCGGGCGGCCTGCTCGAAGTCGTCGACGAGGACGGTCGCGGTGGCGAGCACCACGAGCACGGAGAGGTTGGCGCCGATGAGCAGGGTGCGCGAGCGGGCCGTCAGGTCGTGCCGGAACAGCCAGAGGACCAGGCCGCCGCCGGCGATCGCGTTGACCGCGCCGGTGACCAGCGCGCCGGTGAGCTGGCCGAGCCAGGGCAGCAGCAGGAAGGGGAAGGCGAGCCCGCCGACGAGCGCGCCCACGTAGTCGGCGGCGAAGAGGTCGGCGACCGTGCCGGCCGCGTCGTGCGCCTCGCGCCGCCGCCGGGGCTCGCCCCCGCCCCGTACCGCGCCCCGGGCCCCGCCGCGGCCGCCGGTGGCGCACCCGCCCGCGTCGGGGCCTGCGCCCGGGCGGGGGCCGGGACCCGCGCCGTACCCCGGTGAACGGCCGGACTCGGCGCGCTGGATCAGCGACATCAGGAGCGGGATCTCCGCCCCGGTGAGCACGCCGATGGCCAGCGAGAAGGCCACCAGCACCCAGCGTGACGCGCCGAACCAGGCGAAGGAGGCGTACAGCACCATCGCCGAGCAGCCGCCGATCAGCGCGAGTCCGCACTCGACCAGGCCGAAGCCGACGGCGGCACGGCAGCGCAGCCGCTTGGCGAGCAGCGAGCCGAGGCCCATCGCGAAGACCATGACGGACAGCACGACGGACGCCTGGGTGACCGAGTCGCCGATCAAATAGGAGGCGAGCGCGACCAGTTCGAGCTCGTAGACCAGGCCGCAGGCGGCGCACACGAACACCACCGCCAGGACCGGGTACCGCACGGCGCCCGGCCGCACGGGCACCCGCGCCGCCCGTTCGGCAGGGCGGGTCACGGTCACGGGCGGGTCGATCATGTTCGTAACGCTACGTCACGCACCCATCGCCGCTTGTCACCCACACGAGTGCACCTGAGGCATGTGTACGGCGCGTCAGAGCGCGGCGGGCATACGGGCGCCGATCCGGGTCCTGGTCACCACCAACTGCCCCTCCTGCGGATAGGCGTGCCAGGTGCGCCACCGCACCTGGCCCTCGTGGCGCTGCGCCAGCATCGCGGTGAAGGCGTGCGGCGAGCCGGGGAAGGTCCCCGCGAGGCCGTGCGGATGGTCGGCGACGAGTGCGAGCAACTCCTGGGCGCGGCCCGCGAACGAGCCCTGGGTGAGGTTCTCGACGCGGGCGGCGAACTCGTACTCCCACTCGCCGACCCGCTTGGACACGCCCAGCGGCAGCGGGGTGCTGCTGCCGGGCATGCAGGCGACGGTCTCCGAGCAGTTGCGGCTCTCCTCCTCCAGGAGGACCTGGTGGGAGGCGCCGAGCAGCCGCAACTGCAGCTTGGCCCCGGCGAGTTCGAGGTCGAGCACCGCGAGGGCGGGCAGCGGGTCGCGCCCCAGCGCCCAGGCCAGGTCGGCCGCGCGGGTGTCGGTGTAGGAGGTCTTCAGGGTGGTGAGCATGGATCGGCTCCGCAAACACGGTTTGACGGGTGGGCCGGGGGCGTCCCGGTCGAGGGTCTCGACCGGGAGTGGGGATCGCCGGCTCGGGTCCACACACGGTCCGAGGGCTGGATGTTCTCGACAGCGAGGGAATCACGAACCATGGTCGGCTCACAGCGTTTTTGCCCAACTTGGCGTGGTTTCCATCCCCTCGGGGGCCTCTGGGTTCAACTGTTCAGTCGGAATCGATCGCATCGCTCACAGGAGCGTCCAACGGAACGTTCATGAAAGGCCGTTGCCCCGGCACACCAACCAGCCGTCCGCCGGACACCCCCTAGTCGCCGCCCCCGCCGCCGCAGCCGCCGCCCCCGCACGAGGACGAACCGCACGACGAGGAACCACAGCCGCCCCCGGACCCGCCGGAACCGCCCGCCCAGCCCCCGCGCCGCCGCCGGCGCCGCCGGGAGCTGCCGCCCGACGCCGCCGCGAAGCCGAACACCACCAGGGCCACCAGCACGATGACCACGAAGATTTCCATGACGTCCCCCGTCGGTGAAGAGAGCCCGGTCGGCTCTGCGAGGGGGATTCCCGCACCGCCGAACCGTCAAAGCACACTTGAGCAAGTCCAGAGCTTCGCCCCAGGATGACGGTCATGACACGACCGCTGCTCAACCGCCGGCTCGCGGAGTTCGGCACCACGATCTTCGCCGAGATGTCCGCGCTCGCCGCGCGCACCGGCTCGATCAACCTGGGCCAGGGCTTCCCCGACACCGACGGCCCCGAGGAGATCCGCGAGGCCGCCGTCCGCGCGCTGCGCGACGGGCGGGGCAACCAGTACCCGCCGGGGCCCGGCGTGCCCGAGCTGCGCGCCGCCGTCGCCGAGCACCAGCGGCGGTTCTACGGCCTGGAGTACGACCCCGACAGCGAGGTCCTGGTCACCGCCGGCGCCACCGAGGCGATCGCCGCCGCGCTGCTCGCGCTCGTCGAGCCGGGCGACGAGGTCATCGCCCTGGAGCCGTACTACGACTCGTACGCCGCGTGCATCGCCATGGCCGGCGGCGTCCGCGTCCCCGTCACCCTCCGCCCGCACGCCGGCGCCTTCGCCCTCGACCTGGACGAGCTGCGCGCCGCCGTCACCGACCGCACCCGGCTGATCCTGCTCAACACCCCGCACAACCCGACCGGCACCGTGCTCAGCCGCGCCGAGCTCACCGCGATCGCCGAACTCGCCCAGGAGCGGGACCTGCTCGTCGTCACCGACGAGGTGTACGAGCACCTGGTCTTCGACGAGGGCGAGCACATCCCGCTGGCGAGCCTGCCGGGCATGCGCGAGCGCACCGTCACCATCGGCTCGGCCGGCAAGACGTACTCCTTCACCGGCTGGAAGGTCGGCTGGATCACCGCCACGCCCGAACTGACCGGCGCCGTCCGTTCGGCCAAGCAGTTCCTCACGTACGTCTCCTCCGGCCCCTTCCAGTACGCGGTCGCCGAGGCCCTGCGCCTCCCGGACACGTACGTACGGGGCCTGCGCGCCGAACTCCTCGCCAAGCGGGACCTGCTGAGCGAGGGCCTGACGGCGGCCGGCTTCGGCGTCCACCGCCCGGCCGGCACCTACTTCGTCACCACCGACATCCGCCCCCTCGGCGAGACCGACGGCTTCGCCTTCTGCCGCGCGCTCCCCGAACGCGCCGGCGTGGTCGCCATCCCCAACGCCGTCTTCTACGACCACCGTGAGGAGGGCGCGCCCTTCGTGCGCTTCGCCTTCTGCAAGCGCGTCGAGGTCCTCCAGGAGGCGGTGGACCGCCTGAAGCGCATGGGGTAGCCCGCCCGTGGGAAGCCGGCCGCCAGTAGGGTCCCGGACTGATCGGCGTCCGAGGGGCGGGCGGCCGTACGGAGCAGGGGGACCCATGTCCACACGAGAGTCGGGGACGGTCCGGCCGAGCCGCCGGGCGCTGCTCGGGGCGCTGGCCGGGGTGGCGGCGGGCGGGGCGCTGCCGCTCGGGGCGGCGGCCCCGGCGGCCGCGGAGACGGCGGGCGCGCAGGGCGCGGCGGGGGCGCAGGGCGCGGCGGGGGCGGCCGGGCCGGGGGCCGGCGGGCGGCTGCCGATGGTGGTCGACCCGACCGACCCCTGGCACTTCACCGCGCACCCGGCGGGCCCGCTCACCACCCGGGCGGTGGCCGGCGGTCTGGAGGTCTCGGACGCCGGAGGGGTGCTCGCCACGCTGACCACCGGGGCGCGGACGGTGACGGTGCGCGGGCCGCGGCGCTGGTTCACCGAGCAGAAGAAGCCGGTCGCGGACGCCTTCGCCCGGACCCCGCCGGCCGGCGGCTGGGGCATGTCGCCGGGCGGCGGCAGCTGGACCCACGTGAACGGCGCCGACACCGACTACTTCCTGGAGTCCGGCCGCGCCGCCATCACCCTGGCCCCCAACAAGAGCCGCTACGCGCTGCTCCCGGACCACGGCATCGGCGACCTGTCCGCGGCGGCCCGGTTCTCCTTCGACCGGCTGCCGGCCGGGGCGCCGGTCTCGCTGGCCCTGGTGTTCGGCGCGCGGGACGTCGACAACCACTACCGGGCGCGGCTCGTGGTGACCCCGGCGGGCGAGGTGCAGCTGGTCCTGGAGAAGGAGCTGGCGGACGTCTCCTCGGTGCTCGGCCCGGCGGTCACGGTCGGCACCGGCTTCGCCGCCTTCGACCACTGGTGGGTGCGGGTCGAGCGGACCGGCGACGTGCTGCGGGCGCGGGCCTGGAAGCACGGCGCGGGCGTGGCCGAGCCCACCGTCTGGCAGCACGCGGTGCGCGATCCCGAGCCGGACCCGGCGAGGGTGCTCGGCGCCGGCACCGTGGGCGTGCGCGGGCTGTCCTCGCTCGGCGCGACGGTGAGCCCGCAGGCCCGGATCTACGACTTCCGGATCGACTCGGCGCTGTGGGACGACCCGCCGCTCGTCGTCCACGACACCTGGGTGCGGGTGCTGCCCGAGCCGTTCGACGGCACGTGGACGCCCGCGGTGGAGCAGCGGATCCGGGACTGGGCCGGCGACACCTCGCCGGACGTCCTCGCGTACACCTCGATGTACCGGCCCTTCGCCCCCGACGTCGCCGATCCGGCACGGCCGGGCGGGCGGCTGCTCGGCACCGCCGGCTACAGCAAGGCCGACCCGGTGACCGGACTGCGGAAGGTCGGCGCGGACTTCCACCAGTTCCTGGGGGTGGACTGGGACTTCACCGAGAGCGGGGAGCACTGGGACGCGAACCCGGACTTCGCCGGCTGTCTGGACTGCTCGGGCTTCGTCCGGATGGTCTACGGCCACCACCTGGGCCTTCCGATGGTCCGCTACCAGCGCTTCGGCGAGGGCCGGCTGCCGCGCGAGTCCAAGGACCTGGCCGCCTCCGGGCCCGGTGTGGTGATCGCCCAGGCCACCGGCCAGGCGCCGCCGCTGGACGGGCTGCGGATCGGCGACACGGTCTTCTTCGACACCGACGAGTCCTCGGACGCGGGCGGCCACATCGGGATCGTCCTGGGCCGGGACACGGACGGCAGGCTGCGCTTCGTGTCCAGCCGCAAGACGCCGGACGGGCCGACGATCGGCGACGTCGGCGGCCGGTCGGTCCTGGACGGGGAGCCGGGCGAGCTCTACACGGCCAAGCTGCGGGTGATCCGGCGCTTCTGACGGGCGCGCTTCCGGCGCCGGGGACCACCGGTCGGGTAAACCGATTTGTCGGGTAATGATCGGTTCTCCCCGTGCGCACGGAGGTGCCCCCTGTCCGCCGAGACCCTCGACCGGCCGACGTCCGCCGCCGCCCCCGCGACCGTCCGGCGGGTGCCCCGGTGGCGGGCGTCGCTGCGCCGCGCGGCGCCCGCCCTCGGGCTCTTCGCCGCCGCCCGGCTCACCGGGACCCTGGTGCTCGCCCTGTGGGCCTGGCACATCGACCGGTCCCCGCGGGCGCTGCTCGCGACGTCCTGGGACTCCGACTGGTACACCCGGATCGCCGCCCACGGCTACGGGCGCACCCTGACCTGGCCGGACGGCGTCGTCCAGTCCGACCTGGCCTTCTTCCCGCTCTATCCGGGCCTCGTCCGGGCCGTCACGGCCGTGCTGCCGGTCAGCGGCGGCACGGCCGGCCTCCTGCTGTCCTGGACCGCGGCCGGGGCGGCGGCCTGGGGGATCTTCCTGGTCGCGGAGCGGATCGCGGGCCGCCCCGCGGCGGTGCTCACGGTCCTGCTGTGGGGGCTGCTGCCGCACTCGGTCGTGCTGTCCATGGCCTACACCGAGCCGCTGATGACCGCCTTCGCGGCCTGGGCGCTGTACGCCGTGCTCACCCGGCGCTGGCTGTGGGCGGGGGCGCTGGCCGCGCTCGCCGGTCTGTCCCGGCCCAACGGGGTGGCCGTCGCCGCCGCGGTGCTCGTCGCCGCCGGCCTGGAGCTGTGGCGGCGGCGCGGCCGGGCCGGCGGGGCGGTGTGGGCGGGGGCCGCGCTCGCGCCCGTCGGCTGGCTCTCGTACCTGCTCTGGGTCGGGGCCCGGCGGGGCGATCTGCTCGGCGGCTACTTCGCCGTCCAGGACGGCTGGACCTCCCGCTTCGACTTCGGGCGGGGCGCGCTGCGCTTCGTCCGGGACATGCTGACCGGACCCACCCAGTTCGGCTACGTGATGGCCCTGGTGATCACCGGGGCCGGGGTGCTGCTCTTCGCGCTCCTGGTGGCCGGGGGGCGCGAGGAGCGCCCGCCGCTGCCGGTGCTCGTCTACACCGGCGTCCTGGTGCTGATCACGGTGGGCGGCTCGGGCTTCTTCGAGTCGAAGCCGCGGTTCCTGCTGCCGGCCTTCCCGCTGCTGCTGCCGCTGGCCCGGGCCATGACGAGAGCCCGGCCACGCGCCGCGATCCTGGTGGTCGCGGGCCTGGCCGGGCTCTCCTTCGCCTATGCGCCGTACGCGCTGACGCTCGCGCGCATGGCCCTGTGAGCGGCCCTCAGGCCGGCTCCGTCACTCGGCGGAGTCGCCCTCGCCGGACGCCTTGTCCTCCGGGGACTCCAGACCGAACTGCTCGACGATCCACTTGTCGAACTCGATCGACGCGCGGACCCAGCTGACCGTGGAGGACACGAAGTGCTCCAGGGACACGCCGGTGCCGATCAGCATCTGCGCCTCACCGATGAGACGGAGGGTGGCGGAGCCGTCCTCCTCCTCGTGCAGGTGGGTGTAGACCTTGGGCCACAGGGTGCGCCGGTTCCAGTCGTCGATCGCGTCGAGGATCCGGGCGCGGTCGTCGGCGGCGTGCGGCCGGTCGTAGAACGTGCGGACCGAGAAGACCTGCTGCTCGGCCTCGCCGCGGAACATGAAGTACGTGCGGAAGTCCTCCCACGGCGCCGCGAGGTCACCCTCGTCGTCGACGATGTACTTCAGCTCCATCTGGTCGAGCAGCTGCTTGACCAGGTCCTGGTCGGGGACGACCGGGCCCGCCGGTCCTCCGGCCTGAGGCTGGGGCTGGGCCCCGAAATTAGGAATCGAGGACGGGTCGATGCTCACCGGGTTTTCCCTTCGTACGGATGCCCGCCATCCTCCCCCATGCCGGGCGGGGGGTGGCAAGTCCTCACGGCGCGATCAGCTGCGGGCTGACATGATCTCGCCCCATGGGGGACACGAAAAGGCGGCTCGACCGTCGATGGATCTGGATCACCCTGGGGCTCAGCGCCCTCCTGCTCCTTCCGGCCGGCTGCGCCGGTCTGGCCGCGTACTCGTTCTCGCAGGCCGGTGAGCCGTGGCCGGTGGACTGCGAGGACGCGGCGGACTTCGCGTACGCCACGATGCCGGTCAGCGCGCGGGACGCCCACTGCACCGAGATGCACTGGATGGACACCTACATCCAGATCGAGTTCCGGATGCCCGCGGCCGAGGCGGCCGGCTGGGTGGCCGGAACCTTTCCCGCGGCGGAGGCCTCGTCCTCCGAGGAGGGGCTCCACGCCTCGTACCCGCCGGAGGCCGGGCAGGCGTACGAGGTGGGGATCCACGTGCGGTACGAGGGCGGGGACACCGCCCTCGTACGCGTCGTGGCCTACGACTTCTAGCCTTCGGCCCGCCCCACGATCAGGCCCTCCTCGAAGCGGTCCACCCGGACCGTGTCGCCGTCGCGGACCTCGCCGGACAGGATCTCCTTGGCGAGGCGGTCGCCGATCGCGGTCTGGATGAGGCGGCGCAGCGGGCGGGCGCCGTACGCCGGGTCGTTGCCCTCCTCCGCGAGCCAGGCCAGGGCCTCCGGGGTGACGTCCAGGGTGAGGCGGCGGTCGGCGAGGCGGCGGGCCAGGCGGTCGATCTGGAGCTGGGCGATGCGGGCCAGCTCGGTCTGCTCCAGGGCGGAGAAGACCACGATCTCGTCGAGCCGGTTCAGGAACTCCGGCTTGAAGCTCGCCCGGACGACCTCCAGGACCTGCTGCCGCTTCTCCTCGGCGGAGGTCAGCGGCTCCACCAGGAACTGGCTGCCCAGGTTCGAGGTGAGGATCAGGATCGTGTTGCGGAAGTCCACCGTGCGGCCCTGGCCGTCGGTGAGCCGGCCGTCGTCGAGGACCTGGAGCAGGATGTCGAAGACCTCGGGGTGGGCCTTCTCCACCTCGTCCAGGAGCACGACGCTGTACGGGCGGCGGCGGACGGCCTCGGTGAGCTGGCCGCCCTCCTCGTAGCCCACGTAGCCGGGGGGCGCGCCGACGAGCCGGGCCACGGAGTGCTTCTCCGCGTACTCCGACATGTCGATGCGGACCATGGCCCGCTCGTCGTCGAAGAGGAAGTCGGCGAGCGCCTTCGCCAGCTCGGTCTTGCCGACGCCGGTGGGGCCGAGGAAGAGGAAGGAGCCGGTGGGCCGGTCGGGGTCGGCGATGCCGGCCCGGGTGCGGCGCACCGCGTCGGAGACGGCCCGCACGGCCTCGCCCTGGCCGATCAGGCGCCGGCCGAGCTCGTCCTCCATGCGGAGCAGCTTCTGCGTCTCGCCCTCCAGGAGACGGCCGGCGGGGATGCCGGTCCAGGCGCCGACGACGTCGGCGATGTCGTCCGGGCCGACCTCCTCCTTCACCATCGTGTCCTTGGCCGCCTCCTGCTGGGCCTCGGCCTCGCTGGCGGCCTCCAGCTCGCGCTCCAGGGCCGGGATCTCGCCGTAGAGCAGCTTGGAGGCGGTGTCGAAGTCGCCGTCGCGCTGGGCGCGCTCGGCGCGCCCGCGCAGCTCGTCGAGCTGCTCCTTGAGCTCGCCGACCCGGTTGAGGGACTGCTTCTCCTTCTCCCAGCGGGCGGTGAGGCCGCGCAGCTCCTCCTCGCGGTCGGCGAGGTCGCGGCGCAGCTTCTCCAGGCGCTGGAGGCTGGCCTCGTCGGTCTCCTGGGAGAGGGCCAGCTCCTCCATGCGCAGCCGGTCGACGGTGCGCTGGAGCTCGTCGATCTCGACGGGCGAGGAGTCGATCTCCATGCGCAGCCGGGACGCGGCCTCGTCGACCAGGTCGATGGCCTTGTCGGGCAGGAAGCGCGAGGTGATGTAGCGGTCGGACAGGGTCGCGGCGGCCACCAGGGCGCTGTCGTTGATCTGCACCTTGTGGTGGGCCTCGTAGCGTCCCTTGAGGCCGCGCAGGATGGCGACGGTGTCCTCGACGGACGGCTCGGCGACCAGGACCTGCTGGAAGCGGCGCTCCAGGGCGGGGTCCTTCTCGATCCGCTCGCGGTACTCGTCGAGGGTGGTGGCGCCGACCATGCGCAGCTCGCCGCGGGCCAGCATCGGCTTGAGCATGTTGCCCGCGTCCATGGCGGAGTCGCCGCCGGCGCCCGCGCCGACGACGGTGTGCAGCTCGTCGATGAAGGTGATGATCCGGCCGTCGCTCTCCTTGATCTCGGACAGGACGGTCTTCAGGCGCTCCTCGAACTCGCCGCGGTACTTCGCGCCGGCGACCATCGCGCCGAGGTCGAGGGAGACCAGGCGCTTGTCGCGCAGCGACTCGGGCACGTCGCCCTTGACGATCCGCTGGGCGAGGCCCTCGACGACGGCGGTCTTGCCGACGCCGGGCTCGCCGATGAGGACCGGGTTGTTCTTGGTGCGGCGGGACAGGACCTGGACGACGCGGCGGATCTCGTGGTCGCGGCCGATCACCGGGTCGAGCTTGCCCTCGCGGGCGGCGGCGGTGAAGTCGGTGCCGAACTTCTCCAGGGCCTTGTACGAGCCCTCGGGGTCGGCGCTGGTGACCCGGCGGGTGCCGCGGGCCCTGGTGAAGGCGTCCTGGAGGCGGGCGGCGGTGGCGCCCTGCCCGTCGAGCAGCTCGCCGGCGCGGCCGCCCTTGGCGGCGATGCCGATCAGCAGGTGCTCGGTGGAGAGGAACTCGTCGCCGAGCTGCTTGGCCCGGGCGTCGGCGTCCGCGATGACGGCGAGCAGCTCACGGCTGGGCTGCGGCGGCGCGACCGTGGACCCGGTGACGCTCGGCAGCGCGGCCAGCAGGCGCTCCGCACCGGCGCGGACGGCGGCCTGGTCGGCCTCGACGGCGGCGAGCAGATCGGTGATGTTCTCGTTGTCCGCGCCTGCCAGCAGGGCCAGCAGCACATGCGCGGGGGTCAGATCGGCGTGCCCCTGGGACACGGCGCGGCTGCTCGCCGCGTTCAGCGCGTCCCGGCTCCTGTTGGTCAGTTCGGCGTCCACGTGCGGACTCTCCTCCTCGGATGCGACGACTCCTTCTTTATGACTCTTACAGCGTACACAAAGTTGAGTCTATTCCGCTCAAGGTATTCGGGAGGGTTCGGCCGGGGGTAGTTTCCGGGGCATGGCCATCGATCCCAGCAAGCCCAGCGACTCGTACCTCAGCTTCTGGCGCGAGTACCACATGTGCACGCTGACCACGCCCCGCCCGGACGGCACCCCGCACGTGGTGGCGGTGGGCGTCACGTACGACCCCGAGGGCGGCGAGAAGGGCATCGCCCGGGTCATCACCAACAAGCACAGCCGGAAGGTCGCCAACGTCCTGGCGGCGGGCCCGGACGGCGCGCGGGTCGCGGTCTGCCAGGTGGACAAGGGGCGCTGGGCCACGCTGGAGGGCGTGGCGCGGATCCGCACCGAGGCGGAGGTCGTCGCGGACGCGGTCGAGCGCTACGCCGCCCGCTACAACCGGGTCCCGACGCCGAACCCGGACCGGGTGGTCATCGAGATCGCGCTGACCCGGGCGATGGGCCGGGCCTGAGACGCCGGCGCCCGGGACGCGCGCGCCCGGGGCTCGGCGTCCGGGACGCGCGCGCCCGGCGGCCGGCCGGCCGGTGCGCCGGAGGGCCCGCCGGGCGTTTCCGCACGCGGACGCACAGCGGCGCCATCGCGTTTCAGGTCCGCGATGGCGCCGCTGTGTGGGGGAAGTGCCGGAGCGATCTACAACGACGGGGGAATCGCTCAGGCACTGCGGGGGGTGGCGGTGATGGTCTCGGTCTGGATCGACGGGGACTCGACCAGCTGGTGGTCGCGCTGATCCAGATTGACGAAAATCATGCCGTACCGGATGGCACAGCGGACGGGCTGCGGGGCGCCGCGCGGGCGGCGCAGGCACCGGTAGGCCCGGACGTCCTCGTCCTGCTCGCGAGCGACCACGATCGGTTCTCCGAAGAGGGTCACCATCAACGAGTCGCCACGGTGGGGGATGGCCGTGACGAGATCGATGAAGTGCCACCCGGATCGATAGGCCGAAGCCATCTCCCGGCGGAAGGACCGGTCGTCCGGCGGGACGATCATGCTTCCTGGCCCGCCGGGGTGAACTCCCAGGAGGGTTCACCAGGGGCTGCGAGGACGACGTCCGCAGGTGCGCTCTCCCACGAGGGCTCGTTCGGTCCCGCCACCACCGAGTGCGACGGGGGGATCTCCCACGAGGGCTCGCCGGTCAGGGCGAGTGCGCCGAGAGCAGCCGCCGCAACGGCTATGGCGCCAAGTGCACGAACCATCCTGGTCATGGCCGATCTCCACCTCTTTTGATCACTACCTCCCCCCCGCGTCCAAAACGATGGCCCACGATCGCTCCCCACACCAGCCGCGCCGGGCATCATGTTCCTGTAATTCATGACCCTGAGGGGGGTGCAAATGAGGCCAGAAACCAGCGAATCCAGACATAATCACAGTCGCGGTGAACTGTGCGACGTGGCCAAAGAGCTGTACGCGCACGCCCTGCGCACGGGTCGCCTCGCCCGCGCCGCGGCCGACTCCGCGCCGTGCCTCACTGAGCTGGCCCTTCTGCGCCCCGACCCGGACGACGCCGCCTGGCTGTACCCGGTCCCGCCCTCCGTCGCCCTCAACCAGCTCATACACCCCATCGAGCAGGAGATCCAGACCCGGCGGCAACACGCCATCGAGCTGGCCGACGCCTTCGAGCCGTTCATGGCGATGAGCACCCGCGAGTCCTCCACCGGCAACGCGATCACCGTCCTCGAAGGGCTCGGCGCCATCAACGCCACCCTGGACCGCGTCATCAGCGAGTGCATGGAGGAACTGCTCACCATCCAGCCCGGCAGCGGCCGCCGCCCCGACACCCTCGAAGCCGCCCTGCGCCGCATGGAACCGCTGCTCGACCGCGGCGTCCGCATGCGCACGCTCTACCAGCACACCGCCCGGCACCACCCCGCGACGCTGGCCTACGTCGAGCGCGTCGCCCCCTACGGGCTCGAACTACGCACGCTCGAGGAGATCATCGACCGGCTGATCATCGTCGACCGCAAGGTCGCCTTCGTGCCGGCCCGCAGCGACCGCCAGGTCGCCCTCGAACTGCGCCACGAGGGCCTCGTGCGGTATCTCGTGGGCGTCTTCGACCAGTTCTGGCTGCACGCCGTCCCCTGGGACGACGAAGTGCCCTACACGCCCTCCGTGGACGGCATCGGCGGTGTCCAGCGCTCCATCGCCAAACTGCTCGTCGAGGGCCACGTCGACGAGGCCATCGCCCGCCGCCTCGGCATGAACGTGCGCACCTGCCGCGCCCACATCGCCAAGCTCGCCGCCGCCCTCGGCAGCGGCAGCCGCGCCCAACTCGGCTACCTCATCGCCCAGTCCGGCATCCTCGAACAGGACCAGGAGCAGGACCAGGACCAGGAGCAGGACCGGGAGCAGGACCGGGGCGCGCAGGCGCAGGACTGACGGCGGGGCGACGACGGGCCGACGACGCGCGTAGAGGCCCCCTCCGCTGCTGCGGAGGGGGCCTCTACGGGGACCGGACGGGACTCAGGACACCGGCTACTCGCCGCGCTTGTGGCCCGGACGCCAGACCACCAGCGCGCCGGCCTGCTGCACGTCCGTGTACGGCACCAGATCGCGCCGGTACGAGGCGTGCACCTGGGCCTCGCGCTGGCGCATCGCCGCCGCCGCGCCCTCGACCGCGCTGGACAGCTCGGCCACCCGGGCCTGCAGGGCCGCGACCTGGTTCTCCAGCTCGATGATGCGCTTGATGCCGGCCAGGTTGATGCCCTCGTCCTGGGACAGCTGCTGCACCTGGCGGAGCAGCTCGATGTCCCGGGCCGAATAGCGCCGGCCCCGGCCCGCCGTGCGGTCCGGCGAGACCAGGCCGAGGCGGTCGTACTGGCGCAGCGTCTGCGGGTGCAGACCGGAGAGCTGGGCCGCCACCGAGATGACGTACACCGGGGTCTCCTCGGTCAGCTCATAGGGGTTGCGGCGGCGTCCTTCCATCTCCTCAAGCTCCCTTCGCGGCCTGGAACAGCTCTGCCCTGACGTCCTCGTCCGCGGTGGCCTCGCGGAAGGTCTCCAGGGCCTCACGGGCCTTGTCGCCCAGCTCCTTGGGCACCGCGACCTCGACCGTGACGAGGAGGTCGCCGCGGGTGCCGTCCTTGCGGACCGCGCCCTTGCCCCGGGCGCGCATGGTGCGCCCGTTGGGGGTGCCGGCGGGCAGCTTCAGCGTCACCGCCGGGCCGCCGAGGGTCGGCACCTTGATCTCGCCGCCGAGCGCCGCCTCGTCGAAGGTGACGGGCACGGTGACGGTGAGGTTGTCGTCCTTGCGGCCGAACACCGGGTGGGCGTCGACGTGCACGACGACGTAGAGGTCGCCGCTGGGTCCGCCGCGCTCGCCCGGGGCGCCCTTGCCGCGCAGCCGGATCTTCTGGTTGTCGCTGACCCCCGCCGGGATGCGGACCTGCATGGTGCGCGAGGACTTGGCCCGGCCGCTGCCCTTGCAGACCTCGCAGGGGGTCTCGGCGATCAGGCCGCGGCCCTTGCAGTCCACGCACGGGTCGGTCAGCGAGAAGCCGCCGCCGCTGCCGCGCGAGACTTGGCCGGTGCCGACACAGGTCGGGCACACCCGGGGCGTGCCGTTCTTGTCGCCGGTGCCCGAACAGGCCTTGCAGGGCTGCTGGCTGGACATCCGCAGGGGCACGGTCGCCCCCTCGATCGCCTCGGTGAAGCTGAGCGTCACCTCGGACTCGATGTCCTGGCCGCGGCGCGGCTGGGTGCGGGTGCCCGCACCGCCCGCGCCGCGGTTGAACAGTCCGCCGAAGACGTCCCCGAGACCGCCGCCGAAGCCGCCGGCCCCGCCGGGGCCCTGGGCGCCGCCGAAGAGGTCGCCCAGGTCGAAGTTGAACGAGCCGCCCGCGCCGCCCGGCCCGCCGGCCCGGAAGCCGCCGTTGCCGAACAGGGCGCGCGCGTCGTCGTACTCCTTGCGCTTCTTCGGGTCGCCGAGGACGTCGTTCGCCTCGGAGATGGCCTTGAAGCGCTCCTCCGCCTGGGTGTCTCCCTTGTTGGCGTCCGGGTGGTTCTCGCGTGCGAGCTTCCGGTACGCCTTCTTGATCTCGGCGTCAGTGGCGTCCTTGGGGACGCCGAGAACCTTGTAGTAGTCCTTCTCGACGAAGTCCTTCGTGCTCATCGACGTCCCTCCTCCCGCGTGCGGGTACGGCTACTGATCGTTGTCCTTCTCGGAGTCGTCGGGGTCTTCCGACTCCTCCGCCTTCGCCGACGAGCCGGGCTGGGCGCCCGGCTGGGGCTCGGCGACGGCCACCCGCGCGGGGCGGATCGTACGCTCGCCGATCCGGTACCCCGGCTGCAGGATCGCCACGCAGGTCGTCTCGGTGACGTCCGGCGCGTAGCTGTGCATCAGGGCCTCGTGGATCGTCGGGTCGAAGGGCTCGCCCTCCTTGCCGAACTGCTGCAGACCCATCTTGGCGACGACGGTCTCCAGCGACTCGGCGACCGACTTGAACCCGCCCACGAGCTCGCCGTGGTCCCGGGCCCGGCCGATGTCGTCGAGCACGGGAAGGAGCTCGGTCACGAGATTCGCGACGGCGATCTCCTTGACCGTGACCCGGTCCCGCTCCACGCGGCGGCGGTAGTTCTGGTACTCGGCCTGGAGGCGCTGGAGGTCACCGGTGCGCTCGGAGAGCGCGGTCCGGGTCTGGTCCAGCTGGGCCAGCAGGCCTGCGTCCGTTGCGTCCCCGGCCGGGGCCGCTCCCTCCGCCCGGGCGGCGGAGTCGGCGGCCTCGGTCTCCTCGGGCGTGCCGTCGGCGGGGACGTCGGGCTTCTCCTCGAAGCCCGGGGTGTCCTCCGACATCAGGCAGCGCCACCCTTCGGCTTGTCCTCGTCCACGATCTCGGCGTCGACGACGTCGTCGTCCTGCGCCTGGGCCTGGCCGGCGTCGCCGCCCGCGGCCTGGGCGGCCTGGGCGTCCGCGTAGAGCGCCTGGCCGAGCTTCTGGGAGACGGCCGCGACCTTCTCGGTGGCGGTGCGGATCTCGGCGGAGTCCTCGCCCTTGAGCTTCTCCTTCAGCTCGGCGACGGCGGCCTCGACCTCGGTCTTCACGTCACCCGGGACCTTGTCCTCGTTGTCCTTGAGGAACTTCTCGGTCTGGTAGACGAGCTGCTCGCCCTGGTTGCGGGTCTCGGCGGCCTCGCGGCGGCGGTGGTCCTCCTCCGCGTACTGCTCGGCCTCCTGGCGCATCCGGTCGACCTCGTCCTTCGGCAGCGAGGAGCCGCCGGTGACGGTCATCTTCTGCTCCTTGCCCGTGCCCAGGTCCTTCGCGGTCACGTGCATGATGCCGTTGGCGTCGATGTCGAAGGCGACCTCGATCTGCGGGACGCCGCGCGGGGCCGGCGGGAGGCCGGTCAGCTCGAACATGCCGAGCTTCTTGTTGTACGCCGCGATCTCGCGCTCGCCCTGGTAGACCTGGATCTGCACGGACGGCTGGTTGTCCTCGGCCGTCGTGAAGATCTCGGAGCGCTTGGTCGGGATCGTGGTGTTGCGCTCGATCAGCTTGGTCATGATGCCGCCCTTGGTCTCGATGCCGAGGGACAGCGGGGTGACGTCGAGCAGCAGGACGTCCTTGACCTCGCCCTTGAGGACACCGGCCTGGAGGGTGGCGCCGATGGCGACGACCTCGTCCGGGTTCACGCCCTTGTTGGCCTCCTTGCCGCCGGTCAGCTCCTTGACGAGCTCGGCGACGGCCGGCATGCGGGTGGAGCCACCGACGAGGACGACGTGGTCGATCTCGGAGAGCTGGATGCCCGCGTCCTTGATGACGTTGTGGAACGGGGTCTTGCAGCGCTCGAGCAGGTCGGCGGTGAGCTGCTGGAACTGGGCGCGGGTGAGCTTCTCGTCCAGGTGCAGCGGGCCCTCGGCGGAGGCCGTGATGTAGGGCAGGTTGATCGAGGTCTCCGTGGAGGAGGACAGCTCGATCTTCGCCTTCTCGGCCGCCTCGCGCAGACGCTGGAGGGCCATCTTGTCCTTGGACAGGTCCACGCCGTGGCCGGACTGGAACTGCTTCACCAGGTAGTCGACGACGCGCTGGTCCCAGTCGTCACCACCGAGGTGGTTGTCACCGTTGGTGGCCTTCACCTCGACGACGCCGTCGCCGATCTCCAGGAGGGACACGTCGAAGGTGCCGCCACCGAGGTCGAAGACGAGGATGGTCTGGTCGTCCTTGTCGAGGCCGTACGCCAGGGCGGCGGCGGTCGGCTCGTTGACGATGCGCAGGACGTTGAGGCCCGCGATCTCGCCGGCCTCCTTGGTGGCCTGGCGCTCGGAGTCGTTGAAGTACGCCGGGACGGTGATGACCGCGTCGGTCACCTTCTCGCCCAGGTAGGCCTCGGCGTCGCGCTTCAGCTTCTGGAGGATGAAGGCCGACATCTGCTGCGGGTTGAAGCTCTTCCCGTCCAGCTCGATCTTCCAGTCGGTGCCCATGTGGCGCTTCACGGACCGGATGGTCCGGTCGACGTTGGTGACCGCCTGGCGCTTGGCGACCTCGCCGACGAGCACCTCACCGTTCTTGGCGAAGGCGACGACGGACGGCGTGGTCCTGGCGCCCTCGGCGTTGGTGATGACGGTGGGCTCGCCGCCTTCGAGAACGCTGACGACGGAGTTAGTCGTGCCCAGGTCGATGCCGACCGCACGTGCCATTTCGATTCCTCCAGCTGACTGACTTGAGTGGAACTGACTCAAGGATGCATGACGCCGGGAAAAGAGTCAACAGACTTGAGCGTGGGTCGCTCAAGTCTTCTTTTCCCCGCCCACTCAAAGGCGCATGTCGCTCCCGGCCTCGTCCACGCGCGCGTGAGAGAGTCCGGACCGAGAGTCCGGACATATCCCATGATTCTCGTCCCATGATTCCCGCCAGAGGGTGTGAACGCATGACGGTGAAGCGCGCGGTCGACGTCGCGGGCGGGCTCGCGCTCCTGCTCCTGCTGTCCCCGCTGATCGCCGGCGTCGCCCTCTCCCTGACCCTCGGGACCGGCAGCGCCGCCGGCGCGCTGCGCCGCCGCCCCGTCGCGGGCCTCGGCGGCCGCACCTTCACGATGCTGACCTTCCGCACCAGGAGCCCGCTGGCCTCGCTGCCGCTGCTGCTGCACGTCGTACGCGGCCAGATGTCCCTCGTCGGGCCGTGCCCGCTGGCACCCGGCCACCGCGAGTCCACCGGCGAGGGACGGCGCCGGCTCTCCGTACGCCCGGGGATGACCGGCCTGTGGCAGATCAGCGGGCGCTCCGAGCTGCCCTGGGAGGAGCGCGAGCTGCTGGACCTCCACTATGTGGACCACCACTGGCTGGGGATGGATCTGGCGATCCTGGCGCGTACGCTTCCAGCAGTCCGTAAACGTCGCGCGGCCGCGCGGACGCCGCTCGCCACGGCAAGGGTTGCCTGAGCGACACAGATCACCGTGAGATCCGCTACAAGGGCGGCGCTCTCCCGGGTAATCTCGGCACGGACTCAATAAGTTACCGCTTAGTAGGCCCGAAGCAGAGGCCCGCTCGAGGAGCCCGTCATGCAACTCGCCGCGATCATCGTGTCGCTGACCCTGACCGTGGTCGGCGTTGCCCTGCTCGCTCGCGCCATCGGTCAGTTCGTCCGCTACTTCAAGCTCGGCCAGCCCGTCCCCGCCGGCACCCGGACCGACAACCCCTACCAGCGCAGCGTGACGCTGGTGCGGGAGTTCCTCGGCCACACCCGGATGAACCGCTGGGGCATCATCGGCTTCGCCCACTGGTTCGTGGCGGTCGGCTTCCTGACCCTGCCGCCGACCCTGGCCCAGGCCTTCGGACAGCTCTTCCAGGCCGACTGGACGCTGCCGGTCATCGGCGGCTTCCTGCCGTTCGAGCTGTACATCGAGTTCATCGGCGTCATGACCACGATCGGCATCGCCGTGCTCATCGTGATCCGCCTGCTGAACCTGCCCTCGCGCGCGGGCCGCAAGTCCCGCTTCGCGGGCTCCAAGGCCGGCCAGGCCTACTTCGTCGAGTACGTCATCCTCACCATCGGCCTCGCGATCTACGTGCTGCGCGGCCTCGAGGGCGCGATCCACCACGTGGAGCACTACGAGGCCGCGTACTTCGCCTCGTACCCGCTCGTCCTCGCCTTCAAGGGCCTGAGCACCGCGGCCCTGCAGAACCTCATCTACTTCACCGCCATGGTGAAGATCAGCACCTCGTTCATCTGGATGATCGTGGTGTCGCTCAACACCAACATGGGCGTCGCCTGGCACCGCTTCCTCGGCTTCCCGAACATCTGGTTCAAGCGCAACGCCGACGGCTCCACCGCCCTCGGCCCGCTGCAGCCGATGACCTCGGGCGGCAAGCCGATCGACTTCGAGGACCCGGGCGAGGACGACGTCTACGGCGTCTCGCAGGTCGAGCAGTTCTCCTGGAAGGGCCTCCTCGACTTCTCCACCTGCACCGAGTGCGGCCGCTGCCAGTCGCAGTGCCCCGCCTGGAACACCGGCAAGCCGCTCTCCCCGAAGCTCCTGATCATGTCGCTGCGCGACCACGCGCACGCCAAGGCGCCCTACCTGCTCGCCGGCGGCGGCAAGACCATGGAGGGCGAGGAGAAGGCCACCGAGGAGCAGCTCAAGGACGTCCCCGCGGCCGCCCTGGCCGAGGCCGAGCGCCCGCTGATCGGCACCGCCGAGGAGAACGGCGTCATCGACCCGGACGTGCTGTGGTCCTGCACCACCTGCGGCGCCTGCGTCGAGCAGTGCCCGGTCGACATCGAGCACATCGACCACATCGTCGACATGCGCCGCTACCAGGTCATGATCGAGTCCGCGTTCCCGTCCGAGGCGGGCACGATGCTCAAGAACCTGGAGAAGAAGGGCAACCCCTGGGGCCTGGCCAAGAAGCAGCGCGTCGAGTGGACCAAGGAGGTCGACTTCGAGGTCCCGATCGTCGGCAAGGACGTCGAGGACCTCACCGAGGTCGACTACCTCTACTGGGTCGGCTGCGCCGGCGCCCTGGAGGACCGCGCCAAGAAGACCACCAAGGCCTTCGCGGAGCTGCTGCACATCGCGGGCGTCAAGTTCGCGATCATGGGCGGCGAGGAGAAGTGCACCGGTGACTCCCCGCGCCGTCTGGGCAACGAGCCGCTGTTCCAGCAGCTCGGCCAGGAGAACGTCGCCATGCTGAACATGGCCTTCGGCGAGGACGACGAGGACGAGTCGACCAGGAAGCCGAAGTCGGCGAAGAAGATCGTCTCCACCTGCCCGCACTGCTTCAACACCATCGCCAACGAGTACCCGCAGCTCGGCGGCGACTACGAGGTCATCCACCACACCCAGCTGCTCCAGCACCTCATCGACGAGGGCAAGCTGATCCCGGTGACCCCGGTCGAGGGCCTCATCACCTACCACGACCCGTGCTACCTGGGCCGCCACAACAAGGTCTACACGCCCCCGCGCGAGATCATGGACAAGGTCCCGGGCCTGCGCCAGCAGGAGATGCACCGCCACAAGGAGCGCGGCTTCTGCTGCGGCGCCGGCGGCGCGCGGATGTGGATGGAGGAGCGGATCGGCAAGCGCATCAACACCGAGCGCGTCGACGAGGCCCTGTCCCTCAACCCGGACATCGTCTCCACCGCCTGCCCCTTCTGCCTCGTCATGCTCACGGACTCCGTGAACGGCAAGAAGAACGAGGGCAAGGCCAAGGAGAGCCTCCAGGTCGTCGACGTCGCCCAGCTGCTGCTGGACTCGGTCAAGACCCCGGCGGAGCCGGAGGCCGAGCAGGCCGAGCCGGAGCCGGCCGAGGCGTAGGAACCGTTCTCGGCGGTACGTGACGGAGGGCCGCTCCCGCGCATGCGGGGGCGGCCCTCCGTCGTGCGGGGGACGACCGCGGCCTCAGTGCTTCTGGGCGTGGTACTGCGCGACGAGCGTGCCGTTCAGGTCGTAGACCCAGCTGTTGCCGCCCTTCCGGGGGGTGTCGATCACGACGAAGCGGTAGTGGTTCTTGCCGGGCTGCACGGCGAGCTCGTACGTCCATCCGTGGTGCCGGACGGTGAGGTGCCGCGGGTCGACGGTGGCGAGCCGCTTGCCGTTGACGGTGGACACCTCGACCCGGGGCCCGTTCTTCGCGGCCTTGCCGAAGGTCGCGACGGTGCCGTCGGCGAGCGTGGCCTTGGGGAGGGCGGCGGGCTTGGGCTTGGGCTTGGCAGCCGGCTTGGGGTCCGGGGTCGGCTTGGGCTTCGGGGTCGGCTTGGGGTCCGGCTTGGGGGTCGGGACCTGGTCCGTCCAGGAGGAGACGGTGCCGTCCGGCTGGAGGACGACGTGGAGGCCGTTGTTCTGCCCGTAGGCGGGCTGCCCGGAGGTCGTCAGGGTGTCGAGGAGGGTGCCGCCGGCCCAGATCTCGGCCTGGTAGTCGGTGGGCGTGGTCAGGTAGACCCTGGCGACCGAGCCGTCGGCGAGCCGGTACGCCTGCACGAAGACGCGCCCCACGACGGGGCCCTGGTCGCCCTGGCCCTGGCCTTGGTCCTGGCCCTGGGACTGGCCCTCGCCCTGGTCCTGGGACCGGCTGTCGGGGCTCGGGGCGGGGGCGGGCTGGTCGTCGGCGAAGGCGGCGGCCGCGGGGAGGGTGAGGGCGGCGATGGTGCCGGTGGCGACGGCGGCGGTTCGGAGGGTCCGACGGGTGAAACGCATGGGATTCGTCCTTCTGCCTGACTGATTCGACGACATTTCGAAGGCAAGAGCCCGATCCATCCCTTTTACGTCGATAACGTAACAACCACCCCACACCTGTGGGCCACCCCGGGACCCCTAGGGGATGTCACAGCTCTGCCGCACAATCCCCGGAAGGCGCGAGCCCGCAGCCGGAGCGGGTACGTTCTTGACGTGGCTGGATTCAGGAACGGACGCGGCCGGGCCGACAACCCCCCGCAGCAACAACCGCAGCAGCAGGCGCCGTACGGGTACCAGGCGCCCCCGCCGGGCTACCCGCAGCACCCGCAGCGCCCGCAGCAGCAGTACCCGCAGCAACAGCAGTGGGGCGGCCGGCAGGGCGGCGGCCAGGCGGCGCACGGGGAGCCGGAGTACTTCGGCGACCCCTACGCCCCGCAGCAGCAGCACCCGCAGCAGCACTACGCGGCCAACAACCCGGGCCACACCCAGGCGTTCAGCGTCCACGACGACCCGTACGGGGCGGGCGCCACGTACCAGGCCGGCGCCGCCCCCGTACCGACGGGCCCGCGGCTGCCCTGGAAGGCGCTGCTGAGCGGCATCGTGCTGCGCCCGGCGGACACCTTCCTGCGGATGCGGGACCACGCCGTGTGGGGCCCGGCGCTGATCGTCACCTTCCTCTACGGCCTGCTGGCGCTGTTCGGCTTCGACCAGGCCCGCGAGGACGCGATCAACGCGACCCTGTCGACGGCGATCCCGTACGTCCTGCTGACCGGCGTCGGCTTCGTCATCGGCGGCCTGGTCCTCGGCGCCGTCACCCACACCCTGGCCCGCCAGCTGGGCGGCGACGGCACCTGGCAGCCCACGGTCGGCCTGTCGATGCTGATCATGTCCATCACGGACGCCCCCCGGCTGATCTTCGCGCTCTTCCTGGGCGGCGAGAACGGCCTGGTCCAGATCGTCGGCTGGCTGACCTGGCTGGCCGCCGGAGCGCTCCTCACGCTCATGGTGAGCCGCTCCCACGACCTGCCGTGGCCGAAGGCGCTGGGCGCGTCGGCGATCCAGCTGGTGGCACTGCTGAGCCTGATCAAGCTGGGCACGCTGTAACCCGCTCCTGAACCCGTACGGGAAGGGCCCCCACCGCTCACGGTGGGGGCCCTTCCCGTACGGGCTGTGGCCGGCTCAGGCGTCGAGGACCTGGCCCTCGCGCTTGACGACGGGCGGCTCGACCGACCAGGGGAAGTTGATCCACTCGTCGGTCTTCTTCCACACGTACTCGCACTTCACGAGGGAGTGGGACTTCTCGTAGATGACGGCGGAGCGCACCTCGGCGACGTGGTCGACGCAGAAGTCGTGCACGAGCTTGAGGGTCTTGCCGGTGTCGGCGACGTCGTCGGCGATCAGGACCTTCTTGTCGGAGAAGTCGATCGCGTTCGGGACGGGAGCCAGCATGACCGGCATCTCCAGGGTGGTCCCCACGCCGGTGTAGAACTCCACGTTCACGAGGTGGATGTTCTTGCAGTCCAGGGCGTAGGCCAGACCGCCGGCGACGAAGACGCCGCCGCGGGCGATGGAGAGCACGATGTCGGGCTCGTAGCCGTCGTCGGCGATCGTCTGGGCCAGCTCGCGGACGGCGCGCCCGAAGCCCTCGTAGGTCAGGTTCTCGCGTACGTCAGTCATGCGTGCTACCGCCTCACACCTGGGTCCGATGGAAGTTCATGTACGAGCGGGAGGCGGTCGGCCCCCGCTGGCCCTGGTACCGGGAGCCGTAGCGCTCGCTCCCGTAGGGGAACTCGGCCGGCGAGCTGAGCCGGAACATGCACAGCTGGCCGATCTTCATGCCCGGCCAGAGCTTGATCGGCAGGGTCGCGAGGTTGGACAGCTCCAGGGTCACGTGCCCGGAGAAGCCGGGGTCGATGAACCCGGCGGTGGAGTGCGTGACCAGGCCGAGCCGCCCGAGGGAGCTCTTCCCTTCCAGACGGGAGGCGATGTCGTCCGGCAGGGTGATGACCTCGTAGGTCGAGGCGAGCACGAACTCGCCCGGGTGCAGGATGAACGCCTCGTCGCCCTCCGGCTCGACCTCGCGCGTCAGGTCGAGCTGCTCGACGGCGGGGTCGATGTGCGGGTAGCGGTGGTTCTCGAACACCCGGAAGAAGCGGTCAAGCCGCACGTCGATGCTCGATGGCTGAACCATGGATTCGTCGTACGGGTCGATGCGCACCCGCCCGGCGTCGATCTCGGCCCGGATGTCCTTGTCTGAGAGAAGCACGCTCCCACGATACGCAGAGGGCACGGAGCCTCCCCAATCGGGAACCTCCGTGCCCGTGAGTGACACCCCCGCTACCGTCAGCGCCGCTCGAGCTCCACGGGCACGGCATGCCGCAACCGCGCACACCGCGGACACCGGATGAGCCGCCCGGGCCCGATCCGCCCGGCCCCGAGCTGCGCGAGCGGGAACGAAGCGGTACTGAACACGTGCCCCTCGGCACAACGGACGACGGTGCGCTCCATCGAACCCATCAAGTCCCTTCCCCGACAAGTGGTGGACGAGACAGCCACATTAGGGGATCCCCCCGAACCCCCCTAGGCACCACTCCGCAGACCCTCCCCCACCGAGGGGCGCTTCGCCTCACGTGCCGGATGGGGTACAGTGTGCAACGATGCCGCATCGATCTTCGCGGCGTTTGCGGATGTAGTTTAATGGTAGAACATGAGCTTCCCAAGCTTATAGCGCGGGTTCGATTCCCGTCATCCGCTCTTCCACGAAGCCCCAGGTCAGCGACCTGGGGCTTCGTCGTTCTCCGGGGCGGTGCCGACCGACGGCACGGCGGCGTGGGGGAGTTCGGCGAAGAGGATCGCGGCGGCCTGGGTGACGTTGTCGGCGTGGACGGCGCGGGCCATGGCCGTGCGGGCCGCCTCGGGCGTGGCGGAGGGCGGGACGACCATGAGGGAGAAGTGGTCGTTGTCGCCGCGGGTGATCAGGACGGTGTCGTCGCCGACGGGGAAGGAATCGAGGTGCACGATCCGGTCGTCGACGGTCAGGCGAGTGGGAATGCCGTTCCAGGCGGAGGCGTCCAGACCGATCCGGGTGAGGGGCCCGAGGTGCTTGGTCAGGGCGGTGATCAGCGGCGGGAGCTCCCGCTCGACGTCACGCGAGCGTGGCCACCACGCGCCGTCCAGGAGGCTCTGCCGGGTCCCCGTCGTCTCCAGCCTGAGCAGCGCGGTGCCCGGTCCGACGGCCCGGTGGACCTCGTCGGGCAGGAGGCGCGACGGCGTGAGGGGAATGCCTGTGTCGGTCATGATCGGTCCGCCCGTCCACGGGTAGTGCCGCTACCGCCCGGACCGGTGCCACGGCGGACGCCGGGCCGGTGAGCGGGGCGGCGGCCCCGTTCTTTCACCGTACTCCGGGAGGACCCGGGGACGCGCCGCTCCCCGCCGGGGAACCCATCGGTGCAGGTCTTCGGACGTACCGTGGACGTACGGAGACCTGACCGACCCAGCTTCGACGGGAGAGGACGGTGCCGCCTTGGGCCGCAACGAGACAGGAGCGGAAGCGCTGCCGCCGCCGGGGTACGCCGAAGTCCGCATCGTCGCCGCCACCCCGGACGCCGCCCGGATGGTGGCGGACGTCCTCCGGCACTGCTTCGCCGGTGACGAGCAGCGCAGCTATCCCACCCCGGGCGGGGGCACCCGCCTCCACCTCACCGTCGACACCGCCCGCACCGCCGAACCGGCCCGGTCCTGGCTGGCCACCAGCAGGCCGCCGAGCGGCACCGGGTCACACTCCGAGGAACCCTGACCGGTCGGCCGGAGCCGGCGGCGCGCGTGGCGGCCCCTGCCCCCGCGGAGCATCCTGGAAGCCACACCGCGATACCGCCGGAACGGCACCGGCCCCGGTCGTCACCAGCGTCCACCCATCTGGAGGCCCCGGATGACTGTCGGACGGTACCGGACCAGCTGATCGACTGGGTCCACCGGCTGGACCAGGCCGACCGGGGCGTACGGGCCGTGGCACGCGACCTGTCCCACACGCTCCGGCGGGCCCGCGGCGAGACCACCACCGACGACGCCACCCTCGTCCTCATCGAATGGCGCGGACGCCGATGACGGACTCGGCGCGTCCGGCTCCGGCGCGGAGTACGTTGGAGGTACCGGGAGCACTTCGTACACCCGCTGTCACGCGGACGTCGTTCCCGGCGCTCACTAGGCCGGGGCGCCCGCAGGCGCCCCGGGGACGGGTCCCGGTCTCATGACCAGCACCACTGCTCCCACGCGCCAGGCCCGCCTGGCCCTCACCCCGAACACCGCCATGGCCGGCCTGCTGGACGGCGCCTGGTGGCCGTACTCACGCGATCTCGCCACCGAGCTGCTTCCCCTGGTGGAGGCGTTGCGGGACCGCTTCGGACGCGTCACGCGCCTCACCGCGAACCCGGCCTCCTGGCCTGTCGCCCCGCGCAAGGTCCCCGTCGGCGGCTACGCCGTGCACGTCGGCTGGTTCACCGACCAGGCCCCCGACACGATGATCCTGCTCTCCTACAGCCTCGGCCGCTGCGACCTGCTCGTCATCCCCCCGGAGACCGAACCCTCCTCCGCCGCGCGCCTGATGGCCGCCGCGTCCGCCCCGGGCAACGTCCACACCACCGGCACCCTGATGTCCGAGGAGCACGAGACCGGTCGTCTCCTGCGGGAGGCAGGGGCCCGTGAGGACGCCTGGGAGACGGACGGCGGCGCCGCCCGGCGGCCCCGGCCCCGCCCCCGCCCCGTCGTCGGGGCACGCATGATCTACCTGCCCCAGGGCATGCGGAGATGACACCTGCTGCAACCCGCCCTCCGATCCCGTGCCCCATCCGTGCCCTTGGTGGCGGTGAACAGCGGTCGAATCGGGTGCCCACCGAGCCGGTGGAAAGCCGGCACGAGGGGGCGTTTCCCCAGGTCAGGCGCTAGATGATCGAGACGGGCATCGGTGATTCCCAGGCTCATAGCGCGGGTTCGATTCCCGTCATCCGCTCGTGAACGAAGGCCCAGGTCAGCGACCTGGGGCTTCGTCGTCGGCGGGGCCTCACGGGGCCTCAGGTCGAGTAGGGGCGCTCGGTCATCGGCTGACGTGGCTGGGGTCGGTCGGGTAGTCGGGCAGGGTCACGGTGCTGCTGACCTTCTCACCCAGCTTGAGCATGCCGTTCAGGAGCAGGCGCCGGGACAGCAGGGTGTTGCGGAGGCGTATGCCGGTGGTGGTGGCGGGGGCGAGGAACTTGCCGGTGCGGTCGCCGCCTGCCTGGCAGCCCTCGGCGTACGTGCGGAGCCTGCGCTCGTAGCGGGCGAAGGCCGTCCGGTGATCGCCCTGGGCCCGTGCGAGTTCGCCGGCCAGGACGTACGCGGCGACCACTGCGGTTCCCGTGCCCATGCCGCCGATGGTGGCCCCGCAGGCGGCGTCGCCGACGAGGCACACGCGGCCCCGGAACCAGGTGTTCACGTCCGCTCGGCTGATCGAGTCGAAGTACAGCTCGGGGGCCTGGTGGAGGGAGTCCAGCAGGCGGGGGACCTCCCAGCCGAGGCCGGAGAACGCGTCCGCGATCAGCCGCTTCTGCTGTTCGGGGTCGTGGCGGTCGTACGACAGCTCCGTCGAGGCGAAGACGAAGAACGCCCCGGCCCGTGCCGGATCCCGGTGGTCGGCGCCGACGGAGGCCAGCCGCCCCGGCACGTTGTACCCGACCGAGCCCTTCCCGACTCCCAGCTCGTTGGGCAGCTGCCAGGTCGCGGCGTAGTAGCCGAGGTGGCTCACGTAGTCCTTCTCCGGTCCGAAGGCGAGGCGACGGACCTGGGAATGCAGCCCGTCGGCACCGATGACCAGGTCGAACTCGCGCGAGATGCCGCTGCGGAAGTCCGCCCGCACGCCGCAGGCGGTCTCGGTGAGGGCGGCGATCGAGTCGCCGAAGACGTACTCGGTGGAGGGCGCGCTGTGCTCGTGGAGCACTCGGGCCAGGTCACCGCGCAGCACCTCCATCTCACCGCCGGCGAACTCGGCCGGCAGGTCCAGCAGAGTGCGGCCGCGTTCGTCGACGAAGCGCATGGGGCTGCCGCCGGTCTGGATGCGGCGCAGTTCGGGAAGCAGACCCATGCGTTCCAGCACGGTCAGGTGCGCGTCTCCGCGGAAGTCGACGGCCTGACCGCCCTGGCGCAGGGCCGGGGCCAGTTCGACGACGGTGGGCCGGAAGCCGTGGCGGCCCAGCCAGTAGGCCAGGGCCGGGCCGGCGATGCTCGCGCCGGAGATGAGGACGTTCCTGTTCATGGGTTCCCTCCGCCCAAAAACTGTGTCCTGCGGACACTGATATTTACTGTGTACCGTAGACACAGTTGATGCGGCAAGGCAGGAAAGCTCAGGAGGGCGGCGGACATGGGTGGCGAACACGCCGAGGTGGCGCGACTGCTGTGGGGTCCGCACCCCAAGCCCGCGCGAGGCCCCAGGCCGACACTCGACCTGGACCGCATCGCGCGGGCCGGGACCGAGATCGCCGACGCGGAGGGACTGGCGGAGGTCTCCATGCAGCGGGTCGCCGCGCGACTGGGCGTGACCAAGATGGCGCTGTACCGGTACGTGCCGGGCAAGGCCGAGCTGGTCGCCCTGATGGTCGACGCCGCGATCGGTCCTTACCCGGCCGCGGAGGAACGGCGCGGCGGCTGGCGCGAGGAGTTGGAGGTCTGGGCCCGCCGGCTGTTCACCGTCTTCCGTCAGCACTCCTGGGCCCTGGATGCCACCGTCGGGCCGCGGATCATGGGGCCCGGAGAGTTGTCCTGGCTGGAGCGTGCCGTGTCAGCCCTGGACGGCACCGGTCTGAGCGGCGCGGAGCGGATGGACGCGGCCGTCCTGCTGGTCGGGCACGTACGCGGCATCACTCAGCAGGCCCGTGCGGCAGGCCCCTCGGGTGACCCCGAAGCCCAGCTGGGCACCGTCCTCGGCGCACTGCTGCAGACGCACGGCGAGCGGTTTCCCGCGCTCACCGCGGCCTTCGCGGAGGCCGCCCGGTCCGAGGGACAGGACCAGGCATGGGAGTTCGGCCTGCAGCGGATCCTGGACGGCCTGGCCACTCTCATCGACCAGCGTGCGCGGTGAGGACGGCCGAACCGCCCCCGTCAGCGTTCCGCGTCACCTCCCACGCGCGCTTCCGGGCGGAGCCGGGAGCGAGAGCGGGAGCGGGAGCGACGTCATTCGCCTGCTTCGAGGTCCGAACGCATCGCGTCCCGGAGCGCCTTTATAGCGCTGATCAACGCGTGGTAGGCCTCTTTGAGATCGGCACCCGTGGCGCCCTCTTCGATCTGGTTCCGTACATCCCGCAGCCGCCTGAGGGACTCGTCCGAGCGCTCGGCGACCACCGTGGTACCGGTGAGGGACACCTGGTACCGCAGCTCGTAGGCCCCGCCCTCGCGGAATGCCTCCCGGGCCCGCAGGGCCCGATCCTCGGCGACGAGAGACGATGACGCGATGTCCTTCAAGTGGTTCCTTGTCCGCATCAGTGCGGCCAAGTACTCGCCGTAAAGCTGACGTTTCACGTCCCGCTGCCTTGCCGTCTGATCACGCCGCCAACGGACACGATCGACGATCAAGGTCGAGCCGACGCCCACGAGCGCGCCAAGTGCCGTGCCGAGCAAGGGCCCCCAGTCCATGTCCTCAGCCTAGATCCCCGAAGCTCCCGCGCACCAGACTCGCCAAGTCCTGTGCGGAGCAGCGTGGTTGCCGTGCTTCAGCCCGGTGCCGCCACTCCGGAGCCGGCCTGTCCGCCACCGTCTCTCCGGGCTCGTAGCGGCCGGAGACCCCAGCCCGACGGGGCGGTGCGGCGTGATGTGCCACCGCCCCGTCAGGCTTCTCCTCCGCCACCCCGGACCCTGCCGGGGCACCGAGGGGCGGCGGCGGGTCAGGCTGTGGCGTAGTGGGCCAGGGAGGGCTCCAGCAGGTCGAAGGCGCTGTCGGCCTCCGCGATGACGGTGGCGGAGATGTGGGCGTTGTCCTGGCCGGCGAGGGTGAGTTCCTGGATGCGCTGGAACAGGGTGCGGTGCAGCGCGCCGAGGAGGGCGGCGGCGGCACGGGGGGCGATGGCGTCGCGGGGGGTGCCGGTGGCGTCGGCCAGGGCGTCGGCCAGGGCGGCTTCCCGCAGGTCGTGCAGGTCCCGCAGCCGTGCGGAGAGGGTGGGACTGTCGGCGATCATGCGGGCGAACTCGGGGCCGGAGAAACCGGCGACCGGGTCGGCGTTCGCGGCTGCGTCGACGAAGGCGCGGCGGAGGGCCGCGAGGGCGGACTCGCCGGGCTGACGGCCGGTCACCGTCTCGGCCAGGGAGGCGGCGAAGGCGTCCTGGTGGTCCAGGGCCAGGTCCTCCTTGCGCGGGAAGTAGTTGGTCACCGTCTTCTTCGCCACCCGCGCCGCCGCGGCGATCTCGGCGATGGTGGTCTGCTCGAACCCCTGGGCGAGGAACAGGCCGGTGGCGACGTCGGAGATGAGCTGCCGGGTCTCCTGCTTCTTGGATTCCCGCAGGCCGGGAGGCGGCGCGGGCACGGTTTCGTCGATAGTCATGGCGCAATCTTACACCCGTAGCACTTTTACGTTGACACCCCCGGCATGCTCGATGTAATTTTACGTCCGTAGCAAGTTCTGGGCCCGCACCCGCCCTGCACCACCAGCACCCACCAGCACCCGCCCTGCGCCCACCAGCGCCCACCAGCACCCAGGAGCAGCACCGTGCAGATCACCGCGTCCACCGTCTCGCTCACCGTCGACGACGTCGCCGCCTCCCAGCGGTTCTTCACCACCCACCTCGGCTACGCCGAGCAGGCCGCCGCCGACGGGTTCGCCTCCCTCACGCGCGACGACGCCGCGATGGACATCGTCCTGCTCGCCCGCGGCACCGAGGTGCTGCCGGCCGACCAGCGCGACCGGCACGCCTCCGGCCTGATCCTCGCCTTCACCAGCACCGGCATCGAGCACGAGGAGCAGCGACTGCGCGCCGAGGGCGTCGAAATCACCATGCCGCTGCGCGAGGAGGCCTGGGGCGAGCGCCTCTTCCAGGTCACCGACCCCAACGGCGTCATCGTCCAGTTCGTCGAGTGGGTCACCCCGTCCGACGCCCCGGACGCCTGAGCCCCCACCGAGCCCAACGCCGACCGCCCCCAACCTCAGCAAGGAGCACGCCTTGTCACCGGACCCGACCACCGTCCACCCGCTGCCCGCGCACGAACGCGTCGTGTTCCTCAAGCCCCTGGTCACCTCGCCGAACATCACGGTCGGCGCGTACACGTACTACGACGACCCGGACGGCGCCACGGAGTTCGAGCACCGCAACGTCCTCTACGCCTACGGGCCGGAGCGCCTGGTCATCGGCAAGTACTGCGCCATCGCCACGGGGACCACCTTCCTGATGGCCGGCGCCGAGCACCCCACCATGGGCGTGTCGACGTATCCGTTCACCATGTTCGGCGGCCGGTGGGCCGAGGAGACCCTGGACATCGTCACCGCCATGCCGAGCCGCGGCGACACGGTCGTCGGCAACGACGTCTGGTTCGGCTACCGGGCCACCGTCATGCCCGGCGTACGGATCGGCGACGGCGCCATCATCGCGGCCGGGGCGGTGGTGACCGCCGACGTCCCGCCGTACACGATCGTCGGCGGCAACCCGGCCCGCCCGATCCGGCAGCGCTACGACGACGCCGACATCGAGCGGCTGCAGCGCGCCGCCTGGTGGGACTGGCCCGCCGACCTGGTCACCGCGCACGCCCGCACCATCATGGCCGGCACCCCCGCCGACATCGAACGCATCGCCCGCACCGCCCGCACCGCCCGACGCTGACACCGGCCGCCGCACGGCGGCCGGAGAGGAGCATCCATGAAGTACGCACTGGTGATCTTCGAGACGGACGAGTCCCGCCGCCGGATCCGGGCCGACCGGGCCGCGTACCGCAAGGAGTACGAAGGCTGGATCGGCGGCCTCGTCGCGGCCGGGAAACTGGTCGGCGGCGACGCCCTGGAGACCGAGCGCACCGCCCCCGCGACCGTGCGCACCGCGGCCGACGGGACGACCACGGTGGCCGACGGGCCCGCGCACACCGGCGAGGAGACCCTCGGCGGCTGGTTCGTCGTCGAGGTCGCCGACCGCGCGGAAGCACTCGAACTGGCCAGGAGCCTGCCCACCCCGGAGACCGTCGAGGTCCGCCCCCTCCTCGAATCCGCCTGACCGGCCCGCCGGGAGCGCCGCGCCGAATCTGACTCCGCCGGATGAGAATTAAGCCGACGGCGCGGCGAAGGTTTTTGTCGCGCAAAAGGAGCCGAGATATTTCGAGCGTTTCCGGCGCGACATCGTGCTACTGTCGATTTCAGTTGCAGTTGTGGTTCCCGAACTTCAAGTGCGCCCGCCCGCCCTCAGGGCAGCGGGAGCGCTTTTTCATATCCGGACTCTCCGGTGGGGCAATCATCGCGGCGACGCGGCTTTCGCACGGTGCGGACGCCGATGAGCCTCAGAGGAGATACGACATGAGCACGGGTACCGTGAAGTGGTTCAACGCGGAAAAGGGCTTCGGCTTCATCGAGCAGGACGGCGGCGGCCCCGACGTCTTCGCCCACTACTCGAACATCGCCGCCCAGGGCTTCCGTGAGCTGCAGGAAGGCCAGAAGGTCAGCTTCGACATCGCGCAGGGCCAGAAGGGTCCGACGGCCGAGAACATCGTCACCGTCTGATTCCCGGCGCACGCGCCGTAGCTGGGGCCCGCATCCTTCGGGGTGCGGGCCCCAGCCGTATGCGCTCGACGGGTCGTTCCAGCGAATTCACCCCGGAAACCTCACGCGCGACGGCCTGGACCTCGTCTCCACGTCGCACCGCTCCACCGCTCCACCGCTCCACCGCCCCACCGCCGGCCGCACTCTTCGGCCCCTCCCGGCGGTGCGGCTTTCATGGCACGTGCGAAGCCGTCGGGAAAGACATCCGTTCTGCGCGTTCGCCGCGGACATTCCTTGATGCGCCTCGCGCCGAGGAAATTCCGCATGAAGAGCACACACCCGACCGGCGGGAACCCCGCACCGGGTCGCCCGAGCCGGCAACCACCCACGCCTCCCCGCAGGAGCCGCTTGTGACACCCACGCAGCCACAGCCCCCTCCCCCGTCCACCCCGTCCGCGGCCGACCCTCACGTCTGGGCGGACATGACCGTCGAAGTGGCCCTGGCGGTGATGAGCGGAGCCCGTGCCTCACGCCTGGTCATCCGGGACGGCGACGGACGCCGCACCGGCGTCGTCACCCGGGACCAGCTCGCCGGCTTCCGCGCCAGTCCCGCGTACACCGACCAGGTACGACTGAGCGAACTCCACCGCCCGGACACTCCGCACCGGTCCGGTCCGCCCCGCCCTTCACCCTGTGAGGTCGCATGCGCTGCGTGATCGCCCGCTTCCCGTTCGAGCTGACGAAGAACGGTGTCCTGGAAGCGATGAAGGGCGTCAAGCCCGAGCCGGTGTCCGGCGCGTTCGTGACCATCGGACGCCGCCACTACCCCGCCAAGCAGGTCGGGGCGGTCATCACCCGCCAGGACCGCCGTGACTTCGGCGTCGGCGAGGTCCTGCGCGCCATGACCAAGCTCGGCTTCGCCTGCGGCACCCGCACGGACGCCCCCTCGCCGGCGGCTTCTCCGGTCGCGCCCCCCGCGGCCTGACGACCGGCGGACGGGCGCACGCACGCCCGCAGGAGGGCCCGACCGGTGCGCACCGGTCGGGCCCTCCTCACGTCTGCGCCGCCCCGGCGGGCGCCCCGCCCGCCCGCCGGTGAACGATCCCTTCGCCCACTCCTCCGGCCGTCACGGCACCGACACCGGTGCCGCGGATGGCAGCATTACCCTCGGTGAACGTGCCGGACCGCCGCCACGGGCCACCGGAAGGTTCGACGGAGAGGTGAGAATGACAGCAGACGATCCGCTCGGCCGTCTCGACGACGACGACTACCCCGCCTACACGATGGGGCGGGCCGCCGAGATGATCGGTACGACGCCCGGGTTCCTCCGCGCCCTGGGAGAGGCCCGGCTGATCACCCCGCTGCGCTCCGAGGGCGGCCACCGGCGTTACTCCCGCTACCAGCTGCGCATCGCCGCCCGTGCCCGGGAACTCGTCGACCAGGGCACCCCCATCGAGGCCGCCTGCCGCATCATCGCCCTCGAGGACCAGCTCCAGGAAGCCCAGCGCATCAACGAGGAGTACCGCCGGGCGGCGGACGACTCCCGTCCCCCCGAGACCGACTGACCCCGCGCCCCCGGGCCTGCCGCGCGGACGGGGAAACCGGACGCGGAAACCATCTGTCCTCCGTGCGCGTGTACTCCCCCAAGCGGGAAGGCTCCTGGCGACGCGAAGGGGGACAGCATGGGCAACCGTACGGCGCTCGCGGAGCGGATCGCCGGGGTGCGGGGCGGGCAGGGCGATGCCAGGGACATGGTGGGCGAGTTGCGGCGGGCGCTGGTGCTCGTACCGATCGACTCGGGCGGGCTGTGGACGGCGGAGCTCGGCGGAGTGCGCTGGATCTGCGCCTTCACCGACGAGGCGGCGCTCGCCCGGTTCACCCGCGCCCGGGAGACCGCGCGGAACGGCGACACCGCGCGGAACGGCGACACCGCGGGGCACGGCGAAACCGGACGCGAGTGGGAGTACTCGGTGCTGCGCGGGGCACGGCTGCTCGACGAGATCGTTCCCGCCATGGGCGTTCCCGCCGGTGTGGCGGTGGACATCGCCGATCCCGACGGGGCGATGTTCTTCCCGCCGGTCGCCGGCATCGTGCCCGACTCCGTCGCCGTCGACGTAGCCGTCGATGGCGCTGTCGGTGGCGCCGGCGACGCCCCGGTACGGGACGGGGGTGTCCGGTGAGCGGCGGCCCCGAGGACCTGCACCTCTCCCCCGAGACCGTCAAGCTGCTCACCGAGGGCATCCGCTCGGCCACCGAGGAGCTGCGGGAGATCGGCACGGGCACGGGAGCCGTGCTCGGCAAGGGGCTCTCGGACCTGTCGCTGACGGGCATGGAGGCCGGGCACCACGGACTGGCGACGGACTTCGAGGACTACTGCGAGCGCTGGGAGTGGGGCGTACGGGCGCTCCTCCAGGACGCCAACACCCTCGCGGCGGCGCTGGGCCTCGCCGCCGGGCTCGTGTGGGAGGAGGACCAGTACATCGACGGCACGTTCAAGATCGCGGTGAACTCCGCCGTCGGCAACCCCCACGCCTCCGAGGCGGACGTCGTCAAACAGAGCTGGGGCGACGTCCTCACCCCCGACTACCTGAACCCCGACTGGAGCGCCGAGTCCTTCGAACGCGCCGGGGACGACATCACCCAGACGTGGAAGGACACCGGCCGTGCCGTCCTGACCGAGGGCAACGGCGGACGCCAGTCGCGGATCCTCAACGAGCTCCTCGGCGTGGACCAGGACGCCTTCGACCGCGCCGTCGACGAGACCTACGGCCCGTCCCCCGAGGAAAGGGCGGCCCGGCAGCAGAGTGACGGGGGGAACTGACGGTGGGCATCGGGGACTTCATCAGCGACATCACGCCCGACTCCGTCGAGAAGGTGGTCGAGGACGGCGTCGAGTGGGTCGGCAACCGGGTCGAGGACGCCGGCAACTGGACCGCCGACCGGCTGGAGGACGTGGGCTGGGACTCCGGAGCCGACTGGGTGCGCGAGCAGTCCCGTTCGGTGGCCAACCGGATGGGCGCCGAGGTCGACGAGATGGACCTCGGGCAGACCGAGGACAAGACCAAGCTGATCTACGGCAGCGTCTCCGAGCTGCGCTCCACCGCCTCCCATCTCCAGGACCTGCAGTCCTCGTTCGACAAGGTGGGCAAGGGGCTCAAGGGCCTGGACCCGTCCGCGCTCAAGGGCGCGGCGGCGGACGCGTTCCGGGAGAAGGTGGCCGTCGAGCCGGCCAAGTGGTTCAAGGGCGCCGACGCCTTCGGGAAGGCCGCCACCGCCCTCGCGAACTTCGCCTCGACGGTGGAGTGGGCGCAGGGGCAGGCCCAGGCCGCCATCGACAAGTGGAAGCAGGGCACGAAGGCGTCCGAGGACGCGGCGGACGCCCACCTCAAGAAGGTCGAGGCCTACCGGACCGCCGCCGAGCGGTACAACGCGCAGCCCGCCGACCAGCGCGACCCCGCCTCCCTGCCGCCCAGGCCCGGGGCCTTCGTCGACCCCGGAAAGGCGCTGATGGAGGAGGCGCAGGAGATCCTCGCCGAGGCCCGCAAGCAGCGCAACAGCGCGGCGGAGACCGCCCGTTCCGCGGTGCGGGCCGCCCGGGACGAGGCTCCGCCGAAGCCCTCGTACGCCGAACAGGCCCTGGACGGCCTCGCCGAACTGGAGGTGATGAAGACCCACTTCGGCGGCGGCATCGTCAAGGGCACGGCGGGGCTGCTCAGTTTCGTGCGGAGCGTCAACCCCACCGACCCGTACAACATCACCCACCCCGCCGAGTACGCCACCCAGCTCAACAGCCTCGCCGCCGGCCTCGTCCAGGTCGCCAACGACCCGTGGGGCGCGGGCAAGCAGATGCTGGACAACTTCATGAAGGACCCCGCGGAGGGCTTCGGGCGGCTCGTCCCCGACCTGGTGCTGACCGCCGCGACGGGCGGTGGCGGCGCGGCGGTGAAGGGGGTGCGGGTCGCGGCGGAGGCCGCCGACCTGGCCGCCGACGCCAACCGGGCGCGCCGGCTGCTCGACGACGCCCCGAACGGCACGCACAACCGGCCCGACGCCCACCGGCCCGTCGGCGAGACCGACCCGGTGGACCTCGCCTCGGGGCGGATGTTCCTGCCGCAGACCGACGTGGTGCTGCCCGGCACGCTGCCGCTGGCCGTCACCCGGCGCACCGAGTCCGGCTACACCGCCGGACGCTTCTTCGGCCCCTCCTGGTCCTCCACCGTGGACGAGCGCCTGGAGATCGACGCCCGCGGCGTCGTCCACGTCACCGACGACGGGCTGCTGCTCAGCCACCCGCACCCGGTGCCCGGCGTCCCCACCCTTCCCGAGTCCGGCGTGCGGCGCGGCCTGCTCGCCCGCGACGAACACGGCGACTACACCCTCACCGACCCCGACACCGGGCTGACCCGCCACTTCGCCGCCCCGGCCGGCACCGAGCCGGGCGGCGACGGGGTGGCCTGGCTGGTCCGCACCGCCGACCGGGGCGAACGGCACACCGTCGGCATCGAGCGCGCGGAGGACGGCACCCCGCTCGCCCTCGTCCACTCGGGCGGCTACCACGTGGCCGTCGACACCGCGGACGGCCGGGTGACCCGGCTGTCCCTGCGACTGCCCGACGGCACCGCCCGGGACCTCAAGCGCTACGCCTACACCGACGGCGACCTGACCGCCGTCACCAAGCCGTCCGGCGCCACCCTGACCTTCGTCTACGACGAACGGCACCGGGTGATCGCGTGGATCGACTCCAACGGCAGCCGCTACGACTACGCCTACGACGAGCAGGACCGGGTCATCGGCGAGGGCGGCGAGGCCGGCCACCTCCAGCTCACCCTCGCGTACGGCGCCCCCGACCCGGCCACCGGCCACCGGACCACCACCCTCACCACCGCCGACGGCCGCGTCACCCGTCACCTGATCGACGGCGCGTGCCGCGTCCTGGCGACCACCGACCCGCTCGGCCACACCACCCGCTTCACCCACGACGCGCACGGCAACCTGCTGACGCGGACGGACGCGCTGGGCCGCACGACCTCGTACACCTACGACGAGGCCGGCCGGCTCCTCACGGTCCTGCGGCCGGACGGCGGCCGGGTCGCCGTCGAGCGCGACGAGCACGGGCTCCCCCGGGTGTTCACGGACGCCGACGGCACCCGCGTCCAGCAGGAGTACGACGCCCACGGCAACCTGGTCGCCGTCACCGACGCCGCCGGTCACACCACCCGCTACCGCTACGACGCACACGGCCACCCGGTCTCCCGCACCGACGAGTCCGGCGCGGTCACGACGTACCGCAGCGACGCGGCCGGTCTGCCGCTGGAGGTCACCGACCCGGTCGGCGGGACCACGCGCTACGAGCGCGACGCCTTCGGCCGCCTCGTCCGCCTCACGAACCCCCTCGGCGCGGTCACCGCCCTCGACTGGACGCCCGACGGGCAGCTCTCCCGGCGCGTCCACCCGGACGGCACCACCGAGACCTGGACGTACGACGGCGAGGGCAACTGCACCTCCCACACCGACCGGGCCGGCCTCACCAGCCGGTTCGAGTACACCCACTTCGACCTGCTCTCCGCCCGCACCGGCCCCGACGGCGCGCGCCACACCTTCGAGCACGACGCCTCGCTGCGCCTGACCACGGTCACCGGACCGCGGGGGCTGACCTGGTCGTACACCTACGACCGGGCGGGCCGCACGGTCGCCGAGACGGACTTCGACGGACGAACCCTCCGCTACACGCTGGACGCCGCCGGAGAGGTGATCGCCCGGACCAACGCGGCCGGGGAGACCGTCCGCTACGAGCGGGACGCGCTCGGTCGGGTCGTCCGCAAGGAGGCGGCCGGCCACGTGACCACCTACGCCTACGACGGCGTCGGACGACTCGTGCACGCGGCGGGACCGGACGGCGAGCTGGTGCGGCAGTACGGCCGCCGTGGCGAGCTGAAGGCGGAGATCGTGGACGGGCGGCTGCTCGCCTTCGCCCACGACGCCGCCGGGCGCCGCTCCCGCCGCACCACTCCCACCGGGCACACGACCACCTACCGCTACGACGCCGCCGGACGTCTCGCCACCCTCACCAGCGGAACGCGCCGCATCGGCTTCGCCCGCGACGCGGCGGGCCGGGAGGTCCGCCAGGAGGTCGGCGACGCCCTGACGCTGGCGTCCACCTGGGACGAGAACGGACGGCTGACCGGCCGGCACCTCACCGCGGGCGCCCGCACCGTCAGCCGCCGCGGCTACGCCTACCGCGCGGACGGCCACCTCACCGCCCTCGACGACAGCCTGCGCGGCTCCTTCCGCTACGAGCTCGACGGCGCGGGCCGCGTCACCACCGTGTCGGCCCCCGGCTGGACGGAGACGTACGCCTACGACGAGGCCGGCGAGCAGACCGGGGCGTCCTGGCCCCGGGAACACGCCGGACACGAGGCGACCGGCCCGCGTGCCTACGCCGGCACGGACCTCACCCGGGCCGGAGCCGTGCGCTTCGAGCACGACGACGCCGGCCGGGTCACCGTGCGCCGCAAGACCCGGCTGTCCCGCAAGGCCGACACCTGGCGCTACAGCTGGGACGCCGAGGACCGGCTCACCGCCGTCACCACCCCCGACGGCACCCGGTGGCGCTACCGCTACGACCCGCTGGGCCGGCGCACCGCGAAGCAGCGCCTGGGCGAGGACGGGGAGACGGTCGTCGAGGAGGTGCGCTTCACCTGGGACGGCTGGACCCTGTGCGAACAGACCGGCACCGCTTCCGGATTCGCCCGGCCCGTCGCCCTGACGTGGGACCACCACGGAATCCGGCCGCTGGCCCAGACGGAACGCGTGCTCACCGACGAGACCTCGCAGGAGGTCTTCGACGAGCGCTTCTTCGCCATCGCCACCGACCTCGTCGGCACCCCGACCGAACTCGTCGACGAGACGGGCGGGATCGCCTGGCTCACCCGCTCGACGCTCTGGGGCACCACCGCCTGGTCCAGGAACAGCACCGCGTACACCCCGCTGCGCTTCCCGGGGCAGTACTACGACACCGAGACCGGCCTGCACTACAACCTGCACCGGCACTACGACCCCGAGACCGCCCGCTATCTCACCCAGGACCCGCTCGGCCTCGCGCCCGGCCCCAACCCCTCGGCCTACGTGCACAACCCGCACACCTGGGCCGACCCGCTGGGCCTCGCTCCCTACGAGCCGCTGCGCGAGGGGTACACCTCGTCACCGGCGTTCGAGAAGGACCCCTACCACCCGGACGTCGTCGAGCAGCGCATCAAGGAGGACCGCGAGCGCTACGGCATCAAGGACCCCGCCGACCGGGGCATGATCGGCGCGAACGGACCCCAGATCACCAGCAAGACGCTGTGGAACCATGGGCCCTACCGGATCGACGTGGAGAACCCCAACCCCGGCCAGCGCCCAGGGCAGCTGCACTTCCAGGACCAGAGCAACAAGGGGGCGAAGTACCAGTTCGACTTCGAGACCGGGAAGTTCGAGGGGCTCCCGCGAAGCATCGAGAAGGCCGTCGGCAACAACCCCGGATTCATCGCGGGCATCAGGAAGGGTCTCGCCGCACTCGGCGAAGGGTAGACGTGCGCACCAACCAGTGGATGAGGAAGCTCCTGGCGGACGCGGACCTGACCGGTCTGTCCTCTTCGGACATCCCGCCGATGTTCCAGGAGGTCGTGGAGCGGGGCTGGTCGGTGACGGGGAGCGGCGCGCGGGTGCTGACCGATCTCCTCCCGGACCCGGCCGGGCCCCACTTCGACCGCCTGGCCGAGGAGACCACGGTCAACGGCCGCGGGATGACGGACTACGACCTCCCGACCGAGCCCGCCGCCGCGGACGAGCGAGCCACCGTGCTGCTGCGCCGCTGCCTCGCGTACGCGGATGCCTGTCTGCGGACCGCGCAGGAGCATTTCGGTGACGACGAGGTGCGGGCGTACGTGTCGCTCTCCCTGGGCGGGCTCGACGACGATCTCCTGACCGCCCAGGTCACGTTCTGCACGCCGCTGCCGGACGCCCCGCCCTACATCGCCGACCTGGAGCAGGTGCGGGACGCGGCGGTGGCGGAGCTCTCCGTCAGCGACCGCCCGGGCCGTGGTCCGGGCTGGGGGTCGTGACCACTCCGCCCGGCACCGCCGACGAGGACAGCCACGCCGCCGGGCTGCGGGAGCGGTGGACCCGGCCGGAGAACGCCGCGTTCCTGACCGCGCTCTGGTCCGTCCTGACCGGCGGGGCCGGCGGGGCCGGCGGGGCCGGCGACTGGCGTGCGATGGTGCGGACGTGGACGGGGCCGTGGGGCACCGAGAACGACCTCGGCGGCATCCCGCTCGCGGGAGCGAACCTCTCGGGCGTGGACCTGACCGGCGTCTACCTCGGTCACGCCGACCTGCGGGGCGCCGTCCTCGCCCGGTGCGACCTCACGGGCGCCTCGCTGACCGGCGCCGATCTGCGCGAGGCCACCCTGACGGGCGCCACGCTCACCGAGGCGAACGCCGGCCTCTGCGACCTCGGCGGCGCCGACCTGACCGGCGCCCGCGCCGACGGCACCCTTCTCTCCCGCGCCCGGCTGGCCGGCGCCGTCGCCCGCGGGGCCTCCCTGCGCGGTGCGCGACTCGTCGGCGCCGACCTCACCGGCACGGACCTCTCCGACGCCGACCTGACGGACGCGGTCCTGGTCGCGGCCCGCCTGGACGGCGCGGTGCTGACCGGCGCCCGGGTGCCGCGCCGAGGCCTGCCTGCGGACCGCGCAGGACCCTTTCGGTGACGCCGAGGTGCGGGCGCACGTGTCGCTCTCCCTGGGCGGACTGGACGACGATCTCCTGACCACCGGGGTCACGTTCCGCACGCCGCTGCCGGAGCCCCGCCCTCCATCGCCGACCTGGAGCAGGTGCGGGGTGCGGCGGTGGCGGAGCTCCGGTGAGGCGCGGTACGGGGGCTGCGGGGTCAGAACACGAAGTCCGCTGTGTTCGCGGTGACCTGCTGCAGGTACATGGCCTCGCCGGTACGGAACGGGACCCTCCAGTCGCCGGTGCTCTTGTACAGCTTCGGCGTCTGGTAGGACACGCCGAGGCCCATGAGGTCGGGGCGTCCGTCGCCGTCCGCGTCACCGGCGGCGATCAGCGGGCGGAAGCCGTTCCATCCGGTGCCGATCCTCGAACGGGGCGCGAACGTGCCGTCGCCCTTGCCCAGGTGGAGCCAGAGCACGCCGTCCTTGTCACGGCCGACGACATCACCGGCGGTGCCGCCCGCGATGTTGCCGACGGCCGTGATGTCGTTGTAGACGTGCCAGCCGGTACCGAGCTTCTTGCGGGGGAGGAACGGCTTCGTGGCGCTGCCGGTGCCGGTGTAGAGCCAGAGCACGCCGGACTTGTCCGTGGCCAGCGCGTCGACGCGGCCGTCGCCGGTCAGGTCGCTGCCGGACGTGATCTTGTCGTAGACCTGCCAGCCGCCACCGATCTGGATCCGGGTGGCGAAGTTGCCGGTTCCCGTGCCCTGGTGGAGCCAGAGCACACCGGACTTGTCGCGGGCCAGGAGGTCCCCGACCGGGGTGCCGCCCAGGTTCCCGGCGGCCTCGATCCGGTCGTAGATGCCCCAGCCCGAGCCGAGATAGGTCCTGGTCCCGGCCTCGTTGACGCCGCGGCGCGCGTCGGTCGGACGGTAGAAGAGGTCCGTGCGCCACAGGCGGCCTGCGGAGTCCCGGCTGAGCAGGTCGGGGCTGCCGTTGTCGTTGAAGTCGTGCGGCTGCGCCTTGCGGACGACCTTGAACGTGCCGCCGGCGGTGACGTCCGGGCCGATGCCGTTGGCCGGCGTGCCGGTCATGCTCCAGGTGTAGTCGCCGTTGGGGGCGTCCTCGGCCCAGTCGTCGTCGACCCAGCTGAAGACCGGCGTGCTGCCACTGAGCGCGGCGGTCATGGTGTGGGCCTTTCCCGTCCGTACGTGGCGGACGGTGAGCTTCGCCATCGACACCTCTCGCGACAGCGTCCACCGGAAGGTGAACCCGTTGGCCCGGTCGAGGTCGAGGACGGCCGGGGGCACGGTGGAAGCCGTGGCGACGACCTCGGTGGGCTCGCCGGTCGCCGCGATGAGCTCGGCCTTCAGGGCGTCGCCACCGCCGGCCGCGATCCGGTACATGCCCTCCCCCTGGCCGACGAGGCCGCCGCGCGCATAGAGGCTGCCGTCGGGGGCGGACGCGAACTCGTAGGCGTGGTCGAGCACCTTGACCGTGGTCCCGGTGACGAGGTTGTAGGCGGTGATGGCGTGGTGCACGCTCGGCTGGACGAAGTCCATGCCGCCCTTCTGCCCGTAGAGGACCCAGTCGCCGACCAGGCCGACCTGGAGGTTGCCGAGCGACGGCACCGGAGGCACCGGCGCCTCCTGCACGGCGCCCGAGGCCCGGTCCGCGACGAAGACCCGGGGCCCCTGGTCCGTCGCCGCACCGGAGACCCAGGCGGTGTGGGTCACGGAGACCGCGTGCGTACCGATCCCGGGAGACCCGGGGGTGAGGACGCCGGTGGCGAGGTCGAGGAAGCCCCACTTGCTCGACCCGCTCTGCGAGAAGGTGACCTTGGCGTGGGCGTGGGTGGCAGGTGTGACCGTGACGAGCGTCGCGTCGGCGGGCAGGCCGGTGACGGTCACGACGGGAGCGCCGTCGACGTGCTTGCGGAGCACCGTGCCGGCCTCGGTGACGACGGTCGTGAAGACGGCGTCACCCGCCGCGCCCGCCCACTTCGCGTCGCCGGGCAGGGAACCGACGGCGACTTCGAGGGAGCCGTTCGTCGCCAGGTTCCGCTGCGCGATCGTGTACGCGCCCCGGAAGACCAGGAAGTCCGTCGTCGGCGTCGAGCGCAAGTACACGGCGCCGCTGTACCCCTGCCCGGAACCGTCCGAGTAGCGCCGGAAGGTCGTGACACCGCTGCTGTCGGTCGTCAGGAAGCCGGTCACACCGACCCCGGTGAGCCTGCTGCCCCTGGGGTACGCCAGCGGGTCCGTGCTCGTCGTCGCGTCCGCCGTGAGCGCCCCGCCCGAGAGCGGGGCGGCGTACGCCGGAGCGGTCAGACCGGCCGTCCCGAGCGTGACGACGAGAACGGTGGCGACGGCGAGCCGCCGTCGCGTCGAACGGACCAGAGACACGAGCAATCCCCCCAAGGCGCCGGGCGCACCATGCGCCCCACCGAGTGAGACCGCGGACGGGCCGAAGAGTTGTACGACGCCAGGGCACGCCCCCGAACATGGCCGAAAAGGAAACCTGTCGGAATCTCGCCGGTGGCCCCGGCACCGGTCGCGGTCCGCCCGTCCCCTCCGCGCCTCGTCTGCTTGCCCCTCCCCCAGGGGCAGGCCCGGCTGCGCGGGGCGGGCGCCGATCTCGCCGGGCCGGTCTTCGCCGTCTACCACGCCCTGGTGAGCGAGGACTCCGCCGGACTGGTCGAGGTCTGCGCCCCCACGCACGCTCCGGTCGGACCGACGGAGCGGACCGGGGTGCGGATCGAGCCCGCGCACCGCGAGGCGTACACCGCCCTGGCGAAGCGGGCCGGGAGCCACCCGGCGATGGCGGCCGCCCACGACGCCGTGAACGCCTGGCTCACCGGCCGCGGTTGCGTACGCACGGCCTCCCACCGCGAGGTGTACCACCCGAATGGGGCCACGGCCGGGCCCGACGAGCACGTGGCGGACGTGGCCGTGCCGTTCCGGCCGCCGGGCGCCCCCCGTCCGTGAGACGCCGCCCGTGAGGTGCCGTTCGTCAGACGAGGAGGAACGCGGCCGCCGTCGAGGCGCCCAGGGCGGCGCCCGCCAGGGTCTGGGCGACCGTGTGGTAGGTCAGCGCCACGCGGGACCAGCAGACGGCGGCCGTGAGGGCGTAGGCGCACAGCCACCACGGCGAGTGGACGGCGGCGAGCAGGGCCACCACCGCCGAGGCGACGGCGGAGTCGACAGAGATCTTCCAGACGGTGTTCACGGCGAGGAGGCCCACGGTCATCACCCACAGCGCGAGCATCGCGACCAGGATGGGCGTGGGCGCGCCGCCGAGGAGCATCACCAGCGAACCGGTGCCGATGGAGCCGAGGATGACGAAGAAGATCGGGGCCCGCTGGGTGCGGTCGACCACGTGGCGGTCGCCCCAGGTGCCGCGCTTGCGTTCCCACTCGATGTAGCCGGCGGGTATCAGCCCGGCGCACAGGGCGCCGAGCAGTCCCCACAGCAGGCCGCTCCAGTGGCCGCCGGCCGCGGCGAGTCCGATGCCGAGCATGCCGGCGAGGAGGACGTTGCGGGGCTGGAGGACGTCGGTGACCGTCCGGGCCACCGGGGCCGCGTCCCCCGTACCTCCGTGACGCATACGAGTGCCGGTACCGGTCGTCATGCCGTGTGCTCCAGGGTCGAGCGCAGCACGGCGCGGCTGCGCTGGTCCGGGATGGTCTTGTACGCGGCGGCCACCCGTACCAGCCAGGCCACCTCGCCGTCCTGGTCCGTGACGTGCTTGGTCGCGAAGGCGGCCGGCTTCCCGGCGGGCGCGCCCTCCGCCTTGGCGACCAGGGCGGCCTTGATCCAGTACGCGTCGGCGAGCGAGCCCGCCTCCGCCGGGTCCGCGGCCTCGCGTTCGGCGGCCTCGCGGGCGGCGGTCAGCAGGCCGTCGGGCACGTAGTGCCGGAGCTTCTCGACGGCGTCGGCGATGTCGGCGGCCCAGCGGTCGACGCGCAGGTCGGCCGGGGTGCCGAAGCGGGTCAGTTCGCGGGCGAGCGAGGCCGGCGGGGCGAAGGGCTGGTCGGGGAAGGCGGCCATCAGCTCGCGCCACAGCGGGTGCAGGTTCGCCTGGGCCCGCCACAGCCGGACGCGCCGCCAGCCCTTGCTGAAGGCGGGCAGGGAGGCGCCGATCGCGAAGAAGGCGAAGAGGACCACCTGGGCGGCCTCGGTGATCTCGTCGAAGGCGAGCGCGAAGCCCTCGCTCGGCCGGTCGACCACGCTGATCCACAGGAAGAGGGTGCGCGAGAGGGTGTAGCCGACGCCGATGAACATCGCGAAGGTCATCATGCCGAGGCCGACCCGGAGGTGGAGCGCCCGGGCGTCGGCGGTGGCGAGGGCCCACTGGTACGCGCAGACGGCGGACGCGGCGCCCAAGTACAGGTAGAACACGCTCATGTAGAGCGTGGCGCCCCACTGGCCGGCGTGCTCGGCGACGAACCGGTCGGCGGGGACCGAGCGGTCCACGACCGTGAAGAAGAGCACGGTCAGCAGGATCAGGGTGGCCACGGAGGCCTTGGCCGCCACGCGCTGGACGATCCGGGCGAACCGTACGTGGCGGGGGATCGTGCCGCCCTCCGGGAAGTGCCCGTAGATGGCGACGATGTAGCTGAGGATCGCCAGGATCGCGATGGTGGAGGTGTAGTGCTTGATGAGCACCGCGAGGTCCACGACGGCACTGTTGTTGAGGCCGATGCGGACGACGCGGGTCTTGGTCCACAGGGCGAGGGCGAAGCCCGCGTAGCAGCCCCACAGGGCGCGGCGGCGCTTGTCCTCCTCGTCGCCCCAGAGGGCGGCCGGCATGCGCCACAGGGCGACGGCGGTCATCAGACCGGCGACGAGGTAGCCGGCGAGGTCGAGTCCGGTCACGTCAGTTCCTCGGGTGTTCTACGGGTGTGGGGGCTGGGGGCCGCGGCCGCGCGGGGTCACGAGCGGCGGAAGCGGAACGTGTCGCGGAGCCGGAACGCCTCGCGAAGGCCGAGCGTGTCGCGGAAGAGCGAGCGGCGGCGGTGGGCGACGGGGCGGGAGAGCGAGTTGGCGAGCCGTCCGACCATGTCGTCGCTGGTCACGTCCCTGGCCATACGGGGGATCAGGGAGGCGCCGAACTCGGCGACGCGTTCGTCGTGGGTGTCGTACTGGGCCCGGGCCTGGACCGCGTCCGAGGCGAGCATCCGCGTGATCAGCGAGGTGTCGAACACCGGGAGCAGCGCCCGGAGCCGGTCCGCGTCGAGGCTGGTGCCGTGGTCGAACCACTCGTGGCACAGCTCGTGCAGGATCACGTGCTGGGTCTGGTACGCGGTGGGGCGGGGCCGGTAGAGCACATAGCTCGTGTCACCGGCCTTCAGGCGCAGGCCGCAGGCGGCGTTGACGCGCGCCAGGCGTTCGGGCAGCTCCTGGAGGACGATCGTGCGGCCTCTGGCCGCCTCCATGTTCGCCACCAGGCCTTCGATGGTGAAGGGCGCCGGTATCGGAAGGTCAGCCAGTCCAGCTTCGCACTCTTTGCGCAGTTCGCGCAGGGACATGGGGGCCTCTTGGTCGTCGTCACGCGTGTGTGACATGCGCCTGGCGAGTTTAGCCAACGCCGGTCGCCGCCATGGAGCCGCGCCCCGCTGCCGCCGTCCGGTGGGCCGACCGGTCGCTACTCGCCCGCCGGGGCCGTCCCGTCCTCCGGCCGTTCCTTCGCCTTGGTGTCGGCGAGGAGGGAGAGCGCGAACTCCAGGAGCTCGGCCGGCAGTCCGTCGTCGTCGATGCCCCGGCCCGCGAGGCCGCCGATCTCGCCCGTGCGCCGCTTGGCGAGGAACTGGAGCCCGGCGACGACGTCGCCGACGACCTCCGACTCCTCCTTGAAGAACCGCCAGTCCACGCCGAAGCCGAGCCCGAGCGCCTTGAGGATCTCCTCGGAGGGCTGCGTGACCTTGCCGGCCAGGATGTTCGAGAAGTAGCTGTGGGAGAGGGAGCCGCCGCGCTCCTTGACCAGCTCGGCGAAGGTCCGCCCGGACACCTTCTGGCCGGGGAAGGTCTTCTCCAGCATGTACTCGACCTTCTGCTGCAACGAGTGCAGCTCAGGCGCCTGTTCTTCTCCGATGCCCATCCTGTTTACCTACTGTTCGCATCGCGCACCGGCGCAGGTGCCGGGCTTGCGTAAACACTCTACGTCACTGTTAACTACAAAAAACACGGCCAGGGGACCACAGGGGAGTCCCCTGGCCGTGTGACACACCCGTGCGCGGACACCGCCCGCCACTGCTCAAAGGTGTAGCCCTTCGCGACGGGGGATGCACGAAGGGCTACCCGTGCAGTATGCCAGCCCGTCAGGGGCCGCTCCATAGCGCACCCCTGACACCGCGACAGTCCCCCGGCACCGGGCGAGCAGGGGAACTCCCGCCTACCATGGGGCCCATGGCCCTGATCATGAGTGACGTGGACCGGTTCGAGGCCGCGCGGCCGCGGTTGGAGGCCATCGCCTACCGGCTGCTCGGCTCGTCGGCGGAGGCCGAGGACGCCGTGCAGGAGACGTTCCTGCGGTGGCAGGCGGCCGACGTCGGGCGGATCGAGGTGCCCGAGGCCTGGTTGACCAAGGTGCTCACCAACTACTGCCTGAACCAGCTGACGTCGGCGCGGGCCCGGCGCGAGACCTATGTCGGGCGGTGGCTGCCCGAGCCGCTGCTGGCCGGGGACCCGATGCTCGGGCCGGCCGACACGGCCGAGCAGCGCGAGTCGGTGTCGTACGCCGTGCTCGTCCTCATGGAGCGCCTGTCGCCGGGCGAGCGGGCCGTGTACGTGCTGCGGGAGGCGTTCGACTACCCGCACCGGGAGATCGCCGAGATCCTCGACATCACCGAGTCGGCCAGCCAGCAGACGTACCACCGCGCGAAGAAGCACATCGCGGACGGCCGGGCGCGCACCGAGATCGACGAGGCCGCGGCCCGGCGGATCGTCGAGGAGTTCCTGGCCGCGGCGACCAGCGGGCAGACCGAGCCGCTGCTCCGGCTGCTCACCGAGGACGCGATCTCGGTCGGCGACGGCGGCGGCAAGGTGCCGGCGCGGGCGAAGGCGTTCGAGGGCGCGGTCGCGGTGGCCACGTTCCTGCGCGGCCTCTTCAAGCCGAGCCCCGCGAAGCGGACACTGCTCGGCGGGACGCCCGAGATCCACGTCGCGATCGCCAACGGCGGGCCCGCCCTGCTCGCCGTCGTGGACGGGCGGGTCGTCGGGATCAGCTGCCTGGACGTCACGGCGGACGGCATCGTCGCGGTCCGCAGCCAGGTGAACCCCGACAAGCTGGTCCGCGCGACCGAGCTCTGGGCCGCCGGCGAAGGACCCCGGGAGGCGCCGCTCCACACCCTCTGACGAGGGCCGACATGCATGTGACGCAGGTCACACCCCGAACCTGTCAGGAAACGTCGGGCCGCCCGGTTCAAGGGGCGACACCACGCCGGACCGCGGCGGAACCGTCCAGACAGGAGCACCGACATGCAGCACACGCAGCAGCACCGCATCGTCGTCCTCGGCGCCGGCTACACCGGCGCCCTCGCGGCCGGCCGCCTCGCCCGGCGGCTGCACCGCGAGGACGTCGCCATCACCCTGGTGAACCCGGAGCCCGACTTCGTCGAGCGGGTCCGGCTGCACCAGCTCGCGGCCGGACAGGACCTCAGGCCGCGTCCGTTCGCCGAGATGTTCGCGGGTACGGGGGTCGAGCTGCGGCTCGGCCGGGTCACCGCCGTCGACGTCGAGCGGAAGACGGTCACCGTCGCCGGCAGCGGCACGGGGGACGGCGCCGGCGCCGGCGCCGGCGAGCAGACCGCGGACCTGCCGTACGACACCCTCGTCTACGCCCTCGGCAGCGGCTGGAACGACGGCGGCGTCCCCGGCGCCGCCACCCACGCCCACGAACTGTCCAGCCGCCCCGGCGCCCTGCGGCTGCGCGAGCGGCTGGCGGCGCTCGGCGCCGGCCGGACCGTGGTCGTCGTCGGCGGCGGGCTGACCGGCCTGGAGGCCGCGACCGAGATCGCCGAGACCCGCCCGGACCTCGACGTCGCGCTGGTCGCCCGCGGCGCCCTCGGCGACTGGCTCTCCGCGAAGGGCCGCGCCCACCTGCGGAAGGTGGTCGACGGGCTCGGCATCACCGTCCACGAGCACACGGCCGTCGCCGAGGTCGCCGCCGACCGGGTGGTCACCGCCGACGGCACGCCCCTCGCCGCCGACGTCACCGTCTGGACCACCGGCTTCGCCGTCCGCCCGCTCGCCGAGGCCACCGCCCTGCGGCTCACCGACGCCGGCCAGATCGTCGTCGACGGGACCATGCGCTCGGTGTCGCACCCCGACGTCTACGCGATCGGCGACGCGGCGATGGCGCTCGGCCCGAACGACAAGCCGCTGCGCATGTCCTGCGCCACGGGCGTCCCCATGGCCTGGCAGGCCGCCGACGCCATCGCCGCCCGGCTCACCGGCACCAAGGTCCCGCAGGTCCCCCTCCGCTACTTCCAGCAGTGCGTCTCCCTGGGCCGCAAGGAGGGCCTGATCCAGTTCGTCACCGCCGACGACCGCGCCGTCGACCGCGCCCTCACCGGCCGCCTCGCCGCCGTCTACAAGGAACTCATCTGCAAGGGCGCCGCCTGGGGCGTCGCCAACCCCACCAACGGCCTCCCCACCCGCCGGCGCCGTGTGGTCCGCCACGCGGCCGTGACGGGGGCCACCGCGGAGGCGATGGCTTGAGGTGCGGCCGGACTACGGGTGGGCGGTGCGGGCGGGGCCCCGGTCCTCGCCCGTCTCCTCCGCCAGGAAGTCCTTCACCGCCAGGGCGAGGAGGAAGGCGAGGGCGAGGCCCACGACCACCCAGCCCGTCGGGTGCGGCCAGAGCACGTACGCGAGGACCGCCGCGGCCAGCAGGAGCCAGGTGAGGAGGGTGGAGTGGCGGTGGGCGAAGGGGGTGACCGGGCCCAGGCGGAGGCCGGCGCGGTCGGCGGTGGTGCGGGTGGCCGTGATGCCGGAGTGCCACAGGCCGCGGGTCAGGCGGGCGGGGCGGCTCGGGCCGGAGAGCCAGGCGGCGAGCGCGGCGATCAGGCCGAGGGTGACGAAGACGCGGACCGAGGTGCGCAGGTAGCGGACCAGGATGTCGTAGACGGAGCCCGCGGCTCCCGGCGAGACGCCGGCCGGGAGGGCGTTGAGATAGACCGAGCGGAAGACGGTCAGGCCGATGCCGAGGAGCAGGGAGGCCGCCGCGAAGCCGAGGGCCGCCGCGATCAGGGTGCGCCGGCGGTGGCTCGCGAGCAGGACGCCGGCGACGACCAGGAGGACCGCGAGGACCGGGAGCCAGAAGCCCATTTTCTGGAGCAGGTCGAAGAGGGTGCGGACCTTGCCGATGTCGTCGGCCTGGACCACCGTGAAGGCGGTGTGGACCTCGGGGATGCGGCCCGCGACGGTCAGGCCGGAGTCGACCAGGCGTTCCTTCACGCGGTCCACGACCGGGCCGAGGTCGAGGGAGACGGTGTTCTCCTCGATCTTCACCGCGCCCTCGTCGCTGCCGGTCAGGGCGCGTTCGAGGGAGGTGTGGACGGCCCGGTTGGCCTCGGTCCACACCGTCTCGAAGGCGTCGGATGCGACGACGTCCTGTGCCTTGTCGTGGACGAAGCTGCGTACGGCTCCCTCCAGCGAGTCGCCCAGCTTGCCCAGCGCCTTGGCGAGCGCCGGGCGCTGGTCCGGGGCGACGCCTTCGAGGAGGGCGTCGAGGTCGATGCGCTCCATGACGACGTCGGTGACGCGGTCGGCGACCGCCGCCCGGACCTCCGGGTCGGAGGCGAGCGGCGTGACCGTGGCCACGTACCGGTCCGTGTCGCCGATCTGGTCCGCCGCCCAGGCGGCCACCAGACCGAGCGGCGCGAGCACGCAGCCGACGACGATGAGCAGGGCCGAGAAGAACGCCCGGACCCGGTGGTGCGGCGGACGTGCCGGCTTCGCGGCGGCGGCAGCGGCGGCCGCTTCGAGCGAGGCCACCCGGGCCCGGAGGACGCCGAGTTCGTCGGCCTCCTCGCCGGGCGGCCCCTGCACGGGCTCCCCCGCCGGTTCCGGCGGGCCCGCCGCGGTGCTCATCGGCGTACCGTCTCGTCGGTCTCGTACTCCTCGACCGCCTCGTCGAACTCGTCGAGTTTGTCGGGGCAGTAGACCTTCAGGACGATCCGCTCGGCGCCGACCGCCTTGCTGTCGGCGATCACCGGGCGCATGCCGGGGCCGGTGGCGCCGTTGGAGAGTGCCTGGATCCGGTAGAGGGCCTTCTTCAGGGCGTTGCCCGGGGCCTCGCAGACCTGGCCGCCGTCGGTGCCGAGCAGCCGCTCGGTGGTGTCCTTGTCGGGGGCGGGGTAACCGGCCCTGACCAGTTCCCGGCTCAGCTGGTCGGCCTTCTTCGAGGTCTCCGCGGAGCGCTTCGCGCTGCTGTAGCGGACCAGGCCGGTGACGAGCAGGCCGACCAGAATGACGATCGCGCCGAGATAGATCCACTTGTGCCGGGCGGCGAACTCGGTGGGGCTCATGACGTCGTCTCCCGTCCGTTCTCACCGGTGGCCGCGGCGCTCCAGCTCGGCTTGCGGAACCTCAGGAACAGCCAGGGGATCAGCAGTCCCAGGATCACCAGACCGCCGCCGACGATGAGGATGTACGACCAGACGCTCCCGCCCGCGAACTGCGAGGGCGGTACGAAGCCGATGGCCAGGGCGGCGGCGGAGGCCAGCAGGCCGACCACGCACACCAGGCCGAGCGCCGGGACGCGGTAGCCGCGCGGGTGGTCGGGCTGGTTCCTCCGCAGCCGCATGGCCGCCGCGAACATCAGCAGGTAGACGATCAGGTACACCTGGGTGGTGATCGTCGAGAAGATCCAGTAGACGCTCGACACGTTCGGGATCAGCGCGTACCCGAGGGCGATCAGCGAGGTCACCACGCCCTGCGTGACCAGGATGTTCTGCTGGATGCCGTACTTGTTCAACTTCTGCAGGAACGGCGGCAGATAGCCCTCGTGCCGGGAGATCTCGAGCAGGCCCTTGGACGGGCCGGCCAGCCAGGTCAGCATGCCGGCCAGGGAGGCGGAGATCAGCATCACGGCGGCGATCGGGGTCATCCAGCCCACGCCGAAGTAGGAGAAGAAGGCGTCGAAGGCCTGCATCACGCCCGCCGTCAGGCTCAGCTTGTCGGCCGGCACCACCCAGCTGATCGCCAGCGCGGGCAGGATGAAGATCAGCAGCACCAGGCCCATCGCCAGGAACATCGACTTCGGGTACTCCTTCGCCGGGTCCTTGAGCGAGGAGACGTGCACCGCGTTCATCTCCATGCCGGAGTAGGAGAGGAAGTTGTTGACGATCAGGACCAGGCTGGCGAGTCCGGTCCACTGCGGCAGCAGGTGGCTGCCGTCCATGGGCGCGGCGGACGGGTTGCCCTGGCCCAGGAAGACCATGCCGAGCACGACGAGGATCGTGCCGGGCACCAGGGTGCCGATGATCAGGCCCCAACTGGACAGCCCGGCCAGGGTCTTGGTGCCGCGCGAGGACACCCACACGCCGGTCCAGTAGAGGACCATGATGACGATCGCCGTGTAGAGGCCGTTGGAGGCGAGGGCCGGATCGATGACGTACGCGATGGTCGAGGCCACGAACGCGAGCAGGCTCGGGTAGTAGAAGATCGTCATCGCGAACTGGCACCACACGGCGAGGAAGCCGAGCGGCTTCGACAGTCCCTCCGCGACCCAGCGGTACACGCCGCCGCTCCAGCCCGAGGCGAGCTCGGCGGAGACCAGCGCCGTGGGCAGCAGGAAGGCGACCGCCGGCACGAGGTAGAGGAACACGCAGGCGAGGCCGTAGACCGCCATGGTGGGAGCGGCCCGCAGACTGGCCACCGAGGCGGTGGTCATCAGCGCGAGCGTCACCCAGGTCATGGTGGGGGTGGCGGGTCTGCGGCCGGCGGCGACGGCCGTGGTGGTGGTCTGCTGACCGGCCTGGTGGGGCACCTCGGCCGGTACGTCCATGGAACTCATCTGCGCGGCTCCCTCTCCCCACCGCCAGTCCCGGCGGGCGTCTGGCCGGGCCGGTGGATCATCCCGATTCTGTGCGGAGGGTGGGGGTTTGTCGCTTCGGCAACGACCCGCGGGGACACGCTCACCCGCCCGCCGCAGCCCGGCGCGCGCCCCCGCCGCGGGCGCCGTACGATCGTCGCCCCGAGCCGACCCGTACCGGCCGCTGGCCCGTGCGGGGTGCCGCCGCTCCCGCCCGGTGCGCGATCATGGCCGGCATGACTCTGCCCCGCTGCGCGATCCTCGACGACTTCCAGGGCGTCGCCCTCACCTCCGCCGACTGGAGCCCGCTCGACGGCCGGGTCGAGGTCCGCGCGCTGCGCGAGCACCTCGACCCGCGCACCGACGCCGGCGCCGACGCGCTCGTGGCCGCCGTCGGGGACTGCGAGATCCTGGTCGTGATGCGCGAGCGCACCCCGCTGGACGCCGCGCTGCTCGCCCGGCTCCCCCGGCTGCGGCTGATCGTCACCTCCGGGATGCGCAACGCCTCGATCGACCTGGCCGCCGCCCGCGCGCGCGGGATCACGGTCTGCGGCACGGCCAGCGCCTCCGAGCCGCCCACCGAGCTGACCTGGGCGCTCATCCTGGGCCTGGCCCGGCAGGTGCACGCGGAGAGCGCCGCGCTGCGGGCCGGCGGGCCCTGGCAGTCCAGCGTGGGGCTCGACCTCGCGGGCCGCACCCTCGGGCTGGTCGGCCTCGGCAAGATCGGCGGCCGGGTGGCCCGGATCGGCCGGGCCTTCGGCATGGACGTGGTCGCCTGGAGCCCGCACCTCGACGACGAGCGGGCCGCCGAGCACGGCGTACGGCGCGCCGGCGACCTGCGCGAACTGCTCGCCGCCGCCGACGTCGCCTCGCTCCACCTGGTGCTCTCGGACCGCACCCGCGGGCTGATCGGCGAGCCGGAGCTGCGCGCGATGCGCCCCGACGCGTACCTGGTGAACACCTCGCGGGCCGGACTCGTCGACGGGGCCGCGCTGCTGCGCGCGCTGCGCGAGGGCTGGATCGCGGGCGCCGGTCTGGACGTGTACGAGACGGAGCCGCTGCCCGCCGACGACCCCCTGCGCACTCTGCCGAACGTGCTCGCGCTGCCGCACCTCGGGTACGTCACCCGCGGCAACTACGCCCGCTACTTCGGGCAGGCGGTGGAGGACATCGAGGCCTGGCTGGCGGGGAAGCCGGTGCGCGAGCTGGGGTGAGGGCCCGTGGAGTCGGGCTGAGGACCCGTACCCGGGCGGACGGGTGGGCGGCCGGGCACGCGCGCGTGGGGACGCGCCGGGCACGCGCGCGTGGGGACGCGGGTACGGACGGGGCCCCGGCCCCGTACACCTGGCGCGGTGGACGGGGCCGGGGCCCTGCACGTACGTGAACCGGGAGACCGGGATCGGGCGACCGGGATCGGGCGGCCCGGATCAGGCGGCCGGCGCCGGAACCGCCTCCCGGGCCTCCGGCTTCGGGGCCAGCAGGCGCTCCGCGAGGAGCCCGAAGGCGAGTCCGAAGACCACCCACAGGCCCGCCTGGATGCCGAGCGTCGCGAGCCGGAAGTCCCACAGCACGGCGGCGGGGAAGTCGGCCTTGACCGCGTCCCCGTTGGCGGGCAGGACCGCGCAGGCGATGGCGACCGCGGCGGCGAAGCCCGCGCCCGCGACGACCGTCGCGTTCCAGTTGCCGAGGCGCGGGGCGAGCCGGCGGCCCGCGATGACCGCGGCGACGCCGAGCAGCACGCTCAGCAGGATCATCAGGAAGAAGAGCGTGGTGCGCTTCCCGATGGTGTCCGGGTTGCCGACGGCCGGCGGGGTCGCCGGGTACTTCAGGAACGGCACCAGATAGACCGTGGTGAAGGCCGCCGCCGCGACGAGCGCGGCCGTGGCCTTCGCGGAGAACCGGCCGACCCGTCCCAGGACGAAGCAGAACGCGAGGGACGCGATGCCGCCGAGCGCGACCCCGTAGACGAGGACGCCGGTGGCGAGGCCCGCCGTGGACTGGAGGTCCCGGCTGACGATCTCCTCCTCGGCGTCCGCCTGCGTGGCCGCGCCGTCGGCACCGTGGTCGTGACCCGGGGCCGCGTGCTCGGCGTGCCCTGCCTGGCCCGGGTGCTCCGCCTGGGCGGCCGCCGCCGCCTCCTCGACCGCGATCGAAGCGTTGACGGACGGCTCACCGACGACGTACGCGACGGCGAAGGCGAACAGTCCGGCGATCAGGCCCGCGAGCATGCCCCGGAGCAGGAGCCGGCCCACGAGCGAACCCGTGGGCGCGGCGGGCGTGCCGGGTGGGGGGTTGGAGACTGACATGTGCGCGGAAGCCCCTCAGTGGCAGGGGAAACCGAGCAGGTGGCGCCCGTCGTGCACCCACTCGTGCACGTCGCTGCCCGCGAACAGGGAGGTCGCCCCCTGCTCGGCACCGACGAAGTAGAGCGCGACGAGCATCAGAACACCGGCGAACAGCGCCCACGGAAGCACGGCGCGGACCGGCAGCGAGACCGGGGCGACGGCAGGGGTGGACGTGACGACGGGCGAAGCGATGGCCTCGGCCATGGTGGTACCTCCTCGGGAACTCGCGTCCCATACGGTGGTGCGCGACGACGGTCGTCGGGTCTGACTCACCGCTCCGGGGACCCGGGCCCTCGGGGCGGCTCACAGTGGCGCGACCGTGCCGGACTTGCACCGGACTTCCGTCTCGCCGTCGTCGTTCTGTGGAAATGTCGACTGACCGTACCGCGCCGGACACTCCGCGCCAAGAGCGCCTGGTGGCCCGGTCGGTGAAGTGAGGGATGAATCACCCATGACCGTACGGGTCTCCCTGATCGCGCCCGCCCTGACCGCGGGCCTGCGCGCCGCCGCGTTCGACGACGCGGGGCCGGTGGAACCGCCGCCGGCGGGCCTCGGTCCGCTCCGTCTCGCGGCCTCGGTACGGGTGGTGAGCTCGCCCTCCGGGCGGTGCCGCGCGACGGCGGAGGCGCTGGGCGTGACCGCGGCCTCGCCGGAGCCGGCGCTGGCGGGGTGTGCGATGGGGCGCTGGCGGGGGCGCCGTCTCGACCAACTCACCGCGGAGGAACCGGAGTCGGTGGCCGCCTGGCTCACCGACCCGGGCGCGGCCCCGCACGGCGGCGAGTCGCTGCGGGAGCTGCGCGCCCGGGTCGGGCGGTGGCTGGACGAGCTGGGCGGGGCGGAGAGCGTCTGCGTCTTCGCCGAGCCGGACGTGATCCGCGCGGCCGTGGCACACGCCCTGGGCGCTCCGGAGGAGGTGTTCTGGCGGCTGGACGTGCGCCCCTTGCAACGGGTGGAGCTGTCCGGGCGCGCGGGGCGCTGGAACCTGCGGCTCGGCGCGCCGCTCAGCTGAGGCTGCCGCGCGCCAGGTCCAGGAACTCCTCGTCCGTCAGGCCCAGTCGGCGCGCCTCGCCGACCAGCGCGCGCAGCCGCTCGACCAGCTGGGCGCGGTCGGGGGCCTGGGCGCCGGGGACGATGACGGCCCCGCGGCCGCGGCGCAGTTCGATCAGGCCCTCCTCGCGCAGGCGCTGGTAGCCGCGCAGCACGGTGTGCACGTTGACGCCGAGGGACTCGGCCAACTCGCGGGCGGCGGGGAGACGTTCGCCCGGCTCGGCGCTGCCGTCGGCGAGCGCGCCGCGGACGCAGGCGGCGATCTGGTCGCCGAGGGGGACGGCGGAGGCGGGGTCGACCCGGAAGAGCACGGTCAGATCCTCTCACCGGGCGGCGTGGACCCCGACGTGCTCCCGGGCGCGGGGCCGGTCCCAGCGGTGTGGCGCGCCGCGAGGGTGTTGAGCAGGGCCGCGGCCGTCTCGGCGTCGTCGACGCTGACGAGGAACTCGAAGCCGTTCGCGCGGCGTACGGAGAGGGCCTCGCCGGAGCGGAGCAGCAGGGCGGAGCGGCCGGGGCGGGTGCGGTAGCCCCAGCCGCCGAACTCGGCGACGGCCCGCACCTCGCGGACGGTGGCCGAGGCGACCTCGTCGAGCGGGACGCGGACGCGGGGGCGGGTGAGCGGGCCGGGGGTGACGGTCAGGCCGCGCCGGTCGACGGTGACCCGGACGCGGGAGAGGGCCAGTCCGGACACGCCGACGACCAGGCCGATGCCCGCGATCAGGACGTACGGCCAGGGCGTGACGAGCAGCGCGGGGAAGAGGGCGCCCGCGCCGGCGACGACGAAGGCGGCGCCGAGCACGGTCCCGGGCGTCGAGGTGGCGGCGCGGGACCAGCCGGCCACCTCGTGGGCGCCGAGTTCGAGGTGCGGCGTGCGGGCCGGGGCGGCGGGCGCGACCGGCTCCGGCGGGACGAGGCGGGTGAAGCGGGTGAGGGCCCAGCCGGCGAGGCCGGCCAGGGCGCCGAGGGCGGCGGCCACGGTGAACACGGCGAGCGGGGTGCGGACCTCGGCCGCGTCGGCGGCGTCGAGGTTGTCGCGGAGCAGCAGGTCGAGCAGTCCGCCGATGAAGCCGGCGGTGGCCCAGGCGCCCCAGAGCACGGAGCGGCGGACGAAGACGGTCCAGCCGGCGCCGAGCGCGAGGAGCAGTCCGGAGCTGATGGCGGCGTAGCCGGCGAGGCTCGTGAAGCCGTCGGCGCGGCCGCCGTCGGCCGCCGAGAAGTGGGTGGCGAGCGGGTCGGGCAGGCGGTCGTGCCAGAGCACGAGGAGCAGCAGGTGGGCGGCGAGCGCGAGGACGAACGGGGCGGCGGCGAGCGCGCGGAGGCGCATCGCGGGACTGTTCACAGGACCCTCCCTCGGTTCTAGTTGTTCGCACTCTACTAGAACAAGTTGGAGGGCGCACGGCCCCGAGGGGGTGACGCGGGCGAGGGCGAGGGAGGGCTGTGTGGGCGAGGGGGAGGTTGCGGGTGCGGCGGCAGGCGTGACGGCGGGCGCGGCGACGGGTGGGGCGGCAGGTGTGGCGACTACTCGCCACATTCGTGGGTGGTCGGGTCCACGACCACCCGGTCGAGCAGGCTCCGCAGCAGGGCCTGCTCGGCCTCGGTGAGGTCGCCGAAGAGCTCCCGCTCGGCCGCGCTCACCGCCTCGTCGATGCGCTCCAGGGCGTCCCGGCCGGCCGGGGTGATCTCCACGATGTGGCGCCGGCGGTCGGCCGGATCGCGGCGCCGCTCGCACAGCGCCGAGGACTCCAACTCGTTGAGGATCGCGACCAGTTGGCTCGGGTCGATCTCCATCGCCGCGGCGAGGTCGCGCTGGCTGGTGGCGCCCGGGGCGAGCCGCATCAGGGTCATGGCGTTGCGCGGGTGCAGCCCGGCGACGGCCAGGGCGGCGCGGATGCGCGCACCGGTGAGCTCACCCCGGAAGGAGAGCAGGAACCCGAGCCGGTCGTTGGGGTGCGCGTCTGCCATGTCGTCCACCGTAACAGCGGCTCCATTGTGGACAGCGACAAATCGTTGTTACTCTTCAACGGTTTCCGTCCCCAGATCGTTGGAGCTCCACCATGTTCATCGCATACGTCGTCGTCGCGGGGCTGCTCGCGTTCGCGTCCACCGCCTCGGCCGTGCTGACCTTCACCCGCAATCCGCAGGTGGTGAGCAGCATGGAGAAGGTGGGCGTGCCGGAGACCTGGCTGCCCTGGCTGGCCACGGCGAAGGCGGCCGGCGCGCTCGGTCTGCTCGCGGGCCTGTTCGTCCCGGTGCTCGGCGCGGCCGCGGCGGTGGGCCTGACGCTCTACTTCATCGGCGCCGTGATCTCGCACCTGCGCGTGAAGGACTTCAACGTGGCACCGGTCGTCGTGCTCACGCTGCTCGCGGCGGCGGCGCTGGTGTTGCGCATAGCCTCCGCCTGATCCCCGGGCGCGACGGTGACGTCGCGCCCCGGCCGGTACGGCGGCGACGGCGGGGACGCCCGGGACACCGGGTACGGCGACGGGAGCCCGGGCAGGACCGGCCCCGGCCCCGCCCGGGCTCCCGTTCAGGCCCGCGCTCGCTTTTCCCGTGCGCGGTGTGCCCGCGCTCTTCTCCCCCGTGCTCCCTCTGCCGGCGCTCAGTCCTCGGCGCCGGCCTCCAGGTCGCCCTCGGTCTCCAGGAAGACCTGGCGCAGCGCGGCCAGCGTCTCCGGGTCCGGCTTCTCCCACATGCCGCGGGACTCGGCCTCCAGGAGCCGCTCGGCGATGCCGTGGAGGGCCCAGGGGTTGGCCTCCTTCAGGAAGGCCTGGTTCTGCTCGTCGAGGACGTACTCCTGCGTGAGCTTGTCGTACATCCAGTCGGCGACCACGCCCGTCGTGGCGTCGTAGCCGAAGAGGTAGTCGACGGTCGCCGCCAGCTCGAAGGCGCCCTTGTAGCCGTGCCGGCGCATGGCCTCGATCCAGCGCGGGTTGACCACGCGGGCCCGGAAGACGCGGGAGGTCTCCTCGACCAGGGTGCGGGTCCGCACGGTCTCGGGGCGGGTGGAGTCGCCGATGTACGCCTCGGGGGCGGTGCCGCGCAGCGCGCGGACGGTCGCCACCATGCCGCCGTGGTACTGGAAGTAGTCGTCCGAGTCGGCGATGTCGTGCTCGCGGGTGTCGGTGTTCTTCGCCGCGACCGCGATCCGCTTGTACGCCGTCTCCATCTCGGCGCGCGCCGGGCGCCCCTCCAGCCCGCGGCCGTACGCGTAGCCGCCCCACACCGTGTAGACCTCGGCGAGGTCGGCGTCGGTGCGCCAGTCCCGCGAGTCGATCAGCTGGAGCAGGCCGGCGCCGTAGGTGCCGGGGCGGGAGCCGAAGATGCGGGTGGTGGCGCGGCGCTCGTCGCCGTGCTCGGCCAGGTCGGCCTGGGCGTGGGCGCGCACGAAGTTGTCCTCGGCCGACTCGCCCTCCAGCCCGGCGACCAGCCGCACGGCGTCGTCGAGGAGGCCGATGACGTGCGGGAACGCGTCGCGGAAGAAGCCGGAGATGCGCAGGGTCACGTCGATGCGCGGGCGGCCGAGCTCGGCGAGCGGGATGGGCTCCAGACCGTTCACCCGGCGCGAGGCGTCGTCCCACAGCGGGCGGACGCCGAGCAGCGCGAGGGCCTCGGCGACGTCGTCGCCGGCGGTGCGCATCGCGCTCGTGCCCCACAGGGAGAGGCCGACGGAGGTGGGCCACGCGCCGTTGTCCTCGCGGTAGCGGGTGAGCAGCGAGTCGGCGAGCGCCTGGCCGGTCTCCCAGGCGAGCCGGGAGGGCACGGCCTTGGGGTCGACGGAGTAGAAGTTCCGGCCGGTCGGCAGCACGTTGACCAGGCCGCGCAGCGGCGAGCCGGACGGGCCGGCCGGGACGAAGCCGCCGTTTAGGGCGTGGACGGCGTGGGTGAGCTCGTCGGTGGTGGCGGCCAGGCGGGGCACGACCTGGGTGGCGGCGAAGTCCAGGACGTCGGCGACGGCCCGGCCGTGCCCGGCGGCGACGGTCGCGACGGCGGCCGGGTCCCAGCCCGCCGCCTCCATCGCCTCGACCAGCTCGCGGGCCTTCGCCTCGGCCTCGTCGGCGGTGGTCCGGGTGGCGGCGGACTCGTCGAGGCCGAGGGCCTCGCGCAGGCCGGGCAGCGCCTGGGTGCCGCCCCAGATCTGGCGGGCGCGCAGGATCGACAGGACCAGGTTGACCCGGGCCTCGCCCTCCGGCGCACCGCCGAGGACGTGCAGACCGTCGCGGATCTGGGCGTCCTTGACCTCGCACAGCCAGCCGTCGACGTGCAGCAGGAAGTCGTCGAAGCCGTCGTCCTCCGGGCGCTCCTCCAGGCCCAGGTCGTGGTCGAGCCGGGCGGCCTGGATCAGCGTCCAGATCTGGGCGCGGATCGCCGGCAGCTTCGCCGGGTCCATGCTGCTGATCTGGGCGTACTCGTCGAGCAGCTGCTCCAGGCGGGCGATGTCGCCGTAGGAGTCGGCGCGCGCCATCGGCGGCACGAGGTGGTCGACCAGGGTGGCGTGGACGCGCCGCTTGGCCTGGGTGCCCTCGCCCGGGTCGTTGACCAGGAAGGGATAGACCAGCGGCAGGTCGCCGAGGGCGGCGTCCGGGCCGCAGGCGGCGGACAGGCCGGCGTTCTTGCCGGGCAGCCACTCCAGGTTGCCGTGCTTGCCGAGGTGGACCATGGCGTCGGCGCCGAAGCCGCCGTCCTCCGCGCGGGCCGCGATCCAGCGGTAGGCGGCCAGGTAGTGGTGCGAGGGCGGCAGGTCCGGGTCGTGGTAGATCGCGATCGGGTTCTCGCCGAAACCGCGCGGCGGCTGGATGAGGATCAGCAGGTTCCCGCGGCGCAGCGCGGCGAGCACGATGTCGCCCTCGGGGTTGCGGGACCGGTCGAGGAACATCTCGCCGGGCGCCGGGCCCCAGTGCTCCTCGACCTGCTCGCGCAGTTCGGCCGGCAGCTCGGCGTACCAGCGCTTGTAGTCGGCGGCCGGGATGCGGACCGGGTTCTTCGCCAGCTGCTCCTCGGTGAGCCAGTCCTGGTCGTGGCCGCCGGCCTCGATGAGGGCGTAGATCAGTTCGTCGCCGTCGCCGGAGACCAGGCCCGGGATGTCCTCGACCGGGCCGAAGTCGTAGCCCTCGGCGATGAGCCGCCGCAGCAGCTCGACGGCGGAGGCGGGGGTGTCGAGGCCGACCGCGTTGCCGATCCGGGAGTGCTTCGTCGGGTACGCGGAGAGGACGAGCGCCAGCTTCTTGTCGGCGTTCGGGATGTGGCGCAGCCGGGCGTGCCGGACGGCGATGCCGGCGACCCGGGCGGCGCGCTCGGCGTCGGCCACGTACGCGGGCAGGCCGTCCTCGTCGATCTCCTTGAAGGAGAACGGGACGGTGATCAGGCGCCCGTCGAACTCGGGCACGGCGACCTGGCTGGCGGCGTCCAGCGGGGACAGGCCCTCGTCGTTCTCCTCCCAGGCCGACCGGGAGCCGGTGAGGCACAGGGCCTGGAGGATCGGCACGTCGAGCGCGGCGAGCGCGCCCGCGTCCCAGGCGTCCTCGTCGCCGCCGGCCTGGGCCTCGGCGGGCCGGGTGCCGCCGGCGGCGAGGACGGTGGTGACGATGGCGTCGGCGCCGCGGAGTTCGGCGAGCAGCTCGTCCTCGGGGGCGCGCAAGGAGGCCACGTACAGCGCGCGGGCGCGGGCGCCGTGCGCCTCGATGGCGTCGCAGAGGGCGCCGACGAAGGCGGTGTTGCCGCTCATGTGGTGGGCGCGGTAGTAGAGCACGGCGACCGTCGGGCCGTCGGTGCGCGTCGGCGTGCGCTCCAGCTCGCCCCAGGTGGGGGCGGCGGCGGGGGCCTCGAAGCCGTGGCCGGTGAGGAGCACGGTGTCGGAGAGGAAGCGCCCGAGCTGGGCGAGGTTCGCGGGTCCGCCGTGCGCCAGATAGGCGTGCGCCTCGGTGGCGACGCCGACCGGCACGGTGGAGGCGGCCATCAGCTGGGCGTCGGGCGCCTGCTCGCCGCTCAGCACCACGACGGGCTTGCCGGTGGCGAGCACCGCGTCGAGGCCCTCCTGCCAGGAGCGGACGCCGCCGAGGAGCCGGACGACGACGAGGCCGACGCCGTCGAGCAGGGCGGGCAGCTCGTCCTGGGGCAGGCGGGCGGGGTTGGCGTAGCGCCACTCGACGCCCTCGTCGCCGGAGGCGGCGGCGTTGGCCGCACGGGCGCTGAGCAGGTCGGTGTCGGAGTGCGACAGCAGCAGGAGCATGGCGAGGCTCAGGCCCTTCCTCGGGGTGTCCGCGCCCCGGGTGGTCGTTGGACGGCGGGAGTTCCTGACTCACCGGCACCCGGGTCGCCCCGAGGCCGGTTCACAGTGGCGGGACCGCGCCGGATTCTCACCGGGCTTCCTCCCCGGGGCCCTGGGACCCCATGCCGGTCTGCATCCTATGGGGTTCGTGCCGGGAAGTGGTGGGGTGCTGATCACAGGGTGACGGCGGGAATCCCGTGGGTATGCTCGCCGCCATGCCCGCCAGCCGACACACCTCGTCCGAACGGGACGAACCTCTCATACGGGACCGTGGTGACGCCTGCCCCGGGGCGCTGCGCCTGCACCGCGCCGACGACGGGTTCCTCGCCCGACTCCGGCTGCCCGGCGGAAGGTTGACGGGGGATCAGGTGGAGCTGTTGGCGGCCGCCGCCGAGGAGCTGGGGGACGGCGGGATCGGGATCACCTCGCGGGGCAACGCCGAGCTGCGGGGTCTGCGGGACGACTGCGCGGGCGAGCTGGCCGGCCGGCTCCGGGCGGGCGGGCTGCTGCCCTCCGAGACGCACGAGCGGGTGCGGAACGTGGTGGCCTCGCCGGCCGCCGGTCTCGACGGACTCGGCCACGCGGACGTGCAGTTGTGGGTGCGCGAGCTCGACCGGCTGCTCTGCGCGACGCCGCGGGCCGCGGCCCTTTCCGGGCGATTCCTGTTCGTCCTGGACGACGGGCGGGGGGACGTCGCCGGGCTCGGCGGCGATGTGACCTTGATCGCAGCAGAGGGCGGCACGGCGCTGCTGCGCTGCGCCGGACAGACCGTCGAGGTGCCCGGCGCCGACGCCCCGCGCGCCGCCCTCGCCGCCGCGCTCGCCTTCCTGGACGCCGCGGAAACGGCCGGAAACGGTGCCTGGCGAGTCCGGGAACTGCCGCCCGGCCACGCCCCGGACCTGACGGCCCTGCCCGTGCCGGGCACCCGCCCCGTACCGGACCCGCCCCTTCCGCAGCCGGCGCCGCCGACGGGCCCGCCGGCTCCGGCCGCTGCCCCGGCCCCGGCCGGGGCGCGGCCGCCCGCGCCCGGCCCCCTCGGAGCCGTACCGCACGCCCCCGACCCGTCAACCCCCGACCCGCAGACCCCCGACCCGTCGCCCTCCGCCCCGCTCGCCCCCGGCCCGCTCGGTGACCGGGCCCTGCACGTGCTCGCGCCGCTCGGGCGGCTCTCGGTCGCGCAGGCGCGGGCCCTGCTGCCGGTGGCCGAGGTGCGGTTCACGCCCTGGCGCGGTGTGGTGCTCGTCGGGCCCGCCGCAGGGCTGCCCGCGCTCGCCGCGCACGGCTTCGTGACCCGCCCCGACGCCGCCGCCGTCGGCGTCACCGCCTGCACCGGGCGGCCCGGCTGCGCCAAGTCCCTCGCGGACGTGCGGGCCGACGCCGGGCGGGCGCCCGGCGGGCCGCTGCCCGTGCACTTCGCCGGATGCGAGCGCCGCTGCGGGCACCCGCACGGCACGTGGGTCGACGTCGTCGCCACCGGGGACGGCGGCTATCTCGTCGACGGCGTGCCCACCCCCCGTACCTCCCTGTCCGAAGCGGTGCACACCGCCCGCACCACGAGATGAGCGAGAGCAAGAGGATGTTCGAGTACGAGAAGGACGGCGCGGAGATCTACCGCCGCTCCTTTGCCACGATCCGCGCCGAGGCGGATCTCGCGGCGCTGCCCGCCGACGTCGCCACGGTCACGGTGCGCATGATCCACGCCTGCGGCATGACCGACCTGGTCCGGGACGTCGCGTACTCGCCGGGCGTGGTCGGCGCGGCCCGCGCCGCGCTGCGCGCCGGGGCGCCGATCCTGTGCGACGCGCAGATGGTGGCCAGCGGGGTGACCCGCAAGCGGCTGCCCGCCGACAACGACGTGGTGTGCACCCTGTCCGACCCGGCCGTTCCCGGCCTCGCCGCCGAGCTCGGCACCACCCGCTCGGCCGCCGCGATGGAGCTGTGGCGGGACCGCCTGGAGGGCTCGGTCGTCGCCATCGGCAACGCGCCGACCGCGCTCTTTCACCTCCTGGAGATGATCGCGAAGGGCGCCGGGAAGCCGGCGGCCGTGCTCGGCATCCCGGTCGGCTTCATCGGCGCCGCCGAGTCCAAGGACGCGCTCGCCGCGAACACCCTCGGCCTGGAGTACCTGGTGGTGCGCGGCCGGCGCGGCGGCAGCGCGATGACGGCGGCGGCGCTCAACGCGCTCGCGCACGAAGCGGAGATCCAGGCATGAGCGACGTGAAGGGCGTGAAGGGCAAGCTGTACGGGGTCGGGCTCGGGCCCGGCGACCCGGACCTGATGACGGTGGCCGCGGTGAAGGCGATCGCCGAGGCGGACGTCATCGCCTACCACTCGGCCCGCCACGGGCGGTCCATCGCGCGCTCGATCGCCGCCGGGCACATCCGCGAGGACCACATCGAGGAGCGGCTGATGTACCCGCTCACCGTGGAGACCACCGACCACCCCGGCGGCTACCGCGGCGCGCTCGACGACTTCTACGAGGAGGCCGCGGCCCGGCTCGCCGCGCACCTCGACGCGGGGCGCACGGTCGCCGTCCTCGCCGAGGGCGACCCGCTGTTCTACGGCTCGTACCAGCACATGCACAAGCGGCTCGCGGACCGTTACGACACCACCGTCATCCCCGGCGTCACCTCGGTGAGCGCCGCGGCGGCGCGGCTCGGCGAGCCGCTGTGCGAGGCCGAGGAGGTGCTGACGATCGTCCCCGGCACCCTGTCGGAGGACGAGCTGACGGCCCGGCTCGCGGGCACGGACTCGGCCGTCGTGATGAAGCTCGGCCGCACCTTCCCGACCGTGAAGCGGGCCCTGGAGCGGGCCGGCCGGCTCGACGACGCGCGGTACGTGGAGCGCGCGTTCATGGCCGGCGAGCGCACCGGGCGGGTCGCCGAGATCGACCCCGCGTCCGTGCCGTACTTCTCGGTGGCCGTGCTGCCGTCCCGGATCGACGCCGTGGCGCCCGAGTCCCGGGAGACGGTCGGCGAGGTCGTCGTGGTCGGCACCGGCCCGGCCGGGGCGCCCTGGCTGACCCCCGAGTCGCGCGGGGCCCTGGTCAACGCCGACGACCTGGTCGGCTACACCACCTACCTCGACCGCGTCCCGGTGCTCCGCGCCTCGCAGCGCCGGCACGGCTCGGACAACAAGGTCGAGTCGGAGCGCGCCGAGTTCGCCCTCGACCTGGCCCGGCGCGGGCGCCGCGTCGCCGTCGTGTCGGGCGGCGACCCGGGTGTCTTCGCGATGGCCACGGCCGTCCTGGAGATCGCGGCGGAGGAGCGCTACGCCGACGTGCCCGTACGGGTCCTCCCCGGGGTGACCGCCGCCAACGCCGCGGCCGCCGCCGCGGGCGCCCCGCTCGGCCACGACTACGCGACGATCTCGCTCTCGGACCGCCTCAAGCCCTGGGAGGTCATCGCCGGCCGGCTGCGGGCCGCCGCCGAGGCCGACCTCGTCCTCGCGATCTACAACCCGGGCTCGAAGTCCCGCACCCACCAGGTCGCCGCGGCCCGCGAGCTGCTCCTCGACGTGCGCTCCCCCGACACCCCGGTGGTCGTCGCCCGCGACGTCGGCGGCCCGGAGCAGTCGGTCCGGGTCCTCACCCTGAAGACCCTGGACCCGGCCGAGGTCGACATGCGCACGCTGCTCCTCATCGGCTCGTCCCAGACGAGGGTCACGGAGCGCGCCGACGGGCGGACGATCGCCTGGACGCCCCGCCGTTACGGCTGAGGCCGGGCGGCCCGGCCGGCCTCCGGCGCAGGCCCGGGGCCCGGGTTCGGGGTTCGGGTTCGGGCCCCGGCGTCGCCGGACCGGGCTGGGGATCAGGCCGTGTCGGGGGCCGGGGCGCGCAGCGCCCAGGCCGCGGCCTCCTCGGGGGTCGTGGCGACCGGGACGCCCTCCGGCACCGGCGGCCGGCGGACCACCACCACCGGGAGGCCCGCCTCGCGGGCGGCCCGGAGCTTGGGGGCGGTCGCGGCGCCGCCGCTGTCCTTCGTCACCAGGACGTCGACGCGGTGCTCCCGGATGAGCGCGCGCTCCCCGTCGAGGGTGAACGGGCCGCGGTCCAGGAGCACTTCGGCACGGGCGGGCATCGGCGCGTCGGGGGCGTCCACCGAGCGGACCAGGAACCACTCGGGCCGGTCGGCGAAGGCGGCGAGCCCCATCCGGCCGGTGGTGAGGAAGACGCGGTCGCCGAGGCCGTCGAGGGCCCCGGCCGCCTCGGCCAGCGAGGTCACGGAGCGCCAGTCGTCCCCGTCGACCGGGACCCAGCCGGGACGGCGCAGCGCCAGCAGGGGAACATGGGCGGTGGCGGCCGCCTCGGCCGCGTTGAAGCTGATCCGCTCGGCGAAGGGATGGGTGGCGTCGATGACCGCGTCCACGGTGTGCTCCCGCAGCCACGCGGCGAGCCCGGCCGGCCCGCCGAAGCCGCCGATCCGGACCTCCCCGGCGGGCAGCCGGGGCGCGGCGACCCGCCCGGCGAGCGAGCTGGTGACCCGTACCGAGGGATCGAGCAGTCCGGCCAGGACGCGGGCCTCGGTCGTCCCGCCGAGGATGAGCACGTGCATGGGAGGCCCTTCATGAGTTCCGGCGGGCGTGCGGCCCAACTCAAGCACACCGGCCTGCGGCCCGGCTGGACGACCGGCGCCTGCGCGACGGCGGCGACGACCGCCGCGTACACGGCGCTGCTCACCGGGGAGTTCCCGGACCCGGTGACCATCACCCTGCCGAAGGGCCAGACGCCGTCCTTCGCGCTCGCCGTGGAGTCCCTGGACGCGGGCCCGGCCTCGGGTACGGGGACGGGCGGGACTGCGGGTGCGGCTGCGGGCCCGGCCTCGGGTACGGGTACGGGTACGGGTGCGACTGCGGGTACGGGTGCGGGCTCGGCCACCGCCGGGGTGGTGAAGGACGCGGGCGACGACCCCGACGTCACGCACGGGGCGCTGATCCGCTCGACGGTGCGGCTGCTGCCGGCCGGCTCCGGGGTGGTCTTCCGGGCGGGGCCGGGGGTCGGCACGGTCACCCTGCCTGGCCTGCCCCTGGAGGTCGGCGAACCCGCGATCAACCCGGTGCCGCGGCAGCTGATGCGCGAGCACGTCGCCGAGGTCGCGGCCCGCCACGGCGGGACCGGCGACGTGGAGATCACCGTCTCCGTCGACAACGGCGCCGAGATCGCCCGCTCCACCTGGAACCCCCGGATCGGCATCCTCGGCGGCCTGTCCATCCTCGGCACCACCGGCGTCGTCGTGCCCTACTCCTGCTCGGCCTGGATCGACTCGATCCGGCGCGGGGTGGACGTGGCCCGCGCCGGCGGCCTCACGCACGTCGCCGGCTGCACCGGCTCCACCTCCGAGCGCACGGTGACCGAGCTGTACGAGCTGCCGGAGATCGCGCTGCTCGACATGGGGGACTTCGCGGGCGCGGTGCTCAAGTACGTTCGCCGCCACCCGGTGGACCGGCTCACGATCTGCGGCGGCTTCGCCAAGCTGTCCAAGCTGGCGGCCGGCCACCTCGACCTGCACTCGGCCCGCTCCCAGGTCGACAAGGGCTTCCTCGCCGCGCTGGCCCGCACCGGCGGCGCGTCCGAGGCGCTCGCCGCGGAGATCGCCGCCGCCAACACCGGTCTCGCCGCGCTCCGCCTGTGCGAGGCGGCCGGCGTCCCGCTCGGCGACCTCGTCGCCGCCCGCGCCCGCGACGAGGCCCTCGCGGTGCTGCGCGGCGCGCCGGTCGCGGTCGACGTGATCTGCATCGACCGGGCCGGGACGGTCGTCGGACGCTCCGCCCCCGCGGGCCCGGGCGCGGAGGGCCTGCCCGGGGCGTGAGCCCGGCGCGCGGCCCGTGCCCCGTACGGGAAACCGGAGGACGGCGCGCGCCCCGTACGGGAAACCGGAGGACGGCGCGCACCGGCGGCCCCGACAATGCCCGGATGACGACCGACTTCTCGTACAAGCCCACGCTCACCGGCGCACGCGTCCTGCTCCGCCCGGTCACCGAGGACGACGTCCCCGCCCTGCTGCCGATGCTGCGGGACCCCGAGATCGGCCGGCTCACCGGCTCGCACGCGGAGGTCGACGAGCGGGCGCTGCGCCGGTGGTACGCGACGCGCGGCGCCCAGACCAACCGGCTCGACCTGGCGGTGGTGGACCGGGCGACCGGCCGGGTGGCCGGCGAGGTCGTGCTCAACGAGTGGGACCAGGACAACGAGAGCTGCGGCTTCCGGATCTGCCTCGCGCCGGGCGCCCTCGGCCGGGGCCTCGGCACCGAGGCGACCAGGCTGGTGCTCGGCCACGCCTTCGAGACCGTCGGCCTGTACCGGGTGTGGCTGGAGGTGTACGCGTTCAATCCGCGGGCGCGCCGCGCCTACGAGAAGGCCGGCTTCCGCGCGGAGGGCGTGCTGCGCGGGGCGCTGCTGTGGGAGGGCGAGCGGGTGGACGCGACGGTGATGGCGGTGCTCGCGCCGGAGTGGGCCGCCCTGGCCGGGGCGAGGGGCTGAGCTTCCGCGCCCCACGCGCCGCGCGGCCGGGAGCCGAGGTGCGGGGCCCGGCCGCCGAACCTAGGCTGGCGACGGCAGCGTCCCCTACGCGAGACCGAGAGGGAGTCCCATGGCCAAGCGCGGCAACAAGAAGCGGGCACGCAAGAAGAAGAAGGCGAACCACGGCAAGCGGCCGAACGCCTGACACCTGACGCCTGACGCGCAGGACGCCTGACGTCGAACGCCCGACACAGGACGCCCGACGCAGCACTCCTGGCGCAGCACTCCTGGCGCGGGACGCAGGACTTCGGGCCCGTCCGGCCCTGACGCCGGACGGGCCCGCACGGCCCGGGGCCGCCCCGTCTCAGCAGACGTGGCGGTCCCGGGCCGGGTCGTAGAGGTGGCTGTCGCGGAACTCGGCGGCGGCCAGCGTGCGGCCCACGACGATCACGGCGGTCTTGGTGATGCCGGCCGCCTTCACCTGCTCGGCGATGTCCTCCAGGGTGCCGCGCAGGACCAGCTCGTCCGGGCGGCTGGCCATGGCGACGACGGCGGCCGGGCAGTCGGTGCCGTAGTGCGGCACCAGCTCGGCGACGATCCGGTCCACGTACCGCGCGCCGAGGTGCAGCACGAGCAGCGCGCCGCTGCGGCCCAGGGTGGCCAGGTCCTCGCCCTCCGGCATGGGGGTGGCCTGCTGGGCGATGCGGGTCAGGATGACGGTCTGGCCGACGGTCGGGACGGTCAGCTCGCGCTTCAGCGCCGCCGCGGCCGCCGCGAAGGCGGGGACGCCGGGCACGACCTCGTACGGGACGCCGGCCGCGTCCAGGCGGCGCATCTGCTCGGCCATCGCGCTGAAGACGGACGGGTCGCCGGAGTGCAGCCGTGCCACGTCCTGGCCGGCCTCGTGGGCGGCGACGATCTCGGCGACGATCCGGTCGAGGTCCAGGTTCGCGGTGTCGACGAGCTTCGCGTCCGGCGGGCACTCGGCGAGCAGCTCGCGCGGCACGAGCGAGCCCGCGTAGAGGCAGACGCCGCACTTCGCGAGGGTCCGCGCGCCGCGCAGGGTGATGAGGTCGGCCGCGCCGGGGCCCGCGCCGATGAAGTAGACGGTCATTGCTCTCTCGAACCCTTCGTTACGGACCACTGGGTGACCGGCATGGCCTGGCGCCAGCCGGTGAAGCCGCCGACCGGCACGGCGGCGGCGACCGCGAGCCGGACCAGTTCGCCGCCGTGGCGGGCGTACCACCGGGCGAGCAGCGCCTCGGACTCCAGGGTCACGGTGTTGGCGACCAGCCGGCCGCCGGCCGGCAGCGCGTCCCAGCAGGCGTCGAGCAGGCCGGGGGCGGTGAGTCCGCCGCCGACGAAGACGGCGTCGGGGGCGGGGAGGCCGGCGAGCGCGGCGGGCGCGGGGCCGGTGACGACCCGGAGCGCCGGGACGCCGAGGGCGGCCGCGTTGCGCCCGATGCGGGCGGCCCGCCGCTCCGACTTCTCCACGGCGACGGCCCGGCAGGAGCGGTGCGCGCGCATCCACTCGATGCCGATGGAGCCGGAGCCGCCGCCGACGTCCCAGAGCAGTTCGCCGGGGGCGGGCGCGAGGGCGGCGAGGGTCGCGGCGCGCACGTGGCGCTTGGTGAGCTGTCCGTCGTGCTCGTAGGCATCGTCGGGCAGTCCGGGGGTGAGGCCGAGCCGCGGCCGGCCGGCGTCCGGGTCGCGCACGCAGTCGAGGGCGAGGACGTGCAGGGCGTCGGTGCGCTCGTGCGGCCAGCCGTCGGCGGTGCCGTCGAGGACGCGTTCGCGCGGGCCGCCGAGCTGTTCCAGGACGCGGATGCGGGTGCCGCCCCAGCCGCGCTCGCGCAGCAGCGCGGCGACCCGGGCGGGGCTCTCGGGCCCCTCGCCGAGGACGAGCAGCCGGCGCCCGTCGTGCAGGGCGGCGGTGAGCGCGTCGAGCGGGCGGGCGACCAGGGAGACGGTCTCGGTCTGCTCCAGGGCCCAGCCGAGCCGGGCGCAGGCGTACGAGACGGAGGACGGGTGCGGCCGGACGTCGAGCCGGTCGGGGCCGAGGAGCTCGGTGAGGGTGCGGGCGATCCCGTAGAAGGAGGGGTCGCCGCTGGCCAGGACGGCGACGGCGCGGCCCTCGTGGGCGGCGAGGAGGCCGGGGACGGCGGGGCGCAGGGGGCTGGGCCAGGGGACGCGTTCGCCGGGGCAGTCGGCGGCCGGCAGGAGGTCGAGCTGGCGGGGGGCGCCGATGAGGACGTCGGCGGCGCGCAGCGGGCGGCGGGAGTTCTCGGGGAGCCCGTCCCAGCCGTCGGCGCCGATTCCGACGACCGACACCGCGGGCACCGGTATCGCAGCGTTCACGACCGGGACTCTACGTGAGCCCCGGCGGCGGGCTGCGGCTCGGTCACTTGGGGGCGTGCTCGCCGACGTAGAAGAGCAGCCAGACGAAGCCGGCGAGGGCGTGCGTCACGAAGACGTACACGAAGACGCGGAGCATGACGCCCCGCTCCTTCCAGCGCTCCAGGTCCTGGGTCATGTCCTTCAGGGTACGGGCCGCGGAATAGGGCGGGGGGTGGCGCCGTTGAGCGAGACAGTTTAAGATTCAACCAACAGCGGACCCCGCGAGAGGTGAGCACGATGCAGTTCGGGATCTTCACCGTCGGTGACGTGACGACCGACCCCACCACCGGCCGCACCCCCACCGAGCACGAGCGGATCAAGAACACCGTCGCCATCGCGCTCAAGGCCGAGGAGGTCGGGCTGGACGTCTTCGCGACCGGCGAGCACCACAACCCGCCGTTCGTCCCCTCCTCCCCGACCACGCTCCTCGGGCACATCGCGGCCCGCACGGAGAACCTGATCCTCTCCACCTCGACCACCCTGATCACCACCAACGACCCGGTGAAGATCGCCGAGGACTACGCGACCCTGCAGCACCTCGCCGACGGGCGCGTCGACCTGATGATGGGCCGCGGCAACACCGGCCCGGTCTACCCGTGGTTCGGCCAGGACATCCGCCAGGGCATCCCGCTCGCCATCGAGAACTACGCGCTGCTCCACCGGCTGTGGAGGGAGGACGTGGTCGACTGGGAGGGCAGGTTCCGCAGCGCGCTCCAGGGCTTCACGGCCACCCCGCGCCCGCTGGACGGCGTCCCGCCCTTCGTCTGGCACGGCTCCATCCGCTCCGCGGAGATCGCCGAGCAGGCCGCGTACTACGGGGACGGCTTCTTCGCCAACCACATCTTCTGGCCCAAGCAGCACACCGAGAAGATGGTCCGGCTCTACCGCCAGCGCTACGCGCACTACGGCCACGGCACGCCCGAGCAGGCCATCGTCGGCCTCGGCGGCCAGGTCTTCGTCCGGAAGAACTCGCAGGACGCGGTACGGGAGTTCCGCCCGTACTTCGACAACGCGCCGGTCTACGGGCACGGCCCGTCCCTGGAGGAGTTCAGCCGCGAGACCCCGCTGACCGTCGGCTCGCCGCAGGAGGTCATCGAGCGCACCCTGTCCTTCCGCGACTACGTCGGCGACTACCAGCGCCAGCTGTTCCTGATCGACCACGCCGGACTGCCCCTGAAGACCGTCCTGGAGCAGCTCGACATCCTCGGCGAGGAGGTCGTGCCGGTGCTGCGCAAGGAGTTCGAGAACCTGCGCCCGGCCGACGTCCCCGCGACCGCACCGCTCCACCCGGCCGTCACGGCCGCCGCCCCCACGGCCCCCAAGGAGGCCTGACCCATGCGCACGCTCAAGCTCGTCGCCGTCTCGGCGGGCCTCAGCAGCCCGTCCTCCACCCGGCTGCTCGCCGACCGGCTCCTCCAGGCCACCCGCTACCGGCTGGCCGAGCAGGAGTACGCGGTCGACGTCGAGGTGGTCGAACTGCGCGACCTGGCCGTCGACATCGCCAACAACTTCGTCACCGGCTTCCCGTCACAGAAGCTGCAGGAGACGATCGACACGGTGACCGGCGCCGACGGCGTCATCGCCGTCACCCCGGTCTTCACGGCCTCGTACAGCGGTCTGTTCAAGTCCTTCTTCGACCTGATCGACCCGGCCGCCCTGACCGGCACCCCGGTCCTGCTCGGCGCGACCGGCGGCACCGCCCGCCACTCGCTCGTGCTCGACCACGCCCTGCGCCCGCTCTTCGCCTACCTGCGCGCCCTGGTCGCCCCGACCGCCGTCTACGCGGCCTCGGAGGACTGGGGCACGGGCGGCGACGAGTACACGGAGGGCCTCCCGCACCGCATCAACCGCGCGGGCGCCGAGTTCGCCGAACTGATCGCCGCCCGCCCGGAGCGGACGACCCCGACGGACGAGGTCGTCCCCTTCGAGCAGCAACTGGCCGGCCTGGCGGACCTCAGGCTGGACTGACCGGGCACGGCGGCGGGCCGGCTGCCCGGGCGCCCGGCACGGCGGGCCGGCTGCCCGGGCGCCGGCGCTCAGTACGGCGCCGGGCGGCCCCTCGCGTCCTCGTGGGTGTAGAAGGCGTAGAAGGCGAAGGCGGTCGTCGCCCCGGCGACGACCAGGCCGAGCATCGAGGAGGAGAAGACGCTCCGGTCGGCGAGGCTCACCAGGAAGCCCGTCGCGATGCCGGCGAGGGCGCCCCAGGCGGGGGCGCGGAGTTCGCGCGGGAGGCGGCGGCCGTGGCGGCGGAGGGCGTAGACGGCGACGGCGAGCGCCGCGCCGCTGATCACGCCGAGCCAGAACTGGCCCCAGCTCGTGCCCTCGCCGTGCCGGGCGACGGTGGGGGCGTAGAGGCCGTAGCAGATGCCGAGGACGACGGGCAGTCCCCAGCCGTGGGTGGAGACCTGCCCGCGGCGGGCGGGGGCGGCTGCGTGTGCTGCCATGGCGGAGCTCCTTTCCCGCACGGGGCGCGCCCGGCGGCGCGCCCTCGCACCGGACGGTGCACCCTCCAGGGCACACCCCGGCCCCGCCCGCCGCAAGTGGATCAGGCGCCGGCCGGGCGGACGGCCACCGCGTCGATCTCGAAGAGCATCCCGGGCAGCGCCAGGGCCGCGACCCCGCTCAGGGTCTGCGCCGGGAGCCGGTCGCCGAAGACGGCGTGCAGCGCCTTGCCGAGGACCTCCAGCTTGGCGAGGTCGTGCTCGACGACGTACGAGCCGAGCCGGACCACGTGCTCCGGGCCGAGGCCCACGCCGGCCAGGGCGTGCCGGAGGTTGGCGAGCGCCAGCTCGACCTGCGCGGCGAAGTCGCCGGGGACGGGCGCGCCGGTGGCGTCGGAGGCGTACTGGCCCGCGATGAAGACGAGTTCGCCGGGCGCCGAGACGGCGTGGCTGTAGCCGAAGGGCGTGGGGTCGTGGAGGGGCGCCGGGTTGGTGAGGGTGCGCCGGTCGGTGCGCTGGCGGGCGGTCCGGTCGGTGTTCTCGTCGGTGTTCTCGTCGGTCTTCTTGTCGGTGCGCGGAGTGCTCATGGCGTGCGTACGTCCTTCCGTCAACGGGGAACCTAAACGGGACATTCGATATCCAGAATGTGGAGCGGAGGGGGCAAGGGGAGGCGCGCCGCCCTCGGGCGGCGCCCGTCAGGCCGAGGCGAACCAGCGGCGGATCCGGTCCGACGCGCCCGGCGCCTGGCGTTCCGCCTGGGCCCGCACGTCGGCCAGGGTCCGGGCGGCCAGCTCGCGCCGCCAGGCCAGTTCGGCGCGGCCCATCGCGTCGGCGATGGCGCACTCGACGGTCGGCCGGCCGATGCCGGCGCCGGGGCCCTGCCCGCGGATCTCGGTGCAGCGAAAGGCCTCGTCAGGGCCCTCGATCGCCACGACCACGTCCATCAGCGTGATCCGGTCGAGCCCCCTGGCCAGCCGGAAGCCGCCCCGCGGGCCGGACACGGAGGTCAGGATGCCGGCCCGGACCAGGGCCTGGAGCTGCTTGTTGAGGTAGGGGGCGGGAAGCTCGTGGTAGGCCGCGAGCCGGGCCGCCGTGACCGCCCGTTCCTCGCCGATCCAGGCCAGGTTGAGGCAGCTGTGCAGCGCCCACTCCACGCCCTCGTTCATCCTCATGATCCTGGATATTACACATCCAGGATTCGCCCGTCACCCGATCGGCCCAGCAGAAGATTCACATCCGAACAAACGCTCCCACGATGAACCCATGAGCCAGAACACCGCTTCCTCACAGCAGCCGCGTCCCCCAAAGCAGTCGACCTCCGGCGCCTGGGCGTCCGGCGGCACCATGTTCGCCGGTGTCCTCATGCTGGTCACCGGCGTCATCGACGTCCTCCAGGGCATCGCCGGCATCGCCGAGGACGACATCTACACGCGCGTGGGCGACTACGTCTTCAAGTTCGACCTGACGTCCTGGGGCTGGATCCACCTCTGCCTCGGCGTGGTCATCGCCATCGCCGGCGGCGGCATCCTCAGCGGCGCCGAGTGGGGCCGGATCGCGGGCATCGCCCTCGCCTCGCTGAACATCGTCGCGCAGTTCCTCTTCCTGCCCTACCAGCCGTGGTGGGCGCTGTTCTCCATGGCCGTCTCCGTCTTCATCGTCTGGGCCCTCGCCTCGGACAAGGACTACGGGAGTGAGTCCTGGTGAGCCGCCGCCGCACGGCCACCGGCGCGGCGCTCCTCGCCCTGGGCCTCCTCGGCCCGGTCGCGCTGACCGGCTGCGACCAGGCCAAGGAGAAGGCGGGCGAGCTCGTCTCGACCGCCACCGCCGCCGTGGCCTCGGCCGCGCAGCAGAAGATGAACGAGGTCAAGGACGGGGTCAACGCGACCGGCGACGTGAAGGCCGGGCCGACGTCCGAGGACGGGGACCGGACGGTCGCCGAGATCACCGCGACCAACCCCAAGGACAAGACGGCCGACTACACCGTCATGGTCACCTTCCGCGACAAGGACGGGAACTTCCTCGACTCCGTCGTCCTCGGCATCGACGGCGTGGAGCCCGGCAAGTCCAAGACCGGCACGGCCCGCAGCAACCGGACCCTCTCCGGCGCCACCGAGGCCCAGGTCTCCCAGGCCCTGCGCCACTGACGGGCGTCCCCGCCCCCCTGGAAGCACCGATCGGCGTCCGTCCGCCTCGCGGAGCGGGCGCCGATCGGCCACGCTGGAAGACATGGAGAACGACGAGATCCTCGAGAACATCGGCTCCCTCGTCGAGGAGGAGCGCTCCCTGCGCCAACGCGCCGGCGGCCTCGGCGACGAGGAACGCGCCCGGCTCGCCGAGCTGGAGGTCCGGCTCGACCAGTGCTGGGACCTGCTGCGGCAGCGGCGCGCGAAGGCCGAGTTCGGCGAGGACCCCGACACCGCGGCGGTCCGCCCCGCGGCCGAGGTCGAGGGCTACCGCAGCTGAGACCCCCGCCGCCGCCCTCCCCGGCGCCCTGTCGCCCTGTCGCCCTGTCGCCCCCGGGCCGCCGCCGTAACGTGTGACCCATGGCGAAACCGGCGCAATCGGAGCAATCGGCGGGATCCGCGGGACCGGCGGGATCCACGAAAGGCGCGCGGTCGGGACGGCGGTCGGGACGGCGGCAAGGGCGGTCCGCCCGGCTCTCCCCGCCCTCCTGGCTGACCGCCGGTCTGCGGCCGCAGCCGACGCCCGTGCCCTGGCCCGCCGTCGGCCGCGCGTCGATCGCGCTCGCCGCGCCGCTCGCCGCCGGCCTCGCCGCGGGGCAGCCCGCCTACGGCGCTCTCGTGTCGATGGGCGCCCTGTCCGGAGTCATCGGCGACACCGCCGACGCGTACCGGATGCGCTTCTTCAACATCGCCGTCCCCCAGCTCTTCGGCGCCGTCGGCGTCACCCTCGGCACCCTCGTGTACGGGGAGGGCTGGGTCGCCGTCGCCGCGCTCACCCTCGTCGCGCTGGTCTCCGGGATGATCTCGTCGATCGGTGCCGTCGCCTCCGTCTCCGGGCTGCTGCTCCTGCTCAACGCGGTGGTCGGCGCCGGACTGCCGATGCCGCAGCCGTGGTGGAAGGCGCCGCTGCTGCTCGGGCTCGGCGGGGTCGTCGTCCTCGTCCTCACCCTGCTCGGCTGGCCGCTGCGCGGCGGCGCTCCGGAACGGACCGCCGTCGCCGGGACCTACCGCGCGCTCGCCGAACTCTTCGAGGCCGCCGGCACCGACGCGTACGACGAGAAGCGGCAGGCCGTCACCGCCTCCCTCAACCAGTCCTACGACCTGGTGCTCGCCCGTCGCGCCCGGCAGCACGGCCGGGCGCCCACCCTGGTGCGGCTGCTCGCCGAGCTCAACGTGCTCATCCCGCTCCTGGAGGCCGCCCCGGCCGCCCACCTCGCGGCCCGCCGCTTCCACCGGCCCCTGCCGCCCGAGATCCCCGCCGCGGTGCACCAACTCGCGGACACCGTCGAGCGGGAGAGGAAGCCGGGGCGGGCCGGCCCGCCGTACGAGCCGCGGCTGCCGGAGGCCCGCCGGCCCTCCGAGAAGGCGGTCGACGCGGCGCTGCGGCACGCGGCGAGCGTCGTCCACCGGACCGAGCCCGACCCGCACAACGTGGACGACCGGCTCGGCCGCCCCGCCGCCCTCCGCGTCCGGATCCGGCGCACCGCCCGCAACGTGCTGCTGTCCGGCGCCTCCTGGCGCTACGGCCTGCGGCTCGCCCTCTGCATCGGCCTCGCGCAGGCACTGGTCTCGCTGATCCCGGTGCCCCGCTCGTACTGGGTCGCGCTCACCGTCACCTTCGTCCTCAAGCCGGACTTCGGCTCGGTGTTCTCGCGCGCGGTGCTGCGCGCGGCCGGGACCGCCGCCGGGCTCGTCGTCGCCGCGCCGCTGCTCGCCGCGGTGCCGCGCGGCTGGTGGGACGTGCCGGTGATGGTGGCGCTCGCCGCGCTGATCCCGGCCTTCTCCGCGAAGGGGTACGCCTTCCAGACCGCCGCCATCACGCCGGTCATCCTGCTCCTGTCGGACCTGCTCAACCACCAGGGCTTCGACCTGGTGCTGCCGAGGCTCTACGACTCGCTGATCGGCTGCGGCATCGCGCTGGTCGCGGGCTATCTGCTGTGGCCGGAGTCCTGGCACACCCGGGTCGCGGACCGGCTCGCCGACGCGGTCGAGGACACCGCCGCGTACGTACGCCTCGCCTTCGCCGCGCCCCCGTCCGGCGAGGAGGACCCGTCCGCCCGGCACCGCGCGCGCCGCAAGCTGTACCGCGACATGTCCTCCGTACGCTCGGAGTTCCAGCGCGCCCTCACCGAGCCGCCGCCCGCCGGGGACCTGGCCGCCGCGTGGTGGCCGCTCGCCATCGCCGTCGAGCGGATCGTGGACGCCACCACCGCCGCCCGGATCCGCGTCGACCACGGCGCCGCGCCGCCCGAACCGGCCGAGGTCGCCGCCGTCGAGACCCAGTTGCGGGAACTGGCGGACGGGCTGCGCTCCAGCGACGTGCTCGTGGAGGTGCGCGCCGACCTCGGCGGCGACGAGGACGGCGTCCTCGCCCCGCTCCGGCAGGAGGTGCGGGCGGCGCGGGCCATCGCGACACCGGAGGGGGAGCGGTGAGTTGCTCGGGGCGGGGCGGCTCGACGCGGGGGGGTCGGGGCGGGACTGCTCAAGGCGGGGCGGCTCGGGGCGGGCGCTCTCTTCTGCGCCACCCGGGCCGTAAACCCGGCCAAAGGGGCGTACGGAAGCCCTTACCGGCGGTTGCGGAACCGAACCCTCCCACCGCCGTTACCGGAACGCGCGGGGGCGACTACGATGCGCACGAATTCACCGTGATCCGCGCCGCTTTCCGGCCACGAGCGACTCTCTGGTGGCGCGGACCCGCCGTTCCCCCACGCACATCCCCCCGTCCCCACGCCCCTCCCCCTCCCCCTCCCCCTCCCCCCCACTCCCCGCGTCCCCGAGGACACCGCCATGCGCAGCGCTTCCGGCAGTTCCGGTCGTTCGGGCCGTTCCGGCAGAGAGGCCGGCCGCTCCCCCGGCCGGGGCCTCCAGCCCAACGCCCTCGGCACCTTCGACACGATCGTGATGGCGGTGGCGGGCAGCGCCCCCGCGTACTCGCTGGCCGCCGCGACCGCCGTGCTGTTCGGCGCGGTCGGCTTCGCCGGGCCGGCCGCACTGCTCTACTGCGCGATACCGATGTTCGGCATCGTCCTCGCCTACGCCCGGCTCGGCCGGATCGACGTCAACGCGGGCGCCGGGTACTCCTGGGTGGGCCGCACCCTCCACCCCTTCCTCGGCTTCCTCTCCGGCTGGGCGCTGGTCCTCGCCGCGACCGTGTTCATGGTCGCGGGCTCGCTGCCCGCGGGCGCGCTCACGCTGTCGCTGATCGACGTCGAGCTCGCCGACGACACGGTGCTCGCGTCGCTGGTCGGCGCCGGCTGGTTCCTGATGATGCTGCTCGTCGTCCTCGGCGGCGTCCGGCTCACCGTCCGCGCCCAACTCCTGCTCTCCGGCGTGGAACTGCTCCTCCTCGTGGTCTTCCTGCTGGCCGCCCTCGCGCACCACGGGCACGCCGCCGCCTTCGACTGGTCCTGGTTCGGCCTCGGCCGGTTCGACGGGCCGTCGGGCTTCGCGGCGGGGACACTGATCGCCGCGTTCTACTACTGGGGCTGGGACGTCACCAGCAACCTCAGCGAGGAGACCCGCGACAGCCGGCGCACCGCCGGGCTCGCCGCGCTCGTCGGCGTCGGCGTGGTCTTCCTGCTCTTCGAGGCCTTCACCGTCGCCGTCAACGTGCTCCTGAGCGCGGGCCAAATCGAGCACGCCGGGGCCAACGTGCTCGCCGTCCTCGGTCAGGAGATCTGGCCCGGCGTGGGCGGCAAACTGCTCATCCTGGCCGTCCTCCTGTCGACCGTCGCCACCCTGGAGACCACCCTCATCCAGGTCACCCGCTCGCTGTTCGCGATGGGCCGCGACCGCACCCTGCCCGCCGTCCTCGGCACCGTCCACCGCCGCTGGAACACCCCGTGGGTGGCCGTCCTCGCCGTCGGCATCGCCGCGCTCGTCATGTTCGGGGCCGCGGCCGCCGCCGGTTCGGTCGGCCAGGTCCTCGGCGACGCGGTGGCCGGCATCGGCCTGCTGATCGCGTTCTACTACGCGCTCGCCGGAATCGCCGCCGTCGTCGCGTACAAGGGCCTGCTGCTGCGCTCCGTCAAGGAGTTCCTGCTGGGCGGGGTGTGGCCGCTGGCCGGCTCGGCGTTCATGCTGTGGACCTTCGTCGAGTCGCTCGGCGAACTGTCCGCCGCCTCGCTGGCCATCGGCCTCGGCGGACTGGGCCTCGGCGTCGTCCCGATGCTCGTGTACTGGCGCAAGGGCAGCCCCTACTACCGGCCGGCCCGCCTCGACGCGGCCCGCGCGCTGGCGGCGGCCGAACCGTTCGCGGCCCCGGACTCGCCGCGCGCCCGGCGCACGGACGAGTCGCTCGCGACCGACTTCTGACGGAGCATCACGGGTCCGTGCGCCTGGGCTGTGGCCGGGGTCGCCGGGCCGCCGGACCCCCGGGCCCGCACCCGTCGCCCCACCCGGGCCCGCACCCGTACCCGTACCGCATCCGCATCCGCATCCGCATCCACATCGCATCCGTACCCGTATCCGCAGACCTCGCGAGGGAGGCACCCGATGGCCGCGCTGCGCCGCCGCTCGTCACGTCCGGGCCGGTTCGTGCCCGACTTCGACCCGGACTGCGGCGACCGGGCGCTCACCGAGGCCCGGCACGACATGGTGATCGGGCGCTGGCAGGGCGTACGGGACCTGCTGCGGGCCACCAGGGACGACTGGCCGCGCCGCACCCACCGGCTGCGGCTGCTCTCGCACGCGGCGGCCGGCAGCTCGACCGTCGAGGCCTGGCGGGCCGCCGAGCCGGGCAACCCGGACGCCGCGGTGCTGCGGGCGGCCACCGAGGTGGTCCGGGTCTTCGACGCGGCCATCGCCGCAGGGCGCGGCAGCATCGTGGACCGGGGGCGGCTCGACGCCGCCGTCGACGCCTGCCTGACGGCGGCGGACGCGGCCCCGGACGATCCGATGCCGTGGGTCTCGCTGCTCTCGGTGGCGCGGCTGTACGAGGGCGGGGTGCCGCGCCAGCGGCTGCGGCACTGGTTCGCCGAGCTGCGGCGCCGCGACCCGTACAACACCGAGGGACACGCGCAGGTGCTGCGCTACTGGTCGGCGCGGTGGCACGGGACGCACGGCGCGATGTACGACTTCGCCCGGGACGCGGCGGGCGTCGCGCCGCCCGGTTCGCCGCTGCCGGTGCTGGTGCAGATCGCGCGGGTCGAGGAGTACCGGTACGTGGTCGACGGGGCGCTCGGCCGCGGGCCGGTGCGCGGCTTCGACCAGCACTGGAAGCACGAGCTCGCGGTGACCGAGCTGCGCCGGACGCACGCGCGCTGGCTCGGCGGCCGGGAGCCGGGCCGGCCGGTGGCACCGGAGGAGGTGCCCGACCTCAACTACCTCGCGCACGCGGCCTGTTACGCCGGCCAGGTGGAGATGGCGCGGGAGCTGCTCGCGCTGCTCGGGTCGCGGGCGGCCTGGGTGCCGTGGGTCTACACCGGGGAGCCGGAGGAGCAGTTCGTGCGGTTCCGGGAGGGCGTCGGGCTCGGCGCGACGGAGCAGGGGACGGGCTGACGCCCGCCCCCTGCTCCTGAACCCGCTTCCGGGCTCCGGTCAGACGCCGATGTCGCGGCCGTCGGTGCGCCAGACGGCGACGACCGACGGGCGGACGATCTTGCCGGGTCCGTCGGGCCAGACGGAGGCCGGCTTCTCGACGGACGCGCCGTCGACCTCGCCCGGGTGCTGGACGGAGACCAGGACGCGCCGGTCCTGGACCAGCGGGCCGCAGGTCTCGGCACCGGCCGGCACGGTCAGGAACTGCTTGAGCTCACCGCGCCGCTCGCCCTGCGTGGCGACGCCGAACAGGCCGTCGTGCGAGCCGAGCTGGTTGCCGTCGGTGGAGATCCACAGGTTGCCGTGCGGGTCGAAGGCCACGTTGTCCGGGCAGGAGATGGGGCTGACCTTCTCCTTCGGGAAGCCGGAGAAGTAGGTGGCCGGGTCGTTCGGGTCGCCGGCCACCAGGAACAGGCGCCAGGCGAAGCCGTCCGAGGCCGGGTCGTCCCAGTGCTCGGCGAGCTCCAGGATCTGCCCGTGCTTGTTGACGTTGCGCGGGTTGGCCTCGTCGGCCGGGGCGTTGCCGGGCGTGCCGCGCTTGGAGTTGTTGGTGAGCGCGACGTAGACGCGGCCGGTGCGCGGGGACGGCTCGACGTCCTCGGGGCGGTCCATCTTGGTGGCGCCGACCTTGTCACCGGCGAGCCGGGTGAAGACGTACACCTCCTCGGCGCTCATGCCGGGCACGTGCGAGACGGCGCCGTCCGGGCCGGCCGTGGCCAGCGGGATCCACACGCCGGAACCGTCGAACTCGCCGTCGTTCGGGTGCTTGCCGGTGCCGTCGATCTCGGCGGCCGGGGAGTCGCCGGTCAGCTTGGCGACGTAGAGGGTGCCCTCGTCGAGCAGGGTGAGGTTGTGCGCGTGCGCGGCCCGCGAGCCGCCCTTCTTCATCCGCTTCGAGGAGACGAACTTGTAGAAGTAGTCGAAGCGCTCGTCGTCGCCCATGTAGACGACCGGGCGCCCGTCGGCGGTCAGCCGCGGCTGCGCCGCCTCGTGCTTGAAGCGCCCGAGCGCGGTGCGCTTGCGAGGCGTGGAGTCCGGGTCGTACGGGTCGAGCTCGACGACCCAGCCGAAGCGGTGCGCCTCGTTGGGCTCCTGCGCGAGGTCGAAGCGCTTGTCGAAGCGCTCCCACTTGCGCTCGCTGGCGGCCGTGCCGATGCCGTAGCGCTTGTCGGTGCTGGTCGAGCCGTTGGCGAAGTACTGGTTGAAGTTCTCCTCGCCGTGCAGCGTGGTGCCCCACGGGGTGGTGCCGCCGGCGCAGTTGTTGAGCGTGCCGAGGACGGTGCGGCCCTCCGGGTCCACCGAGGTCTTCACGAGGTCGCTGCCCGCCGCCGGGCCGGTCAGCTCGAACTCGCTCGTGGCGGTCAGGCGCCGGTTGAGGTGGTGGCGGGTGACCGGGGTCAGCCGGCCCGTGCGGTGCTCCTCCTGCACGACGACCACGGACAGGCCGTGCGCGGCCCAGGCGATCTCGACCTGCTCGCGGGTCGGGTTGGCGGGGTCGTAGCCGCGGAACATCAGGTTCTCGTCGGTGTACTCGTGGTTGGCCACGAGGACCTGGCGGTGCTGCTCGCCGCGCAGCGGGAGCAGCGAGAGGAAGTCGTTGTTGTAGCCGAACTGCCCGGCCTGCGCCTTGGCCGTCTGCTTCTCGGCGTCGAAGGCCGGGGCGCCGCGCAGGATGGGCTCGCCCCAGCGGATGACCACGTTCTGGGAGTAGCCGGCGGGAACGGTGACCCGGTCGTCGGTGTTGGGCGCGACCGGCGCGAAGCGCAGACCGCGCGCGCCGTCGGCCTTGCCCCGCGCGCCGGGCCCGCCCTGTGCGGCCGCCTGGCCGGTGTGCGCCTCCGCGGCGGGCGCGTTGCCGACGGCGAGCGCCGTGCCGGCGGCGGAGGCCACGGTCACCACGGCCGCGGCGCGCATGAGGGAACGGCGCGAGAGCGCCCCGGCTATGACGTCGCCGACGTACTCGTTGTCGCTGGTGTTGGGGACCTCCTGGAAACAGGCGTCACCACAGCGGTAGCGGCAGGTCAGGGCGGAACGGCCGCCTCCGTGGGCGTGGTTGCTCAGCAGCGGCAGCAGTGGGCGCACGTCGTCCTCCATGATTGAGCGCGGTCGGCCGCGACGTTATGTGCGCACGTCTGCCCGTCGGCGGCGGGAGAGTGAACGCGTGATGAATGCGCGGCGACCGCGGGCGCCCGGGTCGTAGGGGCCGGGGAGGGCGGCCGCTAACCTTACGTGTCTGCCCTGGCCAGGAATCGCCGTTGTGCCGGGGACATAGGACGCATACCGCACCCACCTCATGCGAAGGGGTTCGCCCATGGGTATTCGGAGCTTGCTGCGCAAGGTATTCGGCCGCGACCGCGCGAACGGCGCGGAGATCGAGGTCCCGGCAACCTCCGTCCCGCCCCAGGGCACATCCCCCGAGGCGGTGACGGAGCCGACGGAGGCGGAGGCCCCGGCGGCGAAGGCGCCGGCGGAGCCGGACCCGGTGCTGGAGCCGGTCGTGGAGCCCGAGCCGGAGGCGAAGCCGGCCCCGGAGACCCTCGCCGAGCGCGCGGCGGCGGACCTGGTGGCGGCCTCCTTCGACAACCCGCAGATCCCCCCGGCCCGCCGCGCGGAGCCGGAGCCGGTGGTGGAGGCGGAGCCGGTCGTGGAGCCGGTGGTGGAGGAGAAGCAGGAGCCGGAGCCGGTCGCCGAGCCGGAGCCGGTGGTCGAGGCGGAGCCGGAGGTGGCCCCGGAGGCCGGGGTGGCGCCGGAGCCGGAGGTGGCCCCGGAGGCCGAGGCGGAGCCGGAGCCGGTCGCCGAGGCGGAGCCGGAGGTGGCCCCGGAGGCCGGGGTGGCGCCGGAGCCGGTCGCCGAGGCAGAGCCGGAGGTGGCCCCGGAGGCCGAGCCGGAGTCGGAGGTGGCCCCGGAGGCCGGGGTGGCGCCGGAGCCGGTCGCCGAGGCAGAGCCGGAGGTGGCCCCGGAGGCCGAGCCGGAGTCGGAGGTGGCCCCGGAGGCCGAGCCGGAGCCGGTGGTGGCCCCGGAGGCCGAGGCGGAGACGGTGGTGGCCCCGGAGGCCGGGGTGGCGCCGGAGCCGAAGGCCGTACGGGAAGAGGCCGAGCCCGAGGCCGTACGGGAGGAGCCGGAGCCCGAGCTCGCCCCCGTACAGGAGGAGACCGCGCCGGAGCCCGAGCCGCAGCCCGAGCCGGAGCCCGCCGCCGCCGCGGAGGAGCCGGCCGCGGAGGAACCGGCCGCCGAGGAGCCCGCGGCCTCTGAAGCACCGGCCGCCGAGGAGCCCGCGGCCCCTGAAGCACCGGCCGCCGAGGAGCCCGCGGCCCCCGCCGTCGTCGGCAAGCCCGCGCTTTCCCTCGCGAAGGTGAAGGCCGCGGCGCCGCACCTCGCCGACGCGTACAAGGCGGCTGGGTCGGTCCTGAAGAAGCAGGGGCTGACCGGGGCGCGGGCCGCGGTGTACCTGGTGGTGGACCGGTCGGGGTCGATGCGCCCGTACTTCAAGGACGGCTCGGTCCAGCGGCTCGCGGAGCAGACGGTGGCGCTCGCCGCGCACCTGTCCGAGGACGCGGCCGTGACCACGGTCTTCTTCTCGACGGACATCGACGGCACGGTCGAGCTGACCCCCGCCGAGCTCACCCCCACCCGGGTGGAGGAGATCAACGCGGGCCTCGGCCGGCTGGGCCGGACGAACTACCACCGTGCGATCGAGGAGGTCCTCGCCCTCCACGACAAGTCCGCGGACCCGACCCGCCCGGCCCTGGTGGTCTTCCAGACGGACGGCGCGCCGGAGTCGAAGACGGCCGCGACGCAGGCCCTGACGGAGGCGGCGGAGCGCCCGGACCGGGAGATCCACTGGCGCTTCACGGTGTGGGGCGAGGAGGACGGCAAGGCCTTCGACTACCTGCGCAAGCTGGCCACTCCCCGTACGGGTGTCCACTTCGCGGGCGAGACGCCGGTCGAGACGCCGCACACGGCGTTCTACCGGGGCCTGCTCGCGGATTGGTCGCTCTGACCGGCGACTGATCAGGAACGCTGATCACGGGCGCTGATCGCAGACGCCGATCGCGGACGCGGGGCCGGGGCCGGGGGGCGAGCACCCTCCGGCCCCGGCTTTATCCGTGTGAGAGGGACTCCGCCCGACCGTTAAAATTCGGACCATGGCGGCCACTGGATCCGAGAAGCAGGGCTCGAAGGCGTTCTACGTCACGACCCCCATCTACTACGTCAACGACGCTCCTCACCTGGGCCACGCCTATACGACCGTCGCAGGCGACGTGCTCACCCGCTGGCACCGCCAGCGCGGTGAGAAGGTGTGGTACCTCACCGGCACGGACGAGCACGGTCAGAAGATCATGCGCACCGCGGAGGCGAACGGCGTCAGCCCGCAGGAATGGTGCGACAAGCTCGTCGAGGAGGCCTGGAAGCCCCTCTGGGAGCACCTGAACATCGCGAACGACGATTTCATCCGCACCACGCAGAAGCGGCACACCGACCGCGTCCAGGAATTCGTGCAGGACCTGTACGACAAGGGCGAGATCTACAAGGGCGGCTACGAGGGCCCGTACTGCGTGGGCTGCGAGGAGTTCAAGCTCCCCGGCGACCTCATCGAGGCGGAGGACGGCACGAAGCTGTGCGCCGTCCACAAGAAGCCGGTGGAGATCCTCAAGGAGGAGAACTACTTCTTCAAGCTGAGCGAGTACGGCCCGAAGCTGCTGGAGTTCTACGAGGCGAACCCGGGCTTCATCCAGCCGGAGTCGGCGCGCAACGAGGTGCTGAACTTCGTCAAGCAGGGCCTGGACGACCTCTCCATCTCGCGCTCGACCTTCGACTGGGGCATCCCGGTGCCGTGGGACAAGGAGCACGTGATCTACGTCTGGATCGACGCGCTCCTGAACTACGCGACGGCGGTCGGCTACAACGAGAACCCGGAGAAGTTCGACGAGACCTTCCCGGCGAACGTCCACCTCATCGGCAAGGACATCCTCCGCTTCCACGCGATCATCTGGCCGGCCATGCTGATGGCGCAGGGCCTGCCCGTGCCCGGCCGGGTCGCGGCGAACGGCTGGCTGATGGTCGGCGGCGAGAAGATGTCGAAGTCGAACCTGACCGGCATCAAGCCGCAGGACCTGACCTCGCACTTCGGCGTGGACGCCTACCGCTGGTACTTCCTGCGGGCGATCGCGTTCGGCCAGGACGGCTCCTTCTCGTGGGAGGACTTCTCCGCCCGCTACACCTCCGAGCTGGCGAACGACTACGGCAACCTCGCGTCGCGCGTGGCGGCCATGGTCGGCAAGTACTTCGGCGGCGAGCTGCCGGCGGCGACGGCCGAGGGCGACGCGGAGAAGGCGCTGCACGAGGGCCTGGCGAAGGCGGTCGAGACGGCGGACCGGAAGATCGGCGAGGAGCTCGACTTCCAGGCCGGCATCCTGGCGATCTTCGACTTCGTGAAGCAGGTCAACGGCTACATCACGGAGCAGGAGCCGTGGAAGGTCGCGAAGGACGAGTCGGAGGAGGGCCGGGCCCGCCTGGCGACGATCCTCTACACGGCCGCCGAGTCGCTCCGCGCGGTCGCGGTCCTGCTGAACCCGATCATGCCGGAGACCTCGCAGGCCCTGTGGGACTCCCTGGGCGCCGAGCCCGCGCTCGGCACCCTGGCCGCCCAGCCGGTCCAGTCCGCCGCGACCTGGGGCCAGCTCCCGCCCGGCGCGACGATCACGAAGGGCGCGGTCCTCTTCCCGCGCCTGGAGGACCCGAAGAAGGCCTGACCTTCCGTACGCACCGAAGGCCGCCGTCCCGGAACCCCGGGACGGCGGCCTTCGCCGTACCCCCTCCTGTCCTGCGGGTTCACCCGCGGAGGTGAAGAGAACGCTTCACGGCCACACAGCTCCCCAGATATCCCCGGCCAGGCGGATCCTGACTGGCAAGGCGGCGAACGCTCCTTCACAGCGAGATCAGGGCTCAGTCCTCAGGCGCTCAGCGGTGGCCGGATCGGCGCCGTCGTGTCCCCGGCGGGCCTAGGGTGCCGGGCCATGTCGACACCACCGCCCCAGCACCCCGCGTACGGACCGCAGCCGCAGGGCCCGTACCAGCAGCCGACGCCGTACCCGGGCCCGTATCAGGGGCCGTACCAGGGCCCGCCGCCCGGCCCGTATCAGGCGCCGGGGGCGTGGGGGCCGTCGCCGGCGCCGGTGAAGAAGAACCGGACCGGGCTGATCCTGGGGCTCACCGCCGCGGGGATCGCCGGCGTCCTGCTGCTGTCGTGGATCGGCAACGGCGGGCTGCGCGGCACCGGGTCCGACTCCGCGTATCCGGCCGCGACGCACCGGCTGGTGCTGCCGAAGACGCTGCTGGACGGCCGGTACGCGCTGGGCAAGGACCAGTCCCAGCAGGCCGCGGCCGGTCTCGCGGGCAGCAGCGAGGCCGTGATCAAGGACCCCGAGGGCGTGGTGGGGCAGTACGCGGGCTCCGGCGAGGACGGGGTGGGGATCCTGGTCGTCACCGGGCTGTACGGGCGGATCAAGGAGCCCGACACGGCCCGGCGGAACATCCTGAAGGGCGCGGCCGGGGGCAAGGGCACCACGGTCCTGGTCCCGCCGAAGGACGTGACACCGCCCGGCGCGGACACCGAGGTCACCTGTCAGGTCCTCGCGACGGAGCAGTCCGAGGGCGGCCCCGTCACCTACCCCGTGTGCGCGTGGGCGGACGCCAACACCAACGCGGCCGTCGCGGAGATGTCGGTCGCGACGGCGACCACCGACCCGGCCGCCCTCGACCTCGCGAAGGCCGCCCGCACCACCCTCACGATCCGCGACGAGATGCGCCGCCCCCTGAACTGACGGACCGGACGTCACGTTCCGGCCATACGCAAGGGGCCCCGTCCGTGTTCCCACGGGCGGGGCCCCTTCAGAGCCGGAGGCTCACGCGCGTCAGCCGCGGGCCGCGTCCGGGTGGACCGAGTCCGAGACCGGGCGGCCCTCCACGACCTTCGTCTCCGCGGGCTTGCGGAGCTGGATGTGGAGCTCGCGGAGGCGGGCCTCGTCGAGTTCGGTCGGGGCGCCCATCATCAGGTCCTGGGCGTTGCCGTTGAGCGGGAAGGCGATGGTCTCGCGGATGTTGGGCTCGTCGGCGAGGAGCATCACGATGCGGTCGACGCCCGGGGCGATGCCGCCGTGCGGCGGGGCGCCGTACTGGAAGGCGCGGAGCATGCCGGCGAACTCGGTCTCGACGACCTCGCGGCTGTAGCCGGCGATCTCGAAGGCCTTGAACATGATCTCGGGCTCGTGGTTCCGGATGGCGCCGGAGGACAGCTCGATGCCGTTGCAGACGATGTCGTACTGCCAGCCGAGGACGTCCAGCGGGTCCTGGGTCTCCAGGGCCTCCAGGCCGCCCTGCGGCATCGAGAAGGGGTTGTGCGAGAAGTCGATCTTGCCGGTCTCCTCGTCCTTCTCGTACATCGGGAAGTCGACGATCCAGGCGAAGCGGAAGACGTTCTCCTCGAACTGGCCGGCCCGCTTGGCGGCCTCGACCCGGACCGGGCCCATGATCTTGGAGACCTCGTCGAACTCGCCGGCGCCGAAGAAGACGGCGTGGCCCTCGGCCAGGCCGAGGCGCTCGGTGAGGACCTTGACGTTCTCCTCGGTGAGGAACTTGGCGATCGGGCCGGTGAGGGCGCCGCCCTCGCCGACGCGCACCCAGGCCAGACCCTTCGCGCCGAGCGAGACCGCGTAGTCGCCGAGCGAGTCGAAGAACTTGCGCGGCTGGTCGCCGGTGTTCGGGACGGCGAGCGCGCGCACGTGCTTGCCGGCGAAGGCCTTGAACTCCGAGTTCTCGAAGACGTCGGTGATGTCGACGAGTTCGAGGTCGGTGCGCAGGTCCGGCTTGTCGTTGCCGTACTTCAGCATCGACTCGCGGAACGGGATCCGCGGGAAGGGGGAGCTGACCGGGCGGCCGCCGCCGAACTCCTCGAAGAGCTCGGTCATCAGCTTCTCGATCGGCTGGAAGACGTCCTCCTGCTCGACGAAGCTCATCTCGACGTCGAGCTGGTAGAACTCGCCCGGCGAGCGGTCGGCGCGGGCGTCCTCGTCGCGGAAGCAGGGCGCGATCTGGAAGTAGCGGTCGAAGCCGGAGATCATCAGCAGCTGCTTGAACTGCTGCGGGGCCTGCGGCAGCGCGTAGAATTTGCCCGGGTTGAGGCGGGACGGCACCACGAAGTCACGGGCGCCCTCGGGGGAGGTCGCGGTGAGGATCGGGGTCGCCATCTCGTTGAAGCCGAGCGCCACCATCTTGGAGCGGATCGCGGCGATGACGGCCGAGCGCAGCATGATGTTCTTGTGCATGCGCTCGCGGCGCAGGTCGAGGAAGCGGTACTCCAGGCGCCGCTCCTCGTTCACACCGTCGTCGGTGTTGATGGTGAAGGGGATCTGCTGGGCCGCGCCGAGCACCTCGACCTCGGCGGCCTCGATCTCGATCTCGCCCGTCGCGAGCTCCGGGTTCACGTTCTCGGCACCGCGGGAGACGACCTTGCCGTCGACCCGGACGACGGTCTCCTTGGTGAGCTTGTCGAGGACCTCGGCCGCGGCGGTGCCGGGACGGGCGACCAGCTGGGTGATGCCGTAGTGGTCGCGCAGATCGATGAAGAGGATGCCGCCCAGGTCGCGCCGATTGTGCAGCCAGCCGCTCAGCCGGACGTCGGTGCCGACGTCAGAGGCGCGGAGCTCGCCGCAGGTGTGGGACCTGTACCGATGCATCGTCGTTCATCCAGTTCTTCGGGATCCGTGGGTCCGCTTGATATGTCAAGCCCACCCAGGGTACCGGGATGCCCGGGATCGCGATTCGAATACCGCCGGTGGCGGGCGGTGGCGGGCAGTGGCGACCTGCTGTCCGATATTCATAAAGTGGGGCAATGCGCACCGAGGACGTCCTGGCCGCCGTCGCGACCGGCCTGTGGAGCTGGGACAACGCCTCCGGGACCGTCACGCTCGACGCCGAGGCGGCCCGGCTGCTCGGCCTGCCCGCCGAGCCCGTACGGCTCACCGAGGCGCAGGTGCGCGCGCGCTTCCACCCGGTCGACTGGAACGAGATCGACGGGGTGGTGAACCTCGCCGTCGCCGAGGGCACCCTCGCCGAGGCCCGGCTGCGGATCATGGACGAGCACGGGCGGGTGATCCGTACCGTACGGAGCCGGTCGAAGCCGCTCGTCGAGGGCCGCGACTACCGCCTGATCGGCACCATCCAGGAGGTCGCCGAGCCGCAGCCGGGCGCCTCGGGGCCGCACACCCCGATCACCGGCGACTGGCGGCGCTCGCGCGAGGCCTTCCTGCTGGACGCCGGCCGGGCGCTCGCGGAGGCCCGGTCGACGGCCGAGGTGCTGCGGGTGGCGGCCTCGCTGTCGATGCCGGGCTTCTCGCCGGACGGCCTCGCCGTCTTCGGCATGTCCGGCGAGCGGCTCACCGTCATCGGGCACCACGGGCACGGCGAGGGCGACGAGGGGCCGTTCACCTCGATGACCCTGGACACCGACTACCCGGCGGCCGAGGTGGTGCGGACCGGGCGGGCGATCTACCTGCCCTCGCCCGAGGAGTACGCCCGCCGCTACCCGATGACCTGGCCGCTCGCCCAGCGCTTCGAGCGGCGCTCCTGGGCCTTCGTGCCGCTCGTGGTCGCCGGGCGCACCATGGGCACCTGGATGGCCGCCTTCAAGCACCCGGTGGCCTTCACGCCGGACGAGCGCTCGGTCCTCACCACGGTGGCCCGGATGCTCGCGCAGGCGCTGGCCCGGGCGGGGGTCGCCGAGTCCGAGCGGGAGCTGTCGCTCGGCCTGCAGCGCACGATGATGCCGGTCCTCGGCCCCGGCATCCCCGGCATCCGGGTGGCCGCCCGGTACGTGCCCACCGGCGGCGGGCTCCAGGTCGGCGGCGACTGGTACGACCTGATCCGGCTGCCCGGCGGCTCGGGCGCCGGCCGGATCGCCCTGGTCATCGGCGACGTGCAGGGGCACGACGTGCGGGCCGCGGGGCTCATGGGGCAGCTGCGGATCGCCCTGCGCGCCTACGCCTCCGAGGGGCACCGCCCCGACGCCGTGCTGTCGCGCGCCTCGCGCTTCCTGGCCGGGATCAACGACGGCGCGGACGGCGCCCACGGCGCACGCCGCGAACGCGCCCCGGCGGGCGGCTCGGCGGGTGCCCCGGCGGGCGGCTCGGACGCGGAGGACGCGTACGGCGGGGCGCGCTTCGCGACCTGCCTCTATCTGGAGGTGGACCTGGACACCGGCACGGTCGACATCGCGCGGGCCGGGCATCCGGATCCGGCGGTGCGGATGACCGACGGAACGGTTCTGCTGCGGCCCACCGCCGGCGGTCTGCCGCTCGGCATCGACCCGGACAGCGACTACCCCACCACCCGGCTCACCCTGCAGCCCGGCGAGACGCTGATGATCTGCACCGACGGGCTCCTGGAGACCGGCGGGCACGACCTCGACAGCGGCTGGGAACGCATCCGCCGGCTCCTGGAGGCCGACGACGGCGAGGACCTCGAAGCCCTCGCCGACCGGCTCGTCGAGGCCGTCCACGGGCCCGGCTCGCACCACACCACCGGCCCGCTCGCCGACCGCCGCGAGGACGACATCGCGGTGCTGCTGCTCTCCCGCCAGGCCACCGGCCGGGCGGCGCTCCGGGAGGCCCCGCGCCGCACGATGATGACGGTCGCCCAGGCCGAGCCGGAGCGGATCGCCACCGCCCGCGAGCAGGTGCGGCAGCTGCTGCACGACTGGAACGACCCGGACCAGGTCGACTCGGCCGTCCTGATGGTCTCCGAGATGGTCACCAACGTCCTCGTCCACACCGACGGCGACGCGCTCCTGCTCGCCGAGGTGGTCTGCCACGAGGACTCCCGCCGGCTGCGGGTGGAGGTCGCCGACGCGAGCGACGAGCTGCCGCACAAGCGCCACCCGGGCGAGATGGCCTCCAGCGGGCGCGGCCTGATCCTCATGGAGCTGCTGGCCCGCTCCTGGGGCGTGGACCCGCGCGGCGAGGGCAAGGCGATCTGGTTCGAGCTGGACGAGCCGTCCTCGGGCAACGGCTGCTGCGCCTGACAGCGGCCCGGTGCCGGTGGCCGACGGCCCGGTGGTCCGGTGGGCCGGTGGTCCGGTGGGCCGGTGGCCGACGGCCCGACGACCCGGTGGGCCAGTGGGCCGGTGGGCCGGGGCAGGGGCCGGGGCAGGGGCCGGGGCAGGGGGCCGAGCCCCCGGCCGGTGTCCGACGCCCCGGTGTCCGGTGGCCTGACGCCCCAGTGGCCCGGTGTCAGGGTGGCCCGACGCCCCGGCGCCGGGTGGCCCGGTGTCCGACGCCCCGGTGGCCCGGTGGCCCGACGCCCGGTGGCCCGGTGGCCCGACGCCCGGTGGCCCGGTGGCCCGACGCCCCGGCGCCCGGTGGCCCGACGCCCCGGCGCCCCGGTGTCCGGCGTCCGACCGCCCGGCGGTCCGGCGGGCCCGGCGACCTGGTGGCCGGCGACCCGGTGTCCGGCGGGCGGGGATCCAGTACGGGGCGGAGACTGGTGGCGTACGGCCGTCGACGTCCGTCGGCGGACAGGCGGGGGGGGGGACCGCGGGGGAACCACGGGGGGACCACGGAGCACGCCATGGACACCCACAAGGTCGGCAGCGACACCACCGTGCTGGCGGACAGCCTCGAAATACCCGGGATGGGGCACGTCCCCGTCAACGCGTACGTCCTCACGGCCCGCGAACCGGTCGTCGTCGACACCGGACTCTCGCTCTCCGACCGGGACTTCGTGGCCGCGCTCGGCTCCGTCGTCGACCCGGCCGACGTGCGCTGGATCTGGCTCACGCACCCCGACCGGGACCACACCGGCGGGATCTTCGACCTCCTGGTGGCGGCCCCCCGGGCCCGGGTCGTGACGACGTTCCTCGGCGCGGGGATCATGACGACCGAGCGCCCGCTGCCCATGGACCGTCTCCACTTCCTCAACCCGGGCCAGTCGCTCGACGTCGGCGACCGCATGCTGCGCGCCTTCCGGCCGCCGCTCTTCGACAGCCCGGCGACCGTCGGCTTCTACGACGACCGGACCCGCATCTGCTTCACCTCCGACTGCTTCGGCGGTCCCGTGCCGACCGCCGAACTCGCCGAGAGCGGCCACGCCAACGACCTGAAGCCGGAGGACCTGCGCGCCGCGCAGCTGCTGTGGGCGACGCTGGACAGCCCGTGGGTGCACGTCGTGGACCCGGCGAAGTACCGGGCGACGATCGAGCCGCTGCGGGCGATGAACCCGGAGATCGTGCTGTGCACGCACCTCCCGCCGGCGGTGCGGATGACCCTCCGCATGATCGACACGATCACGGCGGCCCCGGACGCCGACCCCTTCGTCGGCCCCGACCAGGCGGCCCTCGAAGCGATGCTCCGGTCCTTCGAGCCCGGCGGCGCCCCGGCGGCGGCCACCTAGAAAGAGCGCCTGGGCCCCGTCCGGACCCAGGGGGTGTATCGCCGATCATGCCGGGCTCGCTGCGCCTGGCACGCACGCTCGCCGCGTTGTCGTCGGTCGCCGATGGCCCCCTGGGCTTCGCCCGGGCGGTGCACCCACCTCCGCCTTGCGATCGCGCGCACCAGACGCCGCTCCCTGATCCGGCCTGATCGACAAGACACCCCCTAGGCGGTCTCCGGCCCGCCCGCCCCGTAGCGGCTGCGCAGTTCCCCCACGACGCCGAAGAAGGCGGCGGTCAGCGGCACGGCGAGGAGCATGCCGAGGACGCCCGCGACGGAGGCGCCCGCGGTGATGGCCAGCATGACGACGGCCGGGTGCATCTGCACGGTGCGGGACTGGACCAGCGGCTGGAGCAGGTGGCCCTCGATCACCTGGACGGCGAGGACGACGCCGAGCGTCCACAGCGCGATGGCGAAGCCCCGGTCGGCGAGGGCGACGAGCACGGCGACGGCGCCGGAGAGGAAGGCCCCGAGGTACGGGATGTAGGCGGTGACGAAGACGAGCGCGGTGAGCCCGATCGCGCCCGGCACGCGCAGCACCAGCAGGCCGGTGCCGATGAGGACGGCGTCGACCAGGGCCACGAAGGTGGTGCCGCGCATGAAGCCCTCGACGGCCTCGAAGGCGCGCCGGCCCATGGCCTCCACGAGGTCGCCGGTGGAGCGCGGGGCGAGCGAGCGGAGCGCGCCGACGGCCCGGTCGGAGTCGCGCAGGAAGAAGAAGACGAGGATGAGGGCGAGGGCGGCGGTGGCGAGCATCTGGCCGACCACGCTGAGCCCGGAGATCACCCCGGAGGCGGCCGTGCCGCCGAACTTCGCGAGCAGCTGCCGGGCGTTGGCGGCGAGGTCGTCGAGCGAGGTGCCGGCCGCGCCGAAGTGCCGGGCGATGTCCTGGGCGGCCTGCCGCAGCGAGTCGACGATCTGGTCGCCGGTGTCGACGAGCGCGGCGACGACCACGTAGGTGGCCCCGCCGACCACCGCGAGGACGGCGAGCACGGTGAGCCCGGCGGCCAGGGAGCGCTGCACCTTCATGCGCAGCAGGCGCCGGTGCAGCGGGCCGAGGAGCGCGCTGCCCAGCAGGGCGAGCAGGGCGGGGGTGACGGCTGCCTTGAAGACCACGCACAGCCAGACGAAGACGGCGGCGACCCCGGCGACGAGCAGCACGACGGCGCACCAGGCGGCGGTGCGGCGGGCGCCTTCGGGCAGCAGGGGGCGGGCTTCGGCGGGCATGGACCCACCGGACCACGCCGCCCGGCGTGTCGTCGCGCGCTGCCGGGCCGTCCGGGTGACGCCATGTCAGACCTCGTCAGGCCGTGCGGCCCGGGACCCGTCCGGACGGGGAGCCCGCCCGGGAGGCCTCCGCCCGGAAGGCATCCGACCGGGAGCCCGCCCCCCCCCACGAAGGCGCCCGACCCGAAGGCATCCGTCCGGCAGGCGTCCGGCCAAAACGCGGTACGGGGACGAGAGCCGCGCCCTCGTCCCCGTACCGCTCCCGGACGCGTCCGGGACGGACCTCACTCGCCCATGCCGTGCACGGCCGGGATCGTGCCGAGCCGGCCGGCCTGGAAGTCCTCGAAGGCCTGGCGGAGTTCGGCCTGGGTGTTCATGACGAACGGGCCGTAGTGCGCCATGGGCTCGCGGATCGGGCGCCCGCCGAGGAGCACGACCTCCAGGTCGGGGGTGTTCCCGTCCTGCTTCTCGTCGGCGCGCACGGTGAGCACGCCGCCCTTGCCGAAGACGGCGGTCTGGCCCATGTGGACCGGGCGCCGCTCGGCGCCGACGGTGCCGCGGCCGGCGAGCACGTAGGCGAGGCCGTTGAAGTCCTCGCGCCACGGCAGGTTGATCTCGGCGCCGGGGCGGAGGGTCGCGTGGATCATCGTGATCGGGGTGTGGGTGATGCCCGGGCCCTGGTGCCCGTCCAGCTCGCCGGCGATGACGCGGAGCAGCGCGCCGCCGTCGGGCGAGGTGAGCAGCTGCACCTGGCCGCCGCGGATGTCCTGGTAGCGCGGGGCCATCATCTTGTCCTCGGCCGGCAGGTTCACCCACAGCTGGAGGCCGTGGAAGAGGCCGCCGCTGACGACCAGGTGCTCCGGCGGGGCCTCGATGTGCAGCAGGCCCGAGCCGGCGGTCATCCACTGGGTGTCGCCGTTGGTGATGGTGCCGCCACCGCCCTGCGAGTCCTTGTGGTCGAAGATCCCGTCGATGATGTAGGTGACGGTCTCGAAGCCTCGGTGCGGGTGCCAGGGCGTGCCCTTGGGCTCGCCGGGCGCGTACTCCACCTCGCCCATCTGGTCCATCATGATGAACGGGTCGAGGTACTGGTAGTTGATCCCCGCGAACGCGCGGCGCACGGGGAAGCCCTCGCCCTCGAAGCCCTGCGGGGCCGTGGTCACGGCGAGCACCGGGCGGGCGACGGCGTCGGCGGGGGCGCCGACGCGGGGCAGGGTGAGCGGGTTCTCGACAGTCACGGCGGGCATGGCGGGACCTCCTAGGGCACGCACGGGGGCGGTGCGTCGTACGACCACTTTAGTTGAACGATGAACTTCCTGCCACCCGGAACGCGGAACGCCCGGGAGGAATTCCTCCCGGGCGTTCCACCACGACACCAGCCTCGCTCAGCCGTACATCCGGCGCATCGCGAAGTCGACCATCTGCTCCACCGCCTTGGCGTCGAACACCATCCGGTGGTCGCCCTCCATGTCGAGGACGAAGCCGTAGCCGGTCGGCAGCAGGTCGATCACCTCGGCTCCGGTGATCACGAAGTACTTGGACTCCTTGCCGGCGTAGCGCCGCAGCTCCTTGAGCGAGGTGAACATCGGGATCACCGGCTGCTGGGTGTTGTGCAGCGCGAGGAAGCCGGGGTTGTCGCCGCGCGGGCAGTAGACCTTGGAGCTCGCGAAGATCTGCTGGAAGTCCTCGGCCGCCATCTGTCCGGTCGTGAAGGCGCGCACCGCGTCCGCGAGCGAGGGCGGCGACGGCTCCGGGTACAGCGGGGGCTGCTGGGCGTAACCGCCCTGCATGCCCGGCTGCATGCCCGGCTGCATCCCCTGCTGCATGCCGGGCGGGGCGTACTGCCCTTGCGGGGGCGGGGCGTACTGCTGCTGGGCACCCGGGTTCTGCTCGTAGCCGTACATGACAGCAAGGGTATCGAGCGGGTGCGGCGCCGGTCACAGATGTCCGGAAAGGGGTTGCCTTTATTACCGGCGGGTAGCATCATCGTAGAGAGCGTGAGCTACTCACGAGTAGTACGAGTACGCGTACGAGGACACCTCCTCCCCGATCCTTACGGAGCCGTCGCCATGGGGCACTACAAGTCGAATCTCCGCGACATCGAGTTCAACCTCTTCGAGGTCCTCGGCCGCGACAAGGTGTACGGCAGCGGTCCGTTCGAGGAGATGGACGTCGAGACCGCGAAGAGCATCCTCGACGAGATCCGCCGCCTCGCCGAGAACGAGCTGGCCGAGTCCTTCGCCGACGCCGACCGCAACCCGCCGGTCTTCGACCCCGAGACCAACACCGCCCCGGTCCCGGCCTCCTTCAAGAACTCGTACAACGCCTTCATGGAGTCCGAGTACTGGCGCCTGGGCATCCCGGAGGAGATCGGCGGCACCGTCTCCCCGCGCTCGCTCATCTGGGCCTACGCGGAGCTGCTGCTCGGCTCGAACCCGGCCATCTGGATGTACTCCTCCGGCCCGGCGTTCGCCGGCATCCTCTACAACGAGGGCAACGAGGCGCAGAAGAAGATCGCGAAGATCGCGGTCGAGAAGCGCTGGGGCTCCACCATGGTGCTCACCGAGCCCGACGCGGGCTCCGACGTCGGCGCCGGCCGCACCAAGGCCATCCAGCAGGAGGACGGCTCCTGGCACATCGAGGGCGTCAAGCGCTTCATCACCTCCGGTGAGCACGACATGGAGGAGAACATCCTCCACTACGTCCTCGCCCGCCCCGAGGGCGCCGGCCCCGGCACCAAGGGCCTGAGCCTCTTCCTCGTCCCGAAGTACGAGTTCGACTGGGAGACCGGCGAGCTCGGCGCCCGCAACGGCGTCTACGCCACCAACGTCGAGCACAAGATGGGCCTCAAGGCCTCCAACACGTGCGAGATGACCTTCGGCGACAAGCACCCCGCCAAGGGCTGGCTGATCGGCGACAAGCACGACGGCATCCGCCAGATGTTCCTCATCATCGAGTTCGCCCGCATGATGGTCGGCACGAAGGCGATCTCCACCCTCTCCACGGGCTACCTCAACGCCCTGGAGTACGCCAAGGAGCGCGTCCAGGGCACCGACCTGGCGAACTTCATGGACAAGACCGCGCCCAAGGTCACCATCACGCACCACCCGGACGTCCGCCGCTCGCTGATGACGCAGAAGGCGTACGCCGAGGGCATGCGCTCCCTCGTCCTCTACACGGCCACCGTGCAGGACGAGATCCAGCTCAAGGAGGCGGCCGGCGAGGACGCCAAGGCCCTGCACGGCCTGAACGACCTGCTGCTCCCGATCGTCAAGGGCTACGGCTCCGAGAAGGGCTACGAGCAGCTCGCCCAGTCGCTGCAGACCTTCGGCGGCTCCGGCTTCCTGCAGGAGTACCCGATCGAGCAGTACATCCGGGACTCCAAGATCGACACCCTCTACGAGGGCACCACGGCCATCCAGGGCCAGGACTTCTTCTTCCGGAAGATCGTCCGCGACCAGGGCGCGTCCCTGAACGCGCTGGCCGAGGAGATCAAGAAGTTCCTCGCGGTCGGCACCGGCGGCGAGGAGCTGGCCGGCGCCCGCGACGCGCTCGCCAAGGCGGCCGTCGACCTGGAGGGCATCGTCGGCGTCATGCTGACGGACCTCACCGCCACCGGCGACGACGTCAAGAACATCTACAAGGTCGGCCTCAACACCACCCGCCTGCTCATGGCCTCCGGCGACGTGGTCGTGGGCTACCTGCTGCTGCGCGGCGCGGCCGTGGCCGCCGAGAAGCTGGCCGCCGGCGCCTCCGGCAAGGACGTCGCCTTCTACCAGGGCAAGATCGCGGCCGCGAAGTTCTTCGCCGCCAACGTCCTGCCGGGCGTCTCCACGGAGCGCGTCCTCGCCGAGGGCGTGGACCGCGGCCTGATGGACCTGGACGAGGCCGCGTTCTAGGCCTCGGCCTGAGTACCGCACAGGTACGCGACCTCGCTCCGCACAGGAACGGCTCGCCCCCGGGGAGGGGGGCGGGCCGTTCCGCCCTTTCCGGGGGCGCGGCGCTCGGTCTTCCGGGGGCGGGCCGTCACGGGTTTCCCCGGGCCGGCCGTCCCGGGTTTCCGGGAGCGGCGCGTTCCGCCCCCGCCGGGGTCCGGTACCCCGGGTCCGTATTCCGGGACATGCGTAAGGTGAACGTCATGAGTAGCGCACCTTCCCGCTTCGACCGCGGCCACACCGATGACCTCATGACCTTCCTGGCGGCCTCGCCGTCGCCGTACCACGTGGTGGCCGACGCGGCCGATCGGCTGGAGAAGGCCGGCTTCCGCAGGGTCGAGGAGACCGACGCCTGGGACGGGACGTCGGGCGGGAAGTACGTGATCCGCGGCGGCGCGATCATCGCGTGGTACGTGCCGGAGGGCGCCGCCCCGCACACCCCCTTCCGGATCGTCGGCGCGCACACCGACTCGCCGAACCTGCGGGTCAAGCCGCAGCCCGACTTCGGCCGCGAGGGCTGGCGCCAGGTCGCCGTGGAGATCTACGGCGGGCCGCTGCTCAACAGCTGGCTCGACCGCGACCTGGGCCTGGCCGGCCGGCTGACCCTGAGGGACGGCAGCACGCACCTGGTGAACGTGGACCGTCCGCTGCTGCGCGTGCCGCAGCTCGCGATCCACCTGGACCGGGGCGTCAACGACGGCATGAAGCTGGAGCGCCAGCGCCACATGCAGCCCATCTGGGGCCTCGGCGAGGTCCACGAGGGCGACCTGATCTCCTTCGTCGCCGAGGAGGCCGGGGTCGACGCCGAGGACGTCACCGGCTGGGACCTCATGGTCCACGCCCTGGAGGCCCCCGCCTACCTGGGCCGCGACCGCGAGCTGCTCGCCGGCCCGCGCATGGACAACCTCATCTCGGTGCACGCCTGCGTCGCCGCGCTGGCCGCCGCCGTGAACCGGGGCGAGGAGCTGCCGTACATCCCGGTGCTCGCCGCCTTCGACCACGAGGAGAACGGCTCCGAGGCCGACACCGGCGCCCACGGCCCGCTGCTCGGCAACGTCCTGGAGCGCTCGGTGTACGCGCGCGGCGGCGGCTACGAGGACAAGGCGCGGGCCCTGGCCGGCTCGGTCTGCCTCTCCTCCGACGTCGGCCACGCCGTGCACCCCAACTACAGCGAGCGCCACGACCCGACGCACCACCCGCGCCCCAACGGCGGCCCGATCCTCAAGGTGAACGTCAACCAGCGCTACGCCACCGACGGCAGCGGCCGGGCGGTGTTCGCCGCCGCCTGCGAGAAGGCGGGCGTGCCCTGGCAGTCCTTCGTCTCCAACAACGACATGCCCTGCGGCACCACGATCGGCCCGATCACGGCCGCCCGGCACGGCATCGCGACCGTCGACATCGGCGTCGCCTGCCTGTCGATGCACAGCGCCCGCGAGCTGTGCGGCGCGGAGGACCCGCACCACCTGGCGAACGCGCTGCTGGCCTTCCTGGAGGGCTGAGGCGGACGCGAGAGGGGCCCCTGCCGTGCGGCGGGGGCCCCTCTCGCGCGTCAGGCGTCCATTCCCGCGAGGATCAGCGGCAGCCGGGCCGCGCCGTCCTCGGTGATCCGGACCGGCACGCCCCAGTCCTGCTGGTGGACGTGGCAGGCCGGGTACTCGTTGGACGGGTCGTCGTCGCAGGAGGCGGCCATCGCGGAGACGTGCAGGACGCCCTCGGTGAGCTCCGGGTTCAGCTCCAGCTCGCGGAAGAGGTCCGTGCCCGTGCCCTCGCCGGAGAGCAGCAGCTCGGGCGGGGTGGAGGAGACCAGGAGCCGGGTCGAGGGGCCGTAGCGCTCGTCGAGCTTCTGGCCCTTGGGGGCCTGGAAGACCACGTCGAGGCGGAGCCGGCCCGGGGCGACGTCGGTGGCCTCGCGCTGCGTGCGGTGGGCCACGGACTCGACCTGGACGGCCTCCTCGGGCAGCCGGAGCCGGGTGAGGCGGTGCCGGGCGGACTCGACGACCACGACGTCCTCGCCGACCACGACCGCGTCGCTGGGCTCGCGCAGGTCGGTGGCGAGGGTGGTGACCTCGCCGCTCGCCGGGTCGAAGCGGCGCAGCGCGTGGTTGTACGTGTCGGAGACGGCGACCGAGCCGTCGGGCAGCGCGGTGACGCCCAGCGGGTGCTGGAAGAGGGCCTGGTCGGCGGCGCCGTCGCGGTGCCCGAAGTCGAAGAGGCCGGTGCCGACGGCGGTGTGCACGAGGCCGTCGGTGTCGATCCAGCGCAGCGCGCTGGTCTCGGAGTCGGCGATCCACAGGCGGTCGGCGGTGGCGGCGAGCCCGGAGGGCTGGGCGAACCATGCCTCGGCGGCCGGCCCGTCGACCAGACCCTCGTTGGTGGTGCCGGCGGCGACCTCGACGGTGCCGGTCTCCGGGTCGTACGTCCAGATCTGGTGGACGCCGGCCATCGCGATCCACACCTTGCCCTGCCACCAGGCCACGTCCCACGGCGAGGACAGGTCGACCTCCAGGGCCGGCCCCTCGGTCGGCGAGCCCTGCCACCACTGGCGGCCGGTGCCCGCGATCCGCTCGACCGCGCCGGTCTCCGGGTCGAAGCGCTGCAGCGCGTGGTGCACGGTGTCGGCGACCACGACCGTGCCGTCGGGCAGGACGGCCAGGCCCTGCGGCTCGCGGAAGACGTCGTCCCCGCCGATCCGCCGCACCACGGTCTCGCCGTCCGCGGCCAGCTCGACGAGCTGGTGCCGGGTGGTGTCGGAGACCAGCAGGTTCCCGGACGGCAGCAGGACCGCCTTGCCGGGGAAGCGCAGGTCGGTGGCGACCGGCTCCGGCGGCACGTACGGCCCGTCGCCGCGGCGCAGGGTGCCCTTGGCCTCGTGCTCGGCCTCCAGCTCCTCGACGAGGGTGCGCAGCGCGTTGGCGTGCCCCTCGCCCGCGTGCTGGGCGACGACGTAGCCCTCGGGGTCGATGACGACGAGCGTGGGCCAGGCCCGTACCGCGTACTGCTTCCAGGTGGCCAGCTCCGGGTCGTCCAGGACCGGGTGGTGCACCTCGTACCGCTCGACGGCGTCGACGACGGCCTGGTGCTCGGCCTCGTGGACGAACTTCGGCGAGTGCACCCCGATGATCACCAGGGTGTCGCGGTGCTTCTCCTCCAGCTCGCGCAGCTCGTCGAGGACGTGCAGGCAGTTGATGCAGCAGAAGGTCCAGAAGTCGAGCAGAACGATCTTGCCCCTCAGGTCCATGAGGGTCAGATCGTCTCCGCCGGTGTTGAGCCAGCCACCCTTGCCGATCAGCTCGGGGGCACGGACACGGGCGCGGGCGCGCGGAGAGACGTCGTTCATGGCTCAACTGTGCCGCACGGATCGCCGGACGGGTGAATGCGGGGTCCGGGTGGCGGGACGGGGGCGTGTCTTGGCGGGGGGTCGCGGGGGACGGGCGGCCAGCATGACCAGCGGAACGATCATCCGACTGTTCGGCGGGGAGGGGGAGAGGCCATGCGGGCTCGGCACGCACCCCCGGTGCGCCTCGTGCCGGCGCTCCTCCTGCCGGCGCTCCTGCTCGTGGTGGGACCGCGGACCGTGCCGACCGCGCACGCGGGCGGCGCCGGCGCCGACGCGCTGGCCCTGAGCGTCACCGTGAACACCGTGCCCGGGACGTCCGGCGACGTCCGGGTGCGGACCGGCGGCACCGTGGTGAAGCGGTACCGGCTGGTCAACCGCGGCGAGGCCGATCTGTACGGGGTCACCGTCCGCGACCCCGCCGTGCCCGGCGGCCGGGCGCACTGCCCGCGCACCACGCTGGGCCCCCTCCGCTCCCTGGTGTGCACCGCCCGCTTCCCCGCCCTGCCCGGCCGGCACGCCGGAACCGCCCGGGCCACCGGCGACATCCCCTCCCTGGCACAGCGGGCCACCGCCCGGGCCCGCTCGGGGTACGAGGGCGTGGGCGGCGCCCTGACCCTCGCCGAGGCGGTACGGGTCGGGCCGCCCGCCCCCGGAACGGGCGCCGGGCCGGGCGCCGGGCGCACCGCCACCGTCCGCTACACCGTCGGCAACCGCGGCAACCGGCCGGTCCACGCCCTCCGGCTCACCGACCCCGGCTTCGGCGCCGGCCCCGGCGGCCTCGTGTGCACCCTGCCGGAGCTGGCCCCCGGCGCCTCGGCCGACTGCACCGCGACCGTACGGCGCGGGCCGGGCACCCACCGCAGCGCGGGGCTCGCCGGGGGCACCGACCGGCTCACCACCGTCGGCGAACGCGGGGAACGGCTCCCGCCGCCCCCGCTCACCGCCCGCGCCTCGGCCGCCTTCCGGGTGGCGGCCCCACCGCCCCCGCCACCCCCACCGGCCGCCTCCAGGCCCTCCAGGCCTCCGAGGCCCCCCGGGCCCTCCGCGCCGTCCACCGGCGCCCCGGGCGCGCCCGGGGCTCCTGGGGTTCCCGGGGCTCCTGGGGCTCCTGGGACCGCCGGTGCCACCGCGACCCGGGCGGCTGCCGTGGCCGCGGCGACGGCGGCAGCGGTCGAGGCCGCCGTGGCGGAGGCCCTGCGGGCGGCGGAGGCGGCGGCCGCCGCCGAAGCAGCCGAGGCGGCCGAGGCGGCCGCGCTCGGCGGGGCCGCCGTCGGAGGGCTGCCGCCGGGCGCCGTCCCGCCGGGCGCCGCCGAGGCCCCCGGGGCCGCCGAGCCGGCCGCACCGCCGGCCGAGGCCCGGGTCCCGGCCGCCGAGGTGCCCCCCGGCCGGCCGCCCGCCGTCCGGCCGCCGCCCGCCCGGGTCGCGGTGCCCGACGACGAGGGCCTGCTGCCCCGGCTGCAGCGCCGCTCCCGCGAACTGCCGCACCTCGGCGTGGTCCTGACCCTGCTGCTGCTCCTGATCCCGGCCGCGGTCGCCGCCGCCCTGCTCGGCAGCCGCCGCCCCTGAGCCCTTCCGCTCCCCCGAGACCTTCCGAGCACTCCCGAGACCTCCTGAGAGACCTCATGGCCCTGCTGGAAACCCTCGCCGTCGTCTTCGTCGTCGCCCTGATCTCCGCCGTCGCCGTGTACGTCAAGACCAAGCTCTTCCCGCTCGCCGAGGGGGAGGAGGTCCGCGAGGACGTCGCCGAGTACATCTCGATGATGGTGTCGGTCTTCTACGCCCTGATCCTCGGCCTGTGCCTGGTCTCCGTCTGGGACAACCGCGCCGCCGCCGACGACCGGGTCCAGGCCGAGGCCAGCGCCCTGCACCAGACGTACCTGCTGGCCGACGCCCTGCCCGCCGAGCAGCGCGGACCGGTGCGGGAGGCGGCCCGCTCGTACGCCGGCCACGTCGTGGACGTCGAGTGGCCGCGCATGGCCGAGCGCGAGCCGCTCGGCGACGAGGGCTGGACGCTGCTCGGCCGGCTGCGCGCGGAGGGCGAGCTGCGCGGGCGCGGGACCACCGCCCAGCAGATCGCCGCGCAGGAGCTGCTCGCCCAGATCGGCTACGTGGACGACGCCCGGCGCGGCCGGGAGGCGGCGGCCCAGGAGCGCCTGTCCGTGGTGCTGTGGGCGGGCCTGGTGATCGGCGGGGTGCTGACCGTGGCCTTCATGTTCCTCTTCGGGCTCAACCGGAGCAGCACGCACGTGATCCTCGTGATGGGCCTGTCCGGGTTCATCGCCTTCACGGTGCTGCTGATCCACCAGCTGGACACGCCCTTCGGCGAGGCCGTCGGCGTCGGCCCGGACCCGTTCACCCGCTACTTCGGCGGGTGATTCCGGCGGTGACCCAGGCCGCGGCGGGGAAGGGATCGGCGCATGAAATACCTCGTACGGGACAAACTGCTCGCCCTCGGCGACGACTACTGGATCGAGGACGAGCGGGGCCGGCACGCCTTCCTCGTCGACGGCAAGGCGCTGCGGCTGCGCGACACCCTGGAGCTCAAGGACCCGGACGGGCGGGTCCTGGTCACCCTGCGGCAGAAGATGTTCAGCCTGCGGGACGCGATGACGATCGAGCGCGACGACCGCCCGCTCGCCACCGTCCGCCGCAAGCGCCTCTCCCTGCTCCGCAACCACTTCCGGGTCGCCCTCGCCGACGGGACCGGCCTGGACGTCAGCGGACGCGTCCTGGACCGGGAGTTCACCGTCGAGTACGAGGACGAGCTCCTCGCCCACATCTCCCGCCAGTGGTTCCACGTCCGCGACACGTACGCCGTCAACGTGGTCCGCGAGGACGCCGATCCCGCCCTGCTCATCGCGGTGGCGGTGTGCGTGATCCGGATGGCGGAGCGGGAGCGGGAGGGCGACTGAGCCGCTCCTCGGCGACGGCCGGTTCGCCGGCCGGCGCTACAGGGCCTTGGCGAGGGCCTGCTCCAGGTCCGTCCACAGGTCCTCGACGTGCTCGATGCCGACCGATAGGCGCACCGTGCCGGGCCCGATGCCGGCCGCCGTGAGGGCCTGCTCGTCGAGCTGCCGGTGGGAGGTCGACGCCGGGTGCATCACCAGGGTCTTCACGTCGCCGAGCGAGACGCTGAGCGAGGCCACCCGGACCGCCTCCACGAAGGCCTTGCCGGCCTCGCGGCCGCCCGCGAGGTCCAGCGAGACCACCCCGCCGCCGCCCCGGGGCAGCAGCCGGGCCGCGATCGCACGGTCCGGGTGCGAGGCGAGGGCCGGGTGCCGGACGGCGGCCACCGCCGGGTGGCCGGCGAGGCGGGCGGCCAGGTCGGCGGCGCTCGCGCTCTGCCGCTCGACGCGCAGCGGCAGGGTCTGCAGCCCGCGCAGGGTCAGCCAGGCGGCGAACGGGTCGGTGACCGCGCCCTGTTCCACCGCGTAGTGGCGGACCCGGCCGTGCAGGGCCTTGTCGCGGAAGACCGCGATGCCGCCGAGGACGTCGGCGTGGCCCGCGAGGTACTTGGTCGCCGAGTGCACGACGACGTCCGCCCCGTAGGCGATCGGCCGGCACAGCAGCGGCGAGGCGAAGGTGTTGTCGACCACGCTCGGCACCCCGGCCTCCCGGGCGACGGCGATCAGCGCGGGCAGGTCGGAGACCCGGGTGGTGGGGTTGGCGATGGTCTCCAGGTAGAGCAGCGCCGTCCCGGGGCGCAGCGCCGCGCGCACCTCGTCGGCGTCGGTGCCGGAGACGTACGTGACCTCGACGCCCCAGCGCGCGGCGAGGTCGGTGAGCAGGGCGTAGGTGCCGCCGTACAGGCAGCGCTGCGCCACGACGTGCCCGCCGCTGGACAGCAGGGCGAGCAGCACGCCGTTGATGGCGCCCATCCCGGAGGCGTACGAGAGCGCGTCCGCGCCGCCCTCCAGGCGGGCGACGGCGGTCTCCAGGACGCGGACGGTGGGGTTGCCCATGCGGCTGTAGAGGAACTCGTCGGGGGAGCCGAAGGCCTCGGCGAGCGCGTCGGCGCTGTCGAAGGCGAAGACGTGGTTCTGGTGGATGGGCACGCCGAGCGGCCGGCTGCCGCGGATCTCCGGCTGCGGCGCGTGCACGGCGAGGGTCTCGGGACGGGCGGAGTCGGGGTGGCGATCGGCCTGGGAAGGGGCGGCCTCGGGGTGGCGGGCGGCTGCGTCGGTGTGCGCGTCGGCGGTCATGACGGTCAGTCTGGACACGGAGCCCTTGCGTCCACAGGACCAATCCCGGCAGATTGGTCCGCCGATGGATCCAATAGCCCCCACCCTCGGCGAACTCGTCGCCTGGCTCGGCCGCTGGTCGGCCGGGCGCGGACCGCTGTACCTGCTGCTCGCCGCCCGGATCCGGCAGCTGGTCGACGAGGGCCTGCTGCCGCCGGGCGCCGCGCTGCCGCCCGACCGGCGGCTCGCCGCCGCGCTGTCGGTGGGCCGGACGACGGTGGTCGCCGCGTACGAGACGCTGCGTCAGGAGGGGCGCCTGGTGCGCCGGCAGGGCAGCGGCACCCGGGTCGCGCCCGCCGCGCTCGAACCCTCCGCGGCGCCCGGGCCCCGGCAGCGGGTCACGGAGACGTCCAACCCGATGTTCCTGCACCTGCTGGAGGCCTCCGACGGCGTGCTGCTGCTCAGCTGCGCCGCGCCGCCCGCCCCGCCGCCCGCGCTCGCGGAGGCGTACGCGCACCTCGAACTCCCCGCCCACGACCTCGGCTACCACCCGGCCGGACTGCCCGCGCTGCGCGCGGCGATCGCCCGCCGCTACGCCGACCGGGGCGTGCCGACCGACCCGGCGCAGGTCCTCGTCACCACCGGCGCCCAGCAGGCGATCGGACTGCTCACCCGGCTCCTCGTGGCGCCCGGCGACGGCGTCCTGGTGGAGGCGCCGAGCTATCCGGGGGCGCTCGACCTCTTCCGGGAGGCGGCGGCCGTGCCGCACCCCGTTCCCGTCGGCCCGGACGGCGCCGACGTCCCGGCCGCGATCCGGGTGATGGAACGTCACCGCCCCGCCCTGGCCTACGTGATCCCCCGCTTCCAGAACCCCACCGGCACCGTCCTGCCCGCCCTGCCGGGGCGGCGCCTGGTCGCCGCCGCCGAGGAGCACGGCGTCCCGCTGGTCGAGGACGAGGTGCTGGCCGAGCTGGACTTCGGCTCCGGTGACGGGGGCCCGCCGCCGCTGTCCTCGTACGGCACGGAGGTCATCGGCGTCGGCTCGCTCAGCAAGGCGGTCTGGGGCGGCCTGCGGATCGGCTGGGTGCGCGGCCCGGCGCCGCTGGTCGCCCGCCTGGCCCGGCTGAAGGCGCTGCACGACCTCGGCAGCGACGTCCCCTCCCAGCTGGTCGCGGCCCGGCTGCTCGGCGACTTCGGGCCGGTGCTGCGCTCCCGGCTGGCCGAGCTGCGCGCCGGGCACGCCCACCTCCGGGCCGAGCTGGCCCGCCGGCTCCCCGACTGGCACTGCCCGCCGGCCGCCGGGGGACAGACGCTGTGGGTCGGCCTCCCGTACGGCGACGGCGTGTCCTTCGCCCAGAGCGCGCTGCGCCACGGGGTGGCCGTGCTCCCCGGCTCGACCATGGACGCGCTCGGCGGCAGCACCCGCCGGCTGCGGCTGCACTTCCTGCTGCCGCCCGCCACCCTCACGGAGGCGGTGTCCCGGCTGGCCTCGGCCTGGGCCGAGTACGCGCCGGGGGCCGAGGTCCGGCCCGCCGCCCTGAACGCCATCACCGTCTGAGGACTCGCCCCGGTCCCCGTCCCCCTCGTCCCCGTCCCTCTCGTCCCCGTACTCGCCCTCGCCCTCGCCCCGAAGGAGCCGCATCCGTGCACGCCACCGTCACCCCCTTCGCCCTTGTCCCGTGGAAGGAGGGCAAACGGCCCGACGTCCGCTCCGGATGGCGGGGCGCGTCGCCGGAGTTCGGCGAGATCGTGCTCACCTGTCCGCTGCCGCGGGTCGTCCCCGAGTCGGTGGTCACGGAGGTACGGGGCGGGCTGCTGCCCGTGACCACCTTCGAGTCGCGCGGGATGCACGTCGAGAACCTGCGGCTGCCCACCCTCAACCGGGCCACCCTGCGGGTCGGCGACCGGCACGTGCGCCTCACGCGCAACCGGATCGGCGCCACGCTCGTGCAGCGCGCCCTCCAGCTGCGGCACGCGGGAGACACCTACCGGCTGGCCGCGCTCGACCGGCGCGCCTGGACCCTCACCCGGGACGCCGACGAGGAGGACCCGGGCGTGACCGTGACCGTGCGGGAGTCCGGGCGCGGCAAGGGCGCGTCGCTCGCGGTACGGGCCGAGGGCCGGGCGGAGGGCGCCGACCTGGCGATGGCGCTGGTCTTCGCGGGCGTCGACCGCTCGGCCCTGACCCGGGTGGGTGCCGTGAAGGCGGGCGTGCGCCGGGTGGCCGAGCTGTGGGCGGAGGCCGCGTACTGACGCCGTCTCAGCGGCCCAGGACGCGGTCCTTCAGGGCCGGGAACTGCTCGCGGGTGGTCGCGACCCGCGCCGGGTCGAGGTCGACCCGCAGGACCTCCTCGTCCGGGCCGGCCTCGGCGAGCACCTCGCCCCAGGGGTCGACGACGATCGAGTGCCCGGCCTGCTCGACACCGGCGTGGGTGCCGGCGGTGCCACAGGCGAGCACGTACGCCTGGTTCTCGACCGCGCGGGCCCGGGCGAGCAGCGTCCAGTGCGCGCGGCGCCGGGCCGGCCAGCCGGCCGGGACGACGAAGGCCTGCGCGCCGGCGTCGACCAGGCCGCGGAAGAGCTCCGGGAAGCGCAGGTCGTAGCAGGTGGCGACGCCGACGGTGAGCCGGGGCAGGTCGACGGTGACCAGGTCCTCGCCGGCCGTCATCAGGACCGCCTCGCCCCGGTCGAAGCCGAAGCGGTGGATCTTGCGGTAGCTCGCGGCGAGTTCGCCGTCGGGGGAGAAGACCAGCGAGGTGTTGTAAAGGGCGTCGTCCGCGGCGGCCTCGACGATCGATCCGGCGTGCAGCCAGACCCCCGCGTCCCGCGCGGCGGCGGACATCGCCTCGTAGGTGGGGCCCTTCAGCGGTTCGGCGCCGGCGGCGAACGCCTCGAAGGCGAAGGCCCCGACGGGCCAGAGTTCCGGGAGGACGACGAGGTCCGCGGCGCCGCGTTCGGCGCGCACCAGGGCGGCCACCCGTCGGCGGCGGATTTCGGCCGATTCGTCCGAGTCCACCGCGATCTGGAGCAGAGAGGCGCGCACAGTACCACCGTCCTGGCATTCGAGCCGTCAACACCGGCCTACGATCGTCACACGAAAGCACTGCCGGGGTGCCTTCGGGCAGCGTAACTTAGCGTCCGAGCCTGCCACGCAGGCGTGTTTTCAGCCCGCCAGCCGCTCCAGCCCGCGTATCGAAGAACCGCCGAGGGGTCCCGTGACCGTCCATCCCAGCCTCCAGAACTACGCCGACGCCTGGACCCACTCGATCGAAGCGATAGCCGAGCTGGTGCAGCCGCTCGTCGAGGGCGAGTGGAATCGCGCCACGCCGTGCCCCGGCTGGTCGGTCCGCGACATCGTCTCCCATGTCATCGGCATGGAGACGGAGATGCTCGGCGACCCGCGCCCGATCCACAGCCTGCCCCGCGACCTCTACCACGTGCGCAGCGACTTCGCCCGCTACATGGAGATGCAGGTCGACGTGCGGCGGCACCACACCGCGCCGGAGATGACGGCGGAGCTGGAGTACGTGCTGATCCGCCGGGCGCGCCAGCTGCGCAACGAGACCCGGCAGCCGGACGCCCTGATGCGGGCCCCGCTCGGCGCCGAGCAGACCCTGGAACTCGCCTACCGGATGCGCGCCTTCGACTGCTGGGTGCACGAGCAGGACCTGCGCACCGCGCTCGGCGTCCCGGGCAACCTGGACTCCCCCGGCGCGTACGTGACCCGGGACGTCCTCCTGGAGGCGCTGCCGCACGTGGTGGCCAAGGAGGCGGGCGCGCCCGCGTCCTCGGCGGTGGTGCTGGACGTGAGCGGCCCCGTGGAGTTCCTGCGCACGGTCCGGGTCGACGCCCAGGGCAACGGCTCGATCGACGGCGCGCCCTCGCTCGGCCCGGCGGTGACGCTGGCGACGGACTGGGAGACGTACGTACGCCTGGCCTGCGGCCGGGTGCGGCCCGCCGACGTCGCCGACCGGGTGAAGACGGAGGGCGACGAGGCGCTGGCGGCGGCGATCCTGGCGCACTTCGCGGTCACGCCGAACTAGGCGGTCCGTGAACGGTCCGCCGTGCCGCCGCTGGTCGTCGCGGCGCCCGGGCCGGCGCTACACGGGGACGTGCACGGCCTCGACGCGGCTGGCGACGAGGCGTTCGCGCTCCCGGCGGGCGCTGGCGGCCTTGAGCCGGAGGATCTGCACGACGCCGAGGGCCTCCAGGACGAAGACGGAGGAGAACGCGACCCGGTAGTCGTCGCCGGTCGCGTCGAGCAGCACGCCCACGGCGAAGAGGGTGGTCATGGAGGCGACGAAGCCGCCCATGTTCACGATGCCGGAGGCGGTGCCCTGGCGCTCGGGCGGATTGGCGGGGCGGGCGAAGTCGAAGCCGATCATCGAGGCGGGGCCGCAGGCGCCGAGGACCGCGCACAGGGTGACCAGCAGCCACATGGGGGCGTGGTCGGCCGGGTAGGCGAGGGTGGCGCCCCACAGCAGGGCGGTGGCGCCGACGGTGCCGAGGGCGAGCGGGGCGCGGGCGGCGTGGTGGCGGGCGATGATCTGCCCGTAGGCGAGGCCGACGGCCATGTTGGACAGCACGACGAGGGTCAGCAGCTCGCCGGCGGTGCCGCGGTCGAGTCCCTGGTCCTCGACGAGGAACGGCAGCCCCCACAGCAGCAGGAAGACCATCGCGGGGAACTGGGTGGTGAAGTGCACCCACATGCCGAGCCGGGTGCCGGGCTCGCGCCAGGACTCGGCGATCTGGCGGCGTACGAAGGCGGCGCCGGCGTGGGCGGCGGGCGCGGGCTCGTACCCCTCGGGGTGGTCCTTCAGGAACAGCAGGAGCAGGACGAGCACGAGGACGCCGGCGAAGGAGCTGCCGACGAAGGTGGTGGTCCAGCCCAGGCCGTGCAGGGCGCGGGAGAGGAAGATCGTCGAGACGAGGTTGCCCGCCATGCCGAAGAGCGCGGCGACCTGGGCGACGAGCGGCCCGCGGCGGGCCGGGAACCAGCGGCTGCCGAGCCGCAGCACGCTGATGAAGGTCATCGCGTCGCCGCAGCCGAGCAGGGCGCGGGAGGCGAGCGCCATGGGGTACGAGGGGGACAGCGCGAAGCCCAGCTGGCCGAGGGTGAACAGCAGGACGCCGATGGTCAGCACCTTCTTGGTGCCGAGCCGGTCGACCATGAGGCCGACGGGTATCTGCATGCCCGCGTAGACGAGCAGCTGGAGTATGGAGAAGGTGGACAGGGCGGAGGCGTTGACCTGGAAGCGGTCGGCGGCGTCGAGTCCGGCGACGCCGAGCGAGGTCCGGAAGATGACGGCGACGAAGTAGACGGCGACGCCGACGCCCCAGACGAGGGCGGCGCGCCGGCCGCCGGGCGGGTCGCCGGGCAGGGAGGGGGTGCTCACCGCTCCTCACCCCGCGCGAGGACCTTGACCCAGCTGAGGTGCTGCCGGACGCAGTGCGCGGCGCCCTCGGCGTCGTCCTCCCGGATCCGCTCCAGGATCTCCTCGTGCTCGGCGATGTTCTTGGCGATCCGGTCGGGCTGGGACTGCATCACGGCGACGCCCATCCGCAGCTGCCGGTCGCGCATCTGGTCGTAGAGGCGGGCGAGGATCTCGTTGCCGGCGTGCTTGACGATCTCGGCGTGGAAGCAGCGGTCGGCGACGGCGACCTCGGCCAGGTCCCCGGCCTCGGCCCGCCGCTTCTGCTCCTCCAGCAGCTGTTCGAGCCGCGCGACCAGCGCCCCGGGGGCGGGCACGGCCCGCCGCACCGCGAACTCCTCGACGAGCAGCCGGGTCTCCACGACGTCCGCGATCTCCTGCGCGGAGACGGCGAGCACCAGCGCGCCCTTCTTCGGATAGAGCTTGAGCAGTCCCTCCATCTCCAGCTTCAGCAACGCCTCCCGCACGGGCGTCCGCGACACCCCCACGGCCTGCGCCAGCTCCCCCTCGGTGAGCAGCGTCCCGCCCTCGTAACGCCGGTCGAGGACCGCCTGCTTGACGTGCATGTAGACCCGGTCGGCCGCGGGCGGCTGCTTGACGGCGGCGACCGCCGCCGAGGGAGCTGGTGATGGCATGCGCACAGCATAGATACAAGTGGGGTGCAAGAGGCAGCCCCGTCCGCGATGCGGACGGGGCCGGTCGTTCTCCCGGGTCAGACCGGCGGCAGCAGGTCGCTCGGGCTGAGGGTGCAGGACAGCGGGGGATACGCGAAGTCCGATTCGGTGTTCTCGCGGCGGCGCAGGCGGTAGAACTCCGCCCTCTGGGGCTCGTCCGCCTCGGTGAGGGGGGTGCCGTCGGGGAGGTGGGGGCGGCCGGCGTGGAAGCGGAGCAGGGTCTTCGAGGTGCGGAAGGTGACGCCCAGCCAGGGGTTGTCCGGTGCGTCGCCGGGGGCGGACCAGAGGATCCGGTGGCGGAGGCGGCGGTTCGCGGCGACGGAGAAGGCGACGACTCCGTGGTGGACGAGCGGGAGCTCCAGCGGCTCGGCGCCGGGGTCCTCCTTGGAGGAGACGACCAGCTTCCGGGACGGCGCCGCCGCGGGGTCCCGGTAGCAGGAGAAGACGGCGATGGCCGAGTCGTCGGCCAGGTCGAGCGCCTGGTCGGAGTGCGCGCCCATGGTGCGGTAGGCGTGCGTGTAGGTCTCGACGAGCGCGTTGTCGAAGGCGGTCCCGAGCCCCGCGTGCTCCTGGACGCGCCGCGCCAGGCGCTCGTGGACCGCGCGGAAGCGCTGTGCCGGGCTTGCGTACCGCGTGGTGGTGCGGACCAGGGGCACGGCCCCCGACGCGTCGACCCGGGTCAGCACGGCGCCCCGCCGGCCCTTGCCGAGCTCCTCCCAGGCCACCGAAGCCGACAGCTCCGCGAAGGAGGGCGGCTCCGCCTCCGCCGGCAGGGGGAACGCCAGGATCGCGTCCGCGAGGTCAGAGCCGAGGGGCACCGTAGTCTCCCGTGTTCATGCTGAAGCGGAACCTGTCCCCGTAGTCGACGAAGGCCGAGCTGCGGTTCTCCTCGGCGTAGAGCCGGCGCAGCTCGTCCATGCCCTCTTGGGTGGGCGGCTCCAGCGGCACCAGGCCGCCTCCGGGCGCCTTGAGGAAGGTGCGGCCGTCCCGGTGCACGGCCTCGGTGCCCGAGCAGCGCACGACGTACCCGAGGCGGGTGGGGAGCACCGCCGCGTCCAGGGCCGCCGGGCGGATCTCGTGCGTGTAGAGGCGGTTGGTGGAGAGCGGCATGAAGAACACCGACCCGGGATGGAGCGTCAGGCCGAACCGCTCCGGGTACGCGGCCGTGTCCCGCCCTTCCGTCCCCGCCGCCGGCACTTCCCCGCCCGGCACTTCCCCGCCGGGCGCCTCCTCGCCGGGCTCCTTCAGGCGGAACTGGAGCCGGGTGAGCGCGCTGGTCCCCTTCACCCCGAGGTCGAACGGGTCCCCCGGCAGCGGCTGGAGCGCGTCCAGCCCCTCGTAGAAGGTGCAGAAGGCCATCACGCCGTCGACCGGCATGTCCTTGGTCTTGTCGGCGTGCGAGGAGATCCTCGCCTTGGACTGTCTGCGCTCGGGCGTGGCCCCGGTGTTGTGGTAGATCTGCGCGAGGACGTGGTTCAGCGGCGCGTGATTCCGGAAGACGGTGCCGGCCTCGTCGTTCAGCGCCCCGACGAGGGACGTGTCGGTCGGGCCGAAGTTCTCGGTCGGACCGGAGAGGTTCGTGGAACACCGGAGCAGCCGGAAATGCAGTCCGTCGCCGTCCCGGGTGACGGGGGTCAGATAGATCCCGGTGCGAAGGGCCGTGCCCGCCTTGGTGGATTCCGTCAGCGACTGGAAGACGTGCTCGGCGCGGATCCGCCCGGCATGGTCCTCGTCCGGCTCGAAGAAACGGCGGTAGTAGACGCCCACGCCGTGCACCCGGAGCGGCACCCGGCCGGAACCGACCACGGCCCAGGGCCTCTCGCGCTCTCCGTCCCCCTCACCGTCGCCGTACCCCTGCGACAGCTCCCGGACCACGAACACCCGGGCCGCAGCCCGCAGCCCGCGGACGTCGATCCTCGCTAGGTCGCCGCACAGGTACACGCTCTTCCCGGCCGGATCCACCGCCCCGGACGCGAGCTCCCCGGACGCGAGCTCCTCGGGTGTGACGACGGTCCCGAAGAAGTCCCGGACCGTCTCGTCCTCGTGCAGCTCCGGGGGCGCGACCAGGACGTTGCGGACGGTGCGCGCATCCTGGAGGCGGGCTTCTCCCGGCTCTGTGGTGTTCGTGTTCATCGAACGGTTCCTGCCAAACGCCGGCCTCCCGCAAACGCGCACGCCCGGTGGGGGACGTCACCGTCCTCCACCGGGCGTTTCACGTGAAACAACGCAGCGCGACCCGTCGGCTACGCCCAGGTGATGAGCCGCCTCGGCTGCTCCAGGACCGCCGCGATGTCCGCGAGGAACTTCGAGCCCAGCTCGCCGTCGATCAGGCGGTGGTCGAAGGACAGCGCCAGCGTCGTGACGTGACGGGGCTTCACCTTGCCCTTGTGGACCCAGGGCTGGAGCCTGATCGCGCCGACCGCGAGGATCGCGGACTCGCCCGGGTTGATGATCGGCGTACCGGTGTCGACACCGAAGACGCCGACGTTGGTGATGGTGAAGGTGCCGCCCTGCATGGCCGCCGGGGTGGTCTTGCCCTCGCGGGCGGTGGAGACCAGCTCGCTGAGGGACTGCGAGAGCTGCGGCAGGGTCTGGGCGTGCGCGTCCTTGATGTTCGGCACGATCAGACCGCGCGGGGTGGCCGCCGCGATGCCCAGGTTCACGTAGTGCTTGAGCACGATCTCCTGGGCGGCCTCGTCCCAGGCCGCGTTGACGTCCGGGTTGCGCTTGATCGCGACCAGGACCGCCTTGGCGATCAGCAGCAGCGGGTTGACCCGCAGGCCCGCCATGTCCTTGTCGGACTTGAGCTCCTCGACCAGCTTCATCGTGCGCGTGATGTCGAAGGTGATGAACTCGGTGACGTGCGGCGCGGTGAAGGCCGAGCCGACCATCGCCGCCGCCGTGGCCTTCCGCACGCCCTTGATCGGGACGCGGGTCTCCCGCGCGTCCGAGGAGACGGCGGGCGCGGCGACGGGCGCCGCGGCCGGGGCGGGCACGGCGACCGGGGCCTGGGCGGGAGCCGCCGCGGGCGCCGGGGCGGTCGGCGCGGGGGCCGCCGCGCGGTGCACGTCCTCGCGGGTGATGATGCCGTCCGGGCCGGTCGGGGTGACCGTGGCCAGGTCGACGCCCAGGTCCTTGGCGAGCTTGCGCACCGGCGGCTTGGCCAGCGGACGGTCGGCGGTCACGGGGGCGGCGCCGTGGCCGTTGAGCTCGCCCTGGATCGCGGCGGCGGCCGGGGCCTGGGCCGGGACCGGGGCGCCCTTGCGGGCGCGGCGCTTGGTGGCCGACGCGGCCACGCCGTACCCGACGAGGACCGGCTGACGGCCCTCCGGCTCGGGCTCGGCGGCCGGCTCGGCCACCGGCTCCTGGGCGGGGGCGGCCGCCGCGGCGGGCGCCGCCGGCTCGGCGGGCTCGGCGCCGCCGCCCACGTTCACGGAGATGATCACCTGGCCGACGTCGACCGTCGTGCCCTCGGGGAAGAGCAGCTCGTGCACGGTGCCGTCGAACGGGATCGGCAGCTCGACCGCGGCCTTGGCCGTCTCGACCTCGCACACCACCTGGCCGTCCTCGACCGTGTCACCGGGCTGGACGTACCACTTGAGGATCTCGGCCTCGGTGAGGCCCTCGCCCACGTCGGGCATCTTGAATTCGCGGATGGTCATGGTGCGGCTCCTCAGTACGCCAGCGAGCGGTCGACGGCGTCGAGCACGCGGTCCAGGCCCGGCAGGTACTCCTCCTCCAGGCGCGCCGGCGGGTACGGCGCGTGGTAGCCGCCGACCCGCAGGACGGGGGCCTCCAGGTGGTAGAAGCAGCGCTCGGTGATCCGGGCGGCGATCTCCGCGCCGGAGCCGAAGAACACCGGGGCCTCGTGGACGACGACCAGCCGGCCGGTCTTCTCGACCGAGGCCTGGATGGTGTCGAAGTCCAGCGGGGAGATCGAGCGCAGGTCCACGACCTCGATCGACTTGCCCTCCTCGGCGGCGGCCGCGGCCGCCTCCAGGCAGGTCTTCACCATCGGGCCGTACGCGACGAGCGTGAGGTCCGTGCCCTCGCGGGCCACCCGGGCCTTGTGCAGCTCGCCGGGGATGGCCTCGACGTCGACCTCGCCCTTGTCCCAGTAGCGGCGCTTGGGCTCGAAGAAGATGACCGGGTCGTCGCTCTGGATGGCCTGCTGGAGCATCCAGTAGGCGTCGGAGGAGTTGGCCGGGGTGACCACCTTGAGGCCGGCCACGTGCGCGAAGAGCGACTCGGGCGACTCGGAGTGGTGCTCGACGGCGCCGATGCCGCCGCCGTACGGGATGCGGATGACGACCGGCATCTTCACGGCGCCGAGCGAGCGGGCCCGCATCTTCGCCAGCTGGGTGACGATCTGGTCGTACGCGGGGAAGACGAAGCCGTCGAACTGGATCTCCACGACCGGGCGGTAGCCGCGCAGGGCGAGGCCGATCGCGGTGCCGACGATGCCGGACTCGGCGAGCGGGGTGTCGACGACCCGGTCCTCGCCGAAGTCCTTCTGCAGACCGTCGGTGATCCGGAAGACACCGCCGAGCTTGCCGACGTCCAGGCCCATGACGACGACCTTGGGGTCGGTCTCCAGGGCCTTGCGCAGCGACTCGTTGAGCGCCTTGGCCAGGGGAAGCTTCTGAACAGCCATGATTACTCGGCCTCTCCGCCCTCGAAGGACGCCTGGTAGGCGGCGAACTGGGCGCGCTCCTCGTCGACGAGCGCGTGCCCGTCCGCGTACACGTTGTCGAACATCGCCATGTGGTCCGGCACGGGCATGGCGCGCACGACCTCGCGCACGTGCTTGCCCAGGGCCTCGCTCTCGGCCTCCAGCTCCGTGAAGAAGGCGGCGTCGGCGTGGCCCTCCTTCTCCAGGTAGGCCTTGAGGCGCAGGATCGGGTCCTTGGCCTCCCAGGCCTCGCGCTCCGCGTCCCGGCGGTAGCGGGTCGGGTCGTCGGAGGTGGTGTGCGCGGCCATCCGGTAGGTGTACGCCTCGATGAGGGTCGGGCCCTCGCCGCGGCGGGCGCGCTCCAGCGCCGAGCGGGTCACGGCGAGACAGGCGAGGACGTCGTTGCCGTCGACACGGACGCCGGGGAAGCCGAAACCGCGGGCGCGCTGGTAGAGCGGAACGCGGGTCTGCTTCTCGATCGGCTCGGAAATGGCCCACTGGTTGTTCTGGCAGAAGAACACGACCGGGGCGTTGTAGACCGCGGAGAAGACGAAGGACTCGTTGACGTCGCCCTGGCTGGAGGCGCCGTCGCCGAAGTACGCGATCACGGCGGAATCCGCGCCGTCCTTGGCGACGCCCATCGCGTAACCGGTGGCGTGCAGGGTCTGCGAGCCGAGGACGATCGTGTACAGGTGGAAATTGTTGCTGTTCGGGTCCCAGCCGCCGTTGTTCACGCCGCGGAACATGCCGAGGAGATTGGTCGGGTCGACGCCGCGGCACCAGGCGACGCCGTGCTCGCGGTAGGTCGGGAAGACGTAGTCGTCGTCCCGCAGGGCGCGGCCGGAGCCGATCTGGGCGGCCTCCTGGCCGAGCAGCGAGGCCCACAGGCCCAGCTCGCCCTGCCGCTGCAGGGCGGTGGCCTCGGCGTCGAAGCGGCGGGTGAGCACCATGTCGCGGTAGAGGCCGCGCAGTTCCTCGGCGCTCAGGTCGATGTCGTACTCGGGGTGCTGGACGCGCTCGCCCTCGGGCGTCAGCAGCTGAATGAGCTCGGGCTCCGTCTGCTGCGGGGCCTGCGCCTTCTTCGCGGTCGCGCTGGTGGTGCGCTTGGTGCCGCTGCTGCGTCGCGTCGTCTTGCGCGCGGCAGTGCTCTCCACGGTCACGTGCGTGCTCCTCCGTCGGTCCGGCCTCCGGGTTCGCCTGAGGCCAGTGCGGCTCCGCCTTCTCCGTACCCTTCGCACGGGGTGGGTGCGACGCGGCCGGGGTCGGCGTGACAGGTGCTCCGGCAAGCGTCGTCATAGGCACGTTACCCACAGTGCGGCATTCCTGCGAAACCCCACTTGACCTGCGATTTTGCTTGGATTTCCAAGTAAATCGAGAAAACGGGCATTCGCCGCTGGTCAGCGCATGGGACAGCGGCCCGACGGCGTCGTCGGAACACCCGGCACGTTATCCCGGGCACCCCGGGCGCGGGAAGAGCCAATATGTGAGACTGACCGCGTGCGCGAAGAAGGAAAAATCCGGGTATTTCTGCTGGACGACCACGAGGTCGTGCGGCGCGGCGTCCACGAGCTGCTCTCCGTGGAGGACGACATCGAGGTCGTCGGCGAGGCCGGCACCGCCGCGGACGCCCTGGTCAGGATCCCCGCGACCCGCCCCGACGTGGCCGTGCTCGACGTCCGGCTCCCGGACGGCAGCGGGGTCGAGGTGTGCCGCGAGGTGCGCTCCCAGGACGACGCGATCAAGTGCCTGATGCTCACCTCGTACGCGGACGACGAGGCCCTCTTCGACGCGATCATGGCCGGGGCCTCGGGTTATGTCCTCAAGGCCATTCGGGGCAACGAACTGCTGAGCGCGGTCCGGGACGTCGCCGACGGCAAGTCGCTGCTCGACCCGGTGGCCACCGCACGGGTCCTGGAGCGCCTGCGGGACGGCAACGGCCCGAAGGGCGACGACCGGCTGGCCCGGCTCACCGAGCAGGAGCGCAGGATCCTCGACCTGATCGGCGAGGGCCTGACCAACCGGGCCATCGGCGAGCGCCTCCACCTCGCGGAGAAGACCATCAAGAACTACGTGTCCAGCCTGCTGTCGAAGCTGGGCATGGAGCGCCGCTCGCAGGCCGCCGCGTACGTGGCGCGGATGCAGGCCGAGCGCCGCTGAGCCGCTGAGCCGGCGGGCTTGGGGCCGGGGGCCGAGGTCCGGGTCCGGGGCCGGGGTCCGGGGCCGGGGTCCAGGGCCGGGGTCCAGGGCTTGGGGCCGGGGCCAGGGCCGTGGTCCAGGGCTCGGGGCCGAGACCCAGGGCCTGGGGCCGAGGTCCAGGGCCTGGGGCCGAGGTCCGGGCCGGGGCCGGACGGGTCCGCTTCGGGACCAACGTCCTCCCGAACCGGGGCGGGGGCCCCTTCCACGGGCTGGACCGGCGGCGGAGAGTGGATCCATGTCCACCGAGGAGATCCGCGCCATCGAGCTGCTGGGCAGCGTGTCGTACGGGCGGCTGGCCACGAGCATGCGGGCGATGCCCTTCGTCGCCCCGGCCCGCCACGTCGTGGCGGACGGGCGCGTCCTCATCCGGCTGCACCGGGGCCTCGGCTACCACCGGGCCTGCAACGGCAGCGTCGTCGCCTACGGCGCGGACAACCTCCACTCGGGCGCCGCACGGCTGTGGGCCGTGCAGTTCACCGGCACCGCCGAGATCACCGAGCCCACCCCCGAGGAGCGCGCGGCCTTCGGGGCGGAGCCCAGCCACGTGGACGGCGAGCCCTTCGAGCCCGTCTACATGCGGATCGAGCCGCAGTTCGTCACCCTGCACAACCTCGACTACCCGGCCGACCGCCCGGCCGACCGCCCGGCCGACCGCCCGGCCGAAAACAGCGGTCCCACAGGCGAGCGACCGTTCCACCACGCAGCGTGATCTAACATCTGCGGAGTGCCGCGCTCATCTGTACTCCCGGCCCCGCTGCTCCCCGCCCAGCTCCCCGCCCCGCCCGTACGCGCCCTGCTGCGCCGCTACCCCGGGGCCGGCGAGCCGCTGTCCTGCCAGCCCGTGGCCCAGGGCCTGCTGAACCGCGGCTACCGGCTCGCCACCACCCGCGGCGCCTACTTCCTCAAGCAGCACGTGGACGCCAGGACCGCCGACCGGGACACCATCGTGCGCCAGCACCGGGCCACCCAGCGGCTGCACGCCCTCGGCCTGCCCGTCGCCCCGCCGCTGCCCGACGGCGGCGGCCGCACCGTCGCCGTCATCGGCGGGCGCTGCTACGCCCTGTACCCCTGGATCGACGGCCGGCACCGGGACGGCGCCCAGCTGTCCGCGGGCGGCTGCCGCCGGCTCGGCGGCCTCCTCGGCCGCGTCCACACCGGCCTCGACCGGGTCATGGGCGCCCCGCCCGCCGAGCGCGGCCACGAGAGCGCCCGCCCGGAGGACACCTTCCGGCTCATCGACGAGCTGCTCCGCCTGGTCCGGGCCCGCCGCCCGCGCGACGGCTTCGACGAGCTTGCCGAGCACCGGCTGCGCGAACGCCGCGTGCTGCTCGCCGCACACGCCCACCGCCGCCCGCCGGCCGCCGCCGCGACCGGCTGGGTGCACGGCGACTTCCACCCCTTCAACCTGCTCTACCGGGGCGCCGAACCGGCCGCGATCGTCGACTGGGACCGGCTCGGGGCGCGCCCCCGCGCCGAGGAGGCGGTCCGGGCCGCCGCGATCTTCTTCGTACGCCCCGCGGGCGAGCTGGCCCTGGACAAGGTGCGGGCCTACGCGCGGGCCTACCGGCGCGCGGCGGGCGCGGACGGCGCCGAGCTGGCCGCGGCGGTGGAGCGGGTGTGGTGGGAGCGCCTCAACGACTTCTGGACCCTGCGCTGGCGCTACCAGCTGCACGACCACAGGGCCGACCCGCAGTTTCCCGCGGTGTCGGCCCTGGCGGTGTGGTGGACCCGTGAGTACGAGGCGGTGCGCGACGCGTTCACGGGGTGAGGGTCAGCGGCCCGTGCCCGTCGTGGTCCCGGTGGAGGTGCCCGTCGAGGTGCCGGTGGACGTCCCCGTGGAGGTGCCCGTCGTGGTCCCGGTGGACGTGCCCGTGGAGGTGCCGGTGGTGCCGCCGTCGCCGGTGCCGGAGGTGGTCGTGCCGCCGTCGCTCGTGCCGCCGTCGGTGGTGCCGGCGTCCGTGGTGCCGCCGTCGGTGGTGCCGCCGTCCGTCGTCCCCGTACCGCCGTCCGTCGTGCCCGTCGGCTCGGTGGTCGGCTCCTGGGTCCGGGTGGGCTCCTCGGTCGGGCGGTAGGTCGGGCGCTTGGTGGGCGGGGTCCACGAGCCCTGGTCGCCGCCGGACGAGGAGTCCGGCGACTCGGTCTGGTCGCTCGGCTCCTCGGACGGGGTCGGCGACTCGTTCTTCGTGGACGGGGAGTTGGTGACCGTCGGCGGCTTGGTGCCCCCGCCGTCGCCCTTGTCTCCGGCCTTGTCCAGCGCGTACGCCACGCCCGCGATCATCGCGATCAGCGCGAGCGCGACGAAGAGCAGCACCTTGCCGCGGCCGCCCTTCCGCCCGTTGCCGCCCGCCGCGCCGTAGCCGTCCTGGCCGTAGCCGCCGAGGCCGCCGTCGTAGCCCCCGGGGCCGTAACCGGCGGCGCCGTCCTCCGGGTTCATCGGGGGCAGGATCGGGCCCTGCGCGGTGTCGTGGTGCATCGGGTGGCCGAGCACCGAGGTCGTGGCGACGCCGCCGACCGGCGTGTGCATGCCCTCGTGCATGTCGACCGGACCGGTGTTCCAGGTGCCGGTGTGGCCGCCCTGCTCCTGGAGCATCTGCAGCCCGTACTGGATCAGGCCGCGCATCTCCTCGGCGCTCTGGAACCGGTCGTCCGGGTCCTTGGCGAGCGAGCGCATCACCAGGCCGTCCAGCTCCGGCGGCGCGCCCTGCGCGACCTCGGACGGCGGGATCGGGGCGTCCTGGACGTGCTGGTAGACCACCGACAGCGGGGTCTCGCCGGTGAACGGGGGCCGCAGCGCGAGCAGTTCGTAGAGCAGGCAGCCGGTCGCGTACAGGTCCGAGCGGTGGTCGACGGCCTTGCCGAGCGCCTGTTCGGGGGAGAGGTACTGCGGCGTGCCCATGACCATGCCGGTCTGGGTCATGGTCGACTGCGCGCCGTGCAGGGCGCGCGCGATGCCGAAGTCCATGACCTTGACGGCGCCGGTGTGGGTGATGATCACGTTGGCCGGCTTGATGTCCCGGTGCACGATGCCGTGCTGGTGGGAGTAGGCCAGGGCCTCAAGGACGCCGGAGACGATGATGAGCGCCTGCTCGGGACCGGGTGCCTCGGCGCTGATCAGCAGGTCGCGGATGGTGCGGCCCTCGACCAGCTCCATCACGATGTACGGCACGGACTGGCCGCCGACGAAGTCCTCGCCGGAGTCGTACACGGCGACGATCGCGTGGTGGTTGAGGCCGGCGACCGACTGCGCCTCGCGCGTGAAACGGGCCTTGGAGACGGGGTCCTCGGCGAGGTCGGCGCGCAGCAGCTTCACCGCGACCGTGCGGCCGAGCCGCACGTCCTCGGCCGCGAACACCTCGGCCATGCCGCCGCGGCCCAGACGGTGGGTCAGCCGGTAGCGTCCGTCGCCGACGACTCCGCCGACGCCCCAGGACTCGGCGGACGCGTCCGGCACTCCGCCACCAGCTTCGGAATCGGGTGCCATCAGTCCTCGCCGTCGTCTCTCGTGCCGTGTCCAGTCGTCACGCTACAGGCTCCGTACGACATCACGGTCCGCGATGAAGGGGTCATCCCACTCCCAGCACGTACACCTGTGCAAATCCATGCCGTTCCTGTCACGCTTCCGCGACGTCTGCTGTGCGGAGGGTCACGGAACGGGCACCGAACCGGTGCCCGGCTTGACGTGTCACTGCCCTCGGGCAGACTTGGCCAGGAAATTCCGGATCAGCGCCGCCACGCGCGCGTAGGGGGAAGCACGAGATGAGCCAGGACGGCGCACAGGGCCGCTATGCGGGCGGTTCGGTCGCGGGCGGCCGGTACCAGCTGCGTGACCTGCTCGGCGAAGGCGGCATGGCGTCCGTCTACCTCGCGTACGACAGCGCGCTGGACCGCCAGGTCGCGATCAAGACGCTGCACACCGAGCTGGGCCGCGAACAGTCCTTCCGCGAACGCTTCCGCCGCGAGGCGCAGGCCGTCGCCAAGCTGTCGCACACGAACATCGTGTCGGTCTTCGACACCGGCGAGGACACCCTCGACGGCGCCGTCATGCCGTACATCGTCATGGAGTACGTGGAGGGCCAGCCGCTCGGCTCGGTGCTCGCCGCGGACGTGCAGCAGTACGGCGCGATGCCGGCCGACAAGGCGCTGAAGGTCACCGCGGACGTGCTCGCGGCCCTGGAGACCAGCCACGAAATGGGCCTGGTCCACCGGGACATCAAGCCGGGCAACGTGATGATGACCAAGCGCGGCGTGGTCAAGGTCATGGACTTCGGCATCGCCCGCGCCATGCAGTCCGGGGTCACCTCGATGACCCAGACGGGCATGGTCGTCGGCACCCCGCAGTACCTCTCCCCCGAGCAGGCCCTGGGCCGCGGCGTCGACGCCCGCTCCGACCTGTACTCGGTCGGCATCATGCTCTTCCAGCTCCTGACGGGCCGTCTGCCCTTCGACGCGGACTCGCCGCTGGCCATCGCGTACGCGCACGTGCAGGAGGAGCCGGTCGCGCCGTCCACGGTCAACCGCTCGGTGACCCCGGCGATGGACGCGCTCGTCGCCCGCGCCCTGAAGAAGAACCCGAACGAGCGCTTCCCGAGCGCCGCCGCCATGCGCGACGAGTGCCTGCGGGTGCTGTCGGCCGGGCAGACCGGCGCGCCGGTGATCGTCGCGGGCGGCCCGGTGCAGAGCGGTTCGGGCGTCGGCTCGGCGGTCTTCCCGCCGGTCGGCCAGACCCCGCCGCCGTCCACGCACGGGGTGCAGACCCCGTACCAGCCGCCGATGCCGCACACCCCGCAGCCCGGCCCGTACGGCGTCCCCACCCCGGCGCCCTCCTACGGCTACCCGCAGGCGCACACCCCGGCCCCGGCGCCCGCCTACCAGACCCCGGCGCCGGTGGCGACGCCCGCGCCCGGCCCGTACACGGTGCAGTCGCACGTGGGCGGCACCGGCGGCGGCAGCGGCAGCCGGAACCGGATCGCGCTGATCGCGGCCGCCCTGATCGTCGTGGCCGGCGTCATCACCGGCATCTCCCTGATGAACCGGGACCCGGACAACGAGGCGGGCGGCGGCGGCACGGACCCGACCCAGACGACGAGCACCGCCCCCGGCTACAAGGGTCCGGACTACAGCAAGACGATCGACTCGAAGAAGTGCACCGAGCCGCGCGAGTCCAGCAGCGACCCGGACAAGTTCGAGGTCCCCGACTTCACCTACAAGAACATCAAGTCGGTGAAGGACTGCCTCCAGGCCGCCGGCTGGAAGATCAAGTCGGAGTCCTCGGTCGACGAGTCCACCTACGGCCAGGGCACGGTCATGACGCAGTACCCGCGCCAGGGCACGGAGATCAGCAAGGCCGACGCCGAGTTCGACTTCCAGGTCTCGACGGGCAACCCGCCGCAGCAGTAGCCCCCGTTCCTCTCCGATCACTCCCTGATCCGGCCCTGATCCCTTCCTGATCCGGCCGCCGATCCGGCCCTGATCCCTTCCGTCCCGGGCGGGACCGCCCCCGGGCGGCCCCGTCCGGGATGCCCGCTTTGTGCCGACATGTGACGCTGAGTGGAACAACGCGACTCGGCGGTTCGGTACGGGAGGGGGTCACCCGGTGACTCCAGGATCAGGTCCTCGTGCGCGGGTGCTCGCGCCCGTCCTCGTCTGCTGGCTGGCCGCGGGCGCGGTGACACCGGCGTACGGGGCCGAAGCCACGCCCCGGGCCACGGCACCGGCCTCCGGCACGGCCACCCCGGCGCCGACCCCCACGCCCTCGTCCCCCTCGGGGCCCGGCACCTCGGCGCCCGGGACCTCGGCCCCCGCACCGAGCGGCACCGCGCCGCGCGGCTCCGCGCCGCCCTCCGCGACCGTCTCCCCCGCGCCCGCGCCGAGCGGCTCCGCCGCGCCCTCCGCCTCCGGGGCGGCCGGGTCGCCGTCCGCGAGCTCCGGGGCCCACGGCCCCTCCGAGGCGCCCGGGCCCAGCGGCTCCCCCTCGCTCGCGGGGCGCCTCGCGGGGGAGGGCCGGGAGCGGCCCGGGCGGTCCGGCTCGCCCGCCGAGCCGGCACGGGAGAGCCCGGCCGACCCCGCTCGTACCAAAACGGCAACAGAAGCGGAGCCGGAAACAAGCCCCGAGGACCCCGCCGACGTCCTCCCGGAGACGGACCCGCCGGCCGCTTCGAGCCCCGCCGCGCATCAGCCGGCGGCCGGCGCGGGCATCGGCGCGGAGGCCGCCACGAGCCTCTCCGACCGGCGGATTCCCGTGCTCACACTGGGCGTCGGGCTCTCCCTGGTCGGTCTCGGCATCGGCTTCCTCGGGGTCCGGATGCGGCGCCGCTGAGCGCCCGCGGGGGCCGGGCCGGACCGCCGGGTCCCCCTTGAGTCGGACCCTCCGCATCCGTCGTACGGCGCTTGTCCTCACCGACTTACTCGGTATACATACTCGGTATGTCGATCCGCCACGGGCTCCTCGCCCTCCTCGAACGCGGGCCGCGCTACGGCTCTCAGCTCCGCACCGAGTTCGAGTCCCGCACCGGTTCCACCTGGCCGCTCAACGTGGGCCAGGTCTACACGACCCTGAGCCGTCTCGAACGGGACGGCATGGTCGTCCAGGACGGGGAGGACGCGGCCGGTCACGCGCTCTACGCGATCACCGACAGCGGTCGCGCCGAGCTGCGCAGCTGGTTCGAGAACCCCGTGGACCGCACCAGTCCGGCCCGTGACGAGCTGGCCATCAAGCTCGCCATGGCCGTCGGCGCGCCAGGGGTCGACATCCGCGACGTCATCCAGTCGCAGCGCCGCCACACGGTGAAGGCCATGCAGGACTACACCCGGCTCAAGGCGCAGGCGATCACCGCCGTGGAGCGGGGCGGGGCCCAGGAGCGCGACGACGTCGCCTGGCTCCTGGTCCTGGAGCAGCTGATCTTCCAGACCGAGGCCGAGGCGCGCTGGCTCGACCACTGCGAGGCGCGGCTGATCCGCCTCTCGGCGGTGGCCGCGGCCGCCGGAGCCACGGCCGAGACCCCGGGCCCGGGGCCGGGTCCGGCAGGGGGAGCGGCCGAGGCCGCCGCCGGCCCCGCTCCCCGTACCGGCACCGCGCCGGCCACCGGGTCCGCCCGCCGGCGCTGAGCGCCCGGCCCTCCTTCCCGCCGCCCTTCCGGGCTCCGGGCATCCGGGCCTCCGCTTCCGAGTGCCTTTCCGCTTCCGTCCGCGACCTGGCCTTCCGTTCACCGCCTGACCTTCCGTCCACCCGTCCGACCCTCCGGACAGCCGTCCGGCCTACCCAGACCGTCCGTACGCCCGGCGCCGATCGCGACCGCTCCGCGCGCGCCCGTTCGCCGCGTACGCCCGAGGGGGATTCCATGACCACCGCCCAGCAGCAGCCCGTGCTGCGCCTGCAGAACCTCACCCGAGTCCACGGCTCGGGCGCCACGGAGGTGCACGCCCTGCGCGGCGTCGACCTCGACGTCCACCCCGGCGAACTCGTCGCCGTCATGGGCCCGTCCGGCTCCGGCAAGTCGACGCTGCTGACCATCGCCGGCGGCCTCGACACCCCGACCTCCGGCCAGGTCTTCGTCGAGGGCACCGACATCACCACCGCCGGCCGCAAGGAGCTCGCCGCGCTGCGCCGCCGCAGCATCGGCTACGTCTTCCAGGACTACAACCTCATCCCGGCGCTCACCGCCGCCGAGAACGTGGCCCTGCCCCGCGAACTGGACGGCGTCTCCGCCCGCAAGGCCCGGGGCGAGGCCCTCGCCGCGCTCGCCGAGATGGACCTCGGCCACCTCGCCGACCGCTTCCCCGACGAGATGTCCGGCGGCCAGCAGCAGCGGGTGGCCATCGCCCGCGCCCTGGTCGGCGCACGCCGGCTGGTGCTCGCCGACGAGCCCACCGGTGCCCTCGACTCCGAGACCGGCGAGTCCGTGCTCGCGCTGCTCCGCTCCCGCTGCGACGCGGGCGCCGCCGGCATCCTGGTCACCCACGAGCCGCGGTTCGCCGCCTGGGCCGACCGCGTGGTGTTCCTGCGGGACGGCTCCGTCGTCGACCAGACCGTGCGCAGCGAGGCCGACTCGCTCCTGACCGGCCGGGTGACGCAGCAGTGACGACCTGGTTCCACTCCTGGCGGGCCGCGGTCCGCATCGCCCGCCGTGACGCCTGGCGCTCCAAGGGCCGCAGCTTCCTCGTCCTCGCGATGATCGCGCTGCCGATCCTCGGCGTCAGCGCCTTCCAGCTGACCATGCGCAGCTCCGAACTCACCCCCGCGCAGCAGCTGGAGCGCTCCCTGGGCGCCGCCGACGCGGAGCTGAGGGACGCCCAGATGAGCGGGGTCCCGCTGCTCCAGGACCCGAAGGGCGACCAGTTCACGCCCGTCGAGGACTACAGCAAGAGCAACAAGCCCTGGCCGGACGGCCCGACGGACGTCCGCAAGGTCATACCCGCCGGTGCGACGGTCCTCACCGACACCCGCGGCGGCGCCAAGCTGACCACCGCGCACGGTCTGCTGCAGACCCAGGTGCGCGAGCTGAAGGCCGCCGACCCGATCGCCCGCGGCATCATGACGCTCACCGAGGGCCGCTTCCCGGAGAAGAACGACGAGCTCGCCGCCACCACCGCGTTCCTGAAGAGCAGCGGGCTCACGGTCGGCTCGACCCTCACCGCCCGCGGCTTCGACCGCGAGTACCGGATCACCGGCGCCTACGAGCTGCCCAGCGAGCTGAAGACCGAGCAGGTCAACGCGCTGCCGGGGGCCTTCCTCGCGCCGTACGGGGCCGCGGTCGAGAAGGCCGGCATCCCGGCGCCCGACCTCACCACCACCTATCTGGTGAAGACCTCCCGGGCCGGTGGTTTCACGTGGAACACGGTCCAGGAGATCAACAAGAAGGGCGTCCTGGTCACCTCGCGCGCGGTCGTCCTCGACCCGCCCGCCGACTCCGAGATCCCGCTCTACCAGCGGGAGGGCGGGCGCCCGTACGAGCGCAGCGCCGCGGGTGACGCCGCCGCGCTGGCCGCCGTCGGCACCATCGTCGGCCTAGCGATGCTGGAGATCTGCCTGCTCGCCGGCCCCGCCTTCGCCGTCGGCGCCCGCCGCTCGCGCCGCCAGCTCGGTCTGGTCGGCGCCAACGGCGGCGACCGCCGTCACATCCGCGCCATCGTGCTGAGCGGCGGCCTGGTCATCGGCGCCGCCGCGGCCCTCGTCGGCACGGTCCTCGCCCTGCTGCTCACCTTCGTGCTCCGGCCGCTCCTGGAGGAGTACATGGGGCAGCGGTTCGGCGGCTTCACCATCCGGCCGCTGGAGCTCCTCGGCATCGCCGGCCTCGCGGTCCTGACCGGTCTGCTCTCCGCGATCGTCCCTGCGGTCACCGCCTCCCGGCAGACCGTCCTCGCCTCCCTCACCGGCCGCCGCGGCGTCCGCCGCTCCAGCCGGGTGCTGCCCGTGCTCGGCCTGATCGCCGTCGCCCTCGGCGCCGTGATCGCGCTGTACGGCTCGGTCTTCACCGACCAGGTCCTCATGGTCGCGGGCGGCTCGGCCATCGCCGAGCTGGGCGTGGTCGCCCTCACCCCGGCGCTGGTCGGCCTGTTCGGGCGCGGTGGGCGCTGGCTGCCGCTGTCGCCGCGGCTCGCGCTGCGCGACGCGGTGCGCAACCGGGGCCGCACGGCGCCCGCCGTCGCCGCGGTCCTGGCCGCCGTCGCGGGCACCGTCGCCGTCTCCACGTACGCCGCGAGCCGGGACGCCCAGGGACTGAACGAGTACCAGCCGAAGCTGCCGTACGGGGCCGTCGCCGCGATCGTCACCGAGGAGGGCGGGCGGGACGCGCCGGCCGTCCGCGACGCCGTGCAGCGCTTCTTCCCGGTCGACCTCCGCGTCGACGTCTCCCGGATCTCCGTCGGCAAGCCCGGCTGCGACAGCTGGGGCGGCGGCCAGGGCTGCGGCCGCTTCGAGATCGTCACCCCGCCGGCCAACGAGTGCCCGCTCTGGGCACCGACCAAGGACGGCAGCGACCCCTCGGAGCGCTTCACCCCCGCCGAGCGCACCAAGCTGCGCACGGAGGACTGGCGCTGCCGGGGCATGGAGGGCGAGGGCGTCTACGTGGAGGGCAACATGCTCATCGCGGACGCCCCCATCCTGAAGGTCCTCGGCATCACCGACCCGGGCGCCGCCAAGGCCCTCGCCGAGGGCAAGCTGGTCAGCTTCAGCGCACCGCAGGTCGACCGGAAGACGCACACCGTCGGCATCCGGCTGATCACCGACATGGAGGCCTACGACAAGGCCGCCCAGGACAACAAGCCGCTGCCCGGCGAGGTCACGTCCTTCCCGGCCTACCAGGTGCCCGGCTCGCCGCGCTCGTACGGCGTGCAGAGCGTCCTCACCCCCGCCGCCGCCAAGGCCGCCGGACTGACGACCGCCCCCATGGGCGCGTACTTCACCACCGACCGGCTGCCGAGCAGCGAGCAGCGGCAGCGGCTCGACGGCGAGATCGCCAAGCTGGGCAGCCAGGTCGAGCTGACCCTGGAGGAGGGCTACGTCAGCAAGAACAGCCTGGTGCTGCTCGCGCTGACCGTCTTCGCCGGCCTGGTCACCATCGGCGCGGCCGGCATCGCCACCGGTCTCGCCCAGGCCGACGCCGAGGCCGATCTGAAGACCCTCTCCGCGGTCGGCGCCCCGCCCCGGGTGCGCCGCACCCTCAGCGGCTTCCAGTGCGGCGTCGTCGCGGCGATGGGCGTGGTCCTGGGCTCCGCCGCCGGCGTGCTGCCCGCCGTGGCGCTGCGGCTCACCGAGGAGCGGGAAGCGGTCCGCTTCTACGAGCAGAGCGTGGCCGAGGGCTGGGGCGGCACCGAGGGCCCGCCGGTCCTGCCGATCGTCGTGCCCTGGGAGACGCTCGCCGCGCTCCTGGTGGCCGTGCCGCTCGGCGCCGCGCTCCTCGCGGCCCTGGTGACCCGCTCGCGCGGGGCGCTGGCCCGCCGCGCCGCGCACTGACGCCCGTGCCCCCGGAGGAGGGTGATCACCGTCCTCCGGGGGCAGACCGTCTGTTGAGGCGTATGTGCGAGAGAATGGCGGCATGGAGATGCCGAGGAATGACAGGTCGCAGGAGAGCAGCCCCCAGGTCCTCGTCGTGGGCCAGGACGGGATGGCACTCGGCGGCACTCAGGGTGACGACGAATCCCGCGAGGTCCCGGTGACGGAAATGGTCGAGCAGCCTGCGAAGGTCATGCGGATCGGCAGCATGATCAAGCAGCTTCTGGAGGAGGTCAGGGCGGCACCTCTCGACGAGGCCAGCCGCGTACGGCTCAAGGAGATCCACTCCAGCTCGGTGAAGGAGCTGGAGGACGGGCTCGCGCCCGAGCTCGTGGAGGAACTGGAGCGGCTCTCCCTGCCGTTCACCGACGAGGCCATCCCGTCCGACGCGGAACTGCGCATCGCGCAGGCCCAGTTGGTCGGCTGGCTGGAGGGCCTCTTCCACGGCATCCAGACGGCGCTGTTCGCCCAGCAGATGGCGGCCCGCGCCCAGTTGGAGCAGATGCGCCGCGCCCTGCCGCCCGGCGCCCCGCACGGCGATGACGACGACGACCACGGCCCGCAGCGCGGCCGCGCGGTCGGCTCGGGGCCGTATCTGTAAGCGGTCCGTTCCGGTTCCGGTTCGGTTCCGGTTCGTCGCGTCCGTGATGGGTGAGGGCCCGGCGGGGTGGCGGAAGCCGCCCCTGCCGGGCCCTTCGTCCGTCGGTGACACGGGGGGCGACGGGTATCGGCGGATGCCGCCGGATGTCGGCGGATGCCGCCGGATGTCGCTGGATTCGGCGGATGTCGGCGGCTCTCCGGGACCGCCTGGCGGCCCGTCAGGCCTTCGGGGCCACCAGCAGCACCTTGCCGACGTGGCCGCTCGCCTCGACGACCCGGTGGGCCTCGGCGGCCTCCGGCATCGACAGGGTGCGGTCGACGACCGGGGTGACGGTTCCCGCGCCGATCAGCGGCCAGACGTGCTCGCGCACGGCGGCGACCACGGCCGCCTTCTCCGCCGGCGGGCGCGAGCGCAGGGTGGTCGCGAGAACGGCGGCCCGCTTCCCCATCAGGGCGGCCAGGTTGAGCTCGCCCTTGACGCCGCCCTGGAGACCGATGACGACCAGGCGCCCGTTGACCGCGAGGGCCTGGATGTTCCGGTCCAGGTACTTGGCGCCGACGATGTCCAGGATGACGTCCGCCCCGGCCCCGTCCGTCGCCTTGCGCAGCTCCTCGACGAAGTCCTGCTCGCGGTAGTCGATGAGGATGTCCGCGCCCAACTCGGCGCAGCGCGCCAGCTTCTCGGGCCCGCCGGCGGTGACCGCGACCCGCGCGCCGACCGCCTTGGCCAGCTGGATGGCCATGGTGCCGATGCCGCTCGCGCCGCCGTGCACCAGCAGGGTCTCGCCGGGCCGCAGATGGGCCAGCATGAAGACGTTCGACCAGACGGTGCAGGCCACTTCGGGCAGCGCGGCGGCCGTCACCAGGTCCACGCCCTCCGGCACGGGCAGCACCTGCCCGGCCGGCACGGCCACCTTCTCCGCGTAACCGCCGCCGACGAGCAGCGCGCACACCTCGTCGCCGACCGCCCATCCGGAGACGCCGGGGCCGAGCGCGACGATCCGGCCCGCGCATTCGAGGCCGGGGTAGGGCGAACTGCCGGGCGGCGGGTCGTAGAAGCCCTGGCGCTGGAGCAGATCGGCACGGTTGACGGCGCTCGCCACCACCTCGACGAGCACTTCGCCCTCGGCGGGGACGGGGTCGGGCACCTCGGCCCAGACCAGCGCCTCGGGCCCGCCGGGTTCCGGAATCGTGATCGCATGCATGCCGGCGAGGCTACTCCGATGCCCCCGGCCGTCCCGGGTCAGTCCTCGGCGGGCGTGGTGAGCGGGGTGACCGGCGCGGCCCGCACGATGGTGATCACCCGGTCGGTGAGCTGGAGCGGGCTGGCGGCGGGGTCGTCGTAACCGAGCAGCCGGTGGCCGCGCAGCACGCTCACCACCAGGTCGTCGGTCTCGCGGACGCTGCGGCCCACCTCGGCCTTGGTCACCGGGCGCTCGACCAGGTCGAGCCCGGAGCCCTGCTGGATCAGGTCCTCCATCACCGTGCCCGCGCTGGGGCTGAGCACGGACAGGCCGAGCAGCCGGCCGGCGGCGCTGGCACTGGTGATCACCGCATCGGCGCCGGATTGGCGCAACAGCGGCGCGTTCTCCTCCTCGCGGACCGCGGCGACGATCTTCGCGCCCCGGTTGAGCTGGCGGGCCGTCAGGGTCACCAGTACGGCGGTGTCGTCGCGCTGGGTGGCGATGACGATCTGACGGGCCTTCTGCACCTCGGCGCGGAGCAGCACGTCGCTGCGGGTCGCGTCGCCGACGACGCCGACGAAGCCGTCGGCGTTGGCCGCCTCGATCACCTTCGTCGACGGGTCGACGATGACGATCTGGTCCTTGCGCAGCCCGGTCGCGCACAGGGTCTGGATCGCCGAGCGCCCCTTGGTGCCGAAGCCGACGATGACGGTGTGCTCGCGCAAGGTGGCCCTCCAGCGGTTCAGCCGGAACTCCTCCCGGGTCCGCTCCGTGAGGACCTCGAGGGTGGTGCCGACCAGGATGATCAGGAACAGCACGCGCAGCGGCGTGACCAGCAGGATGTTCGCGAGCCGCGCCGAGTCGCTGTACGGGACGATGTCGCCGTATCCCGTGGTGGAGAGGGTGACGGTCGCGTAGTAGACGCAGTCGAGGAAGTCGAGCGTGCCGTTGGCGTTGTCGTGGTAGCCGTCCCGGTCGAGATAGACGATGAGGACGGTCACGACCATCACGCCGAGTGCCATCAGCAGGCGCTTGCCGACCTGCCGGAGCGGCTTCTCGACCACCGGCCGGGGCAGGGTGACCCGGGGGCCCGCGACCCGTTCGTCGGCCTGTCGCGCCATCGCGTCCCGGCTGGGAAGTTTCACGTGAAACACACCCCTTCGTTCGCGGCCGACCAGGGCAGGTCGAGGACGTCGAGCGGCTGACCCGCGACGGCGCCGCCGGGCGGCACCACGGCCATGCCGTCGGCACCCGCGATCCCCCGCAGCATCGCGGGCCCGTGGTAGCGCAGCGGCACGACCCGGCCGCCGCGCCGTACGACCGGGACGAGCCGGGTGTCGTACGGGTGCCCCTGGACCTCCTCGGCCACCTCGACGCGGTACGGGGCGGGGCCCGGCCGTCCGGCGAGCGCGCGCAGCAGCGGCTCGGCCAGCGTCAGGAGGCCCGACACGGCGGCCAGCGGGTTGCCGGGCAGGCCCACCAGGTGGCGGCCGTCCGGGAGCGCGGCGAGCAGCATCGGATGCCCGGGCCGCACCTTCACGCCGTCGACCAGCAGGGTGGCGCCGGCCTTGGCGAGCACCGGGTGCACATGGTCGACGGGTCCGGCGGCGGTCCCGCCGGTGGTGACCACGACATCGGCGGCGGATCCGGTGACCGCCTCGTACAGCGCCTCGGCATCGTCGCCGACCCGGCGGGTGCCGAGGACCTCGGCGCCGAGTCCGCGCAGCCAGGGGCCGAGCATCGGGCCGAGGGCGTCGCGGATCAGGCCCTCGTGGGGCCGTCCGGCGCTCAGCAGTTCGTCGCCGAGGACCAGCACCTCGACCCGGGGGCGCGGGTGCACGGTCAGGGTGTCGTAGCCGGCCGCGGCGGCGAGCCCGAGGACGGCGGGGGTCACGGGGCCGCCGGCGGGCAGCAGCCGGTCGCCGGTGCGGCACTCCTGGCCGCGCGGGCGGATGTCCTGGCCGTGCGTCACGGGGCGCAGGGCGTGCAGCCTGCCGTCCGCGTCGGTGCGGGCGTGCTCGCTGCGCACGACGGCGGTGGCGCCGCCCGGCACCCGGGCGCCGGTGGCGATCCGCACGGCGTCGCCGTCGGCGATCACGGCCGCCCCGGTGTGGCCGGCGAGGACGGAGCCCTCGGGGTCGATCCGCCAGGGGCCGGGGCCCGCGACGGCCCAGCCGTCCATGGCGGAGGTGTCGAAGGAGGGCAGGTCGGTGAGCGCCCGCAGCGGCTCGGCCAGCACCCTGCCGAGCGCCTCGTCGAGCGCGACCGGCGCGGGCCGCCGGTGGGTGCCCCGGTCGAGGGCCTCCGCCCCGGCGCGCCCGGCGACCGTCCGGGCCTCCGGCCAGGGAGTGGCGCGATGCCGCTCGGGGCGGGCGGCAGGGGCGGACGCGGGTTCCGGGGCGTCGGAGGGCCCGGAAGGCGCGGCCCCGGACGCCGCACGCGGCGCCGGACCGGGTGCCGCGTCGGGTGCCGGGTCGGGTGCCGGGTCGGGTCGGCGGCGGCCGACGAGGGCGAGGGCGTCGTCCACGCCGTCGTCGGGCACGCTCTCCTTGCTCGTCATCCGGCCTCGTCCTGTTCGGCCGCCCAGCGCTGGGCGAGCGCTGCGGCCTTCGCGGCGGCCTCGGCGACCGCCTCCCGGCCGCCGCCGGCCCCGGCGGCGCTCGCCGCCGCGTACCCGACCAGGAAGGTGGTCAGCGGCGCGGCGGGCCGGGCGACGCCGTGCGCGGCGTCGCGGGCCAGGTCGAGCAGCAGGCCGGTGTCGACGTCCAGGTCGATGCCCAGTTCGTCCTTGACTGCGGTGATCCATTCATCCAGCACGGTCCCATGCTCCCTGATCCTCGCCCGGGCCGTGACGATGTCCTCCCAGGTGTCGCAGTCGAACGCGACCGCGTCCCCGACGGGCACCGCCACGGTCCTCAGCTCCCCGGTGACCCGGCGCAGCGGCAGCCCGGCCGGGCCCCCGTGCTCCTCGGCGGCCCGGGCCACCGCCCCGCGCAGGGCCCCGGCCCGGTACACGGCCACCAGCGGCTGCTCCCGCCCCTCCCGGTCGACGGCCACGGCCCCCTCGGCCCCGGGCGCCGCCTCCAGGGCGTCGACCAGCAGCCGCGCGGCGCCGGCATCGAAGAACGGCAGGTCGGCGGAGAGCACGAGCACGAGGGGCGCGCCGGGCCGGTCGCGGGGTGCGGCCTCGGGCGCCGGGGCCGGGGCCGGGGCGGGGGAGGCGTCGGCCTTGAGCGCGCGGGGCTCTTCGGCAGGCCCGGGCGGTACGGCAGGCCCGGGCGGTTCGGCGAGGCGGCGGAGGCCGGCGTCGAGGGCGGCGACGGGGCCGCCGCCGGGAGGCTCCTCGCGGGTCCATTCGACGGGGCGGGCGGTGGCGCGCGGGGCGGCGACGACCACGGTGCGGCCGGCGTCGCGGCAGCCGGCGAGGACCCGGTCGAGCAGGGGCCTGCCGCCGACCCGCACGCCGGGCTTGTCGGCACCGCCGAGGCGCCGGGCGGCTCCGCCGGCCAGCACGAGGGCGTCGTACGCGGACGTCATGCCGGCCAGTATGGTCCGTGGCCGGGCCGGCGGGGTGACCGGCCCGGATCCTGGAACGCGTCCGGGACCCGGCGTGGGGTTGGGTCCCGGACGAAGCCGCCGGGCACCGTCCGGGGCCCCGTGCCCCGGCCGGTGGCGCTCCCGGCGGAGTCCTGCCGGCCGTGCGGCCGTCAGAGGGTGCGGAGCAGCACCGCCGGGTTCTCGACGCAGTCGGCGACGTACCGCAGGAAGCCGCCCGCCGTGCCGCCGTCGCACACCCGGTGGTCGAAGGTGAGCGACAACTGCACCACCTGGCGCACCGCCAGCTCGCCCTGGTGCACCCATGGCTTGGGCACGATCCGGCCGACGCCCAGCATCGCCGCCTCGGGGTGGTTGATGATCGGCGTGGAGCCGTCGACCCCGAACACCCCGTAGTTGTTCAGGGTGAAGGTGCCGCCGGTGAGGTCGGCCGGGGTCAGCGCGCCCTGCCGGGCCGCCTCGGTGAGCCGGGCGAACTCGGCGGTCAGCGACTCGGCGGTGCGCCCGCCGGCGTCCTTGACCACCGGGACGACGAGACCGCGCTCGGTCTGCGCGGCGAAGCCGAGGTGCACGCCGGGCAGCCGGACGATCTCCCGGGCGGCCGTGTCGACGGTGGAGTTGAGCTCCGGGAAACGGCCGAGCGCGTGGACGCAGATCCGGGCGAGCAGCGCGAGCACGGAGATCTTCGGTCCGCCGGCCGCGTTCATCGCGGCCCGCGCGGCCATGAGTTCGGTCGCGTCGGCGTCGACCCAGCAGGTCGCGTCCGGTATCTCGGTACGGCTCCGGGACAGCTTGTCGGCGACGGCGCCGCGCACGCCGCGCAGCGGGATCCGCTCCCCGGCCGGGGACGGTGCGGCGGCGGCCGCGGGGGCCGGCGCGGGGACGGCCGCCGGGGCGGCGGCGGCCCGGTCGCGGACGGCGAGGGCGTTCTCCACGTCGGCACGCAGGATCAGCCCCTCGGGGCCGGAGCCGTGCACCTCCCGCAGGTCGAGCCCTCCGTCGCGGGCCAGCTTGCGCACCAGCGGCGAGATGACCGGCACGGGCCCGGCGGGCGCGGCCGGCGCCGACTGAGCGGCCGGCGGGGCCGGGACGGCGGGGGCGGCCTGGGCGGTGGGGGTGGCGTGGCGCACCCGGCGCCGGCGCGCGGCGGGCCCGCTGGTGCCGTAGCCGACCAGGACGTTGCCCGAGTACTCGGAGGAGACCGCGGACTCCGCGGCGGCGGGGGCCTCGGCGGCCGCCGGGGCGCCGTCCTCGCCCCCCGCGCCGCCGACGGCGACGGTGATGAGCGGGGCGCCGACCGGGAGTTCGGTGCCCTCCTCGCCGAAGCGGGCGGTGACCACGCCCCCGTAGGGGCAGGGCACCTCGACCATCGCCTTGGCCGTCTCGACCTCGACGACGGGCTGGTCGATGGCGACGACGTCACCGACGTCCACCAGCCAGCGCACGATCTCGGCCTCGGTGAGGCCCTCGCCGAGGTCGGGCAGCTTGAATTCGAGCACCTGGGCCATCAGCGCTCCGCCTCCCACTGGAGCCGGGCGACCGCGTCGAGGACCCGGTCGACACCCGGAAGGTGGTGCCGCTCCAGCATCGGCGGCGGGTAGGGGATGTCGAAGCCCGCGACCCGCAGCACCGGGGCCTCCAGGTGGTGGAAGCAGCGCTCGGTGATCCGGGCGGCGATCTCCGCGCCGGGTCCGGCGAAGCCGGCCGACTCGTGGACGACGACGGCCCGGCCGGTGCGCCGCACGGACGCGCACACGGTCTCGTCGTCGAAGGGGACGAGCGAGCGCAGGTCGACGACCTCCAGGTCCCAGCCCTCGGCCCGGGCGGCCTCGGCGGCCTCCAGACAGACCGGCAGGGAGGGGCCGTAGGTCACGAGGGTGGCGCTGGTGCCGGGGCGGCGGACCACGGCCTTGCCGATCGGCTCGACGGCGGCCGGCGCCTCGGGCGACCAGTCGGCCTTGGACCAGTAGAGCCGCTTGGGCTCCAGGAAGACGACGGGGTCGTCGGAGGCGATGGCGGCGCGCAGCAGTCCGTAGGCGTCCTCGACGGTCGCCGGCGTGACGACGTGGAGGCCGGGCGTCGCCATGTAGTAGGCCTCGGAGGAGTCGCTGTGGTGCTCGACGCCGCCGATGCCGCCGCCGTACGGCACGCGGACCACGATCGGCATCGGCATGGCGCCGCGGGTGCGGTTGCGCATCCGGGAGACATGGCTGATGAGCTGCTCGAACGCCGGGTAGGCGAAGGCGTCGAACTGCATCTCGACGACCGGGCGCAGCCCGTACATCGCCATGCCGACGGCCGTGCCGAGGATGCCCGCCTCGGCGAGCGGCGTGTCGGTGCAGCGGTCCTCGCCGAACTCCTTGGCGAGTCCGTCGGTGATCCGGAAGACGCCGCCGAGGGTGCCGACGTCCTCGCCCATGACGTGGACGGACGGGTCCTCGGCCATCGCGTCGCGCATGGCGCGCTGGAGCGCCTGCGCCATGGTGGCGGGCTTGGCCGCGGTCTTCGCGGCCGGCCGCGCGGTCGCGTGGGTGGTCATTCCGCCTCGCTCTCGGCGTCGAGCTCCGCCCGCAGCTGCGCCGCCTGCTCGCGCAGCTGCGCGGTCTTCTCGGCGTAGACGTGGGCGAACAGGTCCATCGGGTCGAGCACCGGGTCGGCGTTCATGCTCTCGCGCAGCCGCGCGGCCATGGTCTCGGCCTCCTCGGCGGCGGCGCGGCGGGCGTCCTCGTCGAGGATGCCGCGCTCGGTGAGCTCGCGCTCCAGGATCAGGATCGGGTCGTGCGCCCGCCAGGCCTCGACCTCGCTGTCGCCGCGGTAGCGGGTGGCGTCGTCGGCGTTGGTGTGGGCGTCGATCCGGTAGGTGACGGCCTCGACGAGGGTGGGTCCGCCGCCGCGCCGGGCGCGGGCCACGGCCTCGGTGAGCACCTGGTGGACGGCGACCGCGTCGTTGCCGTCGACGAGCCGGCCGGGCATCCCGTATCCGACGGCCTTGTGGGCCAGGGACGGGGCGGCGGTCTGCTTGGCGAGCGGCACGGAGATCGCGAAGCCGTTGTTCTGCACGAGGAAGACCACCGGGGCCTGCCACACGGCGGCGAAGTTCAGCGCCTCGTGGAAGTCGCCCTCGCTGGTGCCGCCGTCGCCGACCATGGCGAGCGCGACCACGTCGTCGCCCTTGAGCCGGGCGGCGTGGGCGAGGCCCACGGCGTGCGGGAGCTGGGTGGCGAGCGGGGTGCTGAGCGGCGCTATGCGGTGCTCGCGCGGGTCGTAGCCGGTGTGCCAGTCGCCGCGCAGCAGGGTGAGGGCCTGCACGGGGTCGAGGCCGCGGGCGACGGCCGCGAGGGTGTCGCGGTACGAGGGGAAGAGCCAGTCCCGCTCCTCCAGGACCAGCGCGGCGGCGACCTCGGCCGCCTCCTGGCCGGTCGTGGAGGGGTAGACGGCCAGCCGGCCCTGCTTCGTCAGGGCGGTCGCCTGCGCGTTGTACCGGCGGCCGCGGACGAGCTCGCGGTAGAGACGTCGCAGCAGCTCGGGGTCCGCGTCGGCCACGGCGTCCGTGCCGAGCACGCGCAGCGGCTCGGCGTCCGGCAGCAGCGGGGCGGGGTCGGTGCGCGGCCGCCAGGCCGGCGGCGGCGTGGGCCGGTAGGCGCGGGCGGCGCCGGGGGGCTCTTGGACTGTCGAACTGCGCTGTTGCAACGAGTCCACCTCCTCGTGGGAGCGGGCATAAGACCCGAAGGCGGGTGGCGCGGAATGTGGCGCGCCTCACCTACCGATTGTTCGGTCGTGGAGGCATTTTGGCTACAGGCACCTCCAGCCTGTGGACAAACGGTTCTCCACAGCCTGGGATGGAATCAGGTCGTCCACGGGAGAGAGGCGGGGGGACATGGCGGATGAACAAATGGCCGACGTCGACGAGCACGCGGACGGCGAGCTCCTGAACACACCCCCCGGCGCCGCCCCGGCGGCCGGGAGGGCGCCCGGGCCGGTGGGGCCGTGGGGAGCCCAGACGGGCCCGCCGCCGGGCCCGCAGCCCGGCCCTGCCATGGTCCCCCCGGCGGCCCCGGCCCGCCCGCTGGACGCCGTCGACCGCGACATCCTGCGTCTGCTCCAGGCCGACGGCCGGGCCTCGGTCCGCTCCGTGGCCGAGCGGGTGCACGTCTCCCGCGCCAACGCGTACGCCCGGATCAACCGGCTCATCGACGACGGCGTGATCCGCGGCTTCGGCGCCCGCGTCAACCACGAGCGGGCCGGCCACGGCGCCTCCGCCTACATCACCCTCAAGATCGTCCAGAACTCCTGGCGCACCGTGCGCGAGCAGCTCCAGGCGCTGCCGGGCGCCGCGCACATCGCGCTGGTCAGCGGCGACTTCGACGTCCTGCTCCTGGTCCACACCCCCGACAACCGGACCCTGCGCGAGCTCGTCCTCACCCGCCTCCAGGCCATCCCCGAGGTGCTGTCCACCCGCACCCTGCTGGTCTTCGAGGAGACCGACCTCGACCCCTGCCCGGAGCACCTGGCCTGAACGGCGGAAACGCGGCGCGCCCGCCCGGGAAGGTCCCCGGGCGGGCGCGCCGCGTTCGGTCGTCGCGTCAGCGGGCCGTGCGCAGCCCGTCGAAGGCGAGGTGGACGACGGTGTCCACCAGCTGTTCCCGCTCCTCCAGGGAGGCGTGGTGCGGCCGGTACCACTCGACCAGCGAGTTGATCATGCCGAAGAGCAGCCGGGTCGCGAGCCGGATGTCCAGGTCGGGCCGCAGGTCGCCGTCGGCTGCGGCGGCCTTCAGGAGCTCGGCCACCCGGTGGTCGAACTCGCGGCGCCGCTCCATCGCCCACCGCTCGGTCGCGGTGTTGCCGCGCACCCGCAGCAGCAGCGTCACGTACGGCAGCTCGGCGATCAGCACCTCCACGGTGCGCCGGGTGACGTACTCGACCCGCTCGACGGCCCGCCCCCGGTTCGCGGCCGGCTCGTCGAGGACGGCGAAGAGCCCGTCGAGCGCGCGGCTGACGGCCCGCCGCAGCAGCTCCTCCTTGCCCGCCACGTGGTGGTAGATCGACGACTTCGAGATGCCGGCGGCCTTGGACAGGTGCTCCATGGACGTGCCGTCGTAGCCGCGCTCGTTGAAGACCCGCACGGCGACCTGGAGCAGCGTCTCGGGGGTGTAGGTGTCGCGTCTCGCGGTGGTCATGCGGTCTCCTCGGCTTCCTCGGCGTACGCCCGGCGCACGAGGCCGAGGCTCGGCGCGTACCGGCCCGTCGGGTAGCGCTCGTGCAGCGCGTGCAGCAGTGCCGCCGCACGCCGGTGACCGAAGCGGGCGACCCACTCCAGCGGGCCGGCCGGGTAGTTGACCCCGAGGCGCATCGCGGTGTCCACGTCCTCGGCGGTGGCGACGCCCCGCTCGACCGCGTCGGCCGCCAGGTCCGCGAGCATCGCGACCGTGCGGGCCACGATCATGCCGGGCACGTCGCCGATCACGGACACCTGCTTGCCGAGCGCCTGGAAGAGACCCACGGCCTCCGCGAGCCCCTCCGGGGCGATGCCCTCGCGCGAGGACAGGACGATCCGGGGCGCCTTCTCGTAGTCGAGCGCGAGGTCGAAGTAGACGATGTCCTCCTGGTGGTACTCGAAGGAGGTCTCGCCGTCCGCGAGGCTGAGCTTCACACCCGAGGGCAGCTCCACGAACCCGTCGCCCTTCTTGCGCCGGACGACGACGCCGGCCCGCTCGAAGAGGTCCACCAGGGGCTGCGCGGGTCCCAGGTCACCGCGCACCGTGACGCGCGCCGGGGCCTTCGCCGGCGGGGCGGTGTGCGGCTCGGGGCGCTCGGCGCCCTCCGCGTACGAGAACCAGCCGCGCCCGCTCTTGCGCCCGAGGCGGCCGGACTCCACGAGCCGGCGCTGGGCGAGCGAGGGCGTGAACTTGGGGTCCTGGTAGAAGGACTCCCAGACCGAGCGGGTGACGGCCTCGTTGACGTCCTGGCCGATGAGGTCGGTGAGCTCGAAGGGGCCCATCCGGAAGCCGCCGGACTCGCGCAGGGCCGCGTCGATGGTGGCGGGGTCGGCGACGCCCTCCTCGAAGACGCGCAGCGCCTCCGCGTAGAAGGGGCGGGCGATGCGGTTCACGATGAAGCCGGGGGTGTCGGTGCAGCGCACCGGTGTCTTGCCCCAGCGCTTCGCCGTCTCGTACGCGCGCGTGGCGACGGCCGGGTCGGTGGCGTGGCCGCTGACGATCTCGACCAGCGGGAGCAGCGGGGCGGGGTTGAAGAAGTGCATGCCGACGAAGCGGCCGGGGTGGGCGAGGCCGCCGGCGATCGCGGTCACCGACAGCGAGGAGGTGTTGGTGGCGAGGACGGCGTCCGCCGCGACGACCGCCTCCAGGTCGGCGAAGAGGCGCTGCTTGACGGGGAGCTGCTCGACGATCGCCTCGACGACGAGGGCGGCGTCGGCGAGCTCGTCGAGCGCGCCGGCCGCGTGCAGCCGGTCGACCGCCGCGTCCCGCTCGTCCTTGCCCAGGCGGCCCTTCTCGACCAGCCGGTCCAGCCGTCCCGTGACGCCGGCCACGGCTTCGGCGGCCCGGCCGGGGGCGCTGTCGTGGAGGCGTACGGGGTGGCCCGCGAGCAGGGCGACCTGGGCGATGCCCTGGCCCATGGTGCCCGTGCCGACGACGGCGACGACCCCGCTCGGGCCGATGCCTCCGGCACCGGCACCGGCTCCGTCGGCCGGCCCCGCGTCGTTCCCCTGCCCGGACGTATTGGCGGTCATAGGAGTGATCCTCCCCGATGGGTTTTCCACAGGATCGCCGGACCCCCTTGTCCCGACCGATCGTTCGGTTACTCTAACTCCGTACGCGTCTCCCTGCCCAGCTCGACGAGGAGTTGGTCCACCCATGGCCACCGCTCAGCTGACCACCGACCGTCTGGCCGAGAAGCACCGGTCCACACTCGATCAGGCCCTCGCCACCATCCGCACCCGCGCCTACTGGTCCCCGCACCCGGAGCACCCGAAGGCCTACGGGGAGAACGGCTCGCTGGACGCCGCCGCGGGTCTCGCCGCCTACCAGGACCTGCTCGGCAAGCGCTTCGAGCTCGACCAGCCGGGCACGGACGGCTGGACCGGCGCCGAGACCTCGCCGTACGGCCCGGCACTCGGCGTCGAGTACCCGCACGCCGACCTCGACGTGCTGCTCCCCGCGATGCGGGCCGGCATGGGCGCCTGGCGCGACGCCGGCGCCGAGACCCGCGCCCTGGTGTGCCTGGAGATCCTCGCCCGGATCTCGGCCCGCACCCACGAGTTCGCGCACGCGGTCATGCACACCAGCGGCCAGGCCTTCATGATGGCGTTCCAGGCCGGCGGCCCGCACGCGCAGGACCGCGGCCTGGAGGCCGTGGCGTACGCGTTCGAGGAGCAGACCCGCACCCCCGCCGGCCGGGCCGCCTGGTCGAAGCCGCAGGGCAAGCGGGACCCGCTGGAGCTCAGCAAGGAGTTCACCCCGGTCGGCCGCGGCATCGCCCTGGTCATCGGATGCAACACCTTCCCGACGTGGAACGGCTACCCGGGCCTGTTCGCCTCCCTCGCCACCGGCAACCCGGTCCTGGTCAAGCCGCACCCGCGCGCGGTGCTGCCGCTGGCGCTGACGGTCAAGGTGGCCCGCGAGGTCCTCGCCGAGGCCGGTTTCGACCCGAACCTGGTGGCGCTGGCCGCCGAGGCCCCGGGCGAGGGCATCGCGAAGACCCTGGCCGTCCGCCCGGAGATCCGGATCATCGACTACACCGGCTCGACCGCCTTCGGCGACTGGCTGGAGGAGAACGCCCGCCAGGCGCAGGTCTACACGGAGAAGGCCGGCGTCAACACGGTCGTCGTGGACTCCACCGACGACTACAAGGGCATGCTCTCCAACCTGGCCTTCTCGCTGTCCCTGTACAGCGGCCAGATGTGCACCACCCCGCAGAACCTGCTGATCCCCCGCGACGGCATCAGCACCGACCAGGGCCCGAAGTCGTACGACGAGGTGGTCGCCGACCTGGCCGGCGCGGTCGGCGGCCTGCTCGGCGACGACGCCCGGGCGAACGCGCTGCTGGGCGCCCTGGTCAACCCGGACGTGAAGGCACGCCTGGAGGCGGCGGCCGGTCTGGGCGAGGTGGCGCTGGCCTCCCGCGAGGTGGCGAACCCGGAGTTCCCGGACGCCGTGGTGCGCACCCCGGTCATCGTGAAGCTGGACGGCTCGAAGCCGGACGCGGAGGCGGCGTACTTCTCGGAGTGCTTCGGCCCGGTCTCGTTCGCGGTGTCGGTCGACTCGACCGCCGACGCGCTGGAGCTGCTGCGGCGCACGGTGCGCGAGAAGGGCGCGATGACGGTCGGCGCGTACACGACCTCGGCGGACGTCGAGCGGGCCGTGGAGGAGGTCTGCCTGGAGGAGTCGGCGCAGCTGTCGCTGAACCTGACGGGCGGGGTCTATGTGAACCAGACGGCCGCGTTCTCCGACTTCCACGGCTCGGGCGGCAACCCGGCGGCGAACGCGGCGCTGTGCGACGGCGCCTTCGTGGCCAACCGCTTCCGGGTGGTGGAGGTCCGCCGCCAGGCCTGACCCCGGCGGCACGGCCGGCCCGGGTGACCGGCCGGCCGTGCCGGTCCCTATTCGGGGGCCGGCACGTCGGCGTGGCGCTGGATCCAGGCGTGCATGGCGATGGCCGCGGCGGCGCCGGCGTTGATCGACCGGGTCGAGCCGAACTGGGCGATCGAGCAGACCATGGCGGCGTGGGCGCGGGCCTCCTCGGTGAGGCCCGGGCCCTCCTGCCCGAAGAGCAGCACACAGCGGCGCGGCAGCTCGGTCCGCTCCAGCGGCACCGCGCCCGGCAGGTTGTCGATGCCGATGACCGGCAGGCCCTCGGCCGCCGCCCACGCGGTCAGCGAGGCCGTGTCGGGGTGGTGCCGGACGTGCTGGTAGCGGTCGGTGACCATGGCGCCGCGCCGGTTCCAGCGGCGCCGCCCGACGATGTGGACCTCCTTGGCCAGGAAGGCGTTGGCGGTCCGCACCACGGAGCCGATGTTGAAGTCGTGGCCCCAGTTCTCCACCGCCACGTGGAAGTCGTGGCGCCGGGTGTCGAGGTCCGCGACGATCGCCTCGCGCGTCCAGTAGCGGTAGCGGTCGACGACGTTGCGCCGGTCGCCGCCGGCCAGCAGCTCGGGGTCGTAGCGCGGGTCGTCCGGCCACGGCTCCGGGTGCGGGCCGACGCCGATCTCGGTGCCGTACCCCTCGTCGTACTGGAGGGGCTCGGCGCCCGGGGCCGGCGCGGGGTGTTCTTCGGTGGTGCTCACCCGACGAGGGTACGGGTGCCGGCCCCGTCACCCGTACGGCTCTGTCCGGGCAGCCCGGCCTCGGCGGCCGGTGGCGTCCGGCGGAGCAGCCGGTCGCGGCCCCGTGCGGCCCGCGCGCCCAGCCACACCAGGAAGGCGGTGGGCAGGAACACGGAGTCGGCGGCGATCATCGCCAGCGAGAAGAACGGCAGCCCGAGGAGCAGGGCGATGCCCGCGTGCTCCAGCATCATCGCGACCAGGAGCACGTTCTTGACCTTGCGGTTGAAGAGCGTGAAGGGGAAGGCGACCTGCACGATCACGGTGCCGTAGGTGAGCAGCAGCACCATGGCCCCGCTGCCGCCCAGGAGGTCGGAGAGGGCGGGCCAGGGCGTGAAGTAGTCGAGCTGGAGCGGGAAGTAGAGCGCGGTGCCGTCCTGCCAGCGCGAGCCCTGCACCTTGTACCAGCCGGCGGTGGCGTAGACGAGGCAGACCTCCGCCATGATCACGGCGAGGGTGGCGTTGTGGGCGAGGTTGGCGAGGACGTCGAGCAGGGTGCGGGGCTCGCCGGGGGCGAAGCGGCAGACCAGCCACCACAGGGCGTTGCCGAGCCACAGCACCCACAGCAGCACGAACAGCCACCACTCTCCGGTGACGCCGGAGAACCAGGTGGCGGCGAGCAGGAAGCCGCCGAGGACCGTCCACAGCACAGGTCCGGCCGGCCCGAGGCCCGCGCGGCCGCGGGCCGCCCGGCGGGCGTCGAGGGACCAGACCTGGGCGCAGCGGGTGAGGACGAGGTAGATCGCCACGAGGTGGACGACGTTGTCGCCGCCGTCGCCCATGAAAATGGAACGGTTCTGCAGGGACAGCACGCCGGCCATGAAGACCACGGAGACGGCCCGGGTGTGCCAGCCGAGCAGCAGCAGGACGGCGGAGAGCACGGCGAGGCCGTAGACGATCTCGAACCAGAGGCGCCCGTCGGACCACATGAGCGCGGTGAAGGAGCGGTTGTCGGCGATCAGCTGCCGGCCCATGTCCCAGGACCAGGGGCCGTCCGGGCCGTACAGCTCCAGGCGGTGGGGCCATTCGCGCAGCAGGAAGAGCAGCCAGGTGAGGGAGAAGCCGATGCGGACGATCGCGCTCTGGTAGGGGCCGAGCGCCTGGCCGGTGACCTTCTGCACGGCGGCCGCGAGGCGCCGGTCGAAGGGGATCCGGGGCCGGCCGGCACGGGTGCCGGTCACCTCGGGGGAGGTCTCGGGGGCGGGGGAGGTCTCGGGGGCGGGGGAGGTCTCGGTCATCGGGCGGTCTCCGTCCGGGCTCCGGCCTGCGCCAAGGACGTGGTGTCGGCGGCGGGGCGGTCGCCGGCGGTGACGGTCCACCAGGGGTAGCCGCGGGTCACGGGCCGGGTGTCGATCTTCTCGTCGCTCCAGACGGCGGCCGGGACGGGCCGGGTGACCGTGCGCAGCTGGATCTTGTCGACGGTGCCGCCGAGCGCCCGCTCGTCGAGGCGCCGCATGACGATCCGGCGGATGTACTCCTCGGAGAGCCGGCCGCGCATGCCGTTGGGGCGGTGGTCGTCGGTGTGGGAGTTGAGGTAGAAGTCCCAGGCCCGGCGCAGTTCGTTCTGCCGGGAGTGGCTGGGGACGAGGTTGCCGCGGATGCCTTCGAGGTCGTAGGCGGTGAGGTCGATCCAGCCGCTGGTCCTGCGCCGGCTGTCGGCGCCCACGACCTCGGCCCTGACCTGCAGGGACATGTTCTGCTGGAGGGGGTTGGGGGCGAAGAGCTTCCAGTTCTGCTCGAACTCGGGGTAGACCCAGTCGTCGACCGCCTCGCCGTGCTGCTTGGTCAGCGTGTTCGACGGCGCGACGTGCAGGAACACCATCGCGAGGTGGACGCAGGCGAAGACGCCGACGACGGCGAGGGCGACGGCCGCGACCACCTGGTACGGCAGGGAGAGCCCCGCGATCCCGGCCCGGGGAGCGCCCGCTCCGGTGCCGCCGGCCGGTTCGGCCACCCGTTCGGACGAGTCCCCCGGTCCGGGCGTGATCCCGCCCGCGTCGTCGTACGAGTCCATCGCGCCCCGCTCCCGCTCGGCCTCAGCAGTTATCCACAGGGTTGACACCATACGGGCCGCCGAACGACCATTGAAGTCATTCAACCGAACGATCGGTCGGTAGGGGTTCCGATGACCACAGGTACGGCAGAGACGACAGCGCCGGAAGGTGCGACGGCGAGCCAGGCCGCCCTCGAAGCGGTGTTCGACGCCGCCGTGGCCGCCGACGAGCGCATCGAACCGCGCGACTGGATGCCCGACGCCTACCGGGCAGGCCTGATCCGCCAGATCGCCCAGCACGCCCACTCCGAGATCATCGGCATGCAGCCCGAGGCCAACTGGATCACCCGCGCGCCGTCGCTGCGCCGCAAGGCGATCCTCATGGCCAAGGTCCAGGACGAGGCCGGCCACGGCCTCTACCTGTACAGCGCGGCCGAGACCCTCGGCGCCAGCCGCGACGAGCTCCTCGACAAGCTCCACAGCGGCCGCCAGAAGTACTCGTCGATCTTCAATTACCCGACGCTGACCTGGGCCGACGTCGGCGCCATCGGCTGGCTCGTGGACGGCGCCGCCATCACCAACCAGGTCCCCCTCTGCCGCTGCTCCTACGGGCCCTACGCGCGGGCGATGGTCCGCGTCTGCAAGGAGGAGTCCTTCCACCAGCGCCAGGGGTACGAGGCCCTGCTCGCCCTCTCCCGCGGCACCGAGGCCCAGCACGCCATGGCCCAGGACGCGGTGAACCGCTGGTGGTGGCCCTCGCTGATGATGTTCGGCCCGCCCGACGACGAGTCCACCCACTCCGCACAGGCGATGGCCTGGAAGATCAAGCGCCACTCCAACGACGAGCTGCGCCAGCGCTTCGTCGACATCGCCGCCCCGCAGGCCGAGACCCTCGGCCTCACCCTCCCCGACCCCGACCTGAAGTGGAACGAGGAGCGCGGGCACTACGACTTCGGCCCCATCGACTGGGACGAGTTCTGGAACGTCCTCAAGGGCAACGGCCCCTGCAACGAGCAGCGGCTGACCAAGCGCCGCCAGGCCCACGAGGACGGCGCCTGGGTCAGGGACGCCGCCGCGGCCTACGCCGAGAAGCACCGGCCGTCCACCGGCCGCGACGACACGCACCACACCGGCACCGACGCCGGACCGCACACGGACGGGGAGGCACAGGCATGACCACCGACGGATGGCCGCTGTGGGAGGTGTTCGTGCGCTCGCGCCGCGGACTGTCCCACACCCACGCCGGCAGCCTCCACGCCCCGGACGCCGAGATGGCCCTGCGCAACGCACGCGACCTCTACACCCGCCGCATGGAGGGCGTCTCCATCTGGGTCGTGCCCTCCGCCGCCGTCACCGCCTCCTCGCCCGACGAGAAGGACCCCTTCTTCGAGCCGGCCGCGGACAAGCCCTACCGGCACCCCACCTTCTACGAGATCCCGGACGGGGTGAAGCACCTGTGACCACCCCGACCACCCCCGCCACCACGGGCACGACCCCCGCCGGCACCGTCCCCGCCGCCGCCCTGCCCCTCGGCGACGACGCCCTCGTCCTCGCCCAGCGCCTCGGCGAATGGGCGGGCGGCGCCCCCGTCCTCGAAGAAGAGGTCGCCCTCGCCAACATCGCGCTCGACCTCCTCGGCCAGGCCCGCGTGCTGCTCTCGCTCGTCGGCGACGAGGACGAGCTCGCCTACCTCCGCGAGGAGCGCGCCTTCCTCAACTGCCAGCTCGTCGAACAGCCCAACGGCGACTTCGCCCACACCATCGCCCGCCAGCTGTTCTTCTCCACCTACCAGCACCTGCTGTACGGGCAGCTGGCCGCCGGCGACGGCCCCCTCGCCGGACTCGCCGCCAAGGCCGTCAAGGAAGTCGCCTACCACCAGGACCACGCCGAGCACTGGACCCTGCGCCTCGGCGACGGCACCGACGAGAGCCACCGGCGCATGCAGCAGGCCTGCGACGCACTGTGGCGCTACACCGGCGAACTGTTCCAGCCGCTCGACGGCCTCGACCTCGACACCGCCGCCATGGAGACCGCCTGGCTCGACTCCGTGACCGCCGTCCTCACCCGGGCCACCCTCACCGTCCCCTCCGGGCCCCGCACCGGAGCCTGGAGCGCCGGAGCCGGCCGACAGGGCCTGCACACCGAGTCCTTCGGCCGCATGCTCGCCGAAATGCAGCACCTGCACCGCAGCCACCCGGGGGCGACATGGTGACCACCGCACCGGGCACCGCCCCGACCGCCCTGGAAGAGGAACTGGCCCGCATCGCCGGCGCCGTCCCCGACCCCGAGCTGCCCGTGCTCAGCCTCGCCGAACTCGGCGTCCTCCGCGGCGTCCACGTGCGCGGCCCCGGCCGGGTCGAGGTCGAACTCACCCCGACCTACACCGGCTGCCCCGCCATCGAGGCCATGTCCGCCGACATCGAGCACGCCCTCCACGAGCACGGCGTGCCCGAGGTCAGCGTCGTCACCGTCCTCAGCCCCGCCTGGTCCACCGACGACATCACCGACGAAGGCCGCCGCAAACTCGCCGAGTTCGGCATCGCCCCGCCCCGACCCCAGGGCCCCGTCGGCGGACCGATACCGCTCACCCTCGCCATCCGCTGCCCGCACTGCGGATCCACCGACACCGAGCTCCTCAGCCGCTTCTCCTCCACCGCGTGCAAGGCACTGCGCCGCTGCACCGCCTGCCGCGAACCGTTCGACCACTTCAAGGAGTTGTAGATGGCCTCCGCCGCCTCCACCGGCGCCGCCGGACGAGCCGGGTTCCATCCGCTCCGCGTGAGCGAGGTCGAGCGGCTCACCGACGACTCCGTCGCCGTCACCTTCGCCGTCCCGGCCGAACTGCGCGAGGCCTACCGCCACACCCCCGGCCAGCACCTCGCCCTGCGCCGCACCGGCCCGGGCGGCGAGGAGATCCGCCGCACCTACTCCATCTGCTCCCCGGCCGCCGCCGCGGGGGAGACCCCCGTCCTGCGCGTCGGCATCCGCCTCGTCGACGGCGGCGAATTCTCCACCTACGCCCTCAAGGAACTCGCCGCCGGCGACACCGTCGAGGTCATGGAACCCATGGGCCGCTTCGTCCTCGAACCGCGCCCCGGACACTTCGCCGCCGTCGTCGGCGGCAGCGGCATCACACCGGTCCTCTCCATGGCCGCCACCCTGCTCGCCCGCGAACCCGAAGCCCGGTTCTGCCTCGTCCGCAGCGACCGCACCGCGGCCTCCACGATGTTCCTCGACGAGGTCGCCGACCTCAAGGACCGCTTCCCCGACCGGTTCCAACTGATCACCGTGCTCTCCCGCGAGGAACAGCAGGCCGGCCTCCCCTCCGGACGGCTCGACGAGGAACGGCTCACCGCACTGCTCCCCGCGCTCCTGCCCATCACCGACATCGACGGCTGGTTCCTGTGCGGCCCCTACGGCCTGGTGCAGAACGCCGAACGCGCCCTGCGCGGCCTCGGCGTCAGCCGCACCCGCGTCCACCAGGAGATCTTCCACGTCGACGACGGCTCGGCCCCCGCCCCGGCACCCGCTGCCGACGCCCCCGCCCACGCCACGCTCACCGCCACCCTGCACGGACGCTCCGGCAACTGGCCCGTCCAACAGGGCGAGACCCTGCTCGACACCGTGCTCCGCGCCCGGGCGGACGCCCCGTACGCCTGCAAGGGCGGCGTGTGCGGCACCTGCCGCGCCTTCCTCGTGAGCGGCGAAGTGCGCATGGACCGCAACTTCGCCCTGGAACCCGAGGAAACCGACGCCGGCTACGTCCTCGCCTGCCAGTCCCACCCCGCCACCACCGAGGTCGAGCTCGACTTCGACCGCTGACGGACGGCACCCCGCCCACCGACGGCTGCGCCCCGGACACCACCGGGGCGCACCCGGCCATTCCCTTCCCATAGAACCTGTTCTATCTTGACGGCCCGTCAGATCTCGCTCGGGGCAAGGCCGGAAGGGACAGGACCGTGGACTTCACCTTCACCGAAGAACAACAGGCCGCCGCCGAAACGGCCAGAACCGTCTTCGCCGACGTCCCACCCGACAGCGTCCCCAGCCCCGCCCTCACCCCCGGCGCCGTCGCCGACGACCACGACCGCGCCCTCTGGGCCCGCCTCGCCGACACCGACCTCCTCGGCCTCGTCATCGACCCCGCCCACGGCGGCTCCGGACTCGACCCCATCGCCCTCTGCCTGGTCCTCCGCGAATCCGCCCGCGCCCTCGCCCGCGTACCCCTCCTGGAAACCAGCGCCGTCGCCCTCACCCTCCAGCACCACGCACCCGAGGCCACCGCGACCGCCCTGCTCCCCCGCGTCACCCGCGGCGAACTCGTCCTCACCGCCGCCGCCCACGGCCGCACCGGACACGACCCGGCGCCCCTCGCCGTCACCGCCCACCGCGACCCCACCGGCTGGACCCTCGACGGTCACACCAGCGCCGTCCCCTGGGCCCACCACGCCGACCACATCGCCGTACCCGCCCACACCCCCGACGGACACACCGTCCTCGCCCTGCTGCCCCGCGACCACACCGGACTCACGCTCACCGACCAGTACGGCACCCACGGCGAACGCCTCGCCGCACTCCACCTCGACACCGTGCGCCTCGACCCCACCGACGTCATCGACACCCCCGGCGCCTGGGAAGAACTCCACGCCCTGCTCACCACCGGAACCTGCGCCCTCGCCCTCGGCCTCGGCGAACAGGTCCTCACCATGACCAGCCAGTACACCGGCAAACGCGAACAGTTCGGCCACCCCGTGGCCACCTTCCAGGCCGTCGCCGTCCAAGCCGCCGACCGCTACATCGACCTGCGCGCCATGGAAGTCACCCTCTGGCAGGCCGCCTGGCGCCTCACCACCGACACCACCGGCCCACTCCCCGCCGCAGCCGACATCGCCGTCGCCAAGATCTGGGCATCAGAAGGCGTACGCCGCGTCGTCCAGACCGCCCAGCACCTCCACGGCGGCTTCGGCGCCGACACCGACTACCCGCTGCACCGCTATCACGCCTGGGCCAAACACCTCGAACTCGCCCTCGGCCCCGCGGCCCGGCACGAGGAGGAACTCGGCGAACTCCTCGCCTCCCACCCCCTCAGTTGAGGACCTACAGCACGTAGGCGGGGCTTCCGTCGTCCGTCACCATCGGACGCCCCGCGCCCTCCCACGCCAGCATGCCGCCGTCGACGTTCACCGCGTCGATGCCCTGCCCCAGCAGATACTGCGTGACCTGCGCCGACCGGCCACCCACCCGACACATCACGAACGCCTGACGCCCGTCCGCCACGGCCTCCGTCACCTCGCCGAACCGCGCCACGAACGCACTCATCGGCACGTGCAGCGCACCCTCGACATGACCGGCCGCCCACTCGTCGTCCTCACGGACATCGAGCACCAGAGCACCGGCCGGCACGGAAGCCGCGTCGACCGACGGCAGCGGGGCGAAATTCATGAACCTGGCCTTCTCTCTGCGACACACACCGACAGCGCACACCCGCACGGGCGCACACCACCGAAACTACTGCACCAGCGCGGCAAGCTCCGCCTCACGCTCGGAGACCTGCGCCAGCAACTGCTCCGCGATCTCCTCCAGCAGCCGGTCCGGATCATCCGGGGCCAGCCGCAGCATCGCCCCGATCGCGCTCTCCTCCAGCTCCCGCGCCACCAGCGACAGCATCTCCTTGCGCTGCGCCAGCCACTCCAGCCGCGCGTACAGCTCCTCGCTCGGGCTCAGCCGCGCCTCCGGCGCCGGACCCGCCGCCCACTCCGCCGACAGCTCCCGCAGCAGCGCCTCGTCACCGCGCGCGTAGGCCGCGTTCACGCGCGTGATGAACTCCTCGCGCCGCTGCCGCTCCTCCTCGTCCCGCGCCAGATCCGGATGCGCCTGCCGCGCCAGGTCCCGGTACAGCTTGCGCACCTCGTCCGAAGGCCGCACCCGCTTCGGCGGCTGCACCGGCCGGTCCGTCAGCATCGCCGCCGCCTCCGGCGACAGCCCGTCCGAATCCACCCAGTCGTGGAACAGCTCCTCCACCCCGGGCATCGGCATGACCGCCGCACGCGCCTCCTGCGCCCGCCGCAGATCCTCCGGATCCCCACTGCGCGCCGCCCGCGCCTCCGCGATCCGCGCGTCCAGCTCGTCGAGCCGCGCGTACATCGGCCCGAGCTTCTGGTGGTGCAGCCGCGAGAAGTTCTCCACCTCGACCCGGAAGGTCTCCACGGCGATCTCGAACTCGATCAGCGCCTGCTCGGCCACCCGCACCGCCTGATCAAGCCGCGCCTCGGGCCGCTCCCCGGCACTGCCGCCCTCGGCGCCGGCTTCGGGACGCTCACCGGCGCTGTCGGCCTCGGACCGCTCACCGGCGCTGTCGGCCTCGGAGCCGGCCTCGGGCCGCCCAGCCGCCGCCGGCTCCGCGACGGGACGCCCGTCCACGCCCGGCTCCTCGGACCCGTCGGCCCTGCCCTGGTCCACGCTCACGTCCACGCCGTCCACGCCCGTCCACGTCCTCGTTCCGGCTCGTCCCATCCAGCCTACGGTCCCCTCCGGGGGCCCCTCCCCCCTCCCTCCCCCTCCCCTCCCCCCGGTTTGTTCGTTTGTGCCCCCGAGCCCGTGCCCGTGCCGCCGTGGCCGTGCCCCCGGGCCCCTGCCCCCGGGGCCGTGCCCCCGGGCCCCTGCCCCCGCCGGGCGTCGCTCAGACGCCGGTTTCGGCGGCCAGGCGGCCGGTGCGGACGGCCGTGACGAGGTCGGCGTGGTCCGCGGTGGTGCGGTCGGCGTAGGCGACGGCGAAGGCGGCTATGGCCTCGTCGAGCTCTTCGTTCTTGCCGCAGTAGCCGGCTATCAGGCGCGGATCGGCGCTGTGGGCGTGGGCGCGGGCGAGCAGGGCGCCGGTCATGCGGCCGTAGTCGTCGAACTGGTCGGCGGTGAGGGCGGCGGGGTCGACGCTGCCCTTGCGGTTGCGGAACTGGCGCACCTGGAAGGGGCGCCCGTCGACGGTGGTCCAGCCGAGCAGGATGTCGCTGACAACCTGCATCCGCTTCTGTCCGAGCACCACGCGCCGTCCTTCGTGTCCGGTGTCGTGGACGGTGAAGCCGACGGCGGGCAGGTGCGGGATCAGGGCGGAGGGCCGGGCCTCCTTGACCTGGAGGACGAGCGGCTCGCCGCGGTGGTCGAGCAGCAGCACCACGTAGGAGCGGGTGCCGACGCTGCCGGTGCCGACGACGCGGAAGGCGACGTCGTGTATCGCGTAGCGGGCGAGGAGCGGGAGCCGGTCCTCGGCGACGGTGGCCAGGTAGGGGCCGAGGGAGGCGGCGACGGCGGCTGCTTCGCGGTCGCCGACGCGCCGGAGCACGGGTGGGGCGTCGACGAAGCGTCGGCCGCCGCCCTCGGTGTCGGGCACGGCTTCGGTGGAGCGGGCCGCGAATCGGGCGCTGGTGTTGTTGCGGGCCTTCGCGGAGACGCGTTCGAGGGTGCCTATGAGGTCGCGGGCGTCGGTGTGGGAGACGAGTTCCTCGTCGGCGATGGCGTTCCAGGCGTCGAGGGCGGGGAGCCGGGCGAGGAGGCGCATGGTGCGGCGGTAGGCGCCGGCGGTGTCGAAGGCGGCGGCGCGGCAGGTGTCCTCGTCGGCGCCGGCTTCGCGGCCGGCGAGGACGAGGGAGGTGGCGAGCCGCTTGAGGTCCCATTCCCAGGGGCCGACGACGGTTTCGTCGAAGTCGTTGAGGTCGATGACGAGGCGGCCGCGGGCGTCTCCGTAGAGGCCGAAGTTGGCGGCGTGGGCGTCGCCGCAGAGTTGGGCGGCGATGCCGTTGACGGGGGAGCCGGTGAGGTCGTGGGCCATGAGGCCGGCGGAGCCGCGGAGGAAGGCGAAGGGGCTGGCGGCCATGCGGCCGACGCGGATGGGGGTGAGTTCGGGGACGCGGCCCTGGTTGGACTCCTCGACGGCGCGGACGGCGTCGGGGCGGCCGGGGACTGCGGTGAGGGTGGCGTGGGCGGAGCGGGGGACCTCGTCGCGGAGGGCCCTGCCGCGTTGTTTGGCGGTGGCGGTGGCTCCGGCGGCGTGGGGGGCGAAGCCGGGCACGCGGGGGAGGCGCGGGGTGGACGGCGGGGCGCCCTCGCCGGGCCGCCCGTCCGTGACCGTGTGCGGGTCGAGTGGGTGCGGGTCGGCCGGGTGCGGGTCGAGCGTGTGGTCGCGCGGGCCCGGTACCGCTGTCGTCGTGTCGTCCATCAGGACGTCCTCCCCCGTCGTGCGTGGTCGCGCATGTCGCGCGGACTCGGTCGAACTGGGCACGAAGGTACCGCCGGGGTCGTCGAGCCGTCTCCCCCTGTGGACAACGGCCTGTGGACAACTCCCGGCGGTGGAGGGATCAGACGCCGACGGCCTCTTCCATCTCCTCCTCGGCCTCTTCGGCGTCCTGCTCGGCACCCCGTCGTGCCTGCTCCGCGGAGGGATGCTCGGCCCGGTGCTCAGCCTGGAGCGCGGGGGTGGCGGCCGGTGCGGCGGTGGCGCGGCGGCGGTTCTCGGTGAGGGCGGCGAGGCCGACGAGGACGGCGCCGGCGAGGAACCAGAGGGTGAGGACGAGGACGTTGCGGCCGAGGGCGTGGCCGTCGAAGTAGACGTGGCCGCGGACGCCTTCGACGAATCCGGCGCCGTTCCAGAAGGCGTGGAGGGAGCCGAAGAAGCCGGGCTGGAGCTCGGGGCGGTAGATGCCGCCGGAGCTGGTGAAGTTGAGCATGACGAAGAGGACCATCACGCCGAGGGTGGTCCAGCGCTTGAGGAAGGTGTGGAGGCCGACGCCGATCAGGAGGATGCCGGCGCTGTAGAGCCAGGAGAGGGCCCAGACTCCGGCGAGGCCGTGGTCGACGAGGTGGAAGAGGGGTCCGGCGAAGACGGCGCCGATGAGGCTGACGACGAGGGACATGCCGGCGGCGAGGAGGGCCCGGAGGCGCATGGGGAGGGCTGCTCCGGCGCCGCCGATGACGGCGACGGAGGCGTAGGAGCCGATGCTGAGGGCGACGAGGAGGAAGAAGACGCCCTGGCCGGTGGGGTCGCCGGAGGAGACGGGGGCGACGTCGGTGACCTTGAGGGGCTGGTTCTGGGTGGCGGCGACCTTGGTGAAGACCTTCTCGACGGCCATGGCGCTGGTGTCGGAGCCGGCGGAGGCGACGAGGAGTTCGGGGGTGTGGCCGGGGCTGCCGGGGAGGTAGGCGCCGAAGCTGGACTGGTCGCGGAGGGCGGCGGTGGCGGCGGTGCGGTCGGGGACGGTGCGGACGTCGAGGGCTCCGGCGCCCTTGTCGTGGAGGGTCTGGGCGAGGACCTGGGTCTGGGGGCCGGTGCCGACGATGTCGACGCGGAGGTCGTGGGGTTCGGGGGCGTGGAAGGCGCCGAGGTAGGCGAGTCCCATGCCGATGCACATCAGCAGGGGGGTGAGGAGATGGCCGAGGACGTGGCGCAGCGCTCCCTTGGTGGTCGGTCCTGCGGACACCTGAACCTCCATGGTTGGCTTTTACAACTAAGTAACCGTTGTACTATACAACCGAAAGGGAGGTTCCGACCAGCGGACCGCCCGCGGCACAGGGAGCGCACCATGAGCGGCGGCGCGCGGGAGACGTCCCTCGACACCATCCAGCGGGAGCTGACGGCCTTCGCCCGTCGGGCCCGGGCGGCGGCGGCGCGGCTCCATCCGGAGCTGCCGCTGGTCTCGTACACGCTGCTCGCGCACATCGACGACCAGCAGGGCTGCCGGGCCACCGACCTCGCCGCGCACTATCTGCTGGACAAGTCGACGGTGAGCCGGCAGATCGCGGCCCTGGAGAAGCTCGGTCTGGTCGAGCGGCGGCCGGATCCGGACGACCACCGGGTGCAGGTGCTGCACCCGACCGAAGCGGGCACCCGGCTGCTGGCCTCGACGCAGGCCAGCCGGCTCGCCGCGTACGAGGAGCGGCTGAGGGACTGGTCGGCCGAGGACCTGGCCGCCTTCGCGGGCTATCTGCTCCGCTACAACGCGGCCGGCACCACCGGCTTCCCCCCGGCCCCCCATCCCACTTCCGCCCCCGAGACCTCCCCCACCCCTGCCCCGACCTCCACCGGCACGTCCGAGTCCTGACCGGGTCCTGACCGGGGGTCGTGGCCGGATCCTGGCCGGGGCCGAGGGCTACAGGTCGGCGTCGCGGGCCAGCAGGGCCGCCTGGACCCGGTTCTCGCAGCCGAGCTTGGCGAGGATGCGGCTCACGTACGTCTTCACCGTGGCCTCGCTCATGTGCAGGCGGCGGCCCGCGTCGGCGTTGGACAGGCCCTCCCCGAGCAGAGCCAGCACCTCGCGTTCGCGCTCGCTGAGGGCGGCGATCCGGTGGCGGGCCTGCTCGGCGCGGGCCGTCTCGCGGCCGGAGGCCAGCCGCTCCACGACATGCCGGGTGGCGGCCGGGGACAGATAGGCGTCGCCCGCGGCAGCGGCCCGTACCGCCCGGATCAGCTCGGCCGGTGCGGTGTCCTTGAGCAGGAAGCCGGCCCCGCCGTGTTCCAGGGCCCGCAGCACGTTCTCCCGCTCGCCGAAGGTGGTCAGGACGACGACTTTCGTCGCGGGCGCCGCCCTGCGCAGTTCGGGCAGGGCGGACAGGCCGTCGAGGACGGGCATCTGGATGTCGAGGAGGACGACGTCCGCGGCGTGGGCGCGGGCGAGGTCGACGGCCTCGCGGCCGTTGGTCGCCTCGGCGGCGACCTCGATCTCCGGGTCGGAGGTGAGGATCATCCGGATCCCGGCCCGGATCAGCGGTTCGTCGTCGGCGATGACGACCCTGATCCGCCGGCCCGCGCCGAGTCCCGTCCCCGCCCCGGCCCCGACCGCCCCGGTTCCGGCGCCCGTTCCGGCGGCGATGCCCGTTCCGGCCGCCGCGCCTGTTTCCGCCCCGCCCACTCCGACTCCCCGAGAACCCCCGCGTGCGTGCCTAGCGCACGACTTCGTACGTCTTCTTCTCGATCAGCTTGCCGTCCTTGAAGCAGAACCGGAAAACCGGCTCCTTCTCCAGGTCGTCGCTGACCTGCGTGCTCATGAGCACGAGGCAGCTGGAACCCTCGGGCTCCTCGGGGCCCTTGCCGTGCAGTCCGCTGGTGGCGATCGTGTCACCCGAAGGGAGCCGGTCGCGGACCGCCTGCTCGCTCTCGCCGACCTTCACCGCGTCGTACTGCGCGGGCTCGATCATGCCCTTGGAGACCGAGCCCATCAGGAAGTAGATGCCGAAGCCTCCCGCCACGAGCAGCAGCACCAAAGCGGCGAAGGCTATGCCGCAGCCGATCGCTATCCCGCTGCCCGTGCTCCGGCCCGTGCCCCTGCCCGCCTGCATCGCCATCGCCAACTCCCGTTCGGCCACCGTCCAGCCGGCCGGTCCGACTGCGACGGGACCACGGTGCCGGTGCGGCACCCCCTTCGACTGCTGCCGGAAGTCGTCGGCCGCATCGACGAAAGGCGCGACGTCCGGGACGAAGGCGGGGGACGGGTACGGGACGGGGGCGGCCTCGGTGTCCGGGAGAGGCGCGAAGGGGTCGACGTAGGGGGTCGCCTCCACCGCCCCGTACGGCAGGACCCCGGCGACCCGGAAGCCGCCGCCGTCCGCCGGGCCGGCGTGCACGATGCCGCCGACCAGCCGGGCCCGCTCGTGCAGCCCGGTCAGGCCCTGCCCGCCGCTGACGACGCCCGAAGCCGCCTCCGTCGCCTCCTCGTTGACCACCTCGACGACGAAAGCGTCCGGCTCGTACCGCACTTCGACGCTGATCGGGGCGCCCGGCGCGTGCTTGTAGGCGTTCGTCAGGCCTTCCTGGACGATCCGGTACGCGGCGTGGTCCACGGCCGGTGCGAGCGTCCGGGCCTCGCCGCGCCGGGTCAGGCGGATCGTGGTGCCGGCGGCGCGGGCGGCGGTGACGAGCCCCTCGATGCCGGCGGTCCCCCGCGCCGCCCGCCCCGTCTCGTCGCCGGGCCGCACCGCCTGCCCGCCCGGACCGGTGTCGGCGGGTGCCTCCACCCCGTCGCGCAGGATGCCGACGACCTCGCGCAGCTCGTGCATGGCGTCCATGGACGCGGCCCGCAGCACCCCGACGACCTCCCGCTGCCGGTCGGTCAGGTGCGGGTCGACTTCGAGGGCCCCCGTGTGCACGGAGATCAGCGCCAGCTGGTGCCCGAGGCTGTCGTGCATGTCCTGGGCGATCCGCTGCCGCTCCCGCATCCTGGCCTGCCCGACGAGCATGGCCCGCTCGCGCAGCAGCTGCACGTTCCGCTCCTGCAGCGCGTGCAGCAGGGTCCGGCGCTGCGTCCAGTAGCGGTGGGCGAGGCCCGGCGCCAGCGTCGTCCCCAGGAAGTAGAGGGTGGAGATGAACGTCAGCGTCAGGAACCGGTGCAGGTCCCAGGCCTCCACGAGGGTGCCGAGGACGTTCAGCGCGTAGGCGGCGGTGAACGCGGCGAGGGCACGACCGGCGCCGACGATGTAGCGGCCGGCCGACCAGCCGACGAGGATCAGCAGCGCCAGGAAGCCCGGCACGAGCGGGGTGCACAGCGACGTGCCGATCAGCACGGATGCGGGCAGCCGGCGCCGCAGCAGCACCAGCAGCGCCGCTGCCACGGCCACGCCGGCCAGGCGCCAGGGCCCGGCGCCCGTCAGGTCCTCGGTGCCCGCGGCCAGCAGCGCCACGACGACGGCGAGCACCAGCTCCCCCGCCGTCCTGCGCCGCGACCACTGCCCCGGCACCGCGAACCACCGCCACCCGGCGCCGAGCCACGCCACACCGGTCCGGAAACTCGTACGAACGTCCACGCTCGCAACATAGGGGCCCGACCGCCCGCCCCGCCGTCCTCTTTCGTCGCTCTCCCCACCGACGAAGGTCGCGGCCTCATCGCCACGGACAGACACCGTGGCTTACCTCACACCCCACCGCCCCCCACAGAGAAACAGAGAAAGAAAGCGGGGAAACGCGAATCGGTCGGCATCGTGATCACGATGCCGACCGATTCGACTGGTGCGCGAGGGGGGAGTTGAACCCCCACGCCCTTGCGGGCACTGGAACCTGAATCCAGCGCGTCTGCCTATTCCGCCACCCGCGCATTGGGTGGTCTCCCGGCTCCCTCCCCTTTCGGTTCGTTCGCCTGGCGACATCTGAAGATTAGCACGTCGCAGGCCGTGGATTCACATCCGTTCTCGCGGCCCCGGTTTCGACCCCTCGCGCGCAGACCAGGAGAAGACCAGGAGAGAGGAGGACGGGCCGACGGACGGACGGACCGACGGACGGACGGGCCGACGGACGGAGAGGACGAGAGACGAGAGGTGAGGCGGGGAGGCGGGGAAGTGGGGGAGGAAGGGATGGGAAGGCGGGACGTGACGCACGGGGCCCTCCTGCTCCGGGGCCGGGTGCGGGACACTGTCCACAGGCCGCCTCTACGATCCGTGGGGGAAGGCGCGCGGAAGGTCTGTGAGAGGTGACACTCGTCCACAGGGCAGAGAAGGGGAACCAGCCGATTTCCCGACGCGTGGATACGATCAGTAAGCAGTACGAGGACGACACCGAAGGAGGAGGTGCCCCATGGGAGTCCTGAAGCGGTTCGAGCAGCGACTCGAAGGTCTGGTCAACGGCACCTTCGCCAAGGTCTTCAAGTCCGAGGTCCAGCCCGTCGAGATCGCCGGCGCGCTCCAGCGCGAGTGCGACAACAACGCGACGATCTGGAACCGGGAGCGGACCGTCGTCCCCAACGACTTCATCGTGGAGCTGAGCGCGCCGGACTACGAGCGCCTCAGCCCCTACTCGGGCCAGCTCGGCGACGAGCTCGCCGGTCTCGTACGGGACTACGCCAAGCAGCAGCGGTACACCTTCATGGGACCGATCAAGGTCCACCTGGAGAAGGCCGAGGACCTCGACACCGGTCTGTACCGGGTGCGCAGCCGCACGCTCGCGTCGAGTTCGTCACAGTCGGCGCCGCAGGCGCCCGGGCAGCCGCCCGCCGGCCCCGGCGGATATCCGGCCGGACCGCAGGGCGGCCCGCAGCCGCCCCGCGGCGGTTACGGGTACCCCCCGGCCGGCGCCCCGCCGATGCCCGCGGCCCCGCCGCCGGGCGCCCCGGCGATGCCCGGACACCGTCCGACGGCGCCCGCGGCCGCCCCCGGCGGGCAGCCGCGCCGCTGGATCGAGATCAACGGCACCCGTCACCAGATTTCCCGCCCGACCATGGTTCTCGGCCGCTCCACCGACGCGGACGTGAGGATCGACGATCCCGGCGTCTCGCGCCGGCACTGCGAGATCCGGACCGGAACGCCCTCGACGATCACGGATCTCGGGTCCACCAACGGCATCGTGGTGGACGGGCAGCACACCACCCGCGCTACGCTCCGCGACGGCTCGCGGATCGTCGTGGGCAGCACCACCATCGTTTACCGGCAAGCCGAAGGGTGAAGCGGGGGCAATGTCAGAGCTGACCCTGACGGTCATGCGGCTGGGTTTCCTGGCCGTTCTGTGGCTGTTCGTCATCGTGGCCGTCCAGGTCATCCGCAGCGACCTGTTCGGCACGCGGGTCACCCAGCGCGGCTCGCGCCGCCAGGACGCGCGGCCGCAGGCGCAGGCCGGGCGGCAGGCCGCCGCGCCCCCGCAGCAGCGGGGCGGGCAGCAGGCCGCGCCCGCCGGCCGGCAGCGCCGCGGCGCGCCGACCAAGCTCGTCGTCTCCGAGGGCACCCTCACCGGCACGACGGTCGCCCTGCAGGGCCAGACCATCACGCTGGGCCGGGCCCACGACTCGACGATCGTGCTGGACGACGACTACGCCTCCAGCCGGCACGCCCGGATCTACCCGGACCGGGACGGTCAGTGGATCGTCGAGGACCTCGGGTCCACGAACGGCACGTATCTCGACCGGACCCGCCTGACCACCGCCACCCCGATTCCGCTGGGCGCGCCGATCCGCATCGGCAAGACCGTCATCGAGCTTCGGAAGTAGTGCTGCATCATGAATGAGCGCGAGCGGAGCGAGCGCGGGCTCCCGACCGGAGGGTGGGCAGTGTGGCTCGAGACCGGCGGCACCCCGACACGGCGCCGACAGGGCAGGTGGGCATGAGCTTGTCACTGCGTTTCGCCGCGGGCTCGCACAAGGGCATGATCCGCGAGGGCAACGAGGACTCCGGTTACGCCGGTCCGCGGCTGCTCGCGATCGCCGACGGCATGGGCGGCCAGGCCGCCGGTGAGGTGGCCTCGTCCGAGGTGATCTCCACCCTGGTGACGCTCGACGACGACGTCCCGGGCTCCGACATCCTCACCTCGCTCGGTACGGCGGTGCAGCGCGCCAACGACCAGCTGCGGATGATGGTCGAGGAGGACCCGCAGCTGGAGGGCATGGGCACCACGCTCACCGCCCTGCTGTGGACCGGCCAGCGCCTCGGTCTGGTGCACGTCGGCGACTCCCGCGCCTACCTGCTGCGCGACGGCGTCCTCACGCAGATCACGCAGGACCACACCTGGGTGCAGCGGCTCGTCGACGAGGGCCGGATCACCGAGGAGGAGGCGACCACCCATCCGCAGCGTTCGCTGCTGATGCGGGCGCTCGGCAGCGGCGACCACGTCGAGCCGGACCTGTCGATCCGCGAGGTGCGGGCCGGCGACCGCTATCTGGTCTGCTCCGACGGCCTGTCCGGGGTCGTGTCGCACCAGACGCTGGAGGAGACCCTCGCCAGCTACCAGGGCCCGCAGGAGACCGTGCAGGAGCTGATCCAGCTCGCGCTGCGCGGCGGCGGCCCCGACAACATCACGGTGATCGTCGCCGACGTCCTCGACGTCGACGGCGGCGACACCCTCGCCGGCCACCTCAGCGACACCCCGGTGATCGTCGGCGCGGTCGCCGAGAACCAGGCGCAGCTGCACGACGGCGGTGCCATGCACACGCCCGCCGGCCGCGCCTCCGGCCTGGGCCGGCCCGCCCCGCACCAGCAGCCTCCGGCCGGTGGTTTCGGCCCGCCCGGCAGCGGCGACGACCACGGCTACGGCGGGATGCCGCCGCAGGGCTCCTTCGGCTCGTACTCCGAGGACGACTTCGTGAAGCCGCGCACCGGCCGCAAGTGGCTGAAGCGCTCCTTCTTCCTGGTCCTGGCGCTGGCCGTGGTGGGCGGCGGGGTGTACGGCGGGTGGCGCTGGACGCAGACCCAGTACTACGTGGGGTCGAAGGACGAGCACGTGGCGCTGTACCGGGGCATCAGCCAGGACCTGGCGTGGCTGAAGCTGTCGGAGGTGGAGAAGGACCACCCCGAGATCGAACTCAAGTACCTGCCGGCGTACCAGCGCAAGCAGGTCGAGGACACGATCGCGGGCGGCAGCCTCGGCAAGGCGCAGGCCAAGATCTCCGAGCTGGCGCTGCAGGCCTCGGCCTGCAAGAAGACCGAGCAGCGGCAGAAGGCCGCTGCGGACGCCGCGGACCGGGCGAGCACCAAGCCGCCGACGACCGAGGGCGCCGCCGCGCCGAACCCGAAGCAGACCACGCCCGCGCCGTCCCCCGGACCGACCCTGTCCGCTGAGGAGCAGAAGCTGGCCTCGAACTGCGGCAAGCAGTAAGCAGACCCGTAGGGGGCCTTTCACCACCATGAGCGTTGTCACCAACACGACCACCATCGGCGCCATCGAGGCGCCGAGCCGCCGCAACACCGAGCTGGTGCTGCTCGCGATCGCGGTCGCCATCCCCGTCTTCGCGTACCTCAACGTCGGTCTGGCGATCGACGGGAAGGTGCCGGCGGGCATGCTCGGGTACGGGGCGGGGCTGACCCTGCTCGCGGGCGTCGCGCACCTCGTGGTGCGCAAGTGGGCGCCGTACGCGGACCCGCTGCTGCTGCCGCTGGCGACGCTGCTCAACGGCATGGGTCTGGTGCTGATCTGGCGCCTGGACCAGTCGCCGCGGCTGATCTCGCTGGCGAAGCGTTCGTACGGGGCGTTCAGCCCGTCCGCGCCGAACCAGATGATGTACTCGGCGATCGGCATCGCCATGTTCGTGGGCGTGCTGCTGCTCCTGAAGGACCACCGGGTGCTGCAGCGCTACACGTACATCTCCATGGTGGTGGCCCTCGTCCTGCTGCTGCTGCCGCTCGTGCCGGGGCTCGGCGCGGACGTCTTCGGCGCCAAGATCTGGATCCGGGTCGGCGGCTTCTCCATCCAGCCCGGTGAGTTCGCCAAGCTGGTCCTGGCCGTGTTCTTCTCCGGCTACCTGATGGTGAAGCGGGACGCGCTGGCGCTGGCCAGCCGCCGTTTCATGGGGCTGTACCTGCCGCGCGGCCGTGACCTCGGCCCGATCCTGACGATCTGGGCGGTCAGTCTCCTCATCCTGGTCTTCGAGAACGACCTCGGAACCTCGCTGCTGTTCTTCGGCATGTTCGTGATCATGCTGTACGTGGCGACGGAGCGGACCAGCTGGGTCGTCATGGGTCTGCTGATGTCCTCGGCCGGCGCGGTGGTCGTCGGTTCGACCGCGAGCCACGTGCAGTCCCGCGTCCAGGCCTGGCTGGACCCGTTCGAGTGCCTGAAGACGGCGCCCGAGGGCTCCAACATGGCGTACGCCTGCGACCAGATGACGCAGGTGCTGATGTCCTTCGGCTCCGGCGGCATCCTCGGCACGGGCCTCGGCAAGGGCAATTCGGACCTCATCCAGTTTGCCGCCAATTCCGACTTCATCTTCGCCACCGTCGGCGAGGAGCTCGGTCTGGCCGGCGTCATGGTCTTCCTGCTGTTCTACGGGCTGATCATCGAGCGTGGTGTGCGCACCGCCCTCGCGGCCCGCGACCCGTTCGGCAAGCTGCTCGCGATGGGCCTGTCCGGCGCGTTCGCGCTGCAGGTCTTCGTCGTCGCCGGCGGTGTGATGGGCCTCATCCCGCTGACCGGTATGACGATGCCGTTCCTGGCGTACGGCGGTTCGTCCGTGATCGCCAACTGGGCGCTGATCGGCGTGCTGATCCGGATCAGCGACACCGCGCGCCGCCCCGCGCCGTCCCCCGCCCCGAACCCCGACGCCGAGATGACGCAGGTGGTCCGTCCGTGAACAAGCCGCTGCGCCGAGTCGCGATCTTCTGCGGCCTGCTGATCCTCGCCCTGCTGGTGCGCGACAACTGGCTCCAGTACGTGCGCGCCGACGAGCTCAACGCCCACCCGAAGAACAAGCGGGTGACGATCGAGCGCTACGCCAGCGAGCGCGGCAACATCATCGTCGACGGCAAGCCGATCACCGGGTCGAAGGACTCCGGCGACACCTTCTACAAGTACACGCGCACCTATGTCGACGGCCCCATGTGGGCGCCGGTGACGGGCTACGCCTCGCAGGCCTTCGACGCCAGCCAGATCGAGAAGATCGAGGACGGTATCCTCACCGGCAACGACGACCGGCTGTTCTTCGACCGCACGCTGGCGATGTTCACGGGCGAGAAGAAGCGCGGCGGCGACGTCGTCACCACCCTGAGCGGGGCCGCGCAGAAGGCCGCGTTCAAGGGCCTCGGCTCCAAGACGGGCGCGGTCGTGGCGATCGAGCCGTCGACCGGCAAGATCCTCGCGCTCGCGTCCACCCCGTCGTACGACCCGGCGTCCTTCGCCGGCTACCACGACGCGGACGCCAAGGCCTGGCAGTCGCTGGAGAAGGACAAGAACAAGCCGAAGCTGAACCGCGCGCTGCGCGAGATCTACCCGCCCGGCTCCGTCTTCAAGGTCGTCACGGCCGCGGCGGCGCTGGAGAGCGGCAAGGTCACCGACATCAACGCGCCGACCGACACCCCCGAGGGCTGGAAGATCCCGCTCTCCACCAAGGAGATGGTGAACCACGCCGGCGGCTGCGCGAACGCGAGCCTGAACCGGGCCCTGGAGGTGTCCTGCAACTCGGTCTTCGCGAAGCTCGGCGACGAGATCGGCGTCGAGAAGATGAACGAGATGGCCGAGAAGTTCGGCTTCAACAACGAGCAGTTCGTGCCGGTCCGGGCCGTGGGCTCGGTCTTCGACAAGAACGCCGACCGCGGCGGCAACGCGATGGCCTCGATCGGCCAGTTCAACACCGCGACCACCCCGCTGCAGATGGCCATGGTCACGGCCGCGATCGCCAACGACGGCAAGCTGATGAAGCCGTACATGATCGACAAGCTGGTGGCGCCGAACCTGGACGTCCTGGAGCAGAACGAGCCGGAGGAGCTCAGCCGCCCGGTCTCCCCGGAGACCGCGCAGAAGCTCCAGCAGATGATGGAGAACGTCGTCACCAACGGCACCGGCGGCAAGGCCGACCTGGAGATGGACGGCGTGAAGGTCGGCGGCAAGACCGGTACGGCGCAGCACGGCGAGAAGAACGCCAAGCGCCCCTACGCCTGGTTCATCTCGTACGCGAAGACCTCCCAGGGCTCTCCGGTCGCGGTCGCCGTGATCGTCGAGGACTCGGCGGGCACCGCCCGTGAGGACATCAGCGGTGGCGGCCTGGCGGCGCCGATCGCCAAGGCCGTGATGAAGGCGGTGCTGAAGACCAGGAGCTGATCTTCCGGACGTACGGCGCCGGTTCCGGTGACCGGCGCCACGCCCGGGCCCCGCCGTGTACCGGTCGGGTATCAGGTGGCGGTCGGCGGACGAAGCGCTTCCCCGTGGCCGGTAGCGTATGCGCGGACAGCACACACCGCCGGACCACACACGGGTGCGGTCGGGACAGACGGAGAGGGCTGGAGAAGCTATGGAAGAGCCGCGTCGCCTCGGCGGCCGGTACGAGCTGGGCTCGGTGCTCGGCCGTGGTGGCATGGCCGAGGTGTACCTCGCGCACGACACCCGGCTCGGCCGTACCGTGGCCGTGAAGACGCTGCGGGCCGACCTCGCCCGTGACCCGTCCTTCCAGGCCCGGTTCCGCCGCGAAGCCCAGTCGGCCGCCTCGCTGAACCATCCGGCGATCGTCGCGGTCTACGACACCGGCGAGGACTACGTCGACGGCGTGTCCATCCCGTACATCGTGATGGAGTACGTCGACGGGTCGACGCTGCGTGAGCTGCTGCACTCCGGGCGCAAGCTGCTTCCCGAGCGCACCCTGGAGATGACCGTCGGCATCCTCCAGGCCCTGGAGTACTCGCACCGCGCCGGCATCGTGCACCGTGACATCAAGCCGGCGAACGTCATGCTGACCCGCACCGGCCAGGTCAAGGTCATGGACTTCGGCATCGCGCGCGCCATGGGCGACGCGGGCATGACCATGACGCAGACCGCCGCGGTGATCGGTACGGCCCAGTACCTCTCCCCCGAGCAGGCCAAGGGCGAGCAGGTCGACGCCCGCTCCGACCTGTACTCCACCGGATGTCTGCTCTACGAGCTGCTGACCGTGCGCCCGCCGTTCATCGGCGACTCGCCGGTCGCCGTCGCGTACCAGCACGTGCGCGAGGAGCCGCAGCCGCCGAGCGTCTTCGACCCCGAGATCACCCCCGAGATGGACGCCATCGTCCTGAAGGCGCTGGTCAAGGACCCCGACTACCGCTACCAGTCCGCCGACGAGATGCGCGCGGACATCGAGGCCTGCCTCGACGGGCAGCCGGTCGCCGCGACCGGCGCGATGGGCGTCGCCGCGTACGGGCAGGGCTACGGCGGCGGCTACGCCCCGGAGGACCAGCCGACGACGGCGCTGCGCCAGGCCGACCCGGCCGGCCAGACCACGATGCTGCCCCCGATGAACCCGGACGACGGCGGCTACGGCTACGACGACCGCTCCGGCGGCCGCCGCCAGAACCGCCCGAAGAAGTCGAACACCTCGACCATCCTGCTGGCCCTGGCCGGCGTCCTGGTCCTGGTCGGCGCGATCCTGATCGGCCAGTCGCTGATGAACGGCAAGGACGACACCCCGCAGGTGGTCGTCCCGTCCTTCGTCGGCAAGACGATCGACGAAGCGAACGGGCTCGCGGAGAACTCGCAGGTCAAGGTCGCGCAGGCCGGCACCGAGCGCTGCGACCAGCCGAAGGGCCGGATCTGCTCGCAGACCCCGGTGGCGGACGGCGTCGCCAAGATGAACACCGGCGACACGATCAACGTGATCGTGTCGGAGGGTGCGCCGCAGGTCGAGGTCCCGGACGTGACGGAGAAGCAGCAGGCGAGCGCCGAGGAGCAGCTGCGCGCCAAGGGCTTCAAGGTCGTCGTGCAGTACGAGGAGTCCGACCAGGAGCCGGGCCGGGTGCTCAAGCAGACCCCGGACGGTGGTTCCCAGGCGGAGAAGAACTCCGAGGTGACGATCACCGTCTCCAAGAAGCAGCAGACGCCGCTGCCGGACGTCACCAACCGCAGTTACGACCAGGCCGTGCAGCAGCTGGCCCAGCTGGGCTTCACCAACGTGGCGCGGCAGGACGTGGATTCGGACCAGCCGAAGGACGTCGTCATCGGCCAGAGCCCCAACGGCGGCTCCAACCAGCCGAAGGACGTCCAGATCACGCTGAAGGTCTCCAAGGGCCCGCAGCAGCCCGCCCAGGTGCAGATCCCGGCCGACGTCCAGGGCAAGAAGTTCAGCGACGTGAAGGCGCAGCTGGAGGCCCTCGGTCTGAACGTGTCGCAGGCGGGTTCGGACAAGGGCAACGCCACCGTCATGGGCACCAACCCGCCGGCCGGGTCCATGGTGAACGCGGGTGACACGGTCACGGTGTTCACGATGGGCGGCAACAACGACGACGGGAACGGCTTCTTCGGATAGCCGGAGCGCCGGTCCGTCCGGCGTACGAGCAGGACGCGCGAGTGGGGCCCGCCGGGAAGGCGGGCCCCACTCGTGTGTGTGCCGGGGTGTGCCGTCGGCGGGGTCAGCGCAGTTCGGCGGGCGGGGTGCGCCGGGCGTCGACCTTTTCGGTGCGGCTGAGTTCGCCCCACACGATGTAGCGGTAGTCCGAGGTGTACATCGGGGTGCAGGTCGTCAGGGTGATGTAGCGGCCCGGCTTGGTCTTGCCGGACTCCTTGGGGACGGGCTGGAGGACGTCCACGTTGTACTTCGTGGTCTCCGGGAGGGTCTTGTAGACCTTGTAGACGTACCAGGTGTCCTTGGACTCGAAGACGATGGCGTCGCCGGTCCTCAGCTTGTGGATGTTGTGGAACTTCGCGCCGTGGCCGTCGCGGTGGGCGGCGAGCGTGAAGTTGCCCTGCTTGTCCTGCGGCAGCGCGGACTTGACCGGCTCGGTGTAGTAGCCGGCGACGCCGCCGTTGAGGATCTCGCTGTCGGTGCCCTTCTTCACCAGGACCTCGCCGTCGCCCATGGCGGGCACGTGGAGGAAGCCGATGCCGTCCTTGGTGTCGAGGGCGCCGGGGCCGGGGTCGGCGGCCCAGTGGTCGCGGACCTGGTCGCCCTCCTTGTCGGCGGCCCGGTCGGCGAGGACGTTGGTCCACCACAGCGAGTAGACGACGAACAGACCGAGGACGATGCCCGCGGTGATGAGGAGTTCGCCGAAGACGCTGATGATCCCGGCGATCCGGTTGCGCGCTCGTGCCACAGGGTCGTCCCGTTCCGAAGTGTGCGTGTCGATGGTGGGGTTCAGCCTACGAGCGCGTCCGGCTTGCCCTTGTCGCGCGGGCGTTCCTCGACGAGCTTGCCCCACACGATCATGCGGTACGTGCTGGTGAACTCGGGCGTGCAGGTGGTGAGGGTGATGTAGCGGCCGGGTCCCTTGAAGCCGGAGCCCTTCGGGACGGGGTCGATGACGGCGACGTTGGACGGCGAGGTCTGCGGGAGGATGCTCGCCATCTCGTACGTGTAGTAGGCGTCGCGGGTCTCGACGACGATCGGGTCGCCGGGCTCCAGCCGGTTGATGTAGCGGAACGGCTCGCCGTGGGTGTTGCGGTGGCCGGCGACGGCGAAGTTGCCCTGCTTGTCGGAGGGCATCGCGGTCTTCAGGGCGCCTTCGGCGTAGTGCCCGACCATGCCCTTGTCGAGGACCTGGGTCTTGTTGATGCCCTCGGCGACGGGGACGACGACGTCGAGCTTCGGGATGTACATGATCGCGAAGCCCTTGCCGGGCTCGAAGGCGCCGGGGTCCTTGTCGCCCTCGTTGAAGGAGTTCTCGATGTCCTGCTTGGCGCGGTCGGTCTCCTGGCCGGCGCGGACGTTGGTCCACCACAGCTGGTAGGTGACGAAGAGCAGCATCACGACGCCGAAGGTGATGAACAGTTCGCCGACCGCGCGGCTCAGGACGACGCCGAGGCTGTCCTTGGCGGCGCGGGCGGCCCGGCGGGCCTCGACCCGGGACAGCGGCCGGGCGGGCCCGTCGGTCGCGGCGGCGGGCGGCTCGGGCTCGGCGGCGGCGCCGCGACCGCCCTTGCGCCGGGCGGCCTTGCGGCGCTCGGCCCGGCCAGGTCCGGGGGCGGCGGGCGGCGGGGTCTCGCCGACGGTGCGCAGTGCCATCGTGCCGGCGTCGGTGGGGTCGTGGTCCTCGTCCGGGACGTCCACGGCGACCGGGTCCCCGGCGACCGGCGGGGCGTGGCCGGCGGGCTCGTAGGCGGGCGCGGCCGCGTACGGCTCGGCGTAGGGCTCGGTGTAGGGCTCCGCGTACGGCTCCGTGTAGGGGCCGGGCTCCGTGGCGGGCTCGCCGTACGTCCCCTGGTCCGGGTAGTACGCCTCCGGGGGCGGCTGGGTCGCGTGGGGCGCCTGGGGGTGCTGGGGGGCCTGTGGGGCGCCGTAGCCGGCCGTGGGGTCCCCGTAGGACTCCTGGCCGGGTATCGGCTCGTACGGGGGCTCGTACGGCGGCGTGTGGGGCTGCTGGCCCGGGGCGTGTTCCTGGCCGGGCTCCGCTTGCTCCGGCAGGTTCGTCGCCCGGAACCACGGCGACCCGGCGGTCACGCGACGGCCTTGCCCACCACCGGCGCGAGTCCTGCCGACCGCGCGACCGCGCCCGTGTCGCCGCACTGCTCCAGCCAGTTGGCGAGCATCAGGTGCCCGTGCTCGGTGAGCACCGACTCGGGGTGGAACTGCACGCCCTCGACGGGCAGTTCACGGTGGCGGAGCCCCATGATGATGCCGTCCTCGGTCCGCGCGGTGACCTCGAGCTCGGCCGGCAGGGCGGCGGGCTCGGCGGCCAGCGAGTGGTAGCGGGTCGCGGTGAAGGGCGAGGGGAGTCCGGCGAAGACGCCCTTGCCGCCGTGGACGACGGGGGAGGTCTTGCCGTGCAGCAGCTCGGGCGCGCGGTCGACGACCCCGCCGTAGGCGACGGCCATGGACTGCATGCCGAGGCAGACGCCGAAGACGGGGACGCCGGTGGCGGCGCAGTGGCGCACCATGTCGATGCACACGCCGGCCTGCTCGGGGGCGCCCGGTCCGGGCGAGAGGAGGACGCCGTCGAAGCCGTCCTGTGCGTGGCTCAGCTCCACCTCGTCGTTGCGGAGGACCTCGCACTCGGCACCGAGCTGGTAGAGGTACTGCACGAGGTTGAAGACGAAGCTGTCGTAGTTGTCGACGACGAGAATTCGCGCGCTCACTGGCCGTCCACCGTCACATCGTTGAACGGAAGCAGGGGCTCCGCCCAGGGGAACACGTACTGGAAGAGGACGTAGACGACCGCGAGCACCAGTACGACCGAGATCAGCGCCTTCACCCAGGCGTTGCCCGGCAGATGCCGCCAGATCCATCCGTACATGACGTCCGCAGCCCCTTCCGTTCGTTACGGGGACCAGAGTACGGGGCGACGGGGCGGTCGGGGGTCAACCGTCCAAAGCCTGTGGACGGCCGGCCGTCACCGGCCGGGTGGCGTCCAGGTGGGCCCAGACGATCAGCCGGTGACTGCTGCCCCACTCCGGGTCGCAGGTGGTGAGGGTGAGGTAGCGGCCGGGGCCGTCGAATCCGGACTTGCGGGGGACGGGGTCGATCACGGCGGTGTCGGTGGGCACGGTCCGCAGCGGCGCGCGGTCGATGCGATAGGTGAACCAGGTCGTGCCGTCCGTGAGGACGACGGCGTCGCCCTCGCGCAGCCGGGGGACGTCCTTGAACGGATCTCCGTACGTGCGGCGGTGGCCGGCCACGGCGAAGTTGCCGGTCTCGCCGAGCCGGGCGGTGCCGGCGTAGTGGCCGAGTCCCTTCTTGAGGGTGCCGACGGCGGTGCCCTCCAGGACGGGCCACTCCCAGTCCCTGCCGAAGCGGGGCACGTACATGACGGCGAAGGCCCTGCCCGCGGCGTACGGGCGGGGGGTGGTGGGTGTTCCGGGTGCGGCGGGCGTTCCGGGTGCGGGCGGCGTTCCGGGCGTCGGCTCGACCGGGCGGTCCGCCCACTCCTGCTGGAGGCCGGCGAGCTGGCCGGCGGTGGCGCCGTCCGCCTGGACGCCGGTCCAGTGGAGGAGGTAGCCGACGAAGAGCACGATCAGGGCGCCGGCGGTGATGCACAGCTCGCTGAGGGTCCGTACGACCAGGCGCACCGTCACCGCATCCGACTCCCCCCGGGGCGGCGCCCCCGGCCCGGCCCGTGCGCCGGTGCGCCGGTGCGCCGGACAGCGCGTCAGTGCGTCAGTGCGGTGCGCCGGCGCGTCAGCTCACGGGCTTCGCGTAGTGGAGGTCCACTGTGCCCGAGTAGCCGGGAAGAGTCACCGCCCTGTGCTCGTCGACTTTCCAGCCGAGGCCGTAGGCCTTCACGTAGAGCTGGTAGTTCTGCAGGGCCGGCGAGTCGGCGAGGGCCTTGTTCAGGCGGTCGCGGTCACCGACGGCGGTGATCTTGTAGGGCGGCGAGTAGACGCGGCCCTGGAGGATCAGGGTGTTGCCGACGCAGCGCACGGCGCTGGTGGAGATCAGCCGCTGGTCCATGACCTTGATGCCCTTGGCGCCGCCCTGCCACAGGGCGTTGACGACGGCCTGGAGGTCCTGCTGGTGGATGACCAGGTCGTTGGCCTGCGGCTCGGGGTAGCCGGGGGCGGCCTGGGCGTTCGGCGGGGCGTCGTTGAGGGTGACGGTGAGGCCGGGGCCCGAGGTCTCGGTGGTGCCGGCGGCCTTCTCCAGGGCCTTGAGCTGGGCGTCCTGGGCCTTGGTGGAGCCGTCGTCGCGGGCGGCGAGGGCGTCGACCTGGCGGCGCAGGGCGGCGGCGGACTCGTCGAGGCCGGCGTTCTTGTGGCTGCGCTCCTCGATCAGGTCGGAGAGCCTGAGGAGGGAGGCGTCGGTGCGCAGGTTGGTGCCCTTGGCGGTGTTGAAGCTGGTCACGAAGATCAGCCCGGCGAGGGCGAAGACGGCAGCGGTGAGCACTCGGACCGGCCGCCACCTGAGGCTTCGGCCCGGTCCGGCGGGAGTGCCGGCGGAATTGCTCAACGTACCCTGATCCCCTTCGGTGCCGCGGAACCACTACGCTAACGGACGCCCGGCGGCGGCTGCGGTGCGCTGTGACACATCCGTGGTCACGGTCCGCTCCGTACGGTCCCGGCACCCCGCCCCAGTTCACTGCGCGGTCACGCAGCGCATCGACAGGAGAGTCCCTCGTGCCGAAGTCACGGATCCGCAAGAAGGCCGATTACACGCCGCCGCCCGCGTCGAAGCAGGCCGCGTCGATCAAGCTGACCAACCGCAGCTGGGTGGCGCCGGTGATGCTGGCGCTGTTCGCGATCGGGCTGGTGTGGATCGTGGTCTTCTACGTCACCGACGGCACGCTGCCGCTGAAGTCCATCAGCAACTGGAACATCGTGGTCGGCTTCGGCTTCATCGCCGCCGGCTTCGGTGTGTCCACGCAGTGGAAGTAGCCCCGGGCTCCGGCTCCGTCAAGCTCTGCCCTTAGTTATCCACAGTGTTGTGCACAGCACTGGATAACTTACGAAGATCTGTGGATAACTCCTGCGGTGTTGACGCCGGTACGACCGGCAGAACACCCGTGCGGGACCGCTCCGCCCCCTGCTTCAGACCCGTAAGCCCAGGTCAGAGGCAGGGGGCGCGGTCATGCACCGGGACCTGTGGCCACACGGCCACGCACTGTGGATAACTCTGGGGAAAGCTTCCTCAGAAGCTCTTCCACGACCCTCCCCGCTCAGGTGAGCGCGGCGCTCCGGGCGAGCACGATCCCCAGGTCGATCGCCAGCAGCAGCCCGCAGGCCCCGTACTGCACCAGCGCCCGCCGGGCCCTCGGCGCGTGCACGAAGGCGTAGGTGAGCAGCGCGCCCGCGACGAGACCGCCGATGTGCGCCTGCCAGGAGACCCCGGGGCGGGCGAAGGTGAAGACCAGCGAGATCGCCACGAAGATCAGCACCGGCCGCATGTCGTAGCGGTGCCGGCGGGCCAGCACCACCCAGGCGCCGATCAGGCCGAAGACGATGCCGGAGGCACCGAGCGCGCCCTGGTTCTCCGGCGAGAGCAGATAGACCACGGCCGAGCCGGAGAGCCCGGACAGCAGGCACAGGGCGGTGTAGCGGATCCGGCCCAGCTCGGGTTCGACGATGCCGCCGATCACCCACAGGCCGAGCATGTTGAAGAGGAAGTGCGCGGCCTCCTGGTGCAGGAAGGCCGAGGTGATCAGCCGGTACCACTCGCCGTCCGCGACGCCGACGATCCCCAGCTCGTCGCTGTACGCCAGTCCGATCATGTCCAGCTGGTCCACCAGCCGGGGATCGGCCGCCCGCACCGCGATGAACAGGGCCAGGTTGATCCCGATGAGGATCTTCGTGACGAGGCGCCCGTCCGCGGCCACCCGGCCGCCCGCGACCGTCCGCGGGGTGTTGGCGTGCGGGGCGTGCCCGGTGCCGGAGCCGCCGCGGACGCAGTCGGGGCACTGGAAGCCGACCGCCGCGGACACCATGCACTGCGGGCAGATCGGCTTCTCGCAGCGGGCGCAGCGGATGCCGGTCTCGACGTCCGGGTGGCGGTAGCAGTGCATGAAGGTCCTCCGAGGACGGGTCGGCGGGGGCAAGCACGTCGCCCCGCCCTCCATACGGACGGGCGGGGCGCAAAGGTTCCTGAGGGGAGACCGGAGGCCGGAGGCGGGTCAGCGGTTCTCGATGACGACGGTCTCGATCACGACGTCCTCGACCGGGCGCTCCGTGCGCGGGTTGGTGTCCACGGCGGCGATGGCGTCCACGACCGCCTTGCTGTCCTTGCCGACGACCTCGCCGAAGATCGTGTGCTTGCGGTTCAGCCAGGTCGTCGCGCCGACCGTGATGAAGAACTGCGAGCCGTTGGTGCCGGGGCCGGCGTTGGCCATCGCGAGCAGGTACGGCTTGTCGAAGAACAGCTCCGGGTGGAACTCGTCGGCGAACTCGTAGCCGGGGCCGCCCGTCCCGTTGCCCAGCGGGTCGCCGCCCTGGATCATGAAGCCCTTGATCACCCGGTGGAAGACCGTGCCGTCGTAGAGCGGATCGGTGGAGACGACGCCGGTCGCCGGGTGGGTCCACTCGCGCTCGCCGCGGGCCAGTTCGACGAAGTTCCGCACCGTCTTCGGGGCGTGGAACGGCAGCAGGCGGATCTCGATGTCCCCCGCGCTGGTCTTCAGAGTCGCGTACAGCTGCTCGGCCACGATCCGTCTTCCTCCACACCCGCGCCCACGCGCGTACCCACACGGTCCTGCAACGTCCGCATCCTCGCATGCCCCGGATGCCCGCCCCGCATGCCGGAGCGCGGCACGGCAGGCATGATTCCGAAAAGGATGGAAAGGTGAAAAACCGACATCGCCACCGGAGGAGGAGGATCCCGTGACCCGCATGGACAGCGTGCGCGCCGCGACAGGTTCGGCGAAGGACAGCGTCGTGCACGCCGCGGAAGTGGTGGCGCCGTACGCCGAGACGGCCCGGGACCAGGCCGTTCACTATGCTCGCGAGGCGCGCGTCAGGCTCGCCCCGAAGGTTTCGAGGGCCGCGTCGCAGGCTCGCGTCCAGGCACGTACGCAGTACGACGCGCTGGTCGCCCCGCACGTGCCGCCGCGGGTCGACGAGGCCGCGCAGCGTGCCGCGACCGTCACCCGCAAGGCCGCCCGTCAGGCGGCCGACTACACCGTGCCGCGTGTCGAGCACGCGGTCGCCGCGACCGGTCCCGTCCTGGAGGAGGCCGGGTCGCGTTCGACTGCCGCCTGGGCCGCGCTGCGCGGCCAGGTGACGCCGAAGGACGTCGAGAAGATCGTGAGGAAGCACGAGCGCCGGGCCAGGGCCGGTCGTCTCGCCAAGGGAATGCTGGTCGTCGGTGTGCTGTTCGGCGGCGCCGTGGCCGCCTGGAAGTGGTGGGACAAGCAGGCCAATCCCGACTGGCTGGTCGAACCTCCTGCTCCCACCGAGGTGGACGAGGAGACCGGGCTGTCGTCCGTCGACGACGGCGGTGCGTCACTCGATCCGGGGGTGGCCGCCAAGGAGGCCGAGGCGGAGGCGGAGGCCGCGAAGCGCGACGAGGAACGTCGCTGATCGGGCTGACTCCGGTTCCGGCTTCGGATTCGGGTCCTGCTTCGGACTCGGCTTCGGATCCGGGTCCTGCTTCGGATCCGGCTTCGGATCCGGGTCCTGCTTCGGATCCGGCTTCGGATGCGGGTCCTGCTTCGGATCCGGCTTCGGCTTCGGGCTCGAATTCGGCTACGGATTCGGATTCGGCTACGAGTCCGGGTCCGGCTTCCGGTCCGGGTCTTCCGGGCCAGGTCTTCCGGGCCGGGCGGTAGGGGCGCGGCGGAGGTTCCGCCGCGCCCCTACGCGGCCCGGGCGGAGAGCGCCAGGCCGGAGAGCTCGGGCGCGTCGAAGGCCGAGCCGGCGGCGCGGTCCGTGTCGCCGTCGGCCGGCAGGTGGCGGACGGCGGGGGAGGAACCGTGCGCCTCGGCGCGGATGCGCTGCTTGATGGTGGGCGGCAGGGCGCGGCCCTGCGCGAGGTGCCAGTGGGAGGCCGTTCGCTGGGCGGGCAGCGGCACGGCCGCGCGCTCCGCGCGGGTCTCGGCGCCGGCGGCGGGGGCCGGCTCGTCGCCCTGGGAGAGGGAGGGCTGCGCGGTGGCGGCGGCGGCCGGCGTGGCCAGGCCGAGAGAGGCGAAGAGGGCGAAGAGGACGGAGACGAAGGCGGTCCAGAACTGCTTGACCTTGACGGTGGCCATGACCCCTCACTTTCGAGTGTCGAGTCCCGAGGGCCCGGGGCGGTCCGCGCGGTTCGCGTGCCTCGCGGAGTGATGGGCCGTTCTCGGATGGTTCATTTCGGATTGCGCGCTTTTCGTACATTGCTCATCATGGGGACGCGACTCCGGGATGCCCGGAGGCACGCAGCCGCCGCGCAGTTCTTCCGATGAACACCACTCGTACGGATCAGTGGGCGCCGTCGCCGGCGAGCGCGGGCCCGCCGGGGCGTGAGCGCTCCGCCCAGCGCACGGCGGGGCCCGTGACCAGGCCCGCGACCAGGAAGACCGCGCCGAGGACCAGCCAGCCCGCCGCGCCGCCGCCGATCAGCAGCGTGCTGACGACCAGCGGCCCGAGGGTGCGGGCGAGGGGCACGCCGGTCCCGTAGAAGCCCTGGTACTGCCCGATCCGGCCGGCCGGGGCGAGCGCGAGGCCGATCTGCCAGGAGCCGGCGGAGTGCCGCATCTCGGCGAGCACCTGGAGAACGGCGCCGAGCACCAGGACCGCGACCGTCGGCCCGGTGCCGAACCCGGCGGCGGTCGTCGCGAAGACCGCGCAGGAGCCGAGCAGCACCACGCCGGACCGGCCGACCGCGCGGACCGCCTCCGGCAGCCCGGTCACCGGGCGCGCGACCCGCACCTGAAAGAGCATCACGGCCCCGGTGTTGAGCACGAACAGCGCCGAGACGGTCCAGCCGGGGGCCGTGGTGCGCTCCACGATCCACAGCGGCAGCGCCAGGCTGAGCAGCGGCATCCGGAGCAGCAGCACCGCGTTGAGGAGGGTGAGCAGCGCGTACGGGCGGTCCCGCAGCACCACCAGCCGGGGCTCGTCCGCGGCGCCGGCCGGGCCCGCGGGGACCGCCGGGAGGCGGTACAGCACGAGGGCGCAGAAGAGGAAGCCGAGCGCGTCGAGGCCGAGCACCGCGAGGTACGCGGTGCGGGTGCCGGCGGCGACGGCGAGGCCGCCGAGCGCGGCGCCGACGGCGAGCCCGGCGTTCAGCGTGGCCTGCAGCCGGGCCAGCATGCCGACCCGGGCGGCCGGCGCGACCAGACCGGCGAGCAGTGCCTGCCGGGCGGCGGCGAGGCCGCTCTGCGCGGTGGCGTACAGCGTCGCGGCGAGCAGGAAGGGCAGGAAGGAGCGGATGAGGAGGAAGGAGGCGACGGCCGCCGCGGTGGCGAGGGCGAGCAGGACGGCGCTGCCGCGGGCGCCGCGCCGGTCGGCGAGGTGGCCCAGTGGCGCGCCGGCGAGCGAGCCGATGCCCCAGGCGACGGCGAGTCCGGCGCCGATCTGCGGGGCGGACAGGCCGACGATCCGGGAGAAGTAGAGGGCCGAGGTGACGTAGAAGGCGCCGTCGCCCACGGAGTTGCCGAACTGGGCGACCAGCAGGGCCCGTCGGGTCCGCGCCTCGGCCCTACCCGTCGCGTCGTCGGGGCGAGCCGCCTGCTCGGTGTTCCTCGTCGTCGTCATGCCCCGAGGCTAGGGCTCGGTGGCCCAGTGCTCCCGGTCCATTCACCGCCCGAAGCACTGGGCCATTCGACGCGTGCTCAGGACGGCCCGAGCCGGACGACCACCCAGGCGGAGGACAGCACCTTCTCGCCCGCGCAGAGCGCCTCCACGGCCACCTTGACCCGGCGGTCCGGCAGCTTGGCCGCCACCGTGGCGCGCACGTCGAGCACGGCGCCGACGGCGTCGTCCGGGACCGGCACCGGGCGGGCGAAGCGGGCGAAGGACTCCTCGGGGGCGGCCGGGTCGCCCGCCCAGTCGGCGACCAGGCCGACCGCCTTCGCCATGCTCAGCATCCCGTGGGCGATCACCGACGGGAAGCCGGCGGCGCGGGCCGCCGCGTCGTCGAGGTGGATGGGGTTGTGGTCGCCGGAGGCCGCCGCGTAGCGCCGCAGGTCGGCGCGGGTGAGCGCGCAGCGGAGCGGGGGCAGCGCGGTGCCCTCGGCGAGGGTCTCGTGGTCCGGCCGGGCGGCGGCCGGAGCGCCGGTGCCGCCCGTCATGCCGGGCCCCCGTCCTTGGCGACGACCGTGAGGTGCGCGTCGGCGACCGGTTCGCCGGCCCCGTCCCGTACCTCCGCGCGCATCCGCAGCACGTCGTTGCCGCCGAGCCGTTTCACGGCCTCCAGGTGCACGGTCACCGCGAGCCGGTCGCCCGCCCGGACCGGGCGGTGGTGCGCGATCCGCTGGTCGGCGTGGACCAGCCGGGCCTCCGGCGAGAGGCCGAGCGCGGGGCTCGCGAGGACCCGGTCGCAGCTCTCCTTGACCGCCCGGAAGACGAAGGTCGGCGGCGCCACGACGTCCGGGTGCCCGAGCGCCCGCGCGGCCGCCGGGTCGGTGTGCGCGGGGCTGTGCGCCCCCACGGCCTCGGCGAAGGCGCGGATCGCGGCCCGGTCGACGACGTGCACGCCCTCCGGCGGATGGACGGTCCCCGCGAGCGCGGTGTCGAGCGCCATCAGCGCCTCCCCCAGCCGTGGTCGGCGCCGGGGCGGGCGGCGGCGCGGGCGCCCGAGGAGGCCTGCCGGGGACGGGGGCTGGGGCCGGCAGCCGGGCGCCGTCCGAAAGCCGGGCCGGAGCCGGAGTACGGGCCCGGGCCGATGCCGACGCCGGTGCCCGAGGGCGTCGGCCATGTGCCGGCCGTGCCGTAGGTGCGTGTCATCGGGTTCCCCTCCCCTCGGTGGGCGAGACCGGTACGGGGACGGGTTCGGCGGCCTCGTGCCAGGCGGTGCGCCAGGTCGGGGCGTGCTCGGGCGGGGCCGGGGCGGGTGGGGCGGCGGGGCCGGTCCAGGCGGTGACCGGGCGGACGCCGTGCAGGGCGTTGACGCACCAGACCTCGCGGCCGGCCAGCTCGGCCGGGCGGATCCGGCACCGGCGGACCGGGACGCCGAGGGCCGCGGCGCGGGCGAGCGCCCAGTCGCGGGTGACGCCCGGGAGGGTGGGCAGCGCCGGGTCCGCGGTGCACAGGGCACCGTCCTCCCACCAGAGCACGCTGGTGGTGGCCCCTTCGAGCAGCAGCCCGTCGGGCGTGGTGAGCAGCGCCTCGTCGGCGCCGGCCGCGACCGCCTCGGCGCGCAGCCCGGTGAGGGCGGCAAGGTCGGGGCCCTTGCGGCGCGGGGTGCGGCGGGGGTCGGGCAGGTCCGGGACCCAGACCCGTACCTCCGCGGTACGCACCGGGGCGGGCCTGATCCGGATCCGGAGCCGTAACTCCCCGGCGGAGTCGGCGAGTTCGACGCGCGGGAACCAGTCGCCCGCGGCCGGGACCCGGGCCATGGCCTCCTCCCAGAAGAAGCCGGTGTCGGGTCCGCCGGCCTCGGCCACGGCGGCGGCGAACCGCTCGCGGTGGCGCCGCAGTTCGCGCGCCCGGCCGTCGCTCACCAGCCAGGAGTCGGCGGCGAGCGGGGCGGTGCCGGGGGCGGGCGGGAGCTCCACGAGCCCGCCGCCCACGCCGAGCCCGAAGAGGCGCTCGGGCGACGGCCGGGGGCTCATCGGGCGGACCCCACGGAACCCGCCGAACCGGCGGAACCGGCCGAACCCGCGGGCTCGGCGCGCTCGGGGAAGCGGGCGCCGAGCAGCCGCAGCAGCGGGGTGGCCTTCACGGCCGTCTCCTCGTACTCCTCGGCCGGGTCGGAGAGCGCGGTGATCGCCCCGCCCACGCCGTAGCGGACGCGGTCGGCGGTGACCACGGCGGTGCGGATGGCGATGCTGAGGTCGGTGGCGCCGGAGAGCGAGAAGTAGCCGATGGCGCCGGAGTAGATGCCGCGCGGGCCCTCCTCCAGGCGGTCGATGATCTGCATGGTGCGCACCTTGGGCGCGCCGGTCATCGAGCCGCCGGGGAAGGCGGCGCGCACGCAGTCGACGGCGCTGCGCTCCGGGCGGAGGGTGGCGCGGACGGTGCTGACCAGCTGGTGCACGGTGGCGTAGGTCTCGACGTCGAAGATCTTGTGGACGCGGACCGAGCCGGGCTCGGCGCAGCGCGCGAGGTCGTTGCGGACCAGGTCGACGATCATCAGGTTCTCGGCGCGGTCCTTCTCGCTGCCGAGCAGGTCCTCGACGAGCAGCCGGTCCTCCTCGGGGGTGGCGCCGCGCGGCCGGGTCCCCTTGATCGGCTTGGACTCGGCGACGCCGGCCCGGTCGACGCGCAGGAAGCGCTCGGGCGAGGTGCTGAGGACGGACAGGCCGTCGAAGCGGAGCAGGGCGGCGAAGGGCGCGGGGCTGATCCGGCGCAGGTAGCGGTAGCTCGCCCAGGGGTCGATCGCGCCGCGCGCCTCGATCATGTTGGTGAGGCAGATCTCGTAGCTCTCGCCCACGTGGATGGCGTCGTGGCAGGCGCCGATGAGCTCCAGGTAGCGGTCGTGGCCGTGGCGCAGGGAGACCGGGAGCGGGGCGGTCGGCGCGGGCCGGACGTCCTCCGGGTCGCCGGAGCCGGCCGGCTCGTCGGCGGGGGCCGGGTCGGTCAGGCGGGCGGCGGTCTCGTCGAGCCAGGCGCGGGCGGCGGCCGGCTCGTCGGCGGGGGCCAGGGCGAGCAGGTGGGTGGTGCCGGTGGCGTGGTCGAGGACGACCGCGCGGTCGGCGAAGACCATCGCCGCGTCCGGGTCCGGGGAGGTGTGGGCGGCCTCGCCGCCGCACTCGGCCTTGAGCTCGTAGCCGAGGTAGCCGACCCAGCCGAGGGCGAAGTCGCAGGGCAGCTCGGGCAGTTCGGTCTCGGTGGTGCGCAGGTCCTGGTCGAGCCAGTCGAGGAAGGGCGCGTTGTGCACCTCGGTGCCGCCGTGCGCGTGTTCCACGGTGACCGTGCACTGCTGGACGTCGGCGAAGGCGACCCGGGCGAGCGGTCCTGCGGCGTCGCCGAGGATCGAGAAGCGGCCCAGGTCGGCGTCCGGCCGGCTGCTGTCGAGCCAGAAGGCGTACGGGGTGCCGCGGAACAGCTCGTCGAAGACGTGCTCCGGGTCCTGGCGGGTGGGCAGCTGCTCGTGGTGCACGCGCAGTCGGCGCTTCTCGGGTCCGGGGCCGCCCTCGGTGCCGGGGGCGGGGCGCGCGGCACCGGTCGGGGCGGGAGCCGCGGGCGCGGGGGCCGGGGCCGCGGGCCGGTGGACCGGCGGGCGGCCCGGGGTGCCGTTGTGCGCCTCGGCCAGCCGGAAGAAGTTGGCGAGCAGTTCGTGCCCGTACTCGGTGCATATGGACTCGGGATGGAACTGCACGCCCCACTGCGGTCGGTGACGGTGCCTCAGACCCATCAGGACGCCGTCGGAGGTCCAGGCGGTGGCCTCGAAGTCCTCGCTGAGCGCGGAGACGGCGAGCGAGTGGTAGCGGACCACCTCGAAGGGCGAGGGCAGCCCGGCGAACAGACCGGTGTCCATGTGGTGCACCGGGGAGAGCCGGCCGTGCCGCTCCTCCGGGGCCAGCCCCACCCGTCCGCCGTGCAGGTGCGCCAGGGCCTCGTGGCCCAGGCACACCCCGAGCAGCGGGACGGTGCCGTGCCGCATGATCTCGGCTCCGATGCCCAGGTCGGATTCCCGCTCGGGAGTTCCGGGACCGGGCGAGACGATCACGTTGTCGAAGTCGCGCAGATGCTTCAGCCGCCATGCCGGATCGTCGTTGTAGACGACCGTCGGTTCGTCTCCGGTGACCTCTGCGACGTAATGCGCCAAGTTATAGGTGAAGGAATCGTAATTGTCCACGATCAACGTGCGCATGGATGAGCCTGCTCTCCAAGGAATGAGGCGTCGGCGGAGCACCGCTTTCCTGCAAGGGGGGTGCTGTGCACGGCTGTTCAGGCAATGTTCCGGAAACGTTCCGGCAACTTTCGCCGCCTGCGGAGGAAATTCCGAACGGGACGGCACCGGTCTCGGACGGCTCGACGCTAAGAGTCCGAACAGGCCCGTGGCCATGCCACCTTGGTGACATCCGATTCTGTTTCTTCCGCCCCCGAGGGGTGCGTAACGTGATCCGTGACGAGATTGCCGCACCAGGATCCGAACCATTCGCGCCAAACCATTCGCGCCATTCGTGGAGTAGTGATGTTCACCGGAAATGAATGGGTCGCCCGAGCCCGTTGGGTCGACGAGACGCTGCTGGCCGGAGAGCCCTCCGCCGGCTGTCTCGTGCTCGACCGGGAGACCGACCGGCGGACCCTGCGGGAGGCCGTGGCCGAGCGGCAGGAGCGGCTCGCCGGGGCCGGGCTGCGGCCCGGCGGCACGGCGGCCGTCCAGCTGCCCCCGTCCTTCGAGTACGTGGTCCAGATCCTCGCCGTCTGGCGGCTCGGCGCCCGGCTGATCGTCCTCGACCACCGGCTGACCGCCCCCGAGACGGACCGCGCGCTCGACCTCACCCGGCCCCAGCTCCTCGTCTCCACCCGCGACCCCGCCCCGTCCATGCGCGGCTTCCACGCCGTCACGCCCGAGCTGACCCGCCGCCCGGACGGCGAACCCGCCCACGGCGAGCAGGTCCTGGTCCAGCTCAGCTCCGGCTCCACCGGACCGGCGAAGCTGATCGCCCGGACCGCCGGGGAGCTGGTCGCCGAACTCGACCGCTACGCCCGCGTCGAGGGCATGCCCGGGGCGGGCGAGCAGCTGGTGATCCTCGGCTCGCTCTCCCACACCTGGGGCCTGGTCGGCGGACTGCTGCACGCCCTGCACTCCGGCGCACGCGCCGTGCTGCCCGCGCGCACCTCCGTGCGCGGCATCCTCGACACCGTGCGCACGGCCGACCTGCCGACCACCGTGCTCGGCGTCCCCGCCCAGGTCGCCCTGCTCGCCTCGGTCGCCGAACCGCCGCCGCTGCCCCGCCTGGTGCGGGTGATGACGGCCGGCGGGCGCACCCCCGAGACGGTCGCCCGCACCTTCACCGAGCGCTACGGCGTCCCGCTCGCGCAGATCTACGGCATGACCGAGACCGGCATCATCGCCGCCGACATGAGCGGCGCCCACCACCCCTCCGTCGGCACGCCCGCCCCCGGCGTCCGGGTCCGGATCGCGGACGGCGAGCTCCAGGTGGCCCTGGACCGCTCCCCGTACCTCGCCGGAGCCCTCCCCGAGCGCTGGGCGGACGGCTGGCTGCGCACCCACGACGCCGGCGAGATCGACCCGGCCAGCGGCCGGGTGACCGTCCTCGGCCGGCTCGACTCCCAGGTCTCGGTGCGCGGTCTGAAGGTCGACCTCACGGAGGTGGAGGAGTTCCTGACCGGGCTGCCCTCGGTGACGGACGCGGTGGTGCTGTACGACGAGGGCATCGACGCGTACGTGACCCCGGCGCCCGGGGCCGGCCTGGACGAGGTCCGGGAGCGGCTCGCGGCCGAACTCGCCGCGTTCAAGCACCCGCGCCGCTGGTACCTGCTCCCCGAGTTCCCCCGTACGGCGACGGGCAAGCCGCGCCGCGACCCGGAGGTGCTGCGGGCGGCGGCGGAGGCCTCAGGGGCCGCGGGGGCCTCCGAAGCCGTCAGCGGCGCCGCTGCTCCGGCGTGAGGTGCGCGATGACCTGGTTGCCGACGCGCCGGTCCCCGGTGCGGCCGAGGCCGTCGGGGCCCGTGGGTCCCGTGGGTGCCACAGGACCCATGTGGTCCGTGATGCGCGTGGGGCCCGCGGGGCCCGTGGTGCCCTCGGCGTACACGCTCCGCTCGCCCTCCACCACGACCCGGCCCGGCCCCTCGGCCGCGACCGCCAGGACGAAGCCCTCCGGGGCCCCGGGGAGCGCGGTGCACAGGCCGTGGTCCGCGGCCGGCACCGGGAGGAGCACGGTGCCCGGGAGGGCGCCGAGGCGCACCGGGCGGCGCATCCCGCCGTCGGCGAGCCCCGTGCCCAGCGCCTTGCCCACCGCCTCCTTCTGGGTCCACAGACCGAGGAAGGCGGCCGGCTGCTCCTCCTGAGGGCGCGCCGCGACCCAACGGCCCTCGGCCCCGGTGAACCAGCGCCGGGCCAGTGCCGCCGCGGGCAGCGGACGCAGCCGCTCCACGTCCACCCCGACCTCCCCGACCCGGCTGACCGCCACCGCCGTGAGACCCCGCACATGGCTCACGCTCGCCCGCAGCCCACCGGCCGCGCCGCCGAGCCGGGGCCGCCCGGACGGCTCGCGGCCGACCAGGACCTCCGGCTCGGGCACGCCGAGCAGCCCGGCCGCGAGCGCCCGCAGCACGGGGGCGCCGGCCGGATGCCGCTCCGCCGTCCGCACCAGCCGGACCACCACGGCCCCGCCGTCCACCGTCCGCATCCCGATCCCGCCCCTCCCGAAGAACGCCCGACCGAAGCCGAAGAACGCCCCGAAGAACGTCCCGTCCGACCTCACCACGGACCTCACGACCGATCTCACGACCGATCTCACCACGGACCTCACGACCGACCTCTGGAGTCGACCACATGAGCAGCAAGACCACAGGCACCACGGGCCAGTTCCTCCTGTCCACCCTGCGCGACCTCAACTACGAGGTCGACGGCGTCACCGACACCACCCCGCTGGGCGACGGCGGTCTGGAGCTGGAGTCGCTCACGCTCGCCGAGATAGCCATGCAGGTCGAGCAGGAGTACGGCGTGCAGATCGACGACGAGGAGCTGGAGGCGCTCGCCGGCCTCGACTTCGGCCGGCTCGTCGCCCTGATCGACGCGCGCGCCGCCGACCCGGCGCTCACCGGGCGGGCGCGGTGACCACCCACCTCCCGCAGCCGCCGGCGCCCGCCGGGCTGACCCGGAGCGACCTGGTCGCGATCCTCGCCTCGTACGGGGACCGGGAGCCCGGCGACGTCGCCGAGCGGATCGACTCACTCGAACTGGCCTGGGTCGTGCACAGCGTCGAGGAGCGCTTCGACACCGAACTCGACCTGGACGACGCCCAGCTGGCCCGGATGGTGACCCTGGACGACGTGCTCGACGTGCTCGGCGGCGCCCTCGCCGACGCCACCGCCGCCCCGGGAGGTGACCGTGCCGGCACCGCGCACTGACCGCACCGGGGTGGTCGTCACCGGCATGTCCGTGACGACCGCCTTCGGGCGCGGCGCCGAGGCCCTGGGCCGGGCCCTCGCCGCCGGGCGCCCCGCCTTCGCGGAGGTCACCCGCTTCGACGTGACCCGGCGCCGGGCCAAGCACGCCGCCCACCTGCCGGGCGACCCCGACCTGCACACCGAACTCACCGCCGTGGTCCGCGAGGCCGCCGCGCAGGCGGAGCTCACCGAGGAGCTCGCCGCCGGCACGCCGCTGCTGTTCGCCCGGCACGCGGACGCCTCCTGGGCGCGCCGGCCGCTCGCCGAGCAGCCGCGGCACCACCACGCCGCGAGCGGGGCCGCGCTGGCCGCCGCGACCGGACTGCGCGGCGCCGACCGCACGTACACCAACGCCTGTGTCGCCGCGAGCACCGCCGTCGCCGACGCCGCCGCGCTGATCGCGGCGGGCCGCGAGGAGCGGGTCGTGGTGGCGGCCGGCTATCTCGTCGACCCCGACGTGTACGGGCTGTTCGACGCGGGCCGCGCGCTGGCCACCGACGGGCAGCTGCGCTCGTTCAGCGCCGGCCGCAAGGGCCTGCTGCTCGGCGACGGCGTGGCCGCCGTGGTCCTGGAGGCGGCCCCGGCGGCCGAGCGGCGCGGGGCCCGCCCGCTGGCCCGGCTGACCGGCTGGGGCCGCGCGGGCGACGCGTACCACGTGTGCCAGCCGCACCCGGAGGGCCTGGGCATGGCCCGGGCGATCACCGCCGCGCTGGAGCGCGCCGGGCGCACGCCGGAGCAGGTCGACTACGTCAACGCGCACGGCACCGGCACCCCGTACAACGACTCGGCGGAGACCGCGGCCGTCCACCTGGCCTTCGGCGAGCACGCGGCGAAGGTGCCGGTCAGCTCCACCAAGTCGCTGACCGGGCACACCCTGGAGGCCTCGGGGGCGGTCGAGCTCGCCGTCTCGCTGCTCGTCCTGGCGGACGGCCGGCTCCCGGTCAACGCAGGCTATCTGGGGGAGGACCCGGCCTGCCGGCTCGACCTGGTCGTCGACGCCCCGCGCCCGGTGCGCCCGCGCACCGTCCTCTCGCTCAACGCGGCGTTCGGCGGCGCCAACACCGCCCTGGTCCTGGAGGCGACATGAGCACGCGTACGGTCCCGTCCGCCCGCCCCTCGGCGGGCCCGGCCCCGCTGGAGGTGCTGTCCCGCGGCTCCTGGCCGGCGGGGGACGACCCGGCCGGGGCGGACGACCCGGCGGCCGGGCCGCCCAAGCTGGCCGGCTTCGTGGTGTCCTCCTTCAGCCCGCTGGCCGCCGAGGCCGCCCACCGCTGTCTGCGCGCCCACCACGGCGAGGCGCCGGTGCCGGCGGAGCGCGGCGACCGCACGGCGGTCGTCGTGGTCAGCCGGCTCGGCGACTTCGCCACCGACCGGGCGGTGGGCGCCGCCGTCACGGCGGGCCGCCCGGTGCAGCCGCTGCTGTTCTTCCAGTCGGTGCCCAACGCCGTCGTCGGCCACGTCGCCACCGCCTGGGGGCTGCGCGGCCCGGTGGTCTGCTTCAGCCCCGAGGGCGACCAGGAGCGGGCCGCCCTGGACTACGCCCGGCTGCTCTTCGAGGACGGCGAGGCCGACGAGGCCCTGCTGATCCTGGTGGAGCTGTCCGTGGACGAGGAGTCCGGGACCGGTCCGGGCACCGCGACCGCCCTGCTCGTACGGGAGGGGGCCGCGTGAGCGACGGGGCGCGCCCGCCGCTGGGCGAGCTGGAGAACGAACTCACCGACGCGCTGCGCCAGTTCTGGTGGCTGCACGACGCCCGCTGGTACCAGGGCGTGAAGAAGCGCTTCGGCCAGGAGGTGGCCAACGAGATCAACGCGGAGGCCATCGCGTTCGTCAGCCGCCGGGTCGGCTCCTGGTACCAGCAGCGCGAGGGCACGCCCGACGCCGCCTCGCCGAAGGAGCTGGCCGCCGCCGTCGACGGGCTGACCCGGGTGATGACCAACGAGCGGATGATGCGCTCGCACACCGAGGTCCTGCCCGCCGGCGAGGGGGACGGCGGGCCCGTGGTGGAGACCGTCATCACCGAGCACTTCGCGCTGCGGATGCTCCGGGCCGCCCGCTCCCTGGAGGGCTACGCCTGTCCGTGCCTGCGCATGCGGGACGGCTGGTTCCAGGGCCTCGGCGTCGAGGTCACCGACGCCACCACCGAGTGCATGCGGACCGGGGGATCCGTCTGCCGCTTCCACACCGAGAGCGCCGAGAGCACCGAGAGCGCGGACAGCGCGCCGGGCGCCGAGAGCACCGAGAGCACGAGGAGCTGACCCCCGATGACAGAGACGTCCGAACCGACCGGCGCCCGCCCGCCCGGCCTGGCCACGGCGCCCGGCGGACCGCCCGGCGGCGCCCCCGCCGAGGCGGCCCGGGCCGCCCAGGACGCGGAGGCGGCGGCCGGCGCCTCCCCCTACACGCGTCCCGGACTGACCCTGCTGGCCTCGTGCGGCGCGACCTTCATCGCGTTCCTCGGCGTCTCCGTCGTCTACATCGCCTTCCCCGAACTGCCCGAGAGCTTCCCCGACGCCTCCCTGTCGCTGCTGTCCTGGGTGGTGAGCGGCTACACCGTGGTCTTCGCCGCGACCCTCGCCCCGGCCGGCCGGCTCGCCGACGTCATCGGACTGCGCCGGCTGTTCACGCTGTCCGTGGCCGGGTTCACGGTCGGCTCGCTGCTGTGCGCGCTCGCCCCGACGGTGGAGCTGCTCATCGCCGCCAGCGCCGTCCAGGGCCTCTTCGCGGCCGGCATGGTGCCGTCCTCGCTGGCGCTGCTGCTCGCCTCGCGCCCGCCGCACGAGCGGGCCAAGGCGATCGGCCTGTGGGGCGCCTCGTCCTCGGCGGCGGCCGCGGCCGGCACCCCGCTCGGCGGCTTCCTGGTGCACAGCTTCGGCTGGCCCTCCGTGTTCCTGGTGAACGTCCCGCTCGGCGCCGCACTGCTCGCGCTCGCCTGGTGGGTGCTGCCCCGGGTGCGGATGCGCGCCGCCGCCGTCCCGGACCTGCTCGGTACGGTGGCGCTGCTGCTCGGCGTCGGCGGCCTGGTCGCCGCGCTCACCCAGGGCAGCTCCTGGGGCTGGGGCAGCGCCCCCTTCCTCGGCGTGCTCGCCGCCGGAGCCGTGCTCCTCGCCGTCGCGCTGCTGCGCTCGCGCAACCACGCCACGCCCGCGCTCCAGCTGGCGCTGCTGCGCACCCGGAAGTTCGCCGTGGCCAACGCCTCCTTCCTGCTGTTCGGCGCGGCGATGTACTGCTGGCTGCTCGCCTCCCCGCTCTTCGCCGCGCAGATCTGGCACTACACCCCGCTCCAGGCCGGGCTTTCGCTGACCCCGGGCGCCGTGGTGTCGGTGGTGGTCTCGGTGCTCGCGGGGCGGATGCCCCGGCGCCACCAGCGCACGGTGGTCGTGGCCGGCACCCTGCTCTTCGCCGTGCAGTGCGGGATCTGGGCCGTCGGGCTGCGCGCCGAGCCCGACTTCGCGCTGGTGTGGCTGCCCGCCAACATGATCGGCGGCATCGGCATCGGCGCCGTGATGACCACCCTGTCCGCGACCGCGGCCGGCGCGCTGCCGCCGCAGCGGTTCGCCGCCGGCGCGGGCCTGGTCGTGACCTCCCGCCAGGTGGGCGCGGCCCTGGGCACGGGCGCCTTCGCCGCCCTGATCGCGGCCCTCGGCGGCCCCGGCGTGGGCGCCTTCCGCACGGTGTTCGCGGTGTGCACGGCCCTCGCGGTGCTCGCCGGACTGATCGCCCTCGGGCTGACCGACCCCGCACCCGCGGCGCACAAGACGGACGACTGAGCCGCAGCAGAAGAGGAGAAGCAGAAGGATGAGTACGGACCGTACGGACCGGATAGCCGAGCCGGGCACCGAGCCCGGCACCGCCACGGCCACCGCGTCGGACACCGCGCCGACCGCCGGGGTGGTCCCGCCCGAGCTGCCCGCGCACGACCCCGCCGACGTCACCGAGAACGCGGTCATCGCGCGGCTCGCGGGCAACTGGCACCGCAGGGCCGCCGTGAAGCGGGAGGAGCCCGACCTCGACACCCTGTACGACGTCACGCGCGACGACTACCCGGAGCGGATCCTGCCGTTCCGGGACCACCCCACGTTCACGGCGCTCGCGCCCGAGGACCGCACCCGGCTGCTGAGCTGGGCCTGGGTCTCGTACAACCGCACCACCGTCCTGCTGGAGGGCCAGATCGTGAACCCGGCCTTCCAGCTCGGCCTGGACGGCGGATTCCCGCAGCTGGGCGGGGAGTTGATGCAGCGCAGCCTGGCCCAGGCCATGGTCGACGAGCAGTACCACACCCTCATGCACCTCAACGCGAGCGCCGTGACCCGGCGCAAGCGGGGCTGGGCGCTGCCGGACGCGGTGCTGCCGAAGCCGCTGATCGTGCGCCGGCACGACGAGCTGCGGGCGGCGGCCACCGAGGAGTGGGAGCGCTCGCTGACCACGCTGGCCTTCGCGACGGTGGCCGAGATCTCCATCAACGCCTATCTGAACCTGATAGCCGACGACAAGGAGATCCAGCCCGTCAACAGCGCGGCGGTGCGCATCCACAACCGCGACGAGTACTGCCACGCCTCGATCGCGGCCGTGCTCGCCGAGAAGGTGCACGCCGACCTGGACGGACACCGGCAGCGCTTCTTCCTGAAGGCCCTGGTCGACGGCCTGGAGGCGTTCGTCGGCAACGACTTCACCACCTGGCACCGGATCATGGACGAGACGGGCATTCCGGGCGGCCACGCCATGCTCGACGACATCCAGGCCGCGGGCGGCCGCAAGCGCCTGATCCAGGACTTCACCGGACTGCACCAGCTCGTCGAGCGGCTCGGCGCCCTCGACCGGGTCGACTTCGACTGGTCCCGCAGCATCACCGACTCCGACGCCGCCTCGCCCGCGGCCTGACCGAACGGAACCCGCACACCATGGACCAGCAGTCAGCAGGCCCGGCGGCCGCCCGGCCCCGCACCGTGCTCGTCACCGGCGGCAACCGCGGCATCGGCGCGGCCGTGGCCGAGGCCTTCGTGGCGCTCGGCGACCGGGTGGCCGTCACGCACCGCGGCTCCGGGGTGCCGGCCGGCACCTTCGGCGTGGAGTGCGACGTCACCGACGGCGCCTCGGTGGACGCCGCCTTCAAGACCGTGGAGCAGGAGCTCGGCCCGGTGGGCGTCCTGGTCGCCAACGCCGGCATGACCTCGGACGGCCTCCTGCTGCGGATGCGCGAGGAGCAGTTCCTGCGCGTCCTGGACACCAACCTCGCCGGCGCCTGGCGCTGCGCCCGGCGCGCGATCGGCCCGATGCTGCGGGCCCGGCACGGCCGGATCGTCCTCGTCTCCTCCGTGGCGGGCCTGTACGGCAGCGCCGGCCAGACCAACTACGCGGCGAGCAAGTCCGGTCTGGTGGGCCTGGCCCGCTCGATCACCCGTGAGTACGGGGCGCGGGACGTCGTCGCCAACGTGGTGGCCCCGGGCCTCATCGACACGGACATGACCGCGGACCTGACCGAGGAGGTCCGCAAGGAGAAGCTGGCCGGCATCCCGATGGGGCGCAGCGCCTCGGCGCGGGAGGTGGCGGACGTGGTGGCCTGGCTGTCCGGCCCGGGCGCCGCGTACGTGGCGGGCGCGGTCATCCCGGTCGACGGCGGCCTCGGCATGGGCCACTGAGGCCGGGCCGGCACGGCCCTCCCCGCCCGCCCCACGGTCGCCGCCCCGGCCGGCCCCCGCCACCGCACGACCCCGCACGACCCCGCACGACCCGTACGACGCCGCACGACCCCGCACGACCCCGCACGACCCGTACGACGCCGCACGACCCGTACGCCCCGCACGACGCCGCCCGGTCCCGCTCCGGCCCCGCCCGCCCCGTACCGCCCGAAAGGAACGCCCCCCTTGTACGTCCACCCCCAGCTCCAGCCGGTCCTGGACGCCCTCCCCGCGCGCGACATGTTCGCCGACATCCCCGCCACCCGCGCCGGCCTGCACCGGGCGATGGCGACCCGCGAGCCGTACGGGGACCCGCGCCTGGGCATCGAGGACGCCGTCGCCCGCGTGCCCGGCGAGGCCGACGTGCCGGTGCGGCTCTACCGCCCGGCCGGGGTCGAGGGGCCGCTGCCCGCGGTGCTCTTCTTCCACGGCGGCGGCTTCGCCCTCGGCGACCTCGACTCCGGCGACCGCACCTGCGCCCGGATCTGTACGGACACCGGCGCCCTGGTGATCGCGGTCGACTACCGGCTGGCGCCCGAGCACCCCTACCCCGCCGCGCCGACGGACGCCTGGACGGCGCTGCGCTGGGCCGCCGCCGCCCACGCCGAACTGGGGCTCGACCCGGCCCGGCTGGCCGTCAGCGGCCACTCGGCCGGCGCCTGCCTGGCCGCCGGGCTCACGCTGCGCGCCCGCGCCGAGAACGGCCCGGCCATCGCCTTCCAGCAGCTGCTGCTCCCGGTGCTCGACGACCGGGACACCGGCACCTCACGCGAGGAGGTCGACGACCCGCGGGTCATCAACGGCGCGTCGGCGCGCACGCTGTGGCGGATCTACCTGGCGGACGCGGCCGCGGACCCGGGCGCGCTCCCCGCGTACGCCGTCCCGGGCCGGGCCGGGGACCTGTCGGGGCTGCCGCCGGCCTATGTCCAGGTGGCCGGCTCCGACCCGCTGCGCGACGAGGGCCTGGCCTACGCCCGGCGGCTCGCCGAGCACGGGGTCGGGCTCGAACTGCGCTTCGTGCCGGGCGCGTTCCACCTCTTCGAGGACTTCGGCGCGGCGACCCCGCTGGCCCGCGAGACGGTCGCGCACTGGCTCCGCGCGCTGCGCGAGGCGCTGCGTTCCGCCTGAGCGGGGCCGCCGGGACCCTCCGGGACGGGGGTCACGGGACGCCCACCGGCGTACAGGTGGCCGGGGGCTCATTCGATCGGGTGAATGTGTGACCGGCATGACATTGCGCTTCCTGACACAGTCGCCCCAACGCTGCTGCGGCGGACGGCGGGGGACTGGTGTGCTCGTGGTCAGGAGCGGCCGCGTGGCTGCGCGGCCGCCCTGAGCAAAGGGGGAGAAACCATGCGCAACAGCCGCAGCGCGCCGATCCGCATCGTCATCGCAGAGGACCATGCCCTGGTGCGGGAAGCGGTGTCCCTTCTACTGTCCCGTGAACCGGATCTGGAGGTCGTCGCCGAAGCCGCCGACGGCCCCGCAGCGGTCCGGGGCGCCGTCCGCGGCGCCGACGTCGTCCTGCTCGCCCCGGGCCTGCCCGGCCGCGGGCCCGTCCAGACCCTCCGCGACCTGCGCACCAAGGCGCCGCGGACCCGGGTCGTCCTGCTCTCGGAGAGCGAGGACGACGGCCTCGCCCGCACCCTGCTCGCCGAGGGCGCCCACTCCTGCGTGCCCACCCGGGCCCCCAGCGAGACCCTGCTCCGCGCCGTCCGCGCGGCCGCCCCGGAGACGCTGGAGACCCCGGAGACCCAGGAAAGCCCGGCACCCGCGGACGAGGAGCGTCCCGCGGGCCGTGAGCTGCTGACCGAGCGCGAGCTCGAAGTCCTCCGTTATGTCGGCCAGGCGCTGAGCAACCGCCAGATCGGCAACCGGCTCACGATCACCGAGGGCACCGTCAAGCGTCACCTGCAGAACATCTTCGCCAAGCTCGACGCCCGGTCCCGCATCGACGCGGTCAACAAGTACCGGGCCGTCCTGTCCACCACGATCCCCACGCCGACCCCGACCCCCACGTCCGCCCCCACCCGGTCCGCCGACCGCACGCCGGAGCACTGCGGCCGCTGACCGAAAAAGCCCCTCCGACCTGCGTTCTCGCAGGTCGGAGGGGCTTTCTTCCGGTGGAGCCTAGGGGAGTCGAACCCCTGACATCTGCCATGCAAAGACAGCGCTCTACCAACTGAGCTAAGGCCCCGGAACGAGACCAGAGTACCGGGTGCACCCCCGTATCCCGCAAAAGGATTGGGACTCCCCGTCGGCGACCACGCTCCGTAAGATGCTGACCGGGGTTCGCAGTGGCGAACCCAAGGGATGGGGAGAAGTAGCAAATGGACACAGCGCAGCAGGAAGCCACGGCCAGAGCCCGGGAGCTTCAGCGCAGTTGGTACGGGGAGCCGTTGGGGGCGCTCTTCCGTCGGCTGATCGACGATCTCGGGCTGAACCAGGCCAGGCTGGCCGCCGTGCTCGGGCTCTCGGCACCCATGCTCTCCCAGCTGATGAGCGGCCAGCGGGCCAAGATCGGCAATCCCGCGGTCGTGCAGCGCGTCCAGGCCCTCCAGGAGCTGGCCGGCCAGGTCGCCGACGGCAGCGTCAGCGCCGCCGAGGCCACCGACCGGATGGACGAGATCAAGAAGTCCCAGGGCGGCTCCGTGCTCACCTCCGGCAGCCAGACCACCTCCAGCAGCGGCGCCCCGACCGTGCGCCGCGTGGTGCGCGAGATCCAGTCGCTGCTGCGCTCCGTGGCCGCGGCCGGCGACATCATCGAGGCGGCGGACTCCCTCGCGCCGGCCCACCCGGAGCTGGCAGAGTTCCTGCGGGTGTACGGCGCGGGGCGCACGTCCGACGCGGTCGCCCACTACGAGTCGCACCAGAACTGAGGCCGGACGTACGGGGAGCGGGCGCAGCGCGATGGGTGAGGTCTTCGCGGGTCGGTACGAGCTGATCGACCCGATCGGACGCGGCGGGATCGGCGCCGTCTGGCGCGCCTGGGACCACCGGCGCCGCCGCTACGTGGCGGCGAAGGTGCTCCAGCAGAGCGACGCCCACGCGCTGCTCCGCTTCGTGCGCGAGCAGGCGCTGCGCATCGACCACCCGCACGTCCTCGCCCCGGCCAGCTGGGCGGCCGACGACGACAAGGTCCTGTTCACGATGGACCTGGTCGCGGGCGGCTCGCTGGCGCACGTGATCGGGGACTACGGCGCGCTGCCGCCCCGGTTCGTGTGCGTCCTGCTCGACCAGCTGCTGTCCGGACTGGCCGCGGTGCACGCGGAGGGGGTCGTGCACCGCGACATCAAGCCGGCGAACATCCTCATGGAGGTCACCGGCACCGGCCGGCCGCACCTGCGGCTCTCCGACTTCGGCATCTCCATGCGCAAGGGCGAGCCCCGCCTCACCGAGACCAACTACGTGGTGGGGACGCCCGGTTACTTCGCGCCCGAGCAACTGATGGGCGCCGAGCCCGACTTCCCGGCCGACCTGTTCGCGGTCGGTCTGGTCGCGCTCTATCTGCTCCAGGGCCGCAAGCCCGACTCCCAGGCCCTCGTGGAGCACTTCCGGACCCACGGCACCCCGGGCGCCCCGCAGGGCATCCCGGAGCCGCTCTGGCAGGTCCTGGCGGGGCTGCTGCAGCCGGACCCGGAGCTGCGCTTCCGGACGGCCACGGGGGCGCGCAAGGCGCTCACGGCGGCGGCCGAGCTGCTGCCGGAGCCGGCGGCGGGCGAGGAGCCGGTCGAGGTCTTCGACCAGATCGGTCCGCTGCCGGCCGGCTTCGGTCCCCAGGGCCCGCTGAGCGCCGCCCCGGCCGCACCCGCACCGGCCCCCGCGCCCGCGCCCGTACCGCAGCAGGACGCCGGGCCGCCCCTGCCGGGTCCGTCGGAGACCGGCAGCTTCCACCTGCCGCCGCCCCCGCGGCACGCGCCCGTCCCGGCCCCTGCCCCGGCCCCGACGCCCACCGAGCGCGTGGTCGCCGCCCCGGCCGGCTTCGCGCAGGCGCCGACGCCCGCCGTGGCCTATCCGCCGCGGCCGACGGCGTACGAGCCGCAGCCCGGACTCCCGTACACCGCCCCTCAGGCCGTACCGGCGCGCCGGCCCGGGCCGCCCGCCAAGGTGGCGGTGCCGGTCCTGATCACCGCCCTGCTGTGCTTCGCCGTGGGCGTCTGGGCCCTGCTCCAGGCCTGAGGGCCTCCAAGGCCCCTGCGCCCCGTGCTCCGGCGCCTCAGTCCGCCCGGCGGCGGGCCAGCAGCCACCACGCGCCCAGGCCGAGCAGCAGCACGCTGCCCGCGCCGATGCCGGCCACGCCGACGACCTTGAACGTGCCGCTGCGCTCGATCTCGGGGCCGCTCTGCCCGCTGGCGGCCGCGTCCCGGTCGTCCGCGGTCACCGAGAACTCCCCGGCCGGTCCGGCGTACGGCGGCGCGGCCTTCGCCTTTCCGGTGACGCTCACCTTGAGGGTCACCGGCAGCGGCTTGTCCCCGTACCCCTTCGCCAGCTCCGGGCTGAGCGTCGCCGACAGGTAGTACCAGCCGGCGAAGCGCATGGCGCTGGTGGAGTCGTTCGAGGAGAAGCGGTTCTCGTAGGCCACCGGGCGCTCCGGGTCGAGCGCCATCGTCGCCGGGTCGCCGGAGTACGTCATCGACTCCTGGTCGACGTGGCCGCGCGCCGGGTTCTCCAGGGACAGCACCAGCGCGTTCGACACGAAGGCGTCCCCGGCCGGGCTGCTGCCCAGCTCGGCGCCGGCGAACAGCTGCTGGCCCCAGTCGACCGGCACCCGGTAGTAGGCGGTCTGGCCGGGCCTGAGATCGGTGCGCCACTCGCCCTGGGTGAGCGAGGTGGCGTCGTGGAAGCCGGCCCCGCCGTCCCGCCGCTGCGGGCCGCCCCCGGGCGGCCCGGGCGTGCCGGAGGCCCAGTCGGAGGGCAGCGCGGTCGGTCCGGGCGCCTTGGTGAGCGCCGGTTCGGTCAGATAGCGGATCTCCAGGTCCCAGTCGCCGCCGTCCGAGCCGTCCTTGGAGTCGCGCTCGACGAGGACGTAGTACGCCCCGGCCTGGGTACAGCTCGTCGACTCCGGCTCGATGGTGCGGTGGGCGTAGGCGGCGAGCGGCCGGGTGAAGTCGCCGGTGAAGGAGACGTTCTGGTAGCCGCACTGGCTGTTGGAGCCGTCCTGCATGCTCACCTTGATGCCGTCGCCGTAGCCGGCGGCCCGGGCGCCCTTGCGGGGGACGGCGACGACGGAGACGTAGGCGTTCTGCTTGTCGTCCAGGTCGACGCGGTAGTAGAGCTTGCCGTCCTTCTTGATGCTGTCGCGGTAGGTCGTGCCGGGCTGCAGCCGCTCGGCGTCCAGGTTGGACACGGCGCCCTTGACCGGCCGCGCACCGCTGTCGAAGGCGTATCCCCCGTCGCCCGCGGCCGCCGCCCACGCCCCGCCCGGCAGGGCGAGTCCCGCGCACAGTGCCGTGGCCAGCGCCCCGGCCGCCCGCCCGTACGCGACGGCCCCGCCGCGCCCGTGCCCGGTACCCCGTTGCCTCTTCACGCGCTTCCCCTCGTCGTGTCCGTGCCGGCCCATCCTGCCCGCCGGTACCGCCGACACCCTACAAATTCGCGAGAGCAAGCAATTTCTTCGCATTCGCGCACGCGCGTGAGCCTCGGCGAACGGAACGGGGCCCCGTGAACAGAGCGAGGCCGTGAACAGAGCGAGGCCCCGGCCGCGTCATGCGGCCGGGGCCTCGCCCCTGGACGATGGGTTCGTCTCACACACCCGAACCTGCGGGCACGGAGTCGGTCGCCTCCGTCCACAGATCCTGCTCGGCGCGATCCGCCTGGATCTGGCGGTACACGAGGAGCCCGCCGATGGCGGCCAGTGCGACCAGGAGAAGCTTCTTCACCGCGCGACCTCGTCTTTCGTTGACGTAGGAGACTTCTGACGCCCACTCTACACATCGGTCATCGGCGGCAAAGCAATCGGCCCGGACGGGTGAACCGTCCGGGCCGATCTTCTGTGTGGGGCTAACAGGATTTGAACCTGTGGCCTCATCCTTATCAGGGATGCGCTCTAACCAACTGAGCTATAGCCCCGCCGCGCTTTGCGGTGTGTGTCCCGCGCGCTGACTCCTGAAGATTAGCGCACGTGGGGGCCAGTCCCAAAATCGGTTCCCGGGACCGACCCCCGGGGCCTCACTCGTCCTCGGCGAGCGTGAGCTCGACACCGCCCACGAAACCGGCGGAGAGGTTGTAGATGAAGGCGCCGAGCGTGGCCAGGGCCGTCATCAGGACCACGTCGATCACCGCGATCACCGAGGTGAACATCAGGACGCGCGGCAGCGACAGGAAGGACTGCAGGTCGAAGCCGTTCGACTCGTTGGAGCCGGTCGCCTCCGAGATCGTGCCGCCGACGGTCGAGAAGACCCCCATGGCGTCCATGACCATCCACAGCACCGCCGCGGCCACCACCGTGCAGATGCCGAGCGCGATGGAGAGCAGGAAGCTCACCTTCATCACCGACCACGGGTCCGCCTTGGCGACCCGCAGCCGCGCCTTGCGGGTGCGCGGCGTCGTGCGCGCCCCCGTCCGGGCCTTGCGCTGGGCGGCCGCGCTCTGGCCGCCCAGGGTGCCGCCGCCGCCCTGCCCGGGCGCGCCGGCCTGCGCGCCCTGCGGGGCGCCGTAGGCCTGCGGCGGGTGGTACGGGCCCTGCGGCTGCGTCCCCCCGCGCTCGCCGGGCAGCGGCCCGTTGTACGTGTCGTACGAGGGCCTCTGCCCCCGGGTGTCCGTCACCGTCATCCCCCTACCTTCGGCGGGAGTGCCCCCACCCTGGGAGTCCGTGGCGGAGCCACGGGCACCGCTCGATCCTGCGGACCGGCCGTCGGCCGGACCGGCGCCCGTGGCTCCACTCACGCTCTACTCCTCGTGCTCCCCGGTCTCGGGCTCCGTGCCCTCGACCGCCTCGGCCGACTCCACGGCCTCGGCAGCTTCGTCGCCGTCTTCGTCCTCGCTGCCGGCCTCGGCGTTGCGGGCGATTCCGACGACGGCATCGCGCTTGCCCAGGTTGATCAGCTGGACGCCCATGGTGTCACGGCCGGTCTCCCTGACTTCGTTGACTCGCGTACGAATCACACCACCGGACAGCGTGATGGCGAGGATCTCGTCCGTCTCCTCCACCACCAGCGCGCCCACGAGGGAGCCGCGGTCCTCCACGATCTTGGCGGCCTTGATGCCGAGGCCGCCGCGGCCCTGGACGCGGTACTCGTCGACGGCGGTGCGCTTGGCGTAGCCACCGTCGGTCGCGGTGAAGACGAACGTACCGGGCCGGACGACATTCATCGAGAGGAGTTCGTCGTCCTCGCGGAAACTCATCCCCTTCACGCCGGACGTGGCTCGGCCCATCGGGCGCAGCGCGTCGTCGGTGGCGGTGAAGCGGATCGACTGCGCCTTCTTGGAGATCAGCAGCAGGTCGTCCTCGGCGGACACCAGCTCGGCGCCGATCAGCTCGTCGTCGCTGCCGTCCTCCCGCTCGCGCAGGTTGATGGCGATGACGCCGCCGGAGCGCGGGGAGTCGTAGTCCTTGAGCGCGGTCTTCTTCACCAGGCCGGCCTTGGTGGCGAGCACCAGGTACGGCGCGGCCTCGTAGTCGCGGATCGCGAGGATCTCGGCGATCTGCTCGTCCGGCTGGAAGGCCAGCAGGTTGGCCACGTGCTGGCCGCGGGCGTCCCGGCCGGCGTCGGGCAGCTCGTAGGCCTTGGCGCGGTAGACCCGGCCCTTGTTGGTGAAGAACAGCAGCCAGTTGTGGGTGGTCGTCACGAAGAAGTGGTCGACGATGTCGTCCTGCTTCAGCTTCGTGCCGCGCACGCCCTTGCCGCCGCGCTTCTGCGAGCGGTAGTCCTCGGTCTTGGTCCGCTTGACGTAGCCGCCGCGCGTGATGGTGACGACGATGTCCTCCTCGGCGATCAGGTCCTCGATGGACATGTCGCCGTCGAAGGGCACCAGCTGCGAGCGCCGGTCGTCGCCGTACTTCTCGACCAGGGCCGCCAGCTCCTCGCTGACGATCGCCCGCTGCTTCTCGGGCGAGGCGAGGATCGCGTTGTACTCGTCGATCTTGGCCTGGAGCTCGTCGTGCTCGGCGACGATCTTCTGGCGCTCCAGGGCGGCGAGCCGGCGCAGCTGCATCTCGAGGATGGCGTTGGCCTGGATCTCGTCGATCGTGAGCAGGTCCATCAGGCCCGCGCGGGCGACCTCGACCGTCTCGCTGCGCCGGATGAGCGCGATGACCTCGTCGATCGCGTCGAGCGCCTTGAGCAGACCGCGCAGGATGTGGGCGCGCTCCTCGGCCTTGCGCAGCCGGAACTTCGTCCGGCGGACGATGACCTCGATCTGGTGCGTCACCCAGTGACGGATGAACGCGTCCAGGGAGAGGGTGCGCGGCACGCCGTCGACGAGCGCCAGCATGTTGGCGCCGAAGTTCGTCTGGAGGTCGGTGTGCTTGTAGAGGTTGTTGAGGACGACCTTGGCGACGGCGTCCCGCTTGAGCACGATGACCAGGCGCTGGCCGGTGCGCGAGGAGGTCTCGTCGCGGACGTCGGCGATGCCGCCGATCTTGCCGTCCTTGACCAGGTCGGCGATCTTCTGCGCGAGGTTGTCCGGGTTGACCTGGTAGGGCAGCTCGGTGACCACCAGGCACTGGCGGTTCTGGATCTCCTCGACCTCGACGACCGCGCGCATGGTGATGGAGCCGCGGCCGGTGCGGTACGCCTCCTCGATGCCCTTGCGCCCGACGACGAGCGCGCCGGTCGGGAAGTCGGGGCCCTTGATGCGCTCGACGAGCGCGTCGAGCAGCTCCTCGTGGCTGGCCTCGGGGTGGGCCAGGTACCACTGGGCGCCGTCGGCGACCTCGCGCAGGTTGTGCGGCGGGATGTTGGTCGCCATGCCGACCGCGATGCCGGCGGAGCCGTTGACCAGGAGGTTCGGGAAGCGGGCCGGCAGGACCGTCGGCTCCTGGTTGCGGCCGTCGTAGTTGTCCTGGAAGTCGACGGTCTCCTCGTCGATGTCCCGGACCATCTCCATGGACAGCGGCGCCATCTTGCACTCGGTGTAGCGCATGGCGGCGGCCGGGTCGTTGCCCGGGGAGCCGAAGTTGCCGTTGGAGTCGACCAGCGGCATGCGCATCGACCACGGCTGGGCCAGGCGGACCAGGGCGTCGTAGATGGAGGTGTCGCCGTGCGGGTGGTAGGTGCCCATGACGTCGCCGACGACGCGGGCGCACTTGTAGAAGCCCTTCTCGGGCCGGTAGCCGCCGTCGTACATCGCGTAGAGCACGCGGCGGTGCACCGGCTTGAGGCCGTCACGGACGTCGGGCAGCGCGCGGGACACGATGACGGACATCGCGTAGTCGAGGTAGGAGCGCTGCATCTCGGTCTCGAGCCCGACGGGCTCGATCCGCAGCTGCGGCTCCTCCTCTTCCGCGGTCCCGGTGTTCACAGGAGTGTTTTCGTCGGCCATTGCTGGTCGTCAGTCCTTTCGTACGGTCAGCTGAGACCGACTCAGATGTCGAGGAAGCGAACGTCCTTGGCGTTGCGCTGGATGAACGAGCGCCGTGCCTCGACGTCCTCGCCCATCAGCACCGAGAAGAGGTCGTCGGCCTGGGCGGCGTCGTCCAGGGTGACCTGGCCGAGCACGCGGTGCTCGACGTCCATGGTGGTGACGCGCAGCTCCTCGGCGTTCATCTCGCCGAGACCCTTGAAGCGCTGGATCGAGTCCTCGCGGATGCGCTTGCCGTTCTGCTTGCCGAGCTCGACCAGGGCGTCGCGCTCGCGGTCCGAGTAGGCGTACTCGAAGTCGTCCCGGCCCCACTTGATCTTGTACAGCGGGGGGCGGGAGAGGAAGACGTGCCCGTGCTCGATCAGCGGGCGCATGAAGCGGAAGAGGAAGGTCAGCAGCAGGGTGTTGATGTGCTGGCCGTCGACGTCGGCGTCCGCCATCAGGATGATCTTGTGATAGCGGAGCTTCTCGATGTCGAAGTCCTCGTGCACACCGGTGCCGAAGGCGGAGATCAGCGCCTGGACCTCGGTGTTCTGCAGGATCTTGTCGACCCGGGCCTTCTCGACGTTCAGGATCTTGCCGCGGATCGGCAGGATGGCCTGGTACATCGGGTTGCGGCCGGACTTGGCCGAGCCGCCGGCGGAGTCACCCTCGACGATGAAGATCTCGCACTTGGTGGGGTCGTTCGACTGGCAGTCGGACAGCTTGCCCGGCAGCGAGGCCGACTCCAGGAGGCCCTTGCGGCGGGTCAGGTCGCGCGCCTTGCGCGCGGCCACGCGCGCGGTGGCGGCGGTGATGCCCTTGCGGACGATGTCCGCGGCCTCGTTGGGGTTGCGGTCGAACCAGTCCGTGAGGTGCTCGAAGACGACCTTCTGCACGAAGGTCTTCGCCTCCGTGTTGCCCAGCTTGGTCTTGGTCTGGCCCTCGAACTGCGGCTCGCCGATCTTGACCGAGATGATCGCGGTCAGACCCTCGCGGATGTCGTCACCCGTGAGGTTGTCGTCCTTCTCGCGGAGCAGCTTCTTCTCGCGCGCGTACTTGTTGACGAGCGTCGTCAGCGCGGCGCGGAAGCCCTCCTCGTGCGTACCGCCCTCGTGGGTGTGGATGGTGTTCGCGAAGGAGTACACGCCCTCGCTGTACGAGGAGTTCCACTGCATCGCGATCTCGACCGAGAGCAGGCGCTCCTTGTCCTCGGCCTCGATGTCGATGACGGTGGGGTGGATCAGCTCGCCCTTGCGCGAGTTGAGGTACTTCACGAAGTCGACGATGCCGCCCTCGTAGTGGTACTTCACCGTGCGCGCGGTCGGCTCGGCGGCCGCCTCGGCGTCCGGGTCGTCGGCGCCGACGGTCGCCTTCGCGGACTCGCGCTCGTCGGTGAGCGTGATCGTCAGGCCCTTGTTGAGGAAGGCCATCTCCTGGAAGCGCCGGGAGAGCGTCTCGAAGGAGTACTCGGTGGTCTCGAAGATGTCCGGGTCGGACCAGAAGGTGACCGAGGTGCCGGTCTCGTCGGTCTCCTCGTGCCGGGCGAGGGGCGCGGTCGGGGCGCCCATCTTGTAGTCCTGGGTCCAGCGGTAGCCGTCGGTCTTGATCTCCACCGAGACCTTGGTGGAGAGGGCGTTGACGACGGAGACGCCGACGCCGTGCAGACCGCCGGAGACGGCGTAGCCGCCGCCGCCGAACTTGCCGCCCGCGTGGAGGACGGTCAGCACGACCTCGACGGCCGGCTTGCCCTCGGACTCCACGATGCCGACGGGGATGCCGCGGCCGTTGTCGACGACGCGCACGCCGCCGTCGGCCAGGATCGTCACGTCGATGGTGTCCGCGTGCCCGGCCAGGGCTTCGTCGACCGAGTTGTCGACGACCTCCTGCACCATGTGGTGCAGACCGCGCTCACCGGTCGAGCCGATGTACATGCCAGGGCGCTTGCGCACGGCATCCAGGCCTTCGAGGACCTGGATGTTGCTGGCGGTGTACTGGTTGTTCTCGTTGGGGTTGCCGGAATCGGCCACGAAGCGCCCTTTCTGGCACAGCACAGGCCGTTCTCCGGGCATACGGGAGCGGCTGCGTCGTTCGACTTGTTCCGCAGGGTGGCGGGATTGTCTTCCAGTCTACCGGTACCACTGACACTCATGGGGGTTTGCCGGTACCTGAATGCTCATGTGCCGCCCTCCGCGGCCCCGAGACGACTCCCCATATCCGGAGAGGGGCTCCAGACGCCTCTGACGGCCACCTAGCGCTTCGGGTCGTAGCGCGTAGTGGCGACCGAACGGGGGGCGGGTGGTTTGGGCGGGTTACGAGGTGTTGGAGGGGGTTGCGGAGGTACGGGTGAGGGCGCGCGGGTACGCGAAGGGCGCACCCGGACGGGGCGCGAGGGGGCGGGCGGGCGCTGGTGCGCGGGTCGGGCGAGCCCGGCAGGTCGGGCGAGCTGGGCGGGGCCGGCGAGTCGGGTGCGTCCGGCGGACTGGGCAGGGCCGGCTCGGGGGCCGGCGGGCGCTGGGGGCCCAGGTCCGGCGGGCAGGTCGGGCGGGCGGGTCCGGGCCGAGCGGGTCCGACGGGTCGGGCGGGCTGGCAGCCTGGGCGGGTCCGGCCGGGCCGGTCAGCCGTAGGTGTCGCCGGGGCCCGTGGAGCCGGGCGCGCGGAGCGGGCCGTAGCCGCGCCGGGGGCCGCCGGGGCCGAGGACCTTGATCATGCGGACGGTGCCGTGGCCCAGGTCCTCGTTGAGCCGGGCCACCAGCCTCGGGGCGAGCAGCCGCAGCTGGGTCGCCCAGGCCGTGGAGTCGCACTGGACGGTGAGCACCCGCTCCTCGGGGTCCTCGTCGTACCGGATCGGCACGCAGTGCTTGGCCAGGTCGTCGCCGACGATCTGCGGCCAGCGGCCCATCACTCCGCCCACCGCCGCCGGGGTCTCCCAGCCGCGCTCGGTGATCAGCCGGTTGATCGCGGCACCGAGCGCCATCGGGTCGCGCCCGTCGGCGCGCGCGCCGGAGCGCAGGCCGCCACCGCGCCGGGCCTGCTTCTTCTGCGCGGCCGCCGCACCCCGCGCCCTCGCCTGCTCTTTGGCGGCGCGCAGCGCCACCCGGGCGAGGTCGACGCCCGTCGGTTCGGGAGCCGAAGGTTTGTCCACAGGCTGTGGGGAAGTTTCGCCGCTCATCGACATGGCCGTCGCCGTCCCGTCTCTCAGACCCGTTCCACGGCGCCGTCGGCCACCGCGTACCGGGTCCCGGTCAGCACCCCCGGCACGTCGTCGTCGACCGCGGCCGTCACGAGCACCTGCTCGCCCGGCGCCACCAGCTCCGCCAGCCGCTCCCGGCGCCGCGCGTCCAGCTCGGCGAACACGTCGTCGAGGACGAGCACCGGCTCGTTGCCCTCGGCGCGCAGCAGGTCGTACGAGGCGAGGCGGAGCGCCAGCGCGAACGACCAGGACTCGCCGTGGCTGGCGTACCCCTTGGCCGGCAGGTCGCCGAGCTTGAGCAGCAGGTCGTCGCGGTGCGGCCCGACCAGCGTGACCCCGCGCTCGATCTCCTGCTTGCGCACGTCGGCGAGGGCGGCGATCAGCTGCCCGTACAGCTCCTCGCGGGTGTGCCCGGCCCCGGGCGCCGAGGGCTTGTACTCCAGGTGCACCGGCCCGCCGCCCGGGGCCAGCTGCTCGTAGGCCTTGTCGGCGAGCGGCTGGAGCGTGGCGATCAGGTCGAGGCGCTGGGCGAGCAGCTCGGCGCCGGCCCGGGCCAGGTGCTGGTCCCAGACGTCGAGCGTGGACATGTCCATGGAGCGGCCGCCGTGCCGCCGCGCCATGGCGGCCGACTTCAGGAGCGTGTTGCGCTGCTTGAGCACCCGCTCGTAGTCGGAGCGCACGCCCGCCATGCGCGGCGCGCGCGCCGTGATCAGCTCGTCGAGGAAGCGCCGGCGCTCACCGGGGTCGCCCTTGACCAGCGCCAGGTCCTCCGGCGCGAACAGCACCGTCCGTACGATCCCCAGCACGTCGCGCGGCCTGACCTGCGAGGACCTGTTGATCCTGGCCCGGTTCGCGCGCCCCGGGTTGAGTTCGAGCTCGACCAGCTGGGAGCGCTCGCCCTGGGTGACGGCGGCCCGGATCACCGCCCGCTCCGCGCCCATCCGCACCAGCGGGGCGTCCGAGGAGACGCGGTGGCTGCCGAGGGTGGCGAGATAGCCGACCGCCTCGACGAGATTGGTCTTGCCCTGGCCGTTCGCCCCCACGAACGCGGTGACGCCCGGGTCGAGCGGGACCTCGACCCGGGCGTACGAGCGGAAGTCGGCCAGCGACAGATGCGTGACGTGCATGGTGGGCGCCGACCTTCTTCCCCCGGCGGCTGTGCACCGCGGGGTGCACAGCCTGTGGATTACTTCTTCGTCTCGACCGCGTGGCCGCCGAACTGGTTGCGCAGCGCGGCGATCATCTTCATCTGCGGCGAGTCGTCCTGACGCGAGGCGAACCGCGCGAACAGCGACGCGGTGATCGCCGGCAGCGGCACGGCGTTGTCGATCGCCGCCTCGACGGTCCACCGGCCCTCGCCGGAGTCCTCCGCGTAGCCGCGGAGCTTGTCCAGGTGCTCGTCCTCGTCCAGCGCGTTGACCGCGAGGTCGAGCAGCCAGGAGCGGATGACCGTGCCCTCCTGCCAGGAGCGGAAGACCTCGCGCACGTCGGTGACGGAGTCGACCTTCTCCAGGAGCTCCCAGCCCTCGGCGTAGGCCTGCATCATCGCGTACTCGATGCCGTTGTGGACCATCTTCGCGAAGTGGCCGGCGCCGACCTTGCCGGCGTGCACCGAGCCGAACTCGCCCTCGGGCTTGAGGGCGTCGAAGATCGGCTGGACCCGGGCCACGTGCTCGGCGTCGCCGCCGTACATCAGCGCGTAGCCGTTCTCCAGGCCCCAGACGCCGCCGGAGACGCCGCAGTCGACGAAGCCGATGCCCTTGGCGGCGAGCTCCTCGGCGTGCTTCTCGTCGTCCGTCCAGCGCGAGTTTCCGCCGTCCACGACGACGTCACCGGGGGAGAGCAGCTCCGCCAGCTCGTCGATGGTGGACTGGGTCGCCGCGCCGGCGGGGACCATGACCCACACGACGCGCGGACCCTTGAGCTTGCCCACAAGCTCTTCGAGGCTGTGGACGTCGGCGAGGTCCGGGTTGCGGTCGTATCCGACGACAGTGTGGCCTGCGCGGCGGATGCGCTCGCGCATGTTGCCGCCCATCTTGCCGAGACCGACGAGACCGAGCTCCATCAGAGATTCCTTAAGCGTCGTGTGCGGTTCGTACCCGGGTCCGAGCCTACGCCCGGACCCCGCCGCACACCTGTGGGGTCAGCCGCTCAGGCGTACCGGCATGATCAGGTACTTGTAGGCCTCGTCGGCCTCCGCGTCGAGCGCCGGCTTGCCGCTGAGCAGCGCGGGCTTGGTGGAGGTCGTGAAGGAGAGCTGGGCGACCGGGGAGTCGATCGCGCTCAGTCCGTCCAGCAGGAAGGTCGGGTTGAAGGCGATCGAGATGTCGTCGCCCTCCAGCTGCGCGTCCACGCGCTCCACAGCCTGTGCGTCGTCGCTGGAGCCGGCCTCCAGGATCAGCACGCCCTGCTCGAAGCTCAGCCGGACCGGAGTGTTGCGCTCGGCCACCAGGGCGACGCGCTTGACGGCCTCGACGAAGGGGGCGGTCTCGATCACCGCGACCGAGTTGAACTCGGTGGGGAAGAGCGTCCGGTACTTCGGCAGGTCGCCCTCGAGCAGCCGGGTGGTGGTGCGGCGGCCGGCGCCCTCGAAGCCGATCAGGCCCTCGCCCTTGCCGGAGCCGGAGAGCGCCAGGGTGACCGTGTCACCGCTGGTGAGCGCCTTGGCGGTGTCCAGGAGGGTCTTCGCCGGCACCAGGGCCACGGCGGAGGCGTCCGGGGACTCCGGCTTCCACAGGAACTCGCGGACCGCGAAGCGGTAGCGGTCGGTGGAGGCCAGGGTGACGGTGTCGCCCTCGATCTCGATGCGCACACCGGTGAGGACGGGCAGCGTGTCGTCGCGGCCGGCGGCGATGGCCACCTGGGCGGCGGCGGAGGCGAAGACCTCGCCGGGCACGGTGCCGGTCGCGGTGGGCATCTCGGGCAGCGCCGGGTACTCCTCCACAGGCAGGGTGTGGAGGGTGAAGCGGGAGGAGCCGCAGACCACGGTCGCCCGCACGCCGTCCGTGGAGATCTCCACAGGGCGGTTGGGGAGGGCGCGGCAGATGTCGGCGAGCAGTCGGCCGGAGACCAGGACGGTGCCGTCCTCCTCGACCTCGGCCTCGACGGAGACCCGGGCCGAGACCTCGTAGTCAAAGCTGGAGAAGCTCAGCGCGCCGTCCTCGGCCTTCAGCAGAAGGCCCGCGAGTACGGGCGCCGGCGGACGGGCCGGAAGGCTGCGGGCCACCCAGGCCACCGCCTCCGCGAGTACATCGCGCTCCACCCGGATCTTCACCGGAACCGCCTCCTGCTTGTTGCTGGCTCTTCGTCGACTGCGGGAACCAGTCTGACGTACGCCACCGACACTCGGTGCGGCTCGGGGTCAAGTCGCGACAAGAGCTCGCCGGAGCTCCGGGCCCGAGTTGTGCACAGGCCCCGCTTCAAAGCGGATTCCGGGCTAACTATGAGTGGGAGTAGTAGTAGGGCCTGTGGAAACCGTGGATAACGTCGTCCATGCAGGTCAGGCCCGGTTTTTTGTCCACCGCCCCTGTGGGTGCGGCCCGTGGAAAACCAGGGCTCGCTGTGGACACACGAAAGTTCTGCACACCCGATTCACAGGCGACGGGGAGTTCTCCCCAGTGCTGTCCCCAGCTTTCCCCAGGTTCCCCACAGCCCAAACGTCTCCCTTGGTGTGACGGCTTTCACTCGCCCCAGTGAGCGCGGGTGTTTCGTTGCCGAACAGTGGACAGCGGTGTGGAGAAGCTGTGGGCAACCGAGCCGCCCCTGTGGGTTGCCGGTGGACAACTCTGCGGGCCCCCTGTGGACGAAAGTTTCGTCCACAGGCTGTGGAGATCGTTTGCCAACAATTCCACAGCCCCCTGACCTGGGGTGATGGTCTGTCACCAGGGGGGCCTGTGGATGCGATCCGGATAACTTCGCAGTCCCCACCCTGTGGACGGGAGATCATCCCGCAATCTGTGGAGAACCCGCCAGCGCACCTCACTAATCGAACAGCCCACCCGGCCGGCGGACGCCCGCCGAGCCGCCGCGGACCGGAGAACCGGGCCTCCAGGGCTGCTCCGAACGGCCCACGGAGCGCGGAGGGGGCCGGGGAACGCCGAAGGGCGCCCCGGATCCCTACCCGGGGCGCCCTTCGGCGAAGCGGCCGCGTCAGCCGTTCTTGATGCGGTTGGTGAGCTCGGTGACCTGGTTGTAGATGGAGCGCCGCTCCGCCATCAGCGCACGGATCTTGCGGTCCGCGTGCATCACGGTCGTGTGGTCCCGGCCGCCGAACTGCGCGCCGATCTTCGGCAGCGACAGGTCCGTGAGCTCCCGGCACAGGTACATGGCGATCTGGCGGGCGGTGACGAGCACCCGGCTGCGCGAGGAGCCGCACAGGTCCTCGACGGTCAGCCCGAAGTAGTCCGCCGTGGCCGCCATGATCGCGCCGGCGGTGATCTCCGGCGCCGTGTCCTCGCCGCCCGGGATCAGGTCCTTGAGGACGATCTCGGTGAGCCCGAGGTCCACCGGCTGCCGGTTGAGGCTCGCGAAGGCGGTGACGCGGATCAGCGCGCCCTCCAGCTCACGGATGTTCCGCGAGATCCGGGAGGCGATGAACTCCAGCACCTCCGGCGGGGCGTTCAGCTGCTCCTGGACCGCCTTCTTGCGCAGGATCGCGATGCGCGTCTCCAGCTCCGGCGGCTGCACGTCGGTGGTCAGACCCCACTCGAAGCGGTTGCGCAGCCGGTCCTCCAGGGTCATCAGCTGCTTCGGCGGGCGGTCGGAGGACAGCACGATCTGCTTGTTGGCGTTGTGGAGCGTGTTGAAGGTGTGGAAGAACTCCTCCTGCGTCGACTCCTTGCTCGCCAGGAACTGGATGTCGTCGACCAGCAGGATGTCCACGTCGCGGTAGCGCTTGCGGAACGCGTCGCCCTTGCCGTCGCGGATCGAGTTGATGAACTCGTTGGTGAACTCCTCCGAGCTCACGTACCGCACCCGGGTGCCCGGGTAGAGGCTGCGCGCGTAGTGCCCGATCGCGTGGAGCAGATGGGTCTTGCCGAGGCCCGACTCGCCGTAGATGAAGAGCGGGTTGTACGCCTTCGCCGGCGCCTCGGCGACGGCGACCGCGGCCGCGTGCGCGAAGCGGTTCGAGGAACCGATGACGAAGGTGTCGAACAGGTACTTGGGGTTGAGCCGCGCGTGCTGCTCGCCGGGCGCGCCCGCCCCGCCGCCCTGGCCGGAGGAGGAGCCGCCCATGCCGGTGCCGCCGCCCATGCCCGTGGCGCCACCGCCCGGCCGCGGACCGTGCGCGCCCGGGCCGCCGTGGCCGGCCGGGCCGTCGGTGTCCGGGAGCTCGGCGCGCTCGGGGCGCTGCGGGGACTGCTCGTACGGGGGCCGCTCGTCGTAGCGCGGCTGCTGGGGCTGCTGCGGGCGCGGCGACGCGTAGGGGTCGCGCTCCTGGAAGCCGCCGAGCCGCTGCTGCTGCCAGGAGAGGTCCTCCTGGGCGCGCGGCCAGACGCCCGGGTCGGGGCGCTGCTGCTGGTAGTCGGGGTAGGCGGGGCGCGCGGTGGGCAGCCCGTCGTCGGGCATCGGGCGCCCGTAGTCCTCGTACTTCTCGTACGTGTCGTAGGACGGCTGCTCGTACCCGCCGTAGGGCTGGGGGGCCGGCCGGGCGGGCGGCGCGGGCGCCGGGGGCTCGCCGGCGGAGTCGTCGACGGTGATCGCGATCCGGATCGGGCGGCCGCAGGCGCGGCTGAGGGCCTCGCTGATCAGCGGGGCGAGCCGGCCTTCGAGGACCTGCTTGCCGTATTCGTTGGGCACGGCGAGCAGGGCGGTGTCGGCCACCAGCGCGAGCGGCTGGCAGCGCTCGATCCACTGCTTGTCCTTGGGCTCGATGCCCTGCTGGCCCTCCCCGAGGAGCTGTTCGAGCACGCGCGGCCACACTGCGGCAAGATCGGCAGGTACGTCAGCCACGGGGCACGCTTCCTCATTGGTCCCACGAAGGTGTGGTTCTGCGGGACGGTGGGTCGAAGTCCGGAAGGACAGGTAAGGACAGATCGGAAAAGACTGCGGAGTCCAGCCACGGTAGTCGGGGCGGCTGACGTGGTTCAAGTTGTTGTCCACAGCCTGTGTACAGAGCGGCCCGTCGACCGGTCGGTTTGACCGGATGGCGTAGCCGCGCGTACCGTAACCAGGTCGAGTTGTCGATGGCTGCTGCCGCCTGCCTCCGATGGGCGAAGATCACCTTAGGTGATCGCGAAGCGGTGCACTCGGGCGATTGCGAGAGCTACTCGTGGGCGCACGGTGACAGCCAGGCGATGTCCCGCCATCTACGAATCATTTCTGGAGCCCCCGAGTGAGCAAGCGCACCTTCCAGCCGAACAACCGTCGTCGCGCCAAGACCCACGGCTTCCGCCTGCGCATGCGCACCCGTGCCGGCCGCGCCATCCTGGCGAACCGCCGTGCCAAGGGTCGCGCGAGCCTGTCCGCCTGATCTGCCACAGCAGGTCATGACGTGCTGCCTTCCGAGAATCGGCTGAGGCGGCGCGAGGACTTCGCGACCGCGGTACGCAGAGGACGCCGGGCCGGACGCCCGCTCCTCGTCGTCCATCTACGCAGCGGTGCAACGGACCCGCACGCGCCTGGGGAGAGCGCTCCCCCGACGCGTGCGGGTTTCGTCGTGAGCAAGGCCGTAGGCGGCGCGGTCGTCCGCAACCAGGTCAAGCGTCGTCTCCGCCACCTCGTGCGCGAGCGGCTCTCCCTGCTTCCCCCCGGTAGCCTGGTGGTCGTACGGGCGTTGCCCGGAGCCGGCGACGCCGAACACGATCAGCTGGCCCGAGACCTGGACGCCGCTCTGCAGCGGCTGCTGGGAGGGGGCACGCGATGAAGTACCCGCTGCTGGCTCTCATCAAGCTGTACCAGTGGACGATCAGCCCGCTCCTGGGTCCCGTCTGCCGGTACTACCCGTCGTGTTCCCACTACGGATTCACGGCCATCGACCGGCATGGCGCGATCAAGGGCACTGCCCTGACCGCCTGGCGCATCCTGCGGTGCAACCCGTGGTCGCCCGGCGGCGTGGACCATGTCCCCCAGCGCAAGCGGCCGCGGTGGCACGAGATGCTGCGTACCGCCCTGCGTGGAGACAAGGGCGGGTCCTCCGCCGAGACGAGCCCGGCCGCAGAGACCTCGCCCAATGCTCAAGGAGCCTGATTAGTGGACACGATTGCCAATTTTTTCAGCTTCATCACCACCCCTGTCTCATGGGTGATCGTCCAGTTCCACAAGCTGTACGGGGCGATCTTCGGCCCTGACACGGGCTGGGCCTGGGGCCTGTCGATCGTTTCCCTCGTGGTGCTGATCCGCATCTGTCTGATCCCGCTCTTCGTGAAGCAGATCAAGTCGACGCGGAACATGCAGGCGCTCCAGCCGAAGATGAAGGCGATCCAGGAGCGCTACAAGAGCGACAAGCAGCGTCAGTCCGAAGAGATGATGAAGCTGTACAAGGAGACGGGCACCAACCCGCTCTCCTCGTGCCTTCCCATCCTGGCGCAGTCGCCGTTCTTCTTCGCCCTGTACTCGGTGCTCTCGCACATCGCCGAGGGCAAGACGATCGGTGTCATCAACCAGTCGCTGCTCGACAGCGCGCGTCAGGCGCACATCTTCGGCGCCCCGCTGGCCGCCAAGTTCACGGACAGCGCCGAGAAGGTCGCCTCCCTCAACGCCTCGATCACCGACGTCCGCATCGTCACCGCGGTCATGATCATCCTGATGTCGGCCTCGCAGTTCTTCACCCAGCGCCAGCTGATGATGAAGAACGTCGACCTCTCCGTGAAGACCCCGTACATGCAGCAGCAGAAGATGCTCATGTACATCTTCCCGGTGATCTTCGCCGTCATGGGCGTCAACTTCCCCGTCGGTGTCCTCGTCTACTGGCTGACCACCAACGTGTGGACCATGGGCCAGCAGATGTACGTGATCAACCAGAACCCGACGCCGGGCAGCAAGGCCCAGGACGCCTACCTGCAGCGCCTGCTCAAGAGCGTCACCCACCACGGTGAGGTCCGCGGCCGCCGCCGCAAGAACATCGTGAAGGCCATCGTCGCCAAGGGCAGCGACCGCAACGACAACGAGCGCCGCTTCTTCGCGGGCCTGGCCAAGGCCGGCTTCGCCGCCCAGGTCGACGGCACCGTGATCAAGAGCGACAGCGCGGTCGCCGAGGCGGAGGGCGGCGCCACCACCCGGCGCCAGCAGCCCAAGCGGCAGACCAAGGCCCAGCGCCAGGCCGCCAGTGCGCAGCAGTCCCAGGCGAAGGACGCCGACACGGCGGACGAGCCCCAGGACGCGGCTCCCGGCACCGGGGCCACCTCGCTGGAGAAGAAGCCGCAGTCCTCGGCCAAGGGCACCAAGGCGGCTTCCGCCAGTGACCAGGCCGCAGGTGACAAGCCGGCCCGGCCCAGCCGGGCCAACTCCGGCGGCTCCCGTCAGGGCCAGGCCAAGTCCGGCCAGCGCAAGGGCCAGCAGCGGCCCAAGCACCCCTCCTCCAAGAAGTAAGCCTCCACGAAGCAAGAAGGAGTCCATCCGTGACGGAAGGCACCACCTCCGCCGCCGAGGGTGGCGACACCCTGACCCGCCTGGAGCAGGAGGGTGAGATCGCGGCCGACTACCTCGAGGGCCTGCTCGACATCGCCGATCTCGACGGCGACATCGACATGGACGTCGAGGCGGACCGGGCCTCGGTCTCGATCATCAGCGACTCCGGCAGCCGTGACCTGCAGAAGCTGGTCGGCCGCGACGGAGAGGTGCTGGAGGCCCTTCAGGAGCTGACCCGGCTCGCCGTGCACCGGGAGACCGGTGACCGCAGCCGGCTGATGCTCGACATCGCGGGCTTCCGTGCCAAGAAGCGGGCCGAGCTCGCCGAGCTGGGCGCCAAGGCCGCGCAGGAGGTCAAGACCTCGGGCGAGCCGGTGAAGCTGGACCCGATGACCCCGTTCGAGCGCAAGGTCGTGCACGACGCGGTCGCCGCCGCCGGTCTGCGCAGCGAGTCCGAGGGCGAGGAGCCGCAGCGCTTCGTCGTCGTGCTCCCTGCCTGAACCCCCTCGTAGTGTCGGCCCCGTCTGTTCGCAGGCGGGGCCGAATTTTGTCAGCCTGATAGTCAGCCACACAGTGCGCTCGCGCGGTATGCGTGCGGTACGGAAGGACGGTTCCCCGTGACGGAGGCAGCTGAGCTCCCCCAGGCGCCGGAGCAGGCGCGGACAGTCTTCGGCGAGTACTTCCCGGAGGCGGTCCGGTACGCGGAGCTTCTGGCGGACGCCGGGGTCAAGCGGGGCCTCATCGGCCCCCGCGAGGTCCCCCGGCTGTGGGAGCGGCATCTCCTGAACTGCGCCGTGCTCTCCGAGGTCGTCCCCGAGGGCGTCACGGTGTGCGACGTCGGCTCGGGCGCCGGCCTGCCCGGCATCCCGCTGGCCCTGGTGCGCCGCGATCTGAAGATCACGCTCCTGGAGCCGCTGCTGCGGCGCACCAACTTCCTCCAGGAGGCCGTCGAACTGCTCGGCCTCGACCATGTGACCGTGGTCCGCGGCCGGGCCGAGGAGATGCTCGGCAAGCTGCCGCCCGTGCACGTCGTCACCGCCCGCGCGGTGGCACCGCTCGACCGGCTGGCCGGCTGGGGCGTGCCGCTGCTGCGTCCCTACGGCGAAATGCTCGCGCTCAAGGGCGACACGGCGGAGGAGGAGATCAACGGCGCCCGCTCCGCGCTCGCGAAGCTGGGCGTGGTGGAGGCCTCCGTGCTCCACGTCGGCGAGGACATCGTCGACCCGATGACCACGGTGGTCCGGGTCGAGGTGGGCGAGAGCCCCGGTGGTGTGCGGTTCGCCGCCAAGCGCGCCAAGGCCGCGCGCCCCAGCCGTACGCGTCGGCGCCGCTGAGCGTCCTTCGTCACCACCGGCTGATCCGTACAAGCTGCGATACGTGCAGATTTCGGAGTGTCGGGCGGTCCCGGCCCTGCGGCGCGTGCATCGTGTTTCACGTGAAACGTCGCTCACTGCTGCAGGGGATCATCGGCCGCGGCCGCGCGGCTGCCACGCCTCGGGACCGCACCACCCCGTTGAAACCTCCCGTGAGGGTGAAGGGGTTGTCCACAGAGGTGGATTCGTCCACAGAACCACGGGCCTCGCTGGTTCCGGACCCCGAAGGCATGGCAGGCTCTCTCCATCGCGAGTCTGAAGCCGAGGAGAGTGAGTCCTTGCGGTCCGACGCCAACATCGCGGGACCGATGACCGATCCGGTCCCCGGTCCCCGAACCGAATCGGTGGGGATGGATGTTTCACGTGAAACACCGCCCCCGATGGACGACACCCCCATTGGCCGTGCCGCCCAGCTGGCTGTGGAAGCCCTGGGCCGTGCGGGTGAGGGGCTTCCCCGGCCTGCCCAGACCCGTGTGATGGTGGTCGCCAACCAGAAGGGCGGCGTGGGCAAGACGACCACGACGGTCAATCTGGCCGCCTCCCTGGCCCTGCACGGTGCCCGCGTCCTGGTCGTCGACCTCGACCCGCAGGGCAATGCCTCCACGGCACTCGGGATCGACCACCACGCCGAGGTCCCCTCGATCTACGACGTGCTGGTGGAGAGCAAGCCGCTCGCCGAGGTGGTCCAGCCCGTCCGCGATGTCGAGGGCCTCTTCTGCGCCCCCGCCACGATCGACCTGGCCGGCGCCGAGATCGAGCTGGTCTCGCTGGTGGCGCGGGAGAGCCGGCTGCAGCGGGCGATCCAGGCCTACGAGCAGCCGCTCGACTACATCCTGATCGACTGCCCGCCCTCCCTCGGTCTGCTCACGGTCAACGCCCTGGTGGCGGGGGCCGAGGTGCTGATCCCGATCCAGTGCGAGTACTACGCGCTTGAGGGACTGGGGCAGCTGCTGCGGAACGTCGACCTGGTGCGGGGCCATCTGAACCCGCATCTGCATGTGTCGACGATCCTCCTGACCATGTACGACGGTCGGACCCGGCTCGCCTCGCAGGTCGCCGAGGAGGTGCGCAGCCACTTCGGCGAGGAGGTGCTGCGGACCAGCATCCCGCGCTCCGTGCGCATCTCGGAGGCGCCGAGCTACGGCCAGACCGTGCTCACCTACGACCCGGGCTCCAGTGGTGCCCTGTCGTATCTCGAAGCGGCTCGTGAGATCGCCCTGCGCGGGGCCGATCTGCACTATGACGCGAGCCAGGCCCATGGGGGACCGTCCCACCCGGGTCACCAGAACAACCAGCGAATGTCGGAGGGGATCCAGTGAGCGAGCGACGTAGGGGGCTGGGACGCGGTCTCGGTGCGCTGATCCCCGCGGCTCCCCAGGAGCGGCCGGCGGCCCCGGCCGTCGGTGTGGGCTCCGTCCCGGCCGCCACCTCCCCCGGTGCCCTTCCGGCGCTCGGCTCCGAGCGCGGGGTGGCCGCGGCCAAGCTGGCGACCCTGCCGGCGAGCCCGCAGTCCCCGGATTCCGTGGTGCCCGCTGCCGAGCCGGAGCCGCTGCCCGAGTCCCCCGCCGGTGCGCACTTCGCCGAGCTGCCGCTGGACTCGATCACGCCGAACCCGCGCCAGCCGCGCGAGGTCTTCGACGAGGACGCCCTGGCCGAGCTCATCACCTCCATCAAGGAGGTCGGTCTGCTCCAGCCGGTCGTCGTGCGTCAGCTGGCCCCCGAGCGCTACGAGCTCATCATGGGCGAGCGCCGTTGGCGGGCCTGCCGTGAGGCGGGCCTGGAGCGGATCCCGGCGATCGTGCGGGCCACCGAGGACGAGAAGCTGCTCCTGGACGCCCTCCTGGAGAACCTGCACCGGGCCCAGCTGAACCCGCTGGAGGAGGCCGCCGCCTACGACCAGCTCCTCAAGGACTTCAACTGCACCCACGACCAGCTGGCCGACCGCATCGGACGCTCGCGGCCCCAGGTCTCCAACACGCTGCGTCTGCTCCGGCTGTCCCCGCCGGTGCAGCGCCGGGTGGCGGCCGGTGTCCTCTCGGCCGGTCACGCACGGGCCCTGCTCTCCGTGGACGACCCGGAGGTCCAGGACAAGCTGGCGTACCGGATCGTGGCCGAGGGCCTCTCGGTGCGGGCGGTCGAGGAGATCGTCACGGTGATGGGCTCGGAGCCCTCGTCTCCGGTCAAGCCCAAGGGTCCGCGGGCCGGCGCCCGGGTCTCCCCGGCGCTGCGTGATCTGGCGACCCGGCTGTCCGACCGCTTCGAGACCCGGGTGAAGGTCGACCTGGGCCAGAAGAAGGGCAAGATCGTCGTCGAGTTCGCCTCGATGGAGGACCTGGAGCGCATCCTGTCGACACTGGCCCCCGGCGAGGGCCGCGTCATGGACCACGGTGCGGCGGCCCAGGACGCCGAGGACGGGCAGGACTCCGAGGGCTGAAACTCCCTCGCTCTCGCCCCGGGGCGGGGCGCGATCCGACATTCACCGGAACGCGCTCCGCCCTTTGCCTGTCCGCGGTATCGCCCCGATCGGCCCCTCGTTACGATTCTGAGAGGCATATTCGTACAGCGATGGCCGAGGGAAGCGAGGAGCAGCCGTGGGGCGTCGGCTCGTACCGCTCACGCTGGACAACCTTCCGGATCTCCCCAAGCGATGTCGCTCCTGTGTCTTCTGGGAGCTCGATCCGGTGAGTGGCGAGGCCGCCGTGAAGGCCGGCCGCCCGGAACTGGAGAAGGAGTCCTGGATCTCCGCCGTCCTCCTCGAATGGGGTTCCTGCGGCCGGGTGGTCTATGTGGACGACATCCCGGTCGGCTATGTGCTCTACGCGCCGCCGGCCTATGTCCCCCGCTCCACCGCCTTTCCCACGAGTCCGGTCGCCGCGGACGCGGTGCAGCTGATGACCGCCTGGATCATGCCGGGGTATCAGGGGCAGGGCCTCGGCAGGACGATGGTGCAGACGGTCGCGAAGGATCTGCTGCGGCGGGGCTTCAAGGCGATCGAGGCCTTCGGCGACGCCCGCTGGAAGGAGCCGGCGTGTGTGCTCCCCGCCGAGCACCTGCTCGCCGTGGGCTTCAAGACCGTGCGGCCCCATCCGAGCTTTCCCCGGCTGCGGTTGGAGCTGCGGACGACGCTCTCCTGGAAGGAGGACGTGGAGATGGCGCTCGACCGCCTTCTCGGCGCCGTCCAGAAGGAGCCCGCGCTCAGGCCCCTGTGACGGGGACCCCGCCGGCAACGGGTTGACCGGCGACGACAACGGCCCGCCCCCTCGGAAGGGGACGGGCCGTCACTGTTTCACGTGAAACAGGGGTGCCGGGGAGCGGCGTCGGGCCTACTTGGCCTCGACGAAGCCCTCCAGGTCGCGCAGGATCGCGGCCTTCGGCTTGGCGCCGACGATCGTCTTCACGACCTCGCCGTTCTGGTAGACGTTCAGCGTCGGGATGGACATGACGCCGTACTTGGCGGCGGTGGCCGGGTTCTCGTCGATGTTGAGCTTCACGACCTCGATCTCACCGTGCTCGGCGGCGATGGCCTCCAGCGACGGGGCGATCTGGCGGCACGGGCCGCACCAAGCCGCCCAGAAGTCCACCAGGACGGGCTTGTCGCTCTTGAGGACGTCCTCTTCGAAGGAAGCGTCGGTCACGTTCTTCAGGGCGCCGGCCACGGCGACCTCCTTAAATCAGCGGGGTGTGAGGAGAGGGGAGCGTAGGGGTCAGACCGCGGGGGTCTCGGCGAGCTGCTCGCTGTCCGCGAGGGCGGCGAGGAAGCGCTCGGCGTCGAGGGCGGCGGAGCAACCGGTACCGGCGGCGGTGATCGCCTGGCGGTAGGTGTGGTCGACGACGTCACCGGCACCGAAGACGCCCGAGAGGTTGGTGCGCGTGGACGGCGCGTCGACCTTCAGGTAGCCCTCCGCGTCCAGGTCCAGCTGGCCCTTGAAGAGCTCGGTGCGCGGGTCGTGGCCCACGGCGATGAAGAGGCCCGTCACCGGGAGCTCGCGGGTCTCACCGGTCTTGGTGTTGCGCAGGGTCAGACCGCTGAGCTTCTGCTCGCCGTGGATCTCGGCGACCTCGCTGTCCCAGGCGAAAGAGATCTTCGGGTCGGCGAAGGCGCGCTCCTGCATCGCCTTCGAGGCGCGCAGGCTGTCCCGGCGGTGGACGATGGTGACCGACTTGGCGAAGCGCGAGAGGAAGGTGGCCTCCTCCATCGCGGTGTCGCCGCCGCCGACCACGGCGATGTCCTGGTCGCGGAAGAAGAAGCCGTCACAGGTGGCGCACCAGGAGACACCGCGGCCGGAGAGGGCGTCCTCGTTCGGCAGGCCGAGCTTGCGGTGCTGGGAGCCGGTGGTGACGATGACGGCCTTGGCGCGGTACACGTTGCCGGCGGTGTCGGTGACGGTCTTGATCTCGCCGGTGAGGTCCACGGCGACGACGTCGTCCGGGACGAGCTCGGCGCCGAAGCGCTCGGCCTGGGCCCGCATGTTGTCCATCAGGTCGGGGCCCATGATGCCGTCACGGAAGCCGGGGAAGTTCTCCACCTCGGTCGTGTTCATCAGGGCGCCACCGGCGGTGACGGCTCCCTCGAACACGAGCGGCTTCAGCGACGCGCGGGCCGTGTAGAGCGCAGCGGTGTAACCCGCGGGCCCGGAGCCGATGATGATCACGTTACGGACGTCGCTCACGGGTTTCTTCCTCGTCTCTGCAGACTGCCTACTGCCTACGGGGGCGGTCGGATCGGTCACTCTCACCCCACCCAACCGATCCTACGGGGCGTGCATTCCCGCGACCGCCGCTCGGCACGGCGCAGAGTTTCAGGAGCGCGGGACGGATTCCCTCAGCAGGATCTCGCCCGGGGCGTTTGAGCCGTTGGAGGCACAGGCGGCGTCGACCACATAGGCCTGCACCCGGGTGCTGTCGGAGGTGTCCGGCAGGACCACGAGATAGGCCGGGGTGCCCTGGTAGTCGCCGCTGCGGAAGGCGAGGACCGGCTCCGTGCGGCCGGTGCCGGCCTTGACACACGCGGGCAGCTCGGCTGCGGGCAGCATGCGCTTCTGCGTCTCGCCGCCACTCTCCGCGGACATCGACTTGGGAGCGGGGTTCTGCTCCTGGGGGGCCTTGAAGGTGCCGTTGGGCGTGAGCAGCTCCCGTACCTCGGTCGCCACCGGCCGGCCGTCGAAGCTCTGGGCGCTCGCCGAGCTGACCGCTCTGTCCGAGCGCTCGTCCGGAGCCGACTGGACGAAGAACACGCCCAGGCCCAGGGCCGCCACCCCGAACACGGCCCCGAGGACCGCGGCGCGGCGCCGCCGGGCCGTGCGGGGACGGCCGGGGCCGGTGGTGGCGGAGGGGCGTCCGGAGGGCCGGCCGGCGGCCGGAGCGGAGGGCACCGGGCGGGCGGGCGATGTTTCACGTGAAACATGCCGCTCCTCGACGGGCGCGGTGGCGTGGAGGAGGGCCTCGGCGGCCAGGGCGGCGTCGATCCGTCCCGCGATCTCGGCGGGCATCCGCGGCGGGCCGGGGAGGGTGCCCAGGAGACCCCGGATCTCCTCCAGGGAGTCCCGCACGTCCGCGCAGAGAGGACAGGCGCCGAGGTGTCGGCGCACGGCGGCGCTGCGGGAGGGCGGGAGCAGCCCTTCGGTCAGGTCGGAGATCTCCGAGACGTCCGGGTGCTGAGTCGTGTCGGCCGCGGAAGTCACGCGCGTCCACCTCCGCCCTTCACAGCCGCTGGATTGCTCGGTCCGGTTTCCGTCGGTCCCGGCACCGGTGGGACGGATGCCCCCGGCGTCCGGTTCCTTCCCCGGTCCACGCCCTCGTTACCCACCGTGTCCCCGCGCAGATGAGTGAGCATCGGCAGGAGTTTCGCCCGGCCGCGCGCACAGCGGCTCTTCACGGTTCCGCTAGGGACATCGAGGATACGAGCGGCCTCGGCCACCGGGTATCCCTGCATGTCGACGAGGACGAGGGCGGCCCGCTGCTCCGCCGGCAGCGTGGCCAGTGCCGCCAGGAGCTGGCGGTGCAGGTCCTGGCGTTCGGCGGGGGCCTCGGCCGACTCGACCGGTTCGAGGAGCTGCTCGAACCGGTCCGTGTCGTCCACGGGCGAGGTGCGCCGTGAGGCGGTCTTGCGGGCCCGGTCGAGGCAGGCGTTCACGGTGATCCGGTGCAGCCAGGTGGTGACGGCCGACTGGCCCCGGAAGGTGTGGGCGGCCCGGAAGGCGGACACGAGGGCGTCCTGGACCGCGTCAGCGGCCTCCTCGCGGTCGCCCAGGGTCCGCAGGGCCACCGCCCACAGGCGGTCGCGGTGCCGCCGTACGAGCTCACCGAAGGCGTCGGGATCGCCGGCCACATGGCAGGCCAGCAGGTCCTGGTCGCTGCGCTCGTCGCGTATGGCGTCGTCCAACGGTGAGCCCCTCCCCCCGGGTGTGGCGTCAGCTGGTGATCTTGATGTCCGAGATCTCGCCCCGGTAGCCGCCCCCGCCGCTCGGGAGGTCGGTCAGCCAGACGAGAACGTAGCGCGTCTTGACCGGCTTCGCGGGCTGCAGGGGCACCTGGGTGCCGGACCCGGAGGCCTGCACGGCGTAGCCACCGGGCTGGCCCGGACGCACGGAGGCTCCCTCGGGTGCCGTCCGGAGCTGGACGGACGTGGAGCCCTGGAAGCTGACCTCGACCTTGGCGACCTGCTGGACCTTGCCGAGGTCGAGGATGATCCCGACGCCGGTCTTCAGGTTGCCGAACTTCGAGTACCCGTCGTACCGCATGGTCTTCCACGTGGTGCTCGGGTCGCCGTCGTAGGCGTTCCTTATCTGGTCGTGGTTCTCGGAGCCGTCGCCCTCCGGGTCGAAGTCGAAGGCGTCGACGACGGTGACCGGCTTGCCGTCGGCGGCCGGCTCCTTGTCGTCGCCGCCCTGCTGCGGCTGTGTGGTCTGCGGGGTCTCGGTGCCCTTGTCCTGGTCAAGGAGCCGGTCCGCGATCTGCCAGCTGCCCAGACCGAGGGCGGCGATCAGCAGGGCCGAGACGGCCCACTTGAGGGCCCGGCCCGTGCGGCTCTGCAGCGGGGGCGGCGGCATCACGACGGGCTGGGTGGCCGCGGGGTGCGGCTGGGGCCGTCCGTAGGTGCCCTGCTGGTAGGTGGTGCGCTGGTACTCCGGCGGGGGCGGGAGGGGGAACTCCGGCTCCGGCGGGCGGATGCGGGGCATCGCCGCGACGGCCTTGGCGAGCTCGTCCGGGGTGGTGCAGGGCGGCTCCTGGCGCGAGGCGGTCGCCCCGTCGTTCGCGAGGGCGCGCATGGCGATCTCGGAGAGGCCGCGGTGGACGCCCGCCCGGACCTGGTCCGGGGGGAGCAGCCCGACGCCCTTGGGCAGCCCGGTGAGGCCGTAGGCGTCGTTCTCGTACGGCCAGCGCTGGGTGAGTGCCGCGTAGAGCAGGGCGCCGATCGCCTCGGTGTCCGTGCGCTGCGGACGTTCGGCGCTGATGCCGCGCAGGGCGGCGTTCACGGCGAGGCCGCGGATGCGGTACTGGCCGGTCGAGCTGCGCAGGACGGCGCTCGGGGTGAGCCGGAGGTGGGAGAGGCCCTCGCGGTGGGCGGCGGCCATGGCCTGGGAGACCTGGCTGACGAGCTGGTAGGCGTCGTGCGGCTCCAGGGGGCCGGCGGCGAGCAGCGCGGTCAGTTCGGTGGAGTCGGGGAGCCACTCGTGCACCACGTAGACGAGGTCGTTCTCCTCGACGGCGTCGAGGACCTGCACGAAACGCGGATCGCCGAGGAGCGCGGCGGAGCGCGCGGCGGCGAGCACGGAACGGGCCCGGGAGTGGTCGGCCGGCAGGATGTGCACTCCGACGGCCCGGCGCAGTTTCTCGTCGACGGCACGCCAGCTGCTGAATCCGTCCAGACGGGTGACGCATTCCTCCAGCCGGTACCGCCTCGCCAGCTTGTGGCCGCTGTGCAGCTCCGGTGCCGTGATGGAAGGCTGTTCGCCGTTCTTTCGATCGCCCGCCTTGCTCTCCGTGGCCTCGGCGGTCGTGGCCGCCTTCTTCTGCGCTTCCGCCACCCCGTCGGTCGCGGCCTTGTCCGCCTTGGCGGTCAGCGGGTCGTCACCGCTGTTGTCGGCCACGTCGACGGCAGCCGTGCTACGTTCCGCCACCGTCGTTCCTGCCTCCCCATCCGTTGCGCCACATCCAACAGCCAAGCCAATTGTGCCCACAGTCCGGCGCTATGCACGACACGCATCGGCTGCCGATGGTTGTGCGAACCCCGTGCGCCTGCCTCCGGTCAGCGCCCCAGACGCCCGCGGACCATGCCGACCATGGAGTTGAGCTCCGCGATCCGCATCCGCTTCGCGGCCACGAAGAACACTCCCAGCAGCACCGCGCCACCGACGACCAGGGCCACGAGCGAACCGAAGGCGCCCTCGCCGAGCAGCTTCAACAGGCCGAAGCCGGCCGCGCCGGCGACGATCGCGGCGGGCACCGAGGCCAGGCACAGCCGGGCGTAGGTGCGCATCACGTGGGCGCCGTCCAGGTCGCCGCCGAGGCGGTTGCGCAGCCGGCGCCAGGCGACGCCGACGCCGACCGCGTAGGCCAGGCCGTAGGAGGCGGCCATGCCGACGACGGCCCACTGGGCGGGCAGCACGACGTAACAGACGGCCGAGGCGGCCGCGTTGACGGCGGCCACGATGACGGTGTTGTAGAAGGGCGTCCGGGTGTCCTCGTAGGCGTAGAAGCCGCGGAGCACGACGTACTGCACCGAGTACGGGATCAGGCCGAGGCCGAAGGCCATGAGGATGAAGCCCATGCCCTGGGCGGCCTCGACGCCGCTGGAGGCGTAGAGCAGGGTGCACATCGGGACGCCGAGCGCGAGGAAGGCGAAGGAGACCGGGACGATCGCGACGGCCGAGTTGCGCAGGCCCTGTGAGATGTCGTCACGGACGGCGCCCGGGTCGTCGTCGGAGGCGGCGCGGGAGATCCGCGGAAGCAGCGCGGCCATCACCGAGACGGTGATGATGGCCTGCGGCATGCCCCAGATCAGCTGGGCGTTGGAGTAGGCGAGGAAGCCGGCGCCGTTCTTGCCGGACTCCTCGCCGGCGGCGGTGGCGAGCTGGGTGACGACCAGGACACCGGCCTGGTTGGCGAGCACGAACAGCACCGTCCACTTGGCCAGCTTGACGGTCTTGCCGAGCCCGTGGCCCTTCCAGTCGAAGCGGGGACGGAAGCGGAAACCGGTCTCGCGCAGGTACGGGATCATCGCCAGCGCCTGGACGACCAGGCCGAGCAGCGTGCCGATGCCGAGCAGCCGGATGCCCTCGTCGGGGATGGTCTGGACGCCCATGTGGGACTCGGCCGAGGTGCCGTAGACCCAGATGAACAGGCCGAACGTCACGATCATCACGATGTTGTTGAGGACCGGAGTCCACATCATCGCGCCGAACTTGCCGCGGGCGTTGAGGATCTGACCCATCACCACGTGCACGCCCATGAAGAAGATGGTGGGCAGGCAGTAGCGGGCGAAGGTGACGGCCACGCTGTTGGCCGCCGCGTCGTCCGCGATGGTGTTGGACATCAGCCGGACCAGCAGCGGTGCCGCGAACACGGCGACGGCCACGATCACGCCGAGCGCCACCATGACGAGGGTGAGCAGGCGGTTGGCGTAGGCCTCGCCGCCGTCCTCGTCGTTCTTCATGGAGCGGACCAGCTGCGGCACGAAGACCGAGTTGAGGCCGCCGCCGACGGTGAGGATGTAGATCATCGTCGGCAGGGTGTACGCGACGGTGAAGGTGTCACCGAGGAGCGCGGCGCCGAGGGCGCCGGTGATGACCAGGCTGCGGACGAAACCGGTGAGCCGGGAGACCAGGGTGCCGGCGGCCATCACGGCGCTCGACTTGAGCAGCCCGGAGGCACGGCCGGCCTTCTTCGGCGCGGGTGCGGGCAGCGGGTTCGGCTCCGGGGCCGGCGGCGGCACCTGGCCGGAGGCCTGCTGGTCCCGGTAGAGGTGGGCGAACGCGTCGGGCTCCGGCTGCTCCTCCCCCGCGCGGGTCACCAGGTCGTCGACCCCGGTGAACTGGACCGTGCGGGCGTCGTCGCCGTACGGCAGGTGGCGCGAGGGGCCGTCCGGCTCGGGCGCGGGCGTCTGGGCCCACACCCGGGGGTCCGGGGCGTGCTGGGGCGCGGCGGGCTGCTGGTAGAGCGGCTGCGGCTCCGCGTAGGTGCCCGGCGGGGGCGGCGGGTGCGCGGCGCGGTCGTAGAGCGCCTCGCCCACCGGGTCCTGGGCGGCCAGGTCGTGGGCCTGGTAGGGGTCCTGGGCGTAGGCGTCCTGGACGTACGGGTCCTGGGCGTCGGGCTGCTGCGGGCCCGGTGCGTACGGGTCGGGTGCGGCGTGCTGCGGCGGAGGCACCGGCGCAGGGCCGGGTGTCGCGGGCGTGCCGTCGGACGGCGCCGTGCCGCCCGCGCCCTGACCGCGGTCACCGTCGTACGGCGCGTTCATGGTTACCCCACCTCATCGTCCCCGGCCGACCGGCCACGACATCGCTCAACGGTCCACTTTCTCACCCGGGCCCGACGGGTCGCCGCTTTCGGACCCGGTGTCCGGTGTCGGGTCACTCGGCTGCTCGGGATCCGTGTCCTCCGACGGGGCCGCGTCCGCGGTCTCCGCCGGAGCCTCCGGCTCCGTCCCGGCCTCGTCGTGGGCCTCGGCCCCGGCGTTCCGGGCGGCCGCGCGCTTGCGCTGGCTGTACATCCGGATGCCGGCGAGGACGAGCAGCAGCACACCGCCGGCGATGACGAGCATCACCGTCGGGGTGATCTCGGAGACCTTCACCGTGAAGGTCATCGGCTTGCCGTAGGGGGTGCCGTCCTCGGTGTAGAGCTGGGCGGTCATGGTGACCGGGCCGTTGGCGTTGGCCGAGGTGTCGAACTTCACCGACTGGCTGTGGCCGCCGTCGATCGTCACCGACCGTGCGGCCTCACCGGAGTCGCCGTCCAGCTTCAGACGGGTCTTGTTGCTGGACTTCAGCTTGAGGACCAGGTGGTCCACACCCTGGAGCAGCCGGTTCTGCACGGTCACCGGGATGGTGGCGCTGCGGCCGGACAGCGTGAGGTCGGACTTCTCGATCAGCTGCACTTCCTGCGTGAGGCTGCGCAGGTAGTCCTGCACCTCCTTGCGGTACAGGCTCGCCGAGGGCGCCTCGCCGCGCCACGAGGTCGACATCTCGCGGCTGATCGCGTTGGTGAAGGGCGGCACCACGCGGTCGGGGAAGGTCAGGATGACCTGGAAGTCGTCCAGCTGGTCGCGGGTGTCCTTCATCTGCCGGAAGGCCTCGGAGGTCAGCTCCTGGGCCCGCAGCCGCTTCGGGTAGGACGAGCCGCCAGGGACCCGCTTCGACGCGTCGGGGTCGGACTGGGCGGCGGCGGCCTGGAGGTCGACCGGCTCCGTCCAGCGCTTCGCGGCGAGGCTCTGCAGGCCCTTGGCCATGGCCTGGGCCTGGGCGGTGGAGGGCATGCGCTGCGGCGCGACCACGATGCTGCGCTGCTCCTCGGGGAGCTCCAGGGTGATCGCGAGCGACTGGGCGAGGAACTCCTGCACGGCCAGGGTCGAGTTCTCGGCCCGGATCATGTCGCCCTGGAAGGCGGTCGACAGGCCCGCGTCGCTGACGATCGCGGTGGTGCCGCCGCCGATGGGACGGGCCGAGGTCGGCGTGTACGAGAGGTCGTCGCGGAAGCTGTCGCTGCGCGCGATGACGTTGCGGGCGCCGGCGGAGGTGGCCACGGCCATGATCGAGGGGTCCACGGCGCCCTCGACCGGCCAGGCGAAGTCGGTGGAGGGCTTCACGTGCAGGATGGTCTCCACCGTGGTGGAGGCCAGTGCCGTGGCCTGCTGGAGGTGGCTGAGCGAGCCGGGGACGTCCTTGCCGTGGTGGGCGAGGGAGGCCAGGTCCGGGTCGGCGAAGGGCAGCGCCACCACCTTGCGGCCCTGGACGGCCTTCTCCAGGTCGTTCAGCCAGCGCTCGGCGACCGCCTGGTTCCGGCCCGGGACCTCCGTCGTGCCGTTCTTGACCATGTACGGCTCGGTCATGGCCGTGACGCTGGCCAGCAGGTCCGGATCGATGACCCAGGTGACCGGGAGGTCCTTGCCGAGCGCCACCATCTCGGCGAGCCGGCCGCCCGGGGCCAGCTCGGCCGCCAGCTCGTCGTTCTCGAAGACGGGGGTCTGCTGCTGGTTGGCGCCGGTCTCGGCGGAGACCCGGGCGGTGGAGATCAGCGGCCAGAGGTAGCCGATCTGAGTCTTCTTCTCGGTGGCCTCGGGCTGGAAGGGCAGCAGCGTCCGCTCGATGCCGAGCACCCGGTCGTAGGACTGGCTCGCGGTCCGGCCGGTCAGGGAGACGCCGAGCTGATAGACGCCGGCCTCGTCCAGTCCGAGCTTGGCGACCGGGACGGAGAGCGTGAAATCACTGCTCAGCCCGGCGCCGAGCCGGGGGATCCGCACCGTGAAGGCGTCGCCCAGCGGAGCCGGGTCGCGGCCCTCCCGGTAGGCCCGCCGGCCGGAGACCTCGTCGATCTCGCTGCGGCTGCTCATTCGGGGACCGACCCGCAGATCGACCGTGGCGTCCGTCACGGCCTGCTTGCCCTCGTTGGTGACCGTGCCGCTGATGGTGAGCGTGTCGCCCTCCACGGGGGCGCTCGGGCTCAGCGTGTCGAGGGACACGTCGACGGCGCCGGAGCCGTTCGCACGCTCGGTGGCCGCGGTCGCGGGGGCGGCGGTGGCCGGGGCGACACCGGTCAGTAGCGGCACCGCGACGGCGAGTGAGGCCGTGCGCCGCAGCCAGCGGCGGGCAGGTGAGGGAAGGGTCCCCTGGATAGCTGCCGCCTCGGCCACGCGTCGCCCGTCCTCGTCGTTGTCTGTGGTGTCAGTGGTGTCGCTGGTGGTTCCCGGTTGCTGTGTCCAGGCATGGTAACGAGGCACGCGGGGGCCAAGTGCCGGGGACTGCTCCAGCCGATGGGACGCGGCGGGTCGCGGGCCGACCCGCGGATCCGCGGAATAACGGGGACGTGGGGGCAGGCCGGTGCACGTACCCTTTTCTGTTGTGCCGAACGCCAACGAAGACACCCCGACTGCCCTGAGCCAGGTGCAACGCCGCGCGGTCAGTGAACTACTGCGCGTGTCCCCTGTCGCCGACGACCTCGCCCGCCGCTTCAAGGACGCCGGGTTCAGCCTCGCGCTGGTCGGTGGCTCGGTGCGGGACGCCCTTCTCGGCCGTCTCGGCAACGACCTGGACTTCACCACGGACGCCCGCCCCGAGGCCGTACTGAAGATCGTGCGCCCCTGGGCCGACGCCGTCTGGGAGGTCGGCATCGCCTTCGGCACCGTCGGCTGCCAGAAGGAGGGCTACCAGGTGGAGATCACCACCTACCGCTCCGAGGCGTACGACCGCACCTCCCGCAAGCCCGAGGTCTCCTACGGCGACTCCATCGAGGAGGACCTCGTCCGGCGCGACTTCACCGTCAACGCCATGGCGGTGGCCCTCCCCGAGAAGGAGTTCATCGACCCGCACGGCGGTCTCGAAGACCTCGCCGAGCAGGTGCTGCGCACCCCGGGCACCCCTGAGGAGTCCTTCTCCGACGACCCGCTGCGCATGATGCGGGCCGCCCGCTTCGCCGCCCAGCTGGACTTCGAGGTCGCCCCCGAGGTCGTCACGGCCATGACCGAGATGGCGGGCCGGCTGGAGATCGTCTCCGCCGAGCGCATCCGTGAGGAGTTCAACAAGCTGCTGCTCTCGGCCCACCCCCGCAAGGGCCTCGGCCTGCTCGTGGACACCGGCCTCGCCGCCCATGTCCTCCCCGAGCTGCCGGCCCTGCGCCTGGAGAGCGACGAGCACCATCGCCACAAGGACGTCTACGAGCACTCCCTCACCGTGCTCGACCAGGCCATCGACCTGGAGGAGGACGGCCCCGACCTGGTGCTGCGTCTTGCCGCGCTGCTCCACGACATCGGCAAGCCGCGCACCCGGCGCTTCGAGAAGGACGGGCGGGTCTCCTTCCACCACCACGAGGTGGTGGGCGCCAAGATGACCAAGAAGCGCATGACGGCGCTGAAGTACTCCAACGAGATGATCAAGGACGTCTCGCGCCTCGTGGAGCTGCACCTGCGCTTCCACGGTTACGGCACGGGCGAATGGACCGACTCGGCCGTCCGCCGCTACGTCCGGGACGCCGGCCCGCTGCTCTCCCGGCTCCACAAGCTGACCCGCTCCGACTGCACCACGCGCAACAAGCGCAAGGCCGCCGCCCTCTCCCGGGCCTACGACGGTCTGGAGGAGCGCATCGCCAAGCTCCAGGAGCAGGAGGAGCTGGACTCGATCCGCCCCGACCTGGACGGCAACCAGATCCAGGAGATCCTGGGCATCCGCCCCGGCCCCGCCGTCGGTCAGGCCTACAAGTTCCTGCTGGAGCTGCGGCTGGAGAACGGCCCGATGGGAGAGGACGCCGCTGTCGCCGCGCTCAAGGAGTGGTGGGCGAGCCGGGAGGGGTGACGCGGTCGCCGTTGTTTCACGGTCGATGTTTCACGTGAAACATCGACGCGACGGTCTCGGGCAGGGGTGATGTTTCACGTGAAACATCACCCCTCTTCGTTGTCCGCCTCGTGCGGCCTCCGGGCCCTGCGGGCCTGGAGGCCGGAACGGATCAGGGCGAGCGAGAGCAGTGCGTAGACCATGGTCACCAGCAGGACGAGGGCGGGAGAGCGCCCGTCCGGCGGCAACATCGCCGCCGCGACGCCGGCGGCGCCGACGAAGGCGACGTTGAAGAGCACGTCGTAGAGGGAGAAGATCCGCCCGCGATAGGCGTCGTCCACCGAGGTCTGCACGAGCGTGTCGGTGGCGATCTTCGCGCCCTGGGTGATGAGCCCGAGCATGAAGGCGGCCACGAGGAACGGGGTCCGGGCGAAGGTGAGCCCCAGGGTGGGCGTCAGTACGGCCGCGGCCCCCGTGCACATGGTCATCCAGCCGAAGGCGCCGAAGCGCCCCACAGCCCAGGGCGAGAGCACGGCCGCGGCGAAGAAGCCGGCCCCGGAGGCGGCGACGGCCAGCCCGAGGACGGCGAGCCCCTGCGACTCCGTGGTGCTCCACGCGTACCGGGAGAGCATGAGGACGGTGACGAAGAGGGCGCCGTAGCAGAAGCGCATCAGCGTCACGGCGGAGAGCGCCCGGGCGGCGGCGCGCCGCTCGGACAGGTGGCGCAGCCCGCCCGCGAGCCCGCGGGCGGTGGAGGCGAGGGCGGCGGAGAGCCGGGGCTGGAGCACCTCCGGATCGGGGCCGAGGAGCTCGCGGGACATCCGGAGCGAGGCGAGCGCGGAGCAGAGATAGAGGACGGCGCCCAGGAGGACCACGGCCGCGTCGGAGTCGTCCGCCACGAGCCGGACGCCGAAGGCCAGCCCGCCGCCGAGGGTCGCCGCCAGGGTGCCCGCGGTCGGCGAGAGCGAGTTGGCGACGACGAGGCGCTCGGCGTCGACCACCCGCGGGAGCGCGGCGGAGAGGCCGGCCAGGACGAAGCGGTTGACGGCCGTGACGGAGAGGGCGGAGGCGTAGAACAGCCATTCCGGCACGGAGGCCAGCATCAGCACCGCGGTGCCGCCGGCCAGCAGGGCCCGCAGCAGGTTTCCGTGGAGGAAGACCTGGCGCCGCTGCCAGCGGTCGAGCAGCACGCCGGCGAAGGGGCCGACGAGGGAGTAGGGGAGCAGCAGCACCGCCATGGCGGAGGCGATGGCCGCCGCGCTGGTCTGCTTCTCCGGGGAGAAGACGACGTACGTGGCCAGGGCGACCTGGTAGACGCCGTCGGCGCACTGGGAGAACAGGCGGACGGCGAGCAGGCGGCGGAAGTTGCGCAGTCGCAGGAGGACGCGCAGATCACGCACGACGGACATGGCAGCAAGACTCACATACGACGAGGGCCCCCGGGCAGGTGCCACGGGGACCCTCGTCAGAGCCTTCGCCGGGATCTCGACGGCCGGCGGGCCGTCGGGAGACCGTCAGGTCAGCGCTCGACCTCGCCCTTGATGAACTTCTCGACGTTCTCGCGGGCCACGTCGTCGAAGTACTGGACCGGCGGGGACTTCATGAAGTAGCTCGACGCGGAGAGGATCGGGCCGCCGATGCCGCGGTCCTTGGCGATCTTCGCGGCGCGCAGGGCGTCGATGATGACACCCGCGGAGTTCGGGGAGTCCCAGACCTCGAGCTTGTACTCCAGGTTCAGCGGGACGTCGCCGAAGGCGCGGCCCTCGAGGCGCACGTACGCCCACTTGCGGTCGTCCAGCCAGGCCACGTAGTCCGAGGGGCCGATGTGGACGTTCTTCTCGCCGAGGTCCCGGTCGGGGATCTGGGAGGTGACGGCCTGCGTCTTGGAGATCTTCTTGGACTCCAGGCGCTCGCGCTCGAGCATGTTCTTGAAGTCCATGTTGCCGCCGACGTTCAGCTGCATCGTGCGGTCGAGGATGACACCCCGGTCCTCGAAGAGCTTGGCCATCACGCGGTGCGTGATGGTGGCGCCGACCTGCGACTTGATGTCGTCACCGACGATCGGGACACCGGCCTCGGTGAACTTGTCCGCCCACTCCTTGGTGCCGGCGATGAAGACCGGGAGGGCGTTGACGAAGGCGACCTTGGCGTCGATGGCGCACTGGGCGTAGAACTTCGCCGCGTCCTCGGAACCGACGGGCAGGTAGCAGACCAGCACGTCGACCTGCTTGTCCTTGAGGACCTGGACGACGTCGACCGGGGCCTCGGCGGACTCCTCGATGGTCTGGCGGTAGTACTTGCCGAGGCCGTCGAGGGTGTGACCGCGCTGGACCGTGACGCCCGTGGCCGGAACGTCGCAGATCTTGATGGTGTTGTTCTCGCTGGCGCCGATGGCGTCCGCGAGGTCCAGGCCCACCTTCTTCGCGTCCACGTCGAACGCGGCCACGAACTCCACGTCACGGACGTGGTAGTCGCCGAACTGCACGTGCATCAGGCCGGGCACCTTGGACGCCGGGTCGGCGTCCTTGTAGTACTCGACGCCCTGCACCAGCGAGGCGGCGCAGTTGCCCACGCCGACGATGGCTACGCGAACCGAACCCATTTCCGGTTGCTCCCTGTGTGATCGTGGAAGCCCTGCTGACGCAGGGTTTCACTTGGCGGTGTCGTCGGACGGATCCGGCCGGGTACTGCCCCCGTGCCGGGGCAGGCCGCCCGTTTCTCCAGATTCTTGGTTCTGCTGCTGAGCGGCGCCCTCGGGGGCGTCGGGGCCGGATCGCTGATCCCGCCCCGCCCGCTCGCTCTCGATGAGCTCGTTCAGCCAGCGCACTTCGCGCTCCACGGACTCCATTCCGTGGCGCTGCAGCTCAAGCGTGTAGTCGTCGAGGCGCTCGCGCGTCCGGTTGAGGGAGGCGCGCATCTTCTCCAGACGCTCCTCCAGCCGGCTGCGGCGGCCCTCCAGCACCCGCATCCGCACCTCGCGCTCGGTCTGGCCGAAGAAGGCGAAGCGGGCCGCGAAGTGCTCGTCCTCCCAGGCGTCCGGGCCGGTGTGGGAGAGGAGCTCCTCGAAGTGCTCCTTACCTTCGGCCGTCAACCGATAGACGATCTTGGCGCGCCGCCCTGCGAGTGAAGCCGCCACGGCTTCCTCGGGGGCGCTGCCCGGTTCCTCGATCAACCAGCCGTTGGCGACCAGCGTCTTGAGGCACGGGTAGAGGGTCCCGTAGCTGAAGGCCCGGAAGATGCCCAGCGAGGTGTTGAGCCGCTTGCGCAGCTCGTACCCGTGCATCGGGGCTTCGCGGAGCAGGCCGAGAACGGCGAATTCGAGGATTCCTGAGCGCCGGCTCATTCGTCTCCTCCTCCGTTCTCGGGTCGTCTCGGGGACCGGGTGGAAAAACACTCCTATGCCGAGCCGATGTGCCGCACTGATGTATCGGCTCGATACATCCCGACGATAGAACGACCCCATGTCCGCGACAAGTGGGACTCGGGTGACCGGCGTCACATCGTCAATTCACAGCAATCGAGTTGCCTGATTTGGGGTGAACTCGCCCCCTAGGCAGGTTTTGGCCGTGCGTAGTCTGTGCGGCATGCAGACCACCGGGAACCGAGCAAGGCCGCGAGACGTCCGTGAAACGGGTGACCGGCTGCGACACGGCGGGGCTTCTTCCGAGGTCCGGCCGTGTGCATTTCGGGGGGACCGGAACTCAACTGCCGCTTCCAGGCGCACGCGCCTGCCCGAGGAGTAGTCGTTCGATGAGCGAGCACCGTCGCAAACCGCCGCAGCAGCCGCCGTACGGCGGTCGTGCCGCGGCACGGCGCGCCGCCCAGCAGCCGATGGGCCGCCGGGCGGCGCCCGGTCATGATGCCGCCATGGGGTCCCCTTCGGCCTCGTACGGGCCCCCTTCCTCTTATGGAGAGGAAGAGCGTCCCTACGGCGGACGGGCAGAGGCCCGTCGTGCCGCCCAGCGCGGTGGGCGCAGGCGCGCCCCCGAGGGCGGCGGCGGCCCGGGCGGCCCCGGTGGCCGGCGCGGTGGCGGCGGTGGACGCGGTGACGGTCCGGGGCGCGGTCGCGGTGGTGCCGGCGGGCGCCCGCCCGGCAAGAAGCGGATCATCGACTACCCGCGCTACGGCAAGTACGGCTGGCGTCGCTGGATGCCGTCCTGGAAGCTGGTGACGGGCCTGTTCCTGGCCTTCGTCGGTGGTCTCATGGGCGCGGCGACGATCGCGTACGCCTGGGTGGACATTCCCGACACCGCCATCAGCGCCAAGCAGCAGAACAACGTCTTCTACTGGTCCGACAAGTCGGTGATGGCCGCGACCGGTGGTGAGGTCAACCGGCAGATCATCGGGTTCGAGAAGATCCCGAAGGCCATGCAGAACGCGGTGGTCTCGGCGGAGAACAAGACCTTCTGGGACGACTCGGGCATCGACCCGATGGGCATCGCCCGTGCCGTGTGGAACATGGCCAAGGGCGGTCAGACCCAGGGCGGCTCGACCATCACCCAGCAGTACGTGAAGAACAACCGTCTCGACGACCAGTCGCAGACGGTGACCCGCAAGGTCAAGGAACTCTTCATCTCGATGCGCGTGGGCAACGAGCTGGAGAAGACCGACATCATGGCGGGGTACCTCAACACCTCGTACTACGGGCGCGGTGCCTACGGCCTCCAGGCCGCGGCACGTGCGTACTTCGGCAAGGACGCCACCGAGCTCAACCCGAGTGAGTGCGCCCTCCTCGCCTCGGTGCTCAAGGGCGCGACGTACTACGACCCGGCCGGCTACCCGGAGATCGACCCCACCGCCACCAAGGAGGCGAACACCGAACGGGCGCGGAAGCGCTGGTCGTGGATCCTCGACGAGATGGTCAAGGACAAGAAGCTCGACGCCGGTGAGCGCGCGAAGTACACCGAGATGCCGAAGACGAAGCCGCGCAGCTCGGGCGCCCAGCTCGGCGGCCAGATCGGCTATCTGGTGCGTACGGCCGAGGCGAACTTCCTGAACAACAGCGACTTCACGACGCAGCAGCTCGCCAAGGGCGGCTTCGAGATCTATACGACCTTCGACAAGAAGAAGGTCAAGTCGCTCGAGGCAGCGGTCCAGAAGGTCTACAAGGAGAACATCGACCCGAAGAAGCGCCCGGACAAGGACACCCACGTCCAGTTCGGCGGCGCCTCGGTGGATGCGCAGACCGGCGCCATCGTCGCCCTCTACGGCGGTCAGGACGCCACCAAGCACTTCACCAACAACGCGGACCAGACCGGCGCCCAGGTCGGCTCGACCTTCAAGCCCTTCGTCCTCGCCGCCGCGATGCGTGACGGCGTGCGCGACCCCAAGGGACCGAAGGTGCAGGGCCCCGAGACCCGCACGATCGTCGACCCCGACAAGAGCGTCTACAACGGCACGAACAAGCTGACGATCAAGGAGTACGACGGCAGCACCTGGTACGACGACAAGGGCAACGAGTGGCGTCAGGTCAACGACGGCGGCGAGAGCGTGCCGAAGGTCGACCTGCGCAAGGCCATGATGAAGTCCCTGAACTCGCCGTACGTGCAGCTCGGCATGGACGTCGGCATCGACAAGGTGCGCCAGTCCGCGATCGACGCGGGCCTGCTCGACTCCTCCCTGGTGAAGGCGAACGTGCCCTCGTTCTCGCTGGGTATCTCCTCCCCGAGCGCGATCCGGATGGCCGGCGCCTACGCGACCTTCGCGAACAACGGTGAGCGCAACGACGTCTTCTCCGTGACCGAGGTCAAGCAGCGCGGCGAGGTCGTCTACGAGCACAAGGCCGAGCCCAAGCGGGCCTTCTCCACCGCCGTCGCCAGCAACGTCACCGACGTCCTGAAGGACGTCGTCGAGGGCGGCACCGGTACCAACGCCAAGCTGGACGACCGTGAGGCGGCCGGCAAGACGGGTACCACCGACGGCAACAACTCGGCCTGGTTCGTGGGCTACACCCCGCAGCTGTCCACGGCGATCGACATGTACCGCTTCCCCGACGACGAGACCATCAAGGACCGCAAGTTCGAGTCCATGAAGGGCACCGGCGGCCAGGCGAAGATCCACGGTGCGTCGTTCCCGTCGGAGATCTGGCACGACTACATGACCGATGCCGTCAAGGGCACCGACGTGAAGAAGTTCCCGGAGCCGGAGGACCTCGACGGCGAGGCGGTCTACGGCGGCGGCGCGGTCAGCCCGACGCCGACGCCGACGCCGACGGAGACCGCGTCCCAGACGCCGTCCGCGACCCCGTCGACCCAGGCGCCCACCGAGAAGCCGACCAAGACGCCCGGCCCGGACAAGACGTGCAGCGTCTGGGACTGGCCGTGCAAGGACAACGGCGGCACCAGCACGGGCGCCGACAGCGGCGGCACCACCAGCGGTGGCACCACCACCACGCCGAGCCCCGATCCGACGAGCTCGACCGTCGACCCGACCACCAACGGCGGAGGCGGCGGCAAGCCGGGCGGCACCTCATGGGGCGTGAGCGGCTAGCCCGCACCCCTGAGGAGCGCCCCAGGGCCCCGAGGGCCGTCGCACCCGGTCCGTACCTCGTACGGAAACGGGCGCGGCGGCCCTCACCGTTTTCCCAGGGGCGTACGGCAGGATGTCCCCCATGCCGAGCCTCCAGAAGACGAGCCCTGCGCAGGACCCCCCGGTGGTCTGCCCCACCCGGCGGGACGAGGTGGCCGCCGCCGGCAGCGAGCTGATCGGCGGTCCGATCGGACGCCGGGCGCTGCTCGGCGCCGGGCAGCTGACCCCGGTCCGGGTCGTCGTCCTCGTGGCCCTCGGGATGTTCGCCCTCGGCATGGTGCAGAAGCTGCCCTGCTACAACTGGGCCTGGTTCCGCGGCTCCACCTCGCAGTACACCCACGCCTGCTACTCCGACATCCCGCACCTCTTCACCGGGCGCGGCTTCGCGGAGGGCCTGGTCCCGTACTTCGACCGGGTGGGCGGCGACATACCGTTCCTGGAGTACCCGGTGCTGACCGGGCTGTTCATGCAGGTCGCCGCGTGGCTGACGCCGGGCGGGGACGTGACGGCGCAGGAGCGCGCGTTCTGGATGGTCAATGCGGGCCTGCTCATGGTCTGTGCGGCGGTCCTGGCGGTCTGTGTGGCCAGGACGCACCGGCGGCGCCCCTGGGACGGGCTGCTCGTGGCGCTCGCGCCCGCGGTCGCGCTGACCGCCACCATCAACTGGGACCTGCTGGCCGTGGCGCTGACGGCCGCCGCGCTGCTGATGTGGTCGCGGAGCCGGCCGCTGGCCGCCGGGGTGCTGCTCGGGCTCGCGACGGCCGCCAAGTTCTATCCGGCGCTGCTGCTGGTGCCCCTGCTGCTGCTGTGCTGGCGGGCCGGGAAGTGGCGGGCCTTCGGCACGGCGCTGCTCGGTGCCGCGGGGGCCTGGCTGCTGGTGAACCTGCCGGTGCTGGTGTTCGCGACGGACGGCTGGAAGCAGTTCTACGTCTTCAGCACGGACCGGAACGTCGACTTCGGTTCGGTGTGGCTGCTGATCAGCCAGCTCACCGGTGAGCAGATGCGCCCCGAGACCGCGAACTACTGGGCGCTGTTCCTGATGATGCTCGCCGTCGCGGGGCTCGCCTACCTGGCCTTCAACGCGCCCCGCCGGCCGCGCCTCGCCCAGCTGGTGTTCCTGATCGTGGCCGCGTTCGTGCTGGTCAACAAGGTCTACTCGCCGCAGTACGTGCTGTGGCTGGTGCCGCTCGCGGCGCTGGCCCGGCCGCGGTGGCGGGACTTCCTGGTGTGGCAGGGCTGCGAGGTCCTGTACTTCTTCGCGATCTGGTTCTACCTGGCGTACACGAGCGGCCCGAGCAAGCAGGGGCTGCCGACCGACGGCTACCAGTTCGCGATCGTGCTGCACGTCCTCGGGACGCTCTATCTGTGTGCCGTGATCGTGCGGGACATCCTGGTGCCCGACCGGGACGGGGTGCGGCGCGACGGCTCCGACGACCCCTCCGGGGGCGTCCTGGACGGCGCCGAGGACGTGTTCGTGCTCGGCAGGGCGGCGCACCCGGCGCGGCACGCGGCCCCGGCCGTGGAGGGCACGCGGGTGGACTGGGGCCTGCCGCCCCGCGAGTGACCGCGCCCGCGCCACGGACGCAAGCGGCCCCCGGGGAGTCCCCCGGGGGCCGCTTCGGCGTTCCTTCGCGCTACGGCTGCTCGCGCCGGCTCAGCGCTCGACGAGCCGGTCGTACTGCGTGGTGGTGTGGCGCAGGTGCGCCACCAGCTCGTCGCCGACCTTCGGCTCCTGGGCGTCGGACGGCACGAACAGGATCGACACCTGCATGTGCGGCGGCTCGGCGAACCAGCGCTGCTTGCCGGCCCAGACGAACGGGGAGAGGTTCCGGTTGACGGTGGCGAGGCCGGCCCTGGCGACGCCCTTGGCGCGCGGCATCACGCCGTGCATGGCCTTGGGGGCCTCCAGGCCGACGCCGTGCGAGGTGCCGCCGGCGACCACGACGAGCCAGCCGTCGGAGGCGGCCTTCTGCTGCCGGTAGCCGAAGCGGTCGCCCTTGGCGACCCGGGTGACGTCGAGTACCGCGCCGCGGTACTCGGTGGCCTCGTGGTCGCCCAGCCACAGCCGGGTGCCAATGCGGGCCCGGAAGCGGGTCTGCGGGAACTGCTGCTGGAGCCGGGCCTGCTCGTCGGCGCGCAGGTGGCTGACGAACATGGTGTGCAGCGGCAGCCGGGCGGCACGCAGCCGGTCCATCCAGGCGATGACCTCCTCGACGGCGTCGGTGCCGTCGGTGCGGTCGAGCGGCAGGTGCAGGGCGAAGCCCTCCAGGCGCACGTCCTCGATGGCCGCGTGGAGCCGGGGCAGGTCCTCCTCGTGGATGCCGTGCCGCTTCATCGAGCTCATGCACTCGATGACGACCCGGGCGCCCACCAGGGCGTGCACGCCGTCCACGGAGGACACCGAGCGGATGACCCGGTCGGGCAGTGGCACCGGTTCCTCACCGCGCCGGAACGGGGTGAGGACGAGCAGGTCGCCGCCGAACCAGTCCTTGATCTTCGCGGCCTCGTAGGTGGTGCCCACCGCGAGCATGTCCGAGCCGAAGCGCGCGGCCTCGTCCGAGAGGCGCTCGTGGCCGAACCCGTAGCCGTTGCCCTTGCAGACCGGGACCAGGCCCGGGAACTGCTCGATCACGGTCTTCTGGTGCGCCCGCCAGCGAGCGGTGTCGACGTAGAGGGAGAGCGCCATGGCCGGCCCGGAACCTTTCTGGTGGCTGCGGTCTGTCAAAAGTGTGTACGAGGCTGGGTACGAGCCTACGCAAGGCCCGCCGCGCCGTCAGCGAGGCGGCGGGCGCGGCGGTGGCTGCGTCGCCCGGTGCTCAGCGCCGCGACATGTAGATGTCCAGGGCCTTGTGCAGGAGCTTGTTGAGCGGGAAGTCCCACTCGCCGAGGTACTCGGCGGCCTCGCCGCCGGTGCCGACCTTGAACTGGATCAGGCCGAAGAGGTGGTCGGTCTCGTCCAGCGAGTCCGAGATGCCGCGCAGGTCGTAGACGGTCGCGCCCATCGCGTAGGCGTCGCGCAGCATCCGCCACTGCATGGCGTTGGAGGGGCGGACCTCGCGGCCGATGTTGTCCGAGGCGCCGTAGGAGTACCAGACGTGGCCGCCGACCACGAGCATCGTCGCGGCGGAGAGGTTCACGCCGTTGTGGCGGGCGAAGTAGAGCCGCATGCGGTTGGGGTCCTCGTTGTTGAGGACGGTCCACATGCGCTGGAAGTACGAGAGCGGGCGCGGGCGGAACTTGTCGCGGACGGCGGTGATCTCGTACAGCCGCTGCCACTCGGCCAGGTCCTCGTAACCGCCCTGGACGACCTCGACGCCGGCCTTCTCGGCCTTCTTGATGTTGCGGCGCCACAGCTGGTTGAAGCCCTTGAGGACGTCGTCGAGCGAGCGGTTCGCGAGCGGGACCTGGAAGACGTAGCGGGGCTGGACGTCGCCGAAGCCGGCGCCGCCGTCCTCGCCCTGCTGCCAGCCCATCTTCCGCAGCCGGTCGGCGACTTCGAAGGCGCGCGGCTCGATGTGGGTGGCCTCGACGTCACGCAGGCGCTTGACGTCCGGGTCCTGGATGCCGGACTTGATCGCGGCGGCGTCCCAGCGGCGGATGACCACCGGCGGGCCCATCTTCACGGAGAAGGCGCCCTGCTGCTTGAGGTGGGCCAGCATCGGCTGGAGCCACTCGTCGAGGTTGGGGGCGTACCAGTTGATGACCGGGCCCTCGGGCAGATAGGCCAGGTAGCGCTTGATCTTGGGCAGCTGGCGGTAGAGCACCAGACCGGCGCCGACGAGCTCGCCGGTCTTGTCGAACCAGCCGAGGTTCTCGGAGCGCCACTCCGTTTTCACGTCAGCCCACGCCGGGACCTGGCAGTGGCTCGCCGCGGGCTGGCTCTGGATGAATGCCAGATGCTGCTCACGACTGATAGTCCTCAGGGTCAGGCTCATGCGGGGCGCTCCTCGGCAGGTGTGTCCCCATCGGTTGCGGGGCTCCGGCTCTCGCGCCGAAGCCTACTGCGACCTGGGAGCGCCCCGAATGTGCCTGTGGGGCCTTCCGGCCCATGTGACGGGCATGCGGCTAGCTGATCACTCCGCCGAAGAGGCCGCCGTGGGCCATGCCGAGGTAGAAGCCCACGCCCGCGGCGCCGAGTCCGACGACGAGCGCGAAGCGCTCGCGGGTGGTGGCGGAGATGAACTGTCCGTAGGCCCCGGTGAGGATGCCGATCAGTCCGGTCCAGGACGCCAGCAGGTGCAGGTTGTCGAAGAAGCCCGTGACGAAGGAGAGGACGCCGAGCGCCAGCGTGACGGCGACCAGGGTGTCCTGGAGCGGGTGGGGCTTGCCGTCCGTGGCGAAGAGGGAGTGGCCGGGGTCGGGTCGCATTGCCTGTGCCATGGGGGCACCTCCTGGCGTGCCGTCCGGAAGGCGGCGCCTTGTGACGCCGCCCACATCCGCTGTGTACAGATTGCGTCCCCTCACCGCCGGATTTCAACCGCAGGGTGATGTGCGGGTACTCTGTACGGTCTGCACCGGTGTCTGCCCAGGTCCGGCCTGGATCCGCCGGCAGCCCCTCGTTCGGCGAGGGGGACTGTCAGTGGCGGCGGATACCGTTGCGCACGCATCACGACCCTCCTGCCACGGAACGACCGTGGCCGCTGAGTCCAAAGGAGGTGGGTTCCACATGCGTCACTACGAGGTGATGGTCATCCTCGACCCCGATCTCGAGGAGCGCGCTGTCTCCCCGCTGATCGAGAACTTCCTCTCCGTCGTCCGTGAGGGCAACGGAAAGGTCGAGAAGGTCGACACCTGGGGCCGTCGTCGTCTCGCCTACGAGATCAAGAAGAAGCCCGAGGGCATCTACTCGGTCATCGACCTGCAGGCCGAGCCTGCGGTCGTCAAGGAGCTCGACCGCCAGATGAACCTGAACGAGTCGGTCCTCCGGACCAAGGTCCTCCGCCCCGAGACCCACTGAGCCCAGGCTCAGGAGTTCTCGGGTCCGAGTAGCAATAAGCAGCCGTAAGCAATCCCGCCGAGAGGTTCACCCATGGCAGGCGAGACCGTCATCACGGTCGTCGGCAACCTTGTCGAAGACCCCGAGCTGCGCTTCACCCCGTCCGGTGCGGCGGTCGCGAAGTTCCGCGTCGCGTCCACTCCCCGCACCTTCGACCGGCAGACCAATGAGTGGAAGGACGGCGAGAGCCTGTTCCTGACCTGCTCGGTCTGGCGCCAGGCGGCGGAGAACGTCGCCGAGTCGCTGCAGAAGGGCATGCGCGTCGTCGTGCAGGGCCGTCTGAAGCAGCGGTCCTACGAGGACCGCGAGGGCGTCAAGCGCACGGTCTTCGAGCTGGATGTCGAGGAAGTCGGCCCCAGCCTGAGGAACGCGACGGCCAAGGTCACCCGCACCACCGGTCGCGGTGGTCAGGGCGGCTACGGCGGTGGTGGCCAGCAGGGTGGCGGCGGCGGTGGCTGGGGTGGCAACTCCGGCGGTGGCCAGCAGGGCGGCGGAGCTCCCTCCGACGACCCGTGGGCCTCCAGCGCTCCGTCCGGCGGCCAGCAGGGCGGCGGCGGTGGCGGCTGGGGTGGCAACTCCGGCGGCGGCTACTCGGACGAGCCTCCCTTCTAGGGCCTGCGCCCCGGAAGCAGCTCGTACCCCCACTTCTTGATCACACAGGAGAAACACCATGGCGAAGCCGCCTGTGCGCAAGCCTAAGAAGAAGGTCTGCGCGTTCTGCAAGGACAAGGTCGCGTACGTCGACTACAAGGACACGAACATGCTGCGGAAGTTCATTTCCGACCGCGGCAAGATCCGTGCCCGTCGCGTGACCGGCAACTGCACGCAGCACCAGCGTGACGTCGCCACGGCCGTCAAGAACAGCCGTGAGATGGCGCTGCTGCCCTACACGTCCACCGCGCGCTAAGGGAAGGGTGACCGAATAATGAAGATCATCCTCACCCACGAGGTGTCCGGCCTCGGTGCCGCCGGCGACGTCGTCGACGTCAAGGACGGCTACGCTCGCAACTACCTGGTCCCGCGCGGTTTCGCGATCCGCTGGACCAAGGGTGGCGAGAAGGACGTGGCGCAGATCCGCCGCGCCCGCAAGATCCACGAGATCGCGACCATCGAGCAGGCCAACGAGATCAAGGCCCAGCTCGAGGGCACGAAGGTGCGCCTGGCCGTTCGCTCCGGCGACGCCGGCCGTCTCTTCGGCTCCGTGACCCCGGCCGACATCGCCGCCGCGATCAAGACCGCCGGTGGCCCGGAGGTCGACAAGCGTCGCGTCGAGCTCGGTGCGCCGATCAAGACCCTGGGCTCGCACCAGGTGTCCGTGCGTCTGCACCCCGAGGTCGCCGCGAAGCTCGGCGTCGAGGTCGTCGCCGCGTAACGCTGCCCCTGGCAGTTCGCGCTCAGCAGTACGGAAGGGCCCGCACCCCTCGGGGTGCGGGCCCTTCCGCTGCTCTCCGCCCTCCGCAGGGGGTCGCGGGGTCTGTTTCACGTGAAACATCCGGTTTCACGTGAAACAACGCTCAGCGGGTGGCGCCCGTGACGAGCCAGCGGCCGGAGCGCTCCCGGAACCACAGGGTGGCCATGCGGACGATCATCATCAGCGTCATCGCTCCCCACAGCGCCGTCAGCCCGCCGCCCAGCGTCGGCACCAGGAGCGCGACGGGGGCGAAGACGGCGAGGGTCAGCAGCATGGCCCAGGCGAGGTAGGGGCCGTCGCCCGCGCCCATCAGGACGCCGTCGAGGACGAAGACGACCCCGGAGATCGGCTGCGAGAGCGCCACGACGAGCAGCGCGGGGAGCAGGGTGTCCTGGACCGCGGTGTCGCCGGTGAAGAGGGGGACGAAGAGCGGTCGGGTGACGACCAGCAGCACGCCGAGGACGATCCCGGAGACCACGCCCCACTGGACCATGCGGCGGCAGACCTGTCGGGCGCCGTCGGCGTCCTCGGCCCCGAGGTAGCGCCCGATGATGGCCTGCCCGGCGATGGCGATCGCGTCGAGGGCGAAGGCCATCAGGCTCCACAGGGACAGGATGATCTGGTGGGCGGCGACTTCGGCATCCCCGAGGCGGGCGGCGACGGCGGTGGCGATCATCAGCACGGCGCGCAGCGAGAGCGTACGGACGAGGAGCGGGGCGCCGGCCGTCGCCGAGGCCCGGATGCCGGCCGCGTCGGGGCGCAGCGAGGCACCGTGCCGGCGGGCGCCGCGGACGACGACGAAGAGGTATGCGGCGGCCATGCCGAACTGGGCGATGACCGTGCCCCAGGCGGAGCCGGCGATGCCGAGCCCGGCACCGTAGACCAGACCGAGATTGAGGGCGCCGTTGGCCGCGAAGCCGGCGATGGCGACGTACAGCGGTGTGCGGGTGTCCTGGAGTCCGCGCAGGACGCCGGTGGCGGCGAGGACGACCAGCATCGCGGGGATGCCGAGGCTGGAGATCCGCAGATAGGTGGTGGCGTAGGGGGCGGCGGTGTCGGAGGCGCCGAAGACGTCGACGAGCCAGGGTGCGGCGGGCAGGGTGAGGGCGACCACGGCGGCGCCGAGGAGCAGGGCGAGCCAGATGCCGTCGACGCCCTGGCGGATGGCGGCCCTGAGGTCGCCGGCGCCGACCCGGCGGGCGACGGCCGCGGTGGTGGCGTAGGCGAGGAAGACGAACACGCTCACGGCGGTGGCGAGGAGCGCCGAGGCGATGGCGAGTCCGGCGAGCTGGGGGGTGCCGAGGTGGCCGACGATGGCACTGTCGACCATGAGGAAGAGGGGCTCGGCGACGAGTGCGCCGAAGGCCGGGACGGCGAGCGAGACGATCTCTCGGTCGTGTTGGCGTCGAACGGCCTTGGGGGTCGCGGGAGCCTGGTGCATGGCCTCAATCTAATCGTCCACAGGTAAGAGATGCAATGCCTTGCTGACCCTTACTTTTGGAGCGAGCGGCCCTTCGGCTGTGCGCCGTTTGTTCTGATCTTGATCCAGGGGGAAAAGTTTTTCTCCCCCACAGCCGGTGGATGGAAAAGTCGCAGGTCAGCGGCGTTTGGGCGGAGGGGTTATGAGTTTGTCCACACGGCTGTCCCCCGGTCCGTGCACAGGTTCCGGGGAGTTCTCCACAGCATCTGGGCCTTCACCCACAGGGCCTGTGGATAACCAGATTGGCTGACGGTGCCCGCGGCCCTACCGTGGACCGGCACCCGACGCGCCAGAAGCGGAGCCAAAGCCCCTTTTTTGTCTGAGCCGTGGCGTAAGAAAGAGGGGCACGGCGAGGTCCGCGGAGCGGACGGGAGGAGGTGGCTTGGTGAGCATGCCCGAGCCCATGGACGATCCCTGGGCCGACAGCGGACCCGGCGACCGGCTCCCGACGCGCACCCGCGAGCGCGGTGGCCGCGGACGCGGCCGGGAGGACCAGCACGAGCGCGGCAGTGAGGGCGGCGGCTGGGACAGCGGGATCTCCGCCTTCGAGCGGGTCCCCCCGCAGGACCTGGACGCCGAGCAGTCCGTCCTCGGCGGCATGCTGCTGTCCAAGGACGCCATCGCCGACGTCGTCGAGATCATCAAGGGCCACGACTTCTACAAGCCGGCCCACGAGACGATCTACGCCGCCATCCTCGACCTCTACGCGAAGGGCGAGCCCGCCGACCCCATCACCGTCGGCGCCGAGCTCACCAAGCGCGGCGAGATCACCCGCGTCGGCGGCGCCTCCTATCTGCACACGCTCGTGCAGTCGGTGCCGACCGCGGCCAACGCCTCGTACTACGCGGAGATCGTCCACGAGCGGGCCGTGCTGCGCCGCCTCGTGGAGGCCGGCACCAAGATCACGCAGATGGGATACGCGGCCGACGGCGACGTCGACGAGATCGTCAACCGCGCCCAGGCGGAGATCTACCAGGTCACCGAGCAGCGCACGACCGAGGACTACCTGCCGCTCGGCGACATCATGGAGGGCGCGCTCGACGAGATCGAGGCGATCGGCTCCCGCAGCGGCGAGATGACCGGTGTCCCCACCGGCTTCACCGACCTCGACGCGCTCACCAACGGACTGCACCCCGGCCAGATGATCATCATCGCGGCCCGCCCCGCCATGGGTAAGTCCACGCTCGCGCTGGACTTCGCGCGCGCCGCCTCGATCAAGAACAACCTGCCCAGCGTCATCTTCTCGCTCGAAATGGGCCGCAACGAGATCGCGATGCGTCTGCTCTCGGCCGAGGCCCGGGTGGCGCTGCACCACATGCGCTCCGGCACCATGACCGACGAGGACTGGACCCGGCTCGCCCGCCGGATGCCGGACGTCTCGCAGGCCCCGCTCTACATCGACGACTCGCCGAACCTGTCGATGATGGAGATCCGGGCCAAGTGCCGCCGGCTCAAGCAACGGGCCGGGCTCAAGCTCGTCATCATCGACTACCTCCAGCTGATGCAGTCCGGCGGCGCCAAGCGCGCCGAGAGCCGCCAGCAGGAGGTCTCCGACATGTCGCGAAACCTCAAGCTCCTCGCCAAGGAGCTGGAGCTGCCGGTGATCGCCCTCTCCCAGCTGAACCGTGGCCCCGAGCAGCGCACCGACAAGAAGCCGATGGTCTCCGACCTCCGCGAGTCCGGCTCCATCGAGCAGGACGCCGACATGGTCATCCTGCTGCACCGCGAGGACGCATACGAGAAGGAGTCCCCGCGCGCCGGCGAGGCCGACATCATCGTCGGCAAGCACCGTAACGGTCCGACGGCGACCATCACCGTGGCCTTCCAGGGCCACTACTCCCGCTTCGTGGACATGGCCCAGACCTGATCCCGGTCCGTAGGGCGGGCTCCACCGCCCCGGGCGGGGCGACGGGTGTCAGCGCCCCGTCGTGGCGAAGCGCAGCAGCAACTCGGCGGTCGCCTCCGGTGCTTCGAGCATGGGGAAGTGGCCGACGTCGGGCAGCTGCTCGACCCGCGCGGTCGGCACCGTCTCGTAGTGGTGCGCCGAAGACGGGTCCCAGCGGGGGTCCGCCGCGCCGAAGATCACCAGGACCGGGACGTCGAGCGCGGTCAGGCGCTCGGGGACGCTCCGCTCGGCGATGTACGCGGTGTTGTCGCGCAGCACCGTCCTGAAGGTGCGGTAGCTGATGCCCCGCACGTCGGCGACCAGGGCGTTCGGGACGTCCACCGGGCGCCTGCACACCGCGGTCACGCCCCGGCGGAGCATCGCGTCGGAACGGACCCTCCAGAGAAGCGGGCCGAGCGGCGGGTCGAGCAGGGCCCGAAGGAGGGCGGGCTGCGGAAGGAGCGCGTCGGGACTCGGGCCACTGCTGATCAGGGCGAGCGAACCCACGAGGTCCGGGCGCCGTTCGGCGAGGGCGGTGGCGATGTACCCGCCGCTGGAGTGCCCGGCCACGGTGACCGGACGGACGCCCAGCTCATCGAGGGCTTCGGCCAGCCTGGCCGCCTGCTCGGACACGTCGTACGACGGCGCGGGCGGCGACTGGCCGTGGCCCGGGAGGTCGATCCGGATGACGTGGTACCGGTCGGCCAGCGCCGGGATGACCGGGTCCCAGGAGCTGCCCGAGGCCCCCGATCCATGGATGAGCACGAGCGGCGGCGCTTCCCGCGGGCCGTCGTGGACCACGTGTATCCCGTGCACGTGCTTGCCGTCGTGGAGAGTCATGCCCGGGAGGATGCCGGTGCCGCCGGCCCGCGGTCTTGTACAAATGTCGCCCCGCGGTCAGGCCCCGCCCCGGCCACGCGGCCCGAGCCCGCCTGTGAACACGGCCAGCGAGATCGCCGAGCACTACCTCCGCACCACCACCGGCGGGGGAAGCACGGCATGATCGCCGTATGACCTCATCCTTCGAAGCCCTGCTGCCCTCCACCGAACGCGCCCTGCTGCACCGGGTGGCCGTCGCCCAGAGCGAGGGCCGCGCGCCCTCGTTCGTCGCCGGTGTCGCGCGGGACGGAGCGATGGTGTGGAGCGGTGCGCGCAGCTGTGTCGACGGGCACGCGCCGGACACCGGGACCCAGTACCGGATCGGTTCGATCACCAAGGTGTTCACCGCGGTGCTCGTGATGCGACTGCGGGACGAGGGCTTGCTCGGCCTGGAGGACCCGCTGGAGAAGCACCTTCCGGGCACCGGGGTGGGCGAGGTGACGATCGCCCAGCTCCTGGGCCACACCGCGGGACTCGCCGCCGAGACCCCGTCGCCCTGGTGGGAGCGGACGCCGGGATCGCTCCGGCCGGAGCTGGCCGACGTGCTGGGGGAGCGGCCGACGGTGCACCCGGTGGGCCGGCTGCACCACTACTCCAACCCCGGCTACACGCTGCTCGGTTCGCTGGTGGAGGCGGTGCGCGGGGTCTCCTGGGAGGAGGCGCTGGCCACCGAGATCCTGGAGCCGCTGGGGCTCGACCGGACGAGCTGCCGGCCGGTCGCGCCGCACGCCGGCGGCTTCGCGGTGCACCCGTGGGCGGACGTGATGATGCCCGAACCCGCCGAGGACCTGGGGCTGATGGCGCCGGCCGGGCAGCTCTGGTCGACGGTCGGGGACCTGTGCCGGTTCGCCGTCTTCCTCGCCGAGGGCGACGACCGGGTGCTGAGCGCGGACACGGTCGCGGAGATGCGCGTTCCGGCCGCGCCGGCCTCGGCCACCGACGGCAAGGCGGGGTACGGCCTGGGGCTCCAGCTGGTGCACTCGGAGCGCGGGCTGCTGTTCGGGCACACCGGCTCGCTGCCCGGCTTCGTCGCCGGCCTGTGGGTGAGCGTCGAGGACGGGGTGGCCGCCGTGGCCCTCGCCAACGCCACCAGCGGGCCGCTCCCCGCCACCGTGGCCGCCGAGCTCATCGGGATCGTCGCCGAGGCGGAGCCGCGCCTGCCGAAGCCCTGGCGGCCCGTTCCCGCGGCCGAGGTGGACGAGGAGCTGCTCGCCCTCACCGGTCCCTGGTACTGGGGCACGTACGCCTACGGGCTGCGCCTCGGCGCCGGGCGGGCCCTGACGCTGGAGCCGCTCAAGGGCGCCGGCCGGCGGGCGAGCTTCCGGGCACTGCCCGACGGCAGCGGCTGGATCGGTCTCGACGGCTACTACCAGGGGGAGACCCTGAGGGTGGTGCGGCGCCCGGACGGTTCGGTGAGCCACCTCGACCTGGGGTCCTTCGTCTTCACCCGGGAGCCCTATGAGCAGGGAGACGCGGTGCCCGGTGGTGTGGTCGAGGGGGCCTGGCGGGGCCTCTGAGCGGCGCCGACGGGCGGTGTTTCACGTGAAACACCGCCCGCCGGTTCACAGGCTCAGCTTGAAGCCGATGTGCGAGGGCTCGAAGCCGAGTCGCTCGTAGAAGCGGTGGGCATCGGTGCGGGTGACGTCGGAGGTCAGCTGCACCAGCCCGCAGTCCTGCCGGCGGGACTCCTCGATCGCCCACTCGATGAGCCGGCCGCCGAGACCGCCGCCGCGTTCCTCGGCGTGGATGCGGACGCCTTCGATGATCGAGCGGGTGGTGCCCCGGCGGGAGAGCCCGGGGATGATCGTGAGCTGGAGGGTGCCGACGACCCGGCCCTCGCGTTCGGCGACGACCAGGTGCTGGTGGGGGTCCCCGGCCAGCCGGTCGAAGGCGGTGGTGTACGGCGTGAGGTCGTCGGGCGACTCGCGCTGGGCGCCCAGCGGGTCGTCCGCGAGCATCGCGACGATGGCGGGCAGGTCGTCCCGCAGGGCGGGCCGGATCTCAAGATCGCTCATACGGGCAGGCTACGCGCCGCCCGCGGGCTCAGGCAGGGACGCCGAGGCCCTCGACGACCCGCACCAGCGGGGCCAGCTCCGGGTTCAGGGCAGCGGCGTCCAGGGCCTCGCGCAGCGCGGCGTCATTGGTCGGGCGGGCCTCGTCCAGGAGCTTCTGGCCGGCCTCGGTGACATCGGTGTAGATGCCGCGCCGGTCGGTGGCGCAGAGGTAGCGGGTGAGCAGGCCGCGGTCCTCCAGCCGGGTCACGAGCCGGGTGGTCGCGCTCTGGCTGAGCACCACGGCGTCGGCCACCTGCTTCATCTGGAGGTGGCCGCCGGGCCCGTCGTGCTGGCGGCTGAGGACGTCGAGGAGCGAGAACTCGCGGACGCTGAGCCCGTGCCCGGCCTCGAGGGCGCGCTCGATGTGCGACTCGATCCGTCCGTGCAGGAGGGAGAGAGCGCACCAGCCCTGGGAGAGGGCCGTCAGGGCGGGGTCCGTCGCGGTCATGTGCGCTCCTCGCTTCCTCGGTCTGTCCTGGATGTTTCCGGCCCGGAGGGGTCCCGGTTCCTTTATCAGGGTAATGGAAGGACCGCAAAAAGCCGCGTGTGCAATTAATCGGGCGACGGACCCCCTCGGGGCCCGGGGCTCAGCCGGCCGCGACGGTGAGCGGGGCGAAGCGCCGGTTTCCGTCGCCCGGCAGGGCGGCGTGCGAGCGGAGCATGACGGCGTTGGTGGCGATGTGCTCCAGGCCGTTCGCCTTCAGCCAGGTCAGCAGTTCGGTGTGGCCGGTGTCGACGTCGGTGCGCAGCGGGCGGTCGGTGGCGGTGGCCAGCGAGGCGATCAGGGCCTGTGCGGTGCCGGGGTCGCGGGCGATCACGGGGCCGACGACATGGGTGTCCATGTTGGGCCAGAGGCCGGCGAAGCCGGTGATCTCGCCGTCCTGCTCGGCGACCCGCAGGTGGTCGGCGAAGGCCGGGAGCCGGGTGATGAGGTGGGTGCGGTCGGCGCCGAAGATCTCGTGGTCGAGGCGCAGCACGTCCTGGAGGTCCTCGGCGGTGGCGGGCCGGACGGTGCGCCCGGGCGCGGGCTCGGCCGCGGTGAAGTGGCCCCGGAGCATCTCGGAGCGCCCGATCTCGGTGAAGCCCAGCTCCTCGTAGAGCGGCTGTCCGTTGCTCGTGGCGTAGAGGCTGAGCGGGGTGTCGCCGGCCTCCGCGAGGACATGGCGCATGAGACGGCGGCCGACGCCCTGGCGGGCGTACCGCTCGGCGACGAGGACCATGCCGATGGCGGCGAGCCCGGGACCGTACGAGGTGACCACGCAGGCCGCGAGCAGTCCCTTGCCGGACGGGTCGTCGATGCCGTGTCCCACCCCGGCGGCGAGCAGCAGGCCCCACTTGTGTTCCTCGCGGGGCCAGCCCCGGTTCTCGGAGAGGTCGGCGCACGCGAGGAGGTCTTCGGGGCCGAGGCGTCGGATCGGGAGCCGGTCGAGCGGGGGGTGAGAGAGGGGCATGGTGATCAGGCTGTCCGACCAGGTCGGGACCCGTCCACCGCTTTACGGGAACTCGCCCTGACGAGCCGCGGCCCGCGCCCGTGGGGCCCGGCCCTTCGCCGATTCCCGCAGCCTGCGGCCGCGCCGGGTCAGCCCCCAGGGCTTCAGCACGGAGACGGCCGTCATGAAGAGGTAGGCCGTCGTGGAGACCACCGGGGCCGCCACCAGGCTGCTGTCCGGGACTCCCTCGGCCGCCGCGTGGGCGATCTCCGGACGCAGCGCGAAGATCGTCGCGGCGGCGGTGGCCAGGGTGAGCCAGAACTTGATCCACACCCAGCGATGCCGGGCGAGACCCCAGGGGGTGCCGAGCGAGAGCACGAGGCCGCTGCCGAGGGTCGCCAGGGCGACCGGGGCCAGGAGCCAGTCCGCGAAGACCTTCATGGCCCGGTAGGAGGCCTGGGTGAGGGTCGGATCCTGAGTGGTGTACGCGGTGAGACCGAGGGTGAGCAGCCCCAGGCTGAGGCCGAGCCAGGCCACGGAGACCGCCACATGGACGACGAGGAGTGCCCGTCGAACGGGCCGCTGGAGATGTTTCACGTGAAACACCGTGCCGAAGAGCGGGGGTGTCCCGCGTCTACCCGGGGGAGTAAGCCGGCGTACTAGCCTCGGCGTACATGACGACTCTGAGCGGCCGGCGGCGGCTGCATCTCTTCGACCTCGACGGCACGCTGATCCGTGGCTCGGCGGCCGCGGTGGAGATCTCCCGGCAACTCGGTCTCGACCGGGAGATCGCCCAGCTGGAGCAGGACTTCCTGCTGCGGGGGCTCACCCCGGACGAGTTCGCCGTCCAGGCCCACGCCCTCTGGTCGGAACTCACCTCCGACCAGGTGACCGCTGCCTTCGAGCAGGCGCCCTGGCTCACGGGCATCAGGGAGGTCTGGGCCGAGATCCGCGCCGAGGGCGGTCACTGCGCGGTCATCTCGCTCTCGCCGGACTTCTTCGTCGAGCGGCTGCTCGACTGGGGCGCCGACGCGGCCCACGGCTCCCGCTGGCCCTCCGTGCCCTTCACCGAGCCGATCCACCGCCCGGGCATCCTCGACGCCTCGGCGAAGGTGCGGATCGCCGGGGAACTCTGCGCGCGCTTCGGGGTCGAACCGGCCGACTGCGTGGCGTACGGCGACTCGATGTCCGACGCGGAGCTGTTCGCGATCGTGCCCGAGACGGTGGCCGTGAACGCCGACCACCACCTGGCCGGACTGGCCCGGCACAGCTACACGGGAGGCGATCTGCGCGAGGCCTACGGACTGGTCCGAAAGAGCGCAGCCTAGCCCTCCGCGCGGGGCGAATCACCGGGAATCCCACTTTCTGTCCGTCCTCCCCCTCGGACTGCCATTCTGCGAACACAGCGGCCGACTAGCGGGGAGGCAAGGATCATGACGGATGCTCCGGCTGCGGCCACGGGTGCGCCGCCCCGGATCGCGGCCGTGCCACCGGCGCCTGAGGAAACGTTCAGTGAGCCGCCGGAGTCGGTACAGGGGGCCTCGGAGAAGGCGACCGACGGTCCGGCGGACGGCGCGGTCGGGGACGGTACGGCCGTGGGCGACGCGGCCCTCGTCCGGCGCACGCTCGCCGCGATCGCGCCGACGGCGGACCGGGTCACCTCGTACTTCTACGCACTGCTCTTCACCCGCCATCCCGACCTGCGGGCGATGTTCCCCGCCGCCATGGACACCCAGCGGGACCGGCTCCTCAAGGCGCTGCTCACGGCCGCCGACCTCATGGACGACGTTCCGGTGCTCACCGACTACCTGAGCAACCTCGGACGCGGGCACCGGAAGTACGGCACGCGCGCCGAGCACTACCCGGCCGTCGGGGAGGCGCTGATCGGCGCTCTGGAGCGGTACGCCGGCAGCGGCTGGGACGCGGAGACCGAGGCGGCCTGGGTGCGGACGTACACGACGATCTCGCAGATCATGATCGACGCCGCCGCCGAGAACGAGAGCCACGCGCCGGCCTGGTGGCAGGCCGAGGTGGTCAGCCACGACCTGCGGACCCCCGACGTCGCCGTGCTCACGCTCCGGCCCGACCTGCCGTATCCCTTCCTGGCCGGGCAGTACACGACCCTGGAGACGCCCTGGTGGCCCCGGATCTGGCGGCACTACTCCTTCGCCTCCGCACCCCGCCCGGACGGACTGCTCACCCTGCACGTGAAGGCCGTGCCGGCCGGCTGGGTGTCCAACGCCCTGGTGCACCGGGCCCGCCCCGGGGACGTGCTGCGGCTCGGCCCGCCCGCGGGCTCGATGACCGTCGACCACTCCACCGACAACGGCCTGCTCTGCCTCGGCGGGGGCACCGGGATCGCGCCGATCAAGGCGCTGGTCGAGGACGTGGCCGAGCACGGTGACCGGCGCCCGGTCGAGGTCTTCTACGGCGCCCGCAGCGGCCACGACCTCTACGACATCGACACGATGATGCGGCTCCAGCAGACCTTCCCCTGGCTCGCCGTCCGCCCGGTCACCGAGGCCGAGGGCCGGCTGCCGGACGCGGTGCGCCGCTACGGCCCCTGGGCCGAGTACGACGCCTATCTCTCGGGGCCGCCCGGCATGATCCGCAGCGGGCTCGACGCGCTGAAGGGCGTGGGCATCCCCACCGACCGGATCCGCCACGACTATCTCGGGGAGGTCGCCCGCGCCTCGTAGGGACCGCCCGGCGACCGAGGGGCCCGGGGGACTCAGCCCAGGTCGGGGGCGTGCATGGCGCGGACGCCCTCGATGTTGCCGTCCAGGTAGTGGCGCAGCGAGAGCGGGACGAGGTGGACGGCGGCGATGCCGACGCGGCTGAACGGGACCCGGACGATCTCGTACTCGCCGAGCGGTGCGTCGACCTCGGGGCCGTGCCGCTGCGAGGTGTCCATGGACTCCAGACGGCACACGAAGAAGTGCTGGACCTTCACCCCGGAGACCCCGCCGTCCACGATGTGCTCGACGGTGTCGACGAAGCAGGGGACCACGTCGACGATCTTGGCGCCGAGCTCCTCGTGGACCTCGCGGTGCAGGGCCTCGACCACGGTCGCGTCGGTGGGCTCGACCCCGCCGCCGGGCGTCACCCAGTAGGGATCCATGCCCGGCTTGGTGCGCTTGATCAGGATCAGGTCGTCCCCGTCGAGCAGGATGGCGCGTGCGGTGCGCTTGACCACGGGTCGTTCGGTCATGGGAAGAAAATGGCCCGTACCCGCTGTCCTGAAACGCGCGTCGCCGCGAAACTCACCAGTCCCCCGCGGCCCGCAGCAGCCGCTCGTGGGCCCGGGAGAGGTGCGGGAGGGCGAGCGTGCCGGTGCGGACCACCAGGAAGTAGGTGCGCAGCGGTGGCACCGCAGGTTCGAGCAGCGCCACGAGCCGGCCGCGCGCCAGCTCCTCCTCGCACAGATAGCGGGGCAGCACGGCGAGGCCCGCGCCGGAGGTGGCGGACTCCCGGACGGCCCGCAGGTCGGGGGCGATCACGGCGGCGGTGCCGGGCGGCTCGGAGTCGAAGACGGCTGCCCAGTAGCGGGCCACGAAGGGCAGCGACTCGTGCACCTCGACCACCGGCAGCTGCTCCAGGACCACGGCGCCCTTGCACCGCAGCAGGTCGGGGGAGAGCCGGTCGGCCCAGCGCGGGGCCGCGACCAGGACGTGCTCCTCGTCGCAGAGCGGGGTGGCGGTGAAGAGGCCGCCCCGGGGCCGGGCCACCGCGACGGCCAGGTCGTGGTGGCCGGCGGCGAGCCCGTCGAGGACCTCCTCCGCGTTGCCCACGAGCGAGGAGCGGACCGCGAGGCCCTGGGCGACCAGCGGGGTCAGGGCGGGCAGCACCCGGGCCGCGGTGAACTCGGGCGGCCCGGCGATGTGCAGGGTGCGCACCCCGGTGCGCTCGTCGAGCCCCGTCTCGGTGATCTCGACCAGGGCGTCCAGGTGCGGGGCGGCACGGTGGGCGAGCTCGTCGCCGATGGTGGTGGGGACGACCCCACGGGCCCGTCTGAGGAACAGCGGCCGGCCGAGCTGGCGCTCCAGGCTGCGGATCTGGCTGGTGACGGCCGGCTGGGAGAGGCCGAGGAGCGCGGCGGCGCGGGTGAAGGAGCCGGCCCGGTGCACCGTGACGAAGGTGCGCAGCAGGGTCAGATCCATGTCCTCACCCTCCCGGCGCCCGTGTCCGTTCGACGTGAACCGTCCAAATATAAATAATTCGATAGGTCGCTGTCGCTAGCGTGATTGGACACTGACACAGAGTCAATTAGCCTTGTTCGGGCGGGTGTCCGTGAGGCACCCGGCCGGGGGACGGGGGCGTTCCGAGCCACGAGGGGGGAGGCTCGGAGCGCCCCTGACGCGTCAGCCCAGCGCCTTGGCCGTCTCGTCGAGCGCCCGCAGGACGTCCGCGATCAGGTCCTCGGGGTCCTCCGCGCCGACCGAGAAGCGGACGAAGCCCTCCGGGACGGCGTCGCCGCCCCAGCGCCCGCGCCGCTCGGCGGTGGACCGCACGCCGCCGAAGCTGGTCGCCTCCTCGACCAGGTGCAGGGCGCTCAGGAAGTGCTCGGCCCAGGCGCGGTCCGGCAGTTCGAAGGAGACGACGGAGCCGAAGCGCCGCATCTGGCGGGCGGCCACCTCGTGCGAGGGGTCGTCGGGCAGCCCCGGATAGCGCAGCCCGGAGACGTGCGCGTGGCCCGTGAGGGCCCGGGCGAGGGCGAGCGCCGTGCCGCACTGGCGGTCGATCCGCAGCTGGAGGGTGGCCAGCGAGCGGTGCGCGAGCCAGGCCTCCATGGGGCCGGGAATCGCGCCGACGATCTTGCGCCAGCGCCGCACCTCGGCGGCCCGCTCGGCGTCGCGGCAGCTGACGTGCCCGAGCAGGAGGTCGCCGTGGCCGGTCATGCCCTTGGTGTCGCTGGCCACCGAGAAGTCGGCGCCGAGTGCGAGCGGGCGCTGACCGAGCGGGGTGGCCAGGGTGTTGTCGACGGCGACCAGTGCCCCGGCCTCGTGGGCGGCGGCCACCATGCGCCGCAGGTCGCACACGTCGAGCCCGGGGTTGGACGGGGTCTCGATCCACAGCAGCTTCGCCCCGGCCAGGACCGACAGCTGGGCGTCGCCGCCGGTCGGCGCCGAGCGCACCTCGACGCCGTAGGCCCGCAGCTGCTCGTGTGCCAGCGGCAGGGCCTGGTAGCCGTCGGACGGGACGACGACCACGTCGCCGGCCTTGAGCTGGGAGAAGAGGACGGCGGAGATGGCGGCCATGCCGGAGGAGAAGACCAGCGTCTCGACGCCGCTCTCCCCCGGCGCCTCAAGGGCGCCGATGGCGCGTTCCAGATGGGTCCAGGTCGGGTTCTCGTCGCGGCCGTAGGTGTACGGGCCGGTCGGCTCGCCGGGCAGGTGGAAGTGGGCGGCGAAGACCGGGCCGGGCAGGGTGGGCTCGTACTTCACGGGCTCGGGCAGCCCCGCCCGTACCGCGAGGGTGCCGTCCCCGATCGGGGCCGTCGGCTCCCGACCGGGGTCGTCGTGTGCGTCGCCAGTCATGACGTCAGCTCCCTCAGTCGCCGTCGGGAAGCATGACGTTCAGCGCCCACGAGACGACGGAGATGATCAGGCCGCCGAGCACGGCGGTCCAGAAGCCCTCCACGTGGAAGCTGAGGTCGAGTTGGTCGGCCAGCCAGGACGTCAGGAGCAGCATCAGCGCGTTGACGACCAGCGTGATCAGACCCAGGGTCAGGATGAAGAGCGGAAACGTGAGCAGCTTCACGATCGGCTTGACCAGGAAATTCACCAGGCCGAAAACCAGGGCGACCAGGATGAGGGTCCAGGCCTTCTTCGCGGTGCTGTCACCGGTCAGCGTGATGTCCTGGAGCAGCCAGATGGCCACGGCCAGAGCGCCCGCGTTCGCGAGCGTCTTGACTACGAAATTCTTCATGTGTCAGATCGTGGCAGACATGATCTGGCCAAGGGCAGGGGCGGACGAGCGATGAAGGCATTCCGACTGGACGAGCTGGAGGCGGAGCGCGCCGCCAACGACGGCGCCTACCTCCAGTTCCTGCGCGAGCGGAACATGTCGGTGGGGCTGTACGCGCTCGACGCCGGGGAGCTCGACCCGCAGCGGCCGCACGGCCAGGACGAGGTGTACTTCGTGGTGAGCGGCCGGGCGTCGATCACGGTCGGGACCGAGACGACACAGGTGGCGCGGGGCAGCGTGGTCTACGTGCCGGCGGGCGTGCCGCACAAGTTCCACCACATCACCGAGGACCTGCGGGTCATGGTGGTCTTCTCGCCGCCGGAGTCCTGACGTCCCTTAGGGGACGGATCAGGGGAGAGCGGGGGCCGTGAGGCCCCCGCGAGCTTGGTGGGCCGCCCTAGCATCGAGGTGTCGGGCGCAGCGGGCCCCGGCGGACTGGGCGGCGCGGCCTCTTCGGGCGCGCACTCTGCGGAGATGAGGTAAGCGCAATGGCGGTGAAGGAGATTCTCGCGGGGATGCCGTGGTGGGTGAAGTGGATCGCCATACCCGTCATCGCACTCGTCGTCTTCGGCGGTCTGATCACCAGTGTCCTGAGCTTCGTGATCGGTCTGCTCTTCAAGGTGCTGGTGTTCGTGGCCCTGGTCGGCGGACTCATTTACGTGGTCCGCAAGTTCACGGCCTCGTCCGGCTCGCGCGGCGACTGGTAGCCGCCCCGGCACCTGGTGTCCGCCGGCGGCCGACGTGCCGACGGGCCCCGTTTATCACGTGTTACCCGTCGGTATGGAAGCCTCGCCGGTCATTAGCCCGGCAGAGGGAACGCGCAGGTGGAAACCGGGTGGCCCCCTGAGGCTGCCATTAGAGTGGCAGACCTCTGCCGCCCCGGGAACCACAGGCGTAGGCCTCCGCACACGACCAGCGCGATCCTGTCTGTCCCCGGACGGGTCCGCCACCGGACCCCACCGGTCCCAGGTCGCGGTGGGCGCGCGGGGGCGGCCCCCGCGGGCGGGTGCGACGCACCCGTCGACACGCCTGGGGGTGACCTTTGGCCACTGCTTCGCAGCCCGCTGCACCAACCCTGATCGGTTCGGTACAGCGGGCGCTGAGACTTCTGGAGGCCGTGGGCTCCCACGAGGACGGGGCCCCGGCCAAACAGCTCGCGCGCGAGGCGGGACTCCCGCTTCCCACCGCGTACCACCTGCTCCGCACCCTGACGCACGAGGGCTATCTGCGCCGCGAGAAGGGTGTGTTCGTCTTCGGTGACGCCGCCGGCCGTCTGGTCGGCGGCGGAGTTGTGCAGAATCGTCGCACCAAGATCGAGAACTCTCTCGCGCACTGGCGGGACGCCATCGGCGTGCCCGTCTACTTCGCGATCTACCGCGAGGGCGAGATCGAGCTCGTCGCCGTCGCCGACACCCCGGCCGCGCCCGCCGTGGAGGAGTGGGCGGACTTCCGGGAGACCGGTCACGCGCACGCGATCGGGCAGTGCCTGCTCAGTCAACTGGATCTGAAGAGCCGTCAAGACCACCTCGACCGACACCCGGTGGAAGCCCTCACGCCGTATACGGTGCGTAATCGACGTGCCCTTTTGGACCGTTTGGGCGGTATGGGGCGAATGGAGCCCCTGGTGGAGCGTCAGGAATATGCGCTCGGCACAGTCTGCGCCGCGATCCCCATCACCGCGGGCTCCACGGCGGCCGCGATGGCGATTTCACTCCCGCTTCACCAGGAAGAACGGTTGCTCCCCGCTATCGCGCGGCTACAGAATGAGATCGGAAAGCTCTTCAGTTCACTCGCGTTCTCTATCAGTATCTGAAAAATCACTCCTTGTGATCTGCTAGCGCTTACAGCACGATTGCGTCAAGAGGGCCATGGGGGATCATTCCTGGCCGTTTCGACCACAGCTTTCAGCAGCGCGTTTCACACAACTGCTCATCTACTGCGGGGTACATGATGCGAGAGACGGTTCAGGCCGAGGTCTTGATGAGCTTCCTCGTCTCCGAGGAGCTCTCCTTCAGGATCCCGGTGGAACTGCGATACGAGACCCGCGATCCCTACGCGGTGCGGATGACGTTCCACCTTCCCGGAGACGCGCCGGTGACCTGGGCCTTCGGCCGGGAACTGCTGCTCGACGGGATCAACCGGCCGAGCGGGGACGGGGACGTGCACATCGCACCCACCGACCCCGAGGGCCTGTCCGACGTGATGATCCGTCTCCAGGTCGGCGGCGACCGCGCGCTGTTCCGCGCGAGCGCGCCGCCGCTGGTCGCCTTCCTCGACCGCACGGACAAGCTCGTGCCGCTCGGTCAGGAGCGCACGCTGGGCGACTTCGAGGACAACCTGGAGGCCGCGCTCGGTCGGATCCTCGCCGAGGAGAACGCGGGCTGACGGACGGGGCGGCGGAGCCGGCGCCTCCGGCTCACACCCCGTACGTACCCAGGCGCACGCCGCGGCACACCCGCCCGGCGCATGTTCCGGCGCGCGCCCCGATGCCCGCTCCCGTACGGGTCAGCGCCCACCCGGCCCGTACGCCCGTCCAACCCGTAGGCCGGTCCAACCCGTACGCCCTCCCGACCCCGTACCCCTCTCCCTGCCCCGCTCACTTCGCGCGGCGGCGACGGCCGCCGCCTCCGGCGCCACGGGCGGCGGCCGGGGCGCCGGTGCCCGGGCGGTCCGCCGAGACCACCAGGGCGGCGAGGCCGGTGGTGATCGGTACGGAGGCGACCAGGCCGATCGAGCCGACCAGGGTGCGGACGATCTCCTCCGCGACCAACTCGCTGTTGGCGACCGTGCCGACGCTGCTCTGCGCGATGGAGAAGAGCAGGAGCAGCGGCAGGGCGGCGCCGGCGTAGGCGAGGACCAGGGTGTTCACCACCGAGGCGATGTGGTCGCGGCCGATCCGGATCGCGGCCCGGTAGAGCCGCCGCGGTCCCATCTCCGGGTCGGCCTGGTGGAGTTCCCAGACCGCGGAGGTCTGGGTGACGGTCACGTCGTCGAGCACGCCGAGCGAGCCGATGATGATCCCGGCGAGCAGCAGACCGGACATGTCGATCTCTGGGTAGAGCCCGTGGATGAGACCGGTGTTGTCGTCGGTGTTGCCGCTGAGCGAGGCCCAGCCGACGAAGAACGAGCCGAGCAGACCGATCAACAACAGGGACACGAGCGTGCCGAGCACCGCCACCGAGGTGCGGGCCGACAGGCCGTGGCACATGTAGAGCGCGATCAGCATGATGGCGCTCGACCCGACGACGGCCACGACCAGCGGATTCGAGCCCTCGAGGATCGCCGGCAGGATGAACAGGGTCAGCACCAGGAAGCTGATGGCGAGCGCGATCAGGGCCATCACACCGCGCATCCGCCCCACGACCACCACGGCGAGCGCGAAGATGCCGGCGAGCACCGCGATCGGCACCTTCCGGTTCACGTCGGTCACCGAGTACTGCAGGTCGCGCGGGGCGTCGGGGGCGTAGGCGACCACCACGCCCTGTCCCTCGTCGAGTTGGCGGGGCGCGTCCGGCTGCACGACCTCCACGAAGGTGCGGCCCTTGTGCGGGCCGGTGGTGACCTCGACGGTGGCCTTCTCGCACTGCCCCTGCTGCCCGTTGACCGCCTCGCGCCCCTGCGGGGTGGAGGTGTCGCCGGTCGGCGGGACCTGCGCGGCGTTCACGTCCTTGCAGTCGACGCGCTCGACGGCGACCACCTTGCCCTGCTCGGTCTGCCGGTCGAAGCCGACGCCGGTGCGCTCGTGCGCGGGTGCGCCGCCCGGCCACAGGACGACGAGACCGACCACGACGGCGGTGGCGAACGGGATCAGGACGGCCGCGATGACCTTGCGCAGATGCCGGGATACGGGCGCGGCCGGACCGTGGCCGTGCGCATGGGAGTGCCCATGGCCGGGCTCGTGGCCGCCGTGCGGTGCGGGGGTCTGCTCGGAGGAAGTCACCGCCCGATCATCGCAAGAACGTCGATACCCCCACTGTTCAGCACGCCAGGGATGACGCTAGCGTGGTGACGCCTTTGCACACGCGGGAGCTCGGAGCACCGGGCTGAGAGGGCGCTGACGATCAGCTGCGCCGACCGCCGAACCTGTTACCGGGTAATGCCGGCGTAGGGAGATCGGTCTCATGACCATTCAGGATGCACACACGCCTGCCTCCGACCAGAACGACGGCCGGAACGACGGCCAGGGCGAGCGCACGCCGGGCTGGCACAAGGGATACGTCGAGGGCTCCCGCCCCGACATCCGGGTGCCCGTCCGGCAGGTGCACCTCACCAACGGCAAGGACGTGACGCTCTACGACACGTCCGGCCCGTACACCGACCCGACCGTCGAGACGGACGTCAGGCGGGGTCTGCCGCCGCTGCGCGAGAACTGGATCATCGCGCGCGGGGACACCGAGGAGTACCCGGGCCGTCCGGTCCGGCCCGAGGACGACGGCATCAAGCACACCTCGCCGCGCGGCGGCGGGCTGAAGAACCTCGACGCCGTCTTCCCCGGCCGCCCGCGGCTGCCCCGCCGAGGCCGCGACGGCCAGGCCGTGACGCAGCTCGCGTACGCCCGCCGGGGCGAGATCACCCCGGAGATGGAGTACGTCGCGATCCGTGAGAACGTCTCCCCCGAGGTCGTACGGGAAGAGATCGCGGCGGGCCGCGCGGTGCTGCCGGCGAACGTCAACCACCCGGAGATCGAGCCGATGATCATCGGCAAGCGGTTCCTGGTGAAGGTCAACGCCAACATCGGCAACTCCGCGGTCACCTCCTCCATCGAGGAGGAGGTGGAGAAGATGACCTGGGCGACCACCTGGGGCGCCGACACGGTCATGGACCTGTCCACCGGCCGCAACATCCACACCACGCGCGAGTGGGTGCTGCGCAACTCCCCCGTGCCGATCGGCACCGTGCCGCTCTACCAGGCCCTGGAGAAGGTCGACGGCAAGGCCGAGGAGCTGACCTGGGAGATCTACAAGGACACGGTCATCGAGCAGGCCGAGCAGGGCGTCGACTACATGACGGTGCACGCCGGCGTGCTGCTGCCGTACGTGCCGCTGACCGCCCGCCGCAAGACCGGCATCGTCTCGCGCGGCGGCTCGATCATGGCCGCGTGGTGCCTCGCGCACCACAAGGAGAACTTCCTCTACACGCACTTCGAGGAGCTCTGCGAGATCCTCGCGGCCTACGACGTCACGTACTCGCTCGGCGACGGCCTGCGGCCCGGCTCGATCGCGGACGCCAACGACGCGGCGCAGTTCGCGGAGCTGAAGACGCTGGGCGAGCTGAACACCATCGCCAAGCGCCACAACGTGCAGACGATGATCGAGGGCCCGGGCCACGTCCCGATGCACAAGATCAAGGAGAACATCGACCTCCAGCAGGAGATCTGCGAGGAGGCGCCGTTCTACACGCTCGGCCCGCTGACCACGGACGTCGCCCCGGCGTACGACCACATCACCTCGGGCATCGGCGCGGCGATGATCGCCTGGTGGGGCACGGCGATGCTCTGCTACGTCACGCCCAAGGAGCACCTGGGCCTGCCGAACAAGGACGACGTCAAGACCGGCGTGATCACCTACAAGATCGCGGCCCACGCGGCGGACCTGGCCAAGGGCCACCCGGGCGCGCAGGAGTGGGACGACGCGCTGTCCGACGCGCGCTTCGAGTTCCGCTGGGAGGACCAGTTCAACCTGGCCATGGACCCGGTGACGGCCCGTGAGTTCCACGACGAGACGCTGCCGGCGGAGCCCGCGAAGACGGCGCACTTCTGCTCCATGTGCGGGCCGAAGTTCTGCTCGATGAAGATCTCCCAGGACATCCGCCGTGAGCACGGCGGCGACCTGAAGGCGGAGGAGATCGAGGCGGGCATGGCCGAGAAGTCGGCCGAGTTCGCCGCCGCCGGCAACCGGGTCTACCTGCCGCTGGCGGACTGAGGCAAGGGGGAGGCGAGGCTCCGCCGTGCCGGAGCCTCGCCGTTCCTGAGGCTTCGCCGTTCCTGAGGCTTCGCCTTCCCGAGGCTTCGCCGGTTCCGGAGCCTCGCCGTTCCCGGGCCGCGCTCTCGGAACGCCGCTACGGTCTCCTCGTACACGGGTACGAATCGGAGGCAGGGGTGGGTTCGACGGTGGAGCGTGGCGAGGGCTCGGGCGGCGTCGAGGTGGCGTACGGCGAGGGCTGGGACCTGGGGACGCGGAGCCTGTGGCGGCCGCTGACCGCGCGGGCGGCGGCGGACCGGGACGCGGCCGGGTTGCCGTACGTCGCGGTGTACCGGCGCGCGGGGCTGCCGCTGGAGGTGCGGCTGACCTCCTGGCGGGAGCACTTCGCGGGCGTGTGGGCGTACGACGAACAGGGCCGCCGCTGTCGCCGCCTCGACCTGCGACTGCTCGACGGCGACCGGCTGCTGCGGCACCGGGAGACGCGGTGGACGTACCCGGACGGGGCGGCGCCCGAGTTCGACGAGGGCTGCGAGCAGCGCACGGTGACGCTGTATCCGGACGGGCGCACGCGGGACGAGCACGTGCGGCCGGGCCGAGGGATCTTCGTGACCTCGGCCGACGTGCCGGAGGAGGCGCGCCGCCTGGACCGGCCGGCCTTCGGGGCCTGGCCGTTGCTCTCGGTGGCACCCGGGACGCCGGTCCGCACGGTGGAGCCGGAGCGGGCGCCCGAGCGGGGTGCGGAGCAGGACGGGGATCCGGAGGAGCTGTGGCGGGCGCCGCGAGCCGGCGGACCCGCCTGCGTGGACGAGCTGTTCCGGGCGGGCACGCGGCTCGCGACCGGCTACTACCCCGAGGTGACCGTGCTCGCGCCCGTCGAGCGGGGCACCCTGCGGATCCCCAGCGGCCGGCTGGCGATCGACGCGCCCGACAACTTCGACGCCGGCCCGGAGCTCGTGGTCCCCGTACCGCCGGGGGAGTACGTGCTGGAGGAGGCGCAGGTGTCCGTCGGCTACGACTGCGAGTGGTCGCGCGGCTGGGTGACCCGCACCTCGACCCCCGCCGTGCGCGTGCGGATCGGCGAAGCCGCCGTGGCGTCCTGGGAGATGGTGCTCGGGAAGGACCACGACCCCCGGCTGCTCGGCGACGGCGAGGTGTACGGCTTCGGCACGGACGGGGCGAGCGGCTGCTTCGCCGACGCCGGGTCCTGGCCGGTCCTGAAGGGCCTCTTCGAGCGGGCCCTGGTCCACGGCGACGAGCGGGCGGGGGAGCACGTCGAGGACTCCATGTACTTCCTGCGCACCACCGATCCGGCGGCGGGCGGTGGCACGGGCGCCGACCTGGCGGCCTTCTACACCACCGGGGACGGCGTCTGGCCGGCCTGGGCCGGGCGGTCGGTGGAGGGTGATCTCGTGGCGGTCGTCGTGGTCGGCGACCACGACTTCACGTCCGGCGTGAAGGTCCTCGCGGAGCCGGCCGGCTGAGGTCAGTCGGACCGCGGCTCCGGCGCGCCGAAGCCGGGGCCGGTGAAGTCCGGGCCGCTGAAGCCGACCTTGGGGATGCGGCCGGCGGGCGGGCCCTGGCCCGGCGACGGGGGCGGAGCCGGGGACGGGGCGGGGGCTGCCGCGAGGGCGGTGCGGAGGAAGGGGAGCACGCCGCGGGTCAGGAGGGCGGCGCGCCAGGCCTCCCGGGCACGGGACAGTTCGTCGTCGGGGGCCTCGGCCGGAACCTCCGTGGCGCTGTTGCGGCGGGCGGTGACGAGCAGGCCGGCGCCCGCCCACAGCAGTCCGGCCGCGGCGACGACGCCGAAGAAGAGGCCCGCGGTGAGCAGCGCGTCGGCGAAGGCCGGGGCCGGGTCGAGCATCCTGAGGAGGCCGCCGACCAGCAGGAAGATGACCGCGGCGGTGCCCGCGAGGAGCGGGGCGAGGACGGTCACGACGGCGACGAGGCCCGCTCCGCCGGGCCCGGCGGCCAGCACCTCGGCGGCGTCCGGCACGGCGGAGGTGGCCCGCACCTGTTCGCGGAACTGCTCGCGGACCTTCACGAAGTGGTCGTACTCGGCCGCGGCGGCGGTGGTGATGAGCGCGGTCGCGTTCAGGGCCATCGCGCGCAGCTGGGCCGTGCTGAGCCGGGTCCCGGCCCCGGCGAGGTCCGGGTGGGCGTGCGCGTTGCGCAGTGCGTCGTCGAGGACCCGCTCGTACTCGGCGCGGTCCTCGGTCAGCAGGTGCGGAGCCACGTTCATGTGCATCCCCCGATGCTCCGTGGGCGCCGGAACCGGCCGTGGCGGACGGCGGGTGCGGCGAAAACGGAGGAGAGCCTGCTACGGATGAGCCGATGGTAGGGCGGCACCGGCACGTGGTGACAGGGTGTTTCGGGAAATCGACTTCCCCGGATGCGGAGTGTTATGCGTCAGGCGGGCAGCGGGAGTTGGACGACCAGCAGCTTTCCGGCCATGGTCACTCCGCCGTCCATCGCGATGGCCAGCCCGTCCGCGTAGACGTGCGGGCCGTCCACGACCGGGCGCTCGCCCTCCTCGCCGTCCTCCGTGCCGACCTGGCCGAGGAGGTACGGGATGGGGCTGTGGCCGTGCACGATCCGGCTTCCGCCGTAGGTGCCGAGCAGCTCCTGCACGGCGTGCGGGCCGGCGGCCTCGTCACGGAACGCGAAGCGCTTGGTGAACTTCCGGAAGAGGTCCCACACCTCGTCCGCGTCGTTGCGGTTGAGGATTTCGTGGACCTTGTCGTTGACGTCCTCGACGGTCTGCCCGTACTCCAGGTACGCGGTGGTGTCCGAGTGCAGGAGCAGGTGCCCGTCCTCCTCCACCACGGCGTCCAGCCGGGACATCCACTGCAGGTGCATGTCCTGGAGGCGGTCCATGTCGTGCTTCTGGCCGCCGTTGAGCAGCCAGGCGGCCTGGAAGGTGGCGGTGCCGGCGCCGGAGTTGACCGGGGTGTCGCCGAAGCGCTTGGCGCCGATGAGCAGCAGCTCGTGATTGCCCATCAGGGCCTTGCAGTAGCCGCCGGCGGCGGCCGCCTCGGCGGACAGGCGCATCACGAGGTCGATCACGCCGATGCCGTCCGGCCCGCGGTCGGTGAAGTCGCCGAGGAACCACAGGCGGGCGTTGCCGGCGGCCCAGTGGCCGTGCTCGTCGATGAGGCCCTGGGCGCGCAGCGCCTCCAGGAGCTCGTCCAGATAGCCGTGGACGTCGCCCACGACGTAGAGCGGGCCACGGCCGTCGGGCGTGGTGGGGACGGGGCGGGGCGCCGTGGCGACCGGCACCTGGAGGGTGTCGCCGCGGTTGATGACCGGCAGGTCGCGCTCGGTGGGCGTGTAGCCCTCGGGCGGCTCGTCGTCCGGGTAGGCGTTGCCGGGGTGCCCGGAGGGCGCGGGGGTTGTGTAGGAGGGGTCGTACGCCGCCCGGGCCGCGGGCGCGACGGAGCCGAGGTGCAACGTGGCGTCGGCGGGTGCGGGAACGGCCGCGGGTGCGGGGGCGGCGGTGGGCGCGGGTGCGGCGGTGGGCGCCGGGGCGGGGGCGGTCGCCGGCGGTGCGGGCGCGTCGGCGGGGAACGGCTCGGTGGTGTGGCCCTGGACGGGCACCCGCGCGTACGGAGGTACACGGAAGTCACGCAACGTCGCCGTGCGCACCACGGGTTCCTGCCCGGCCCCCTGTGTCATCGACCCCTCCACCACCGTCGCGATGCCCTGCACATCGCGGACCGGTCCTGGTCGGGGTGGTCCGCGGTGTCGTCCGCCCATCATAGGAATGAGGGTCCTCCTGTGTGACGCACCAGGGGTGGTGAATCCGGGTCCACTCCGGGTTCACCGGTGGTTTCGCCCGAATTGGGAAGGTCCAGGCCAGGGAAGGGACCGGGGCGCGCCGAGGTTTGCCCCCGGACCGCTCCAGAGATGCGGCCCCCGCCCCGCACCTCCGCACCCCGTCCCCGGGTCCCCCGCCCCCCGTCCCGGCCGGGTCCCCGTCCCCGTGTCCCCCGTTCCGGTCACGCGCCGCCGCCGCTCCCCCGGGTCAGTCCTTCGAGGGAGAGCGCGGCGGGCTGACCGTCGTCCGGGGCGAGCGGCGCTGCGAGGAGGTGCGGACGATCAGCTCCGTCGGTATCACCTGCTCGACCGGGCCGTCCGTCTCGATGCCCTCGATGGCGTCGATGAGCAGCTGCACCACGGCGGTGCCGATGCGGCGCGGCTTGAGCGAGAGGGTGGTGATCGGCGGCTCGGTGTTGGCGTAGACGGTGGACTCGCTGCAGCACACGAGCAGCAGGTCGTCCGGGACCCGCAGGCCGTAGCGGCGGGCCGCCGCGAGCAGGTCGGTGCCGTTGGGGTCGAAGAGCCCGTAGACGGCGTCCGGGCGGTCGGGCCGGGCGAGGAGCCGGTCGGCGGCGACGGCCCCCGCGCAGGGGTCGTGCGCCGGGTAGGCCTCGTAGACCGGGTCCTGGCCGACCCGCTCGCACCAGTTGAGGTAGGCGGTGGTGGACAGGCGGGTGTAGGTGTCGGTGGTGGTGCCGGTGAGCAGGCCGATCCGGCGGGCGCCGGCCGCGGCGAGGTGGTCGAGCAGGTCGAGGACGGCGGCCTCGTGGTCGTTGTCGACCCAGGCCGTCACGGGCAGGGTGCCGGCGGGGCGTCCGTCGGAGACGACGGGCAGGCCCTGGCGGACCAGTTCGGTGACGACCGGGTCGTGGTCGGAGGGGTCGATGACGACGGTGCCGTCGAGGGCGACGTTGGACCAGACGTCGTGGCGGGAGGTGGCGGGGAGGATGACGAGGGCGTAGCCGCGGGCGAGCGCGGCGGACGTGGCGGCCCTCGCCATCTCCGCGAAGTACGCGAATTCGGTGAAGGTGAAAGGTTCATCCCCGTATGTGGTCACGGTCAGGCCGATGAGGCCCGACTTGCCGGTACGGAGGGTGCGGGCCGCCGCGGACGGGCGGTAGCCCAGCCGGTCGGCGACCTCGCGGACGTGACGGCGGGTGGCGTCCGGGAGCCGGCCCTTGCCGTTGAGCGCGTCGGAGACAGTCGTGATGGAGACCCCGGCGGCGGCGGCCACGTCCCGGATGCCCGCCCGGCCCTGCCGGCTTCCCCGGGTCTGTGCCCGGCTCACCTGGTGCTTCCCTGCTGCTGTCATGGCGAGCCGATAGTAGGGCGAGGGGGGTGGGTCGAGCCGGTCGCATATGCAGGCATTGACAGGCACGTTTCTGCATGATCGACAAGCCTCAAGCGCCTTGAAAACAAAGAAAGTTCAGGTCATGGCCATGAGACCTGCGGTCCGGGGTGCCCATGCGCCTGGCGAGGGGGAGAGGTCTCGAAGAGGTCTCAACTCACCTCTACGGGGGATGCGCGCCACGGCGCTCGCCACCGGCGCACGCCACCCCTCCGCGCGCTCCCCCTCCCTCGCGGGCCCCCGGGACCATTTGTCCACAGCCCATTCGCAGCGGGGCCGAATCCTCATAAGGTGAGGAGTATTGGTGGTACGGAAGGTCGAGGAGGACACAGAGTGAGCGAGACCAGCGGGACGAGCACGTCGGGCCCCAAGCTGCGCGCCGAGCTGGACGGCGTCCCCACTTACAAGCCGGGCAAGCCGGCCGCCGCGGGCGGTCCGGTCGCCTTCAAGCTGTCCTCGAACGAGAACCCGTATCCGCCGCTGCCCGGCGTGATGGAGAGCACCCTGGCCGCCGCCGCGAACTTCAACCGCTACCCGGACATGGCGTGCACCGGCCTGATGGAGGAGCTGGCCGACCGCTTCGGCGTGCCGGTCTCGCACCTGGCCACCGGCACCGGCTCGGTCGGCGTGGCCCAGCAGCTGCTCCAGGCCACGGCCGGCCCGGGCGACGAGGTGATCTACGCCTGGCGTTCCTTCGAGGCGTACCCGATCATCACGCAGATCAGCGGGGCCACCTCGGTGCAGGTGCCGCTCACCGACGGCGAGGTGCACGACCTCGACGCGATGGCGGCGGCGATCACCGACCGCACCCGGCTGATCTTCGTCTGCAACCCGAACAACCCCACGGGCACCGCCGTGCGCCGCGCCGAGCTGGAGCGCTTCCTGGACCGGGTGCCCTCCGACGTCCTGGTGGTGCTCGACGAGGCGTACAAGGAGTTCGTCCGTGACGTCGAGGTCCCGGACGGCATCGAGATCTACCGCGACCGGCCGAACGTGGCGGTGCTGCGCACCTTCTCGAAGGCGTACGGCCTGGCCGGTCTGCGGGTGGGCTTCGCGGTCGCCCACGAGCCGGTGGCGGCGGCGCTCCGCAAGACGGCGGTCCCGTTCGGGGTGAGCCAGCTGGCGCAGGACGCGGCGGTGGCCTCGCTGCGGGCGGAGGACGAGCTGCTGGGCCGGGTCGGCTCGCTGGTGGCGGAGCGCGAGCGGGTCCACGCGGGGCTGGTGGCCCAGGGCTGGACCGTGCCGGACACCCAGGCGAACTTCGTCTGGCTGCGGCTCGGCGAGCGGACCATGGACTTCGCGGCGGAGTGCGAGCGGCACGGCGTGGTCGTGCGGCCGTTCGCGGGCGAGGGCGTGCGCGTCACGATCGGTGAGTGCGAGGCGAACGACCTGTTCCTGAAGGCGGCGGAGGGCTTCCGCAAGGAGGGCTGAGGGGGCGGGGTCGCCGCCTGCCGGTCCCGAGGGGCCGGGCGGGTCGGCCGGTGAGGCCGGTCAGCCGATGAGTTCGACGCGGATCGGGTCGCCGTCCCGGACGGTGGCCAGGATCCGCGGGTCCCCCTCCAGCGCGCCGAGGACGTTGCACCGGCCGGCGAGCCTCGGCCGGTCGCCGGTGGAGATCGGGGTGGGGCCGTAGGGGAGGGCGAGCGCGTCGCCCTCCGTCCAGAAGGCCACCGTGCCCGGGTCGACGTCCTGCCGGGCGTCGGGCTCGACGGAGACGGAGACCCCCGTGTCGAAGTAGACCTCCTCGCCCCAGGTCCGGGCGGTCGAGGAGATCGGGAGAGCCCCCGCGAGCGCCTTGCTCGTGGGGGTTTCGTCGATGGTGGCCGTGGTGTGGCCGGCGGGCCAGGAGATGCGTATCCGAAGGTTCATGGCCCGGATTCAACAATATGTTGAAGGTCTTGGGAAGGGGTGACCTTCGGTAGGAGGACCCCCGGTATCCGGTACGGATTTCGTATGAGCCATAATGCTTGTGAATGTGAACGCGTTCACAAGCGTGTCCCTGTTCATCCCGGAATGGGTGGGATCAAAGGGGCAAACTGCCGATGTGACCACGGCGATGTAAGGAGAGACGACGTGGACCTAGCGTTGGCGCCGGAGACTCTGGCGCGATGGCAGTTCGGCATTACGACCGTCTACCACTTCCTCTTCGTCCCCCTGACGATCTCCCTCGCGGCCCTCACCGCCGGTCTCCAGACCGCCTGGGTGCGCACGGAGAAGGAGAAGTACCTCAGGGCGACCAAGTTCTGGGGCAAGCTCTTCCTGATCAACATCGCGATGGGCGTCGTCACCGGCATCGTGCAGGAGTTCCAGTTCGGCATGAACTGGTCCGACTACTCGCGCTTCGTCGGCGACATCTTCGGCGCTCCCCTGGCCTTCGAGGCGCTGATCGCGTTCTTCTTCGAGTCGACCTTCATCGGCCTGTGGATCTTCGGCTGGGACAAGCTCCCCAAGAAGGTCCACCTCGCCTGCATCTGGATGGTGTCGATCGGCACCGTCCTCTCCGCGTACTTCATCCTGGCGGCCAACTCCTGGATGCAGCACCCGGTCGGCTACCGGTACAACGCCGAGCGCGGGCGCGCCGAGCTCACCGACTTCTGGCAGGTGCTCACCCAGAACACCGCCCTCACCCAGTTCTTCCACACCATCACCGCGGCCTTCCTGGTCGGCGGCGCCTTCATGGTCGGCATCTCGGCCTTCCACCTGGCGCGCAAGAAGCACATCCCGGTGATGCGGACCTCGCTGCGGCTCGGCCTGATCACGCTGATCATCGCCGGCCTCGGCACCGCCATCAGCGGCGACCTGCTCGGCAAGGTGATGTTCAAGCAGCAGCCGATGAAGATGGCCGCGGCCGAGGCGCTGTGGGACGGCGAGGCCCCGGCCCCCTTCTCCGTCTTCGCCTACGGCGACGTCGAGAAGGGCCACAACACGGTCGCCATAGAGATCCCGGGCCTGCTGTCCTTCCTCGCGAACGACGACTTCAGCTCGTACGTCCCCGGCATCAACGACGTCAACAAGGCCGAGCAGGAGAAGTTCGGGCCCGGCGACTACCGGCCCAACATCCCCGTCGCCTACTGGGGCTTCCGCTGGATGATCGGCTTCGGCATGGCCTCGCTGGCCGTCGGCGTCGTCGGACTCTGGCTGACCCGGAAGAAGTTCATGCTCGCGCCGGGACTGCGGACCGGTAACGACGAGGTGCCGCATCTGGTCCTGTTCAAGCGGAAGGCGCTCAGCCCCCGCCTGGGCAAGTGGTACTGGATCGTCGCCCTGTGGACCATGGCCTTCCCGCTGATCGCCAACTCCTGGGGCTGGATCTTCACCGAGATGGGCCGCCAGCCGTGGGTGGTCTACGGCGTGCTGCGCACCCGGGACGCCGTCTCCCCCGGGGTCTCCCAGGGCGAGGTGCTGACCTCGATGATCGTCTTCACCCTGCTCTACGCGGTCCTCGCCGTGATCGAGGTCAAGCTGCTCGTCAAGTACGTGAAGGCCGGCCCGCCCGAGCTCACCGAGGACGACCTCAACCCGCCCACCCGGATCGGCGGGGACCACGACGCCGACCGCCCCATGGCCTTCTCGTACTGAGGCTCAGGAGATCGAGGCATGGAACTCCACGACGTCTGGTTCGTACTCATCGCCGTCCTCTGGACCGGCTACTTCTTCCTGGAGGGCTTCGACTTCGGGGTCGGCGTCCTGACCAAGCTGCTCGCCCGCGACCGGGCCGAGAAGCGGGTCCTCATCAACACCATCGGTCCGGTCTGGGACGGCAACGAGGTCTGGCTGCTCACCGCGGGCGGCGCGACCTTCGCCGCCTTCCCCGAGTGGTACGCGACCCTGTTCTCCGGCTTCTACCTGCCGCTGCTGCTGATCCTGGTCTGCCTCATCGTGCGCGGTGTGGCCTTCGAGTACCGGGCGAAGCGGCCGGAGGAGAACTGGCAGCGCAACTGGGAGCAGGCCATCTTCTGGACCTCGCTGCTCCCCGCCTTCCTCTGGGGCGTGGCCTTCGGCAACATCGTGCGCGGTGTCCGGATCGACAAGGACTTCGAGTACGTCGGCAACCTCTGGGACCTGCTCAACCCCTACGCGCTGCTCGGCGGTCTGGTCACGCTGACCCTCTTCACCTTCCACGGCACGGTGTTCGCCGCGCTCAAGACGGTCGGGGACATCCGGGTGCGGGCCCGCGCGCTCGCGCTGAAGCTGGGGCTGGTCACGGCGGTGCTCGCGCTCGCCTTCCTCGTCTGGACCCAGGCCGACAAGGGAGACGCCTGGAGCCTGGCCGCGATGCTGGTCGCCGTGGTCTCGCTGGTGGGTGCCCTCGGCGCGATCCGGGCCGGGCGCGAGGGCTGGTCCTTCGCGCTCTCGGGTGTCACGATCGCGGCGGCGGTGGCCATGCTCTTCCTGACGCTCTTCCCGAACGTCATGCCGTCGACGCTGGACCCGGCGTGGAGCCTGACCGTCACCAACGCCTCGTCCAGCCCGTACACGCTCAAGATCATGACGTGGTGCGCGGCCGTGGCCACCCCGCTGGTGCTGCTCTACCAGAGCTGGACCTACTGGGTCTTCCGCAAGCGCATCGGCACGCAGCACATCGCGGAAGCGGCCCACTAGCCGCGGCCGACTAGCCGCGGCCCCGGGCCACCGGCCCGTGGGTCACCGCCGCTGTCACGGCTCACCAGGGGAGCATGTTTCACGTGAAACCGATCGATCCGCGTCTGCTGCACCACGCTCGGGCCACCCGGTTCTTCCTGCTCGCGGTGGTCGGTCTCGGCCTGGTCGGGGCGGCCCTGATCATCGCCCAGGCGATGCTCGTCGCCGAGGTCGTGGTGGGGGCCTTCCAGAAGGGTCTGTCGGTCTCCGGGCTCGGCACGCCCCTGCTGCTGCTCGCGGCGGTGGCGGGGGGCCGGGCCCTGGTCTCCTGGCTCACCGAGCTCGCCGCCCACCGGGCGAGCGCGGCGGTCAAGTCCGAACTGCGCGGCCGGCTGCTCCAGCGGGCCGCGCGGCTCGGGCCGGGCTGGCTCGGCGGGCAGCGGGCCGGTTCGCTGGCCGCGCTCGCCACCCGGGGCGTGGACGCCCTGGACGACTACTTCGCCCGCTATCTGCCCCAGCTGGGGCTCGCGGTCGTCGTACCGGTGGCGGTGCTCGCCCGGATCGTCACCGAGGACTGGGTCTCGGCGGCGATCATCGTGGTGACCCTGCCGCTGATCCCGGTCTTCATGATCCTCATCGGCTGGTACACCCAGGCCCGGATGGACCGGCAGTGGAAGCTGCTGTCCCGGCTCTCCGGGCACTTCCTGGACGTGGTGGCCGGCCTGCCCACGCTCAAGGTCTTCGGCCGGGCCAAGGCCCAGGCCGAGAACATCCGGGCGATCACCGCCGACTACCGGCGGGCGACCCTGCGGACGCTGCGGATCGCCTTCCTCTCCTCCTTCGCCCTGGAGCTGCTCTCCACCCTGTCGGTCGCGCTGGTCGCGGTCACCATCGGCATGCGGCTCGTGCACGGCGAGCTCGACCTCTACACCGGGCTCGTCATCCTGATCCTGGCGCCCGAGGCGTATCTGCCGCTGCGGCAGGTGGGCACGCAGTACCACGCGGCCGCCGAGGGGCTCGCCGCCGCCGAGGAGATCTTCGCGGTCCTGGAGACCCCGCTGCCGGCCGGTGGTACGGGGGAGGTGCCCGCGTCCGTACGGCTGGAGCTCGACCGGGTCACGGTCCGGCACCCGGGGCGTGCGGTGCCCTCCCTGGACGCCGCCTCGCTCACCGTGGAGCCCGGCGAGACGGTGGCCCTGGTCGGGCCGAGCGGTGTCGGCAAGTCCACCCTGCTCGACGTGGTCCTCGGCTTCACCGCCCCCGAGGAGGGCACCGTCCGGGTCGGCGGCGCCGACCTCGCCTCGCTCGACCTCGACGCCTGGCGCTCCCGGATCGCCTGGGTGCCGCAGCGGCCCTATCTGTTCGCCGGCACGATCGCCGAGAACGTCCGGCTCGCCCGGCCCGAGGCCTCCGACGAGGAGGTACGACGGGCGCTGCGCGACGCCGGGGCGGACGGGTTCGTCGCCGAACTGCCCGACGGCGCGGCCACCCTGCTCGGCGAGGACGGCGCCGGACTCTCGGCCGGGCAGCGCCAGCGGCTCGCCCTGGCCCGGGCCTTTCTGGCCGACCGGCCGGTGCTGCTGCTCGACGAGCCGACCGCCGCGCTCGACGGCGCGACCGAGGCGGCCGTCGTCGACGCCGTCCGCCGGCTCTCCGCCGGCCGCACCGTCCTTCTGGTCGTGCACCGCCCCGCGCTGCTCGCCGTCGCCGACCGCGTGGTCCGGCTGAGCCCGGCGCCCGGGCCCGACGCCACCACCGGTGCGCCCGCGCCCTCCGGCTCCGGCCCGGAACTTCCCCAGGTGGCGGGACTGCTGCCCGACGGGACGCCGCTGCCGGCGACCGGCGGGACGGACGGCACCGGGGCGGAGGCCGCCGCCGGGCCGGGCCCCGGTGCGGAGTCCCGACCGTCCGACGAGCCGCCGTCGGCTCCCGTCGCGGCGCCGCACGCCTCGGGCGCGGAGGGCGAGGGGCGTCCCGGCGGCGGCCCGGGCGGTGACCGGTCGGCCCGGGGGGTGTTCCGGCGGGTGCGCGGGATGGCCGGGGAGCTGCGGGGGCGGATGGGGCTCGCGCTGCTGCTCGGGAGCCTCGCCCTCGGCTCGGCCGTGGGGCTGATGGCGGTCTCCGGCTGGCTGATCTCGCGGGCCTCCGAACAGCCGCCCGTGCTCCACCTGATGGTCGCCGTCACCGCCACCCGCGCCTTCGGCATCGGCCGCGCCGTGTTCCGCTACGCGGAGCGGCTGGTCTCGCACGACGCCGTGCTGCGGATGCTGGCCGACCTCCGGGTCGCCGTCTACCGGCGTCTGGAGCGGATCGCCCCGGCCGGACTGCGCCGCACCCGGCGCGGCGACCTGCTGGCCCGGCTGGTGCAGGACGTGGACGCGCTCCAGGACTACTGGCTGCGCTGGCTGCTGCCGGCGGGCGCGGCCCTCGTGGTCGGCGCCGGTGCGGTCGGCTTCACCACCTGGCTGCTGCCCGAGGCCGGCGCCGTGCTCGCGGCCGGCCTGCTGGTCGCCGGTGTCCTCGTGCCACTGGCCGGCGGCGCGCTGGCCCGGCGGGCCGAACGGCAACTGGCTCCGGCGCGCGGAGCCCTCGCCACCGCCGTCGTCGACCTGCTGCGCGGCTGCGCCGAACTCACCGTGGCCGGCGCCCTGGACGAGCGGACGGCGCGGGCCGGGCGGGCCGACCGCACCCTCACCGGCATCGCCTCCCGGCAGTCCGCCGCCACCGCCCTGGGCGCCGGGCTCTCGGCCCTGGTCTGCGGCCTCACCGTCGCCGCCGCCGCGCTCGTCGGCGTGCAGGCGGTCGGCGACGGGCGGCTCGACGGCGTCGCGCTCGCGGTCGTGGTGCTCACCCCGCTGGCCGCCTTCGAGGCCGTCAACGGACTGCCGCTCGCCGTGCAGTACCGCCAGCGGGTGCGGCGCAGCGCCGAGCGGGTGTTCGACGTGCTGGACGCGCCCGTCCCCGTACACGAGCCGGCGACGCCCGCCGCTCCCCCGGCCGGTCCGTTCCCGCTCGAACTGGCCGGGCTCACCGCGCGGCACGCCGGACAGGAGCGGCCGGCCCTCGACGACTTCGCGCTCACCCTGCGGGCCGGGCGGCGGGTCGCCGTGGTGGGCGCGTCCGGCTCCGGCAAGACGACCCTCGCCCAGGTGCTGCTGCGGTTCCTGGACGCCGAGTCCGGCACGTACCGGATCGGCGGAACGGACGCGGCGGAGCTCGACGGGGACGCGGTGCGCCGCTTCGTCGGCCTGTGCGCGCAGGACGCGCACCTCTTCGACAGCACGCTCCGCGAGAACCTGCGGCTCGCCCGTACCGGCGCCGCCGACGACGAGCTGCGCGAGGCGCTGCGCCGGGCCCGGCTCCTGGACTGGGTGGACTCGCTGCCCGAGGGGCTCGACACGCTCGTCGGCGAGCACGGCTCGCGGCTCTCCGGCGGGCAGCGGCAGCGGCTCGCGCTGGCCCGGGCGCTGCTCGCCGACTTCCCGGTGCTCGTCCTCGACGAGCCGGCCGAGCACCTGGACCTGGCGACCGCCGACGCGCTCACCGACGACCTGCTGCGGGCCACCGAGGGCCGCACCACCCTCCTCATCACCCACCGGCTGCACGGTCTCGAAGCGGTCGACGAGGTGGTGGTCCTGGACCGGGGGCGGACCGTGCAGCGCGGGACGTACGAGGAGCTGGCGGCGGTCGAGGGGCCGCTGCGGCGGATGCTGGGCCGGGAGCGGGAGACCGATCGGCTGCTCATGGAGGGGAACACGCCGACTTTTCTCGCCAAATAGGACTTACTAGGCTCGTCCCATGACCGCCGTGCCCGACGCCCCGGATCCGCTCGCCTCCCCCGGAGCGATCGTCTCCCCGGACCCGCTCGAAGCCGCGACCCAGGCGACGCGCAGCCTGCACGGCCTGTCCACCGAGCTCACGGCGCGCGTGCCGCAGCTCCTGGAGGCGATGCGCTCGGTCGGCACCGGCCTGGAGCTGCACTCCACGCTCGACCGGATCTGCGAGACCGCCGCCGAGCTCGCCGACGCCCGCTACGCCGCCATCGGCGTGGTCGACGAGGAGGGCGAGGGGCTCTCCGACTTCGTCACGTACGGGGTCGGGGCGGACGTCGCCCGCCGCATCGGGCGGCGCCCGGACGGGCACGCGGGGCTGCTCGGCGCGCTGATCCGGGACCCGCAGACCATCCGGCTCGCCGATCTCGCGACGGACCCGCGCGCGGCCGGCTTCCCGGCCGGGCACCCGCCGATGAAGACCTTCCTCGGCGTCCCCATCCGGGTCCAGGGCGAGATCTTCGGCAACCTCTACCTCGCCGAGAAGCGCGGCGGCGGCGAGTTCAACGACTACGACGTGCACATGGTCCGGGTGCTCGCGACCGAGGCGGGCATCGCCATCGGCAACGCCCGGCTCTACGAGGCCGCCCGGCAGCGCGAGCGGTGGATCGACGGCTCGGTCGCCGTCACCACCGCGCTGCTCTCCGGCGGCGACGCGGACGACGCGCTCACGGTGGTCGCCGAGCAGGCCCGCCGGCTCGCCGACGCGGCCGCGGGCATCGTCCTGCTGCCGGCCGAGGAGGGCGGTCTGGAGATCGTGGCGGTCTGCTCGGACCACGCGAGCCAGGCCCTCGGCATGGTGGTGCCGCCGGAGAGCGCGGTGGTGGAACTGCTCATGGACGGCGAGGCGGTGTTCCTCGACGACGCCTCCACGGATCCGCGCATGGTCAGCAGTCTGGCCGCGCGGTACGGGCCGGCGATGCTGCTGCCGCTGCAGAGCGGCGGGCGGGTGCTCGGCGCCCTCGCCACCCCGCGGGCGCGCGGCGACCGCCCGTTCACGGAGGCCGAGCGGACCCTGGCCACCCAGTTCGCCTCGCAGGCGGCGCTCGCCCTGATGATGGCCGAGGCGCAGCGGGACCGGGAGCGGCTCGCGGTGTTCGAGGACCGCGACCGGATCGCCCGTGACCTGCACGACCTGGTCATCCAGCGGCTGTTCGCCACCGGGATGATGCTGGAGAGCGCCCAGCGGAAGTCGATCGTGCCCGCCGTGCGGGACGGCGTCGGCAAGGCCGTGGACGAGCTCGACGTGACGATCCAGGAGATCCGCACGGCGATCTTCGCGCTCCAGCAGGGTCCGACGGAGGCGCCGTCCGGGCTGCGCACCCGGGTGCTGCGGGAGATCAACATGGCGGCGGTGCCGCTGGGCTTCAAGCCCGCGCACCGCTTCCTCGGCGCGATCGACGCGACGGTCGGCGACCTCACCGGCAAGAACCTGATCGCGGCGCTGCGCGAGGCGCTGTCCAACGCCTTCCGGCACGCCGGGGCCGGGCGGATCGAGGTGGTCGTGGACGCCACGGCGACCCTGCCCGACGGTGCCCCCGGGGTGCGCCTGTCGGTGGCCGACGACGGCGTCGGCATCCCCGAGGGCGGCCGTCGCAGCGGCCTGCGCAACCTCGCCCGGCGGGCCGAGTCGCTGGGCGGCGCGAGCTGGTGCGAGCCGGGCATCGGCGAGGACGGCGGCGGTACGACGGTGGTCTGGGAGGCCCCGCTGTAGCGGACCCCGCTCCGGCGGCGGCCCGGACCGCGGGCGCGGCGCTTTTCAGGGGCGGGGTGCCGGCGAGGGGCGCGGTGCTACCGGGCCCGTACGGCCTCGGCGATCAGTTCCTCGATGATCACGGCGACGCCGTCCTCGTTGTTGCCGGTGGTGCGCCCGGTGGCGGCGGCGATCACGTCGGGGTGGGCGTTGCCCATGGCGTAGGAGCGGCCGGCCCAGGAGAGCATCTCGATGTCGTTCGGCATGTCGCCGAAGGCGGCGACCTCCGTGGGCGCGATGCCGCGCTCGGCGCAGCAGTGCGCGAGGGTGGAGGCCTTGGACACGCCGAGGCCGCTGATCTCGATGAGCGCGGTGGGGCTGGAGCGGGTGAAGGAGGCCAGGTGGCCGGCGGCCGCGCGGGCCGTGGCGAGGAAGGCGTCGGGGTCCAGCTCGGGGTGCTGGGCGAGCAGCTTGAGGACCGGGGCGGCGGCGCCCGGGGCCTCCTCGAAGAGGAGCTTCTCGGCGGTGGCGACGGTGGCGCCCGGGTCGAGGAAGAACGGCGGGTACTTCGGCTCGTAGTGGATGCCGGTGGTCAGCTCCACGGCGAAGCTGGTGCCGGGGGCGGCGGCGCGCAGGGCCCGGACGACCTCCAGGGCGACGGGGCGCTCCAGGGGACGCACCTCCAGAAACGTTCCTCCAGAGTGGAGGTCGACCACGGCGGCGCCGTTCGCGCAGATGGCGAGGCCGTGGCCGTGGACGTGGTCGCTGACGACGTCCATCCAGCGGGCCGGGCGGCCCGTGACGAAGAAGACCTCGATGCCCGCCCGCTCGGCGGCGGCGAGTGCGGCGATCGTGCGCTCGGAGACGGACTTGTCGTCCCGCAGGAGGGTGCCGTCGAGATCGGTGGCGATCAGCCGGACGGCCGGGGCTTCGGGGCGCGCGGAGTGGGTTGAGGTCACCGCACCATTCTTCCGCACAAAGTGCACGGGCGTGCGAGGGGGCGCACATGTGAGTAGCCGATATGTCACTCCGTGACGCGATCGGCTCCTCGTGCGCCCCCTGGTGCGACGGAGGGGGCTCAGTTGCCGAGCTGGGCGAGCGCCTCGGTGGCGATGCGCTCGAAGACCGCCGGGTCGGTGGCGAAGACGGAGTCCGCGATCGGCCAGTGGACGACGAGCTCGGTGAAGCCGAGTTCGCGGTGGCGGCCGGCGAAGTCGACGAAGGCGTCGACGGAGCTCAGCACGGTGTTCTGCTCGGGGGTGAAGCCGGTGAGCAGGATCTTGTCGAGCTCGGCGACGTCCCGGCCGGTCTCGGCGCAGGCCTTGCCGAGCTTCTCGATCTGGCCGCCGAGGGCGGCGAGCGACTGCTCCGGGGTCCCCTCCTCGTACAGCTTCGGGTCGCCGGTGGTGACCCAGGCCTGGCCGTGGCGGGCGGCCAGGCGCAGGCCGCGCGGTCCGGTCGCGGCGACCGCGAAGGGCAGCCGGGGCCGCTGGACGCAGCCGGGGATGTTCCGGGACTCGACCGCGGTGTAGAAGGTGCCCTCGTGGGTCACCGTCTCCTCGGTGAGCAGCCGGTCGAGCAGCGGCACGAACTCGCCGAAGCGGTCGGCCCGCTCCTTCGGCGTCCATGCCTCCTGGCCGAGCGCGGTGGCGTCGAAGCCGTTGCCGCCGGCGCCGATGCCGAGGGTGACGCGGCCGCCGGAGACGTCGTCGAGCGACATGAGCTCCTTGGCGAGGGTGACCGGGTGCCGGAAGTTCGGCGAGGTCACCAGGGTGCCCAGGCGCATCCGCTCGGTGGCGCCGGCGGCGGCGGTCAGGGTGGGCAGCGCGCCGAACCAGGTGCGGTCGCGGAACGAGCGCCAGGTGAGGTGGTCGTAGGTGTAGCCGGTGTGGAAGCCCAGCTCCTCGGCCCGCTGCCAGGCGGCGCGGCCGCCCTCGTGCCAGCGGAAGACGGGAAGGATCACGGTGCTCAGACGCATACCCGCGACCCTAAGCCCTCGGTGCGCGGCCTGCCGAGAGTTCTCGGGGCGGGCCCGCGGCGGCCGTGACCGGTGCCTCAGCGGACCTGGGCGGAGAGCCAGGGGGTGAGGCCGCCGCGCAGGATGAGCTCGCGGTGGTTCTCGTCGCCGGGGAGCGGGACGACCAGCCACCAGCCGGGCGGGAAGAACCGTCCCTTCACATGGGCGAGGCCGCCGTGGCAGGAGCGGAGGAAGGCGGGGACGGCGTCGCGGGGGACGTCGTCGAAGACGACGCCCTCGACGGTGATCTGCGCGTCGTCCTCGGGGTAGAGGCGGACGGTGATCGAGGGGGAGCCGCCGAGTTCCACGAAGGCCTCGTGGGGGAGGGAGCCGTCCGGGTCGAGGACGGCGAAGGCGCCGGCGGAGCTGCGGCGGGAGGTCTGGTCGGCCCCGATGTCGTCGGTGACCGTCATCTCCAGGTGGAACTCCTCTGCGACGGCGCGGATGGCTCCGACGGCCGATTCGGTCGTGGGCAGGTGTGGATGCCGGTGTCGTCCCATGGGCACGATCCTGCCTCACCGGGGGCCGGGGCGGAGGGGGTGCGCGTACGGGGTCGGGTACGGGTACGGGGCCGGGGGGGCTCAGCCGGGGAAGCGCAGGAAGCGCGGGGGGACCGCGTCGGTGAGCCAGACGCCGTTGGCGCTGACGTGGAAGACGTGGCCGGCCCGGTGCATGGCGCCCGCGTCGACGCTCAGCACGACGGGGCGGCCGCGGCGGGCGCCGACCCGGGTGGCGGTCTCGCGGTCGGGCGAGAGGTGCACGTGGTGGCGGGCCATGGGGCGCAGGCCCTCGGTCCGGATGGCGGGGAGCCGGTCGGCGACCGTACCGTGGTAGAGGTACGCGGGCGGCTCGGCGGGCGGCAGGTCGAGGTCGACCGGGACGGTGTGGCCCTGGCTGGCCCGGATCCGGGTGCCGTCGATCGCGAAGCGCTTCTTGTCGTTGGCGGCGACGACGTGGTCCAGCTCGGCGCGGGTGATCGGGAAGCCGTGCGCGGCGGCGGCCGCCAGGAGCGCGTCGATCTCGGTCCAGCCGTGCGGGTCGAGGACCAGCCCGATGCGCTCGGGCTGATGGCGCAGATGCTTCGAGAGGTACTTCGACACCTTCACGGTGCGTTTCTCGTCAATCATGAATCCATTGAAGCCGTAGGTTTGTTCCACAGCCAAGTGCATTTATCCACAGGCAAGTTGGCGATTCTGTGGACAAGCGCCCTGGGAAACCACCCCACTTGACCGATTTAGCTGTTATTTACGGCATTTGAGGTCAGTGTGTCCAATGTTCTTTTCTGCACCTCTCGTTCGGTCGCCGCGGTGACGAAGGCGGCCACGCGCTCCGCGCCAACGAGCTTTTCCACGGCGCGAATCGTCTCCGCCGGCAGGGTCACCGCGCGCGGCTCGGTACCCTCCGGCGGCGGGTTCTCCCAGGACAGGTGGTGCTGGAGGTGACGGGTGGCGAACAGGCGCATGGCCCGGGCCAGTTCGGCGTCCACCGTCTGCTGGGCCAGCGGCCGCAGCCGCCGCACCAGCTCGGCCGCCTCGGCCGCTTCGGCGTCCGTCGGCGGCCGGTGCTCCAGATAGCGGGCGAAGACGTGCTCGCTGGTGAACTCCAGGAAACGGGCGGCGATGTGCTCGACCTGACCGCGAAGTTCCCTCAGGTGCCCGGTGATTGCCGACAGCGGGACGCCCGCCGCGTACAACTCGGCGGCCACCGAAAGCTCCTGGGGGCTGGGCACCAGGTACTCCTCGGTGTCCCGGCCCGGCACCCGCTCCAGGACGCCGAGCTCGATCGCCTCGCGGACCGCGTCCTCGTCCGGCCTGCCGCCGAAGCGGGCGTCCAGCTCGGCGCGGGAGATCCGGTCGGCCCGCTCGTCCGTCCACGGGCCGTCGACCTCGGCCACCAGACCCAGCACGCCCCCGAGCCCGCGCCCCGCGTCCCAGGCCTCCAGGAGCTCCTTGATGGAGGCCAGGGTGTAGCCGCGGTCGAGCAGGTCGGCGATCTGCCGCAGCCGGGCCAGATGGCTGTCCCCGTACACGTTCGACCGGCCCCGCCGCTCCGGGCGGGGCAGCAGACCCCGGTCCTGGTAGGCGCGGATCGTCCGCACGGTGGCCCCGCTGTGGTGGGCCAGATCCTCGATCCGGTACTCCGGCCCCGCCGCCCGCTCGGACACGTCCGCTCCCATCGCCCGCTCCCTTCACCCGTCGAGGGATCGTACGACTGCCCCGCCCGGCCCCGACCCGCCCGGCCCTACGCCGGCGGCCGCACCCGGGCCAGGGCCCGCAGTGCGCCCGGCGCGAACCGGGACAGCAGATGGGCACCACGGGCCTCCGGGGTGACCGGGACGACGGCCTCGTCGCGCAGCACCGCCCGCAGGATCGCGTCGGCGACCTTCTCCGGCGGGTAGTTGCGCATCCCGTAGAGCCGCGAGACCTTCTGCTGCCGGCGCTTCTCCTCGGCCTCGTCGGTCACCCCGGCGAACCGCGCGGTGCTGGTGATGTTGGTGTTCACGATGCCCGGGCAGATCGCCGAGACGCCGATGCCCTGCTCCGCCAGCTCGGCCCGCAGGCACTCGCTCAGCATCAGCACCGCCGCCTTCGACGTGCTGTAGGCCGGGAGCGCGCGGGAGGGCTGGAAGGCCGCCGCCGAGGCCGTGTTGACGATGTGGCCGCCCTGGCCGCGCTCCGCCATCTGCCCGCCGAAGATCCGGCAGCCGTGGATCACGCCCCACAGATTGACGTCGAGGACCCGCTGCCACTCCTCGCTGGTGGTCTCGAAGAAGGAGCCGGTGAGCCCGATCCCCGCGTTGTTGACCAGGACGTCCACCACGCCGTACTCGCTCGCCACCTTCGCGGCCAGCTTCTCCATCGCCTGCTCGTCGGAGACGTCGACCGTCTCGCCCCAGGCCTCCGGAGCCCCGATCAGCCGGGACATCTCCGCCGTGCGGGCCGCGCCCTCGGCGTCCCGGTCCACCGCGACCACCCGGGCGCCGGCCTCGGCGAAGGCGAAGGCGGTGGCCCGGCCGATGCCGCTGGCCGCGCCGGTCACCAGGACCAGCTGCCCGCCGAAGCGCTCCGCGTACTCCGGGCGGACGTCGGCGCCGGCCGCGGCCTTCGGGGCCTTCGTCGCCGGGTCCTCATGGGCCTCGACGAACTCGGTTATCCACGCCGCCAGTTGGTCGGGGCGGGTGCGGGGCACCCAGTGCTTGGCCGGCAGGGTGCGCCGGGTCAGGTCCGGCACCCAGCCGGACAGGTCGTCGTAGAGGCGCTCGGAGAGGAAGGCGTCGCCGGTCGGCGTGATCAGCTGCACCGGGGCGTGCGCGAAGGCGTCCGCGCGCGGCCGGGTCAGCCGGGAGCGCACGTTGTCCCGGTACAGCCAGGCGCCGTGGGCCGCGTCCGAGGGCAGCGACGGCGTTGGGTAGTCGCCGGCCGGGACCCGCTCGACCCGCTCCAGGATGCGCGGCCAGCGCTTGCCGAGCGGCCCGCGCCAGGCGAGCTCGGGCAGCACGGGCGTGTGCAGCAGGTACACGTACCAGGACTTGGCGCCCTGGCCGAGGAGCTGGCCGACCCGGCGCGGGGTGGGCCGGGTCATCCGGCGCTTGATCCAGTGCCCGAAGTGGTCGAGCGAAGGGCCGGACATCGAGGTGAAGGAGGCGATCCGGCCCTCGGTGCGCGGCACCGTCACGAACTCCCAGGACTGCACCGAGCCCCAGTCGTGGCCCACCAGGTGGACCGGGCGGTCCGGGCTCACCGCGTCGGCGACCGCCAGGAAGTCGTCGGTCAGCTTCTCCAGCGTGAAGCCGCCGCGCAGCGGGGTCGGCGCCGTCGACCGGCCGTGGCCCCGCACGTCGTAGAGGACCACGTGGAAGCGGGCCGCGAGTCGCGTGGCGACCTCCGACCAGACCTCCTTGGAGTCCGGATAGCCGTGCACGAGCAGCACCGTGGGACGGTCCGGGTCCCCCAGCTCGGCCACGCACAGCTCGATCCCGCCGGTGCGCACCCAGCGCTCGCGCGCCCCCTCGAATCCCGCGATCCCCGCGCTCACGCGGCCACCCCTTCCTCGTTCCAGCGCCGCACGTGCGGCAGGTCGTCGTCCAGCCAGAAGGCGCTCTCCTCGGGGTCCCTGGAGTCGGTGACGACCAGGATCTCCTCGAACTTGGCGCCCGTGCCGCGGAATCCGAGATGCGGCTCGACCGCCCACAGGCCCGGCATGGGCGGGTGGTCGGAGAACTTGTACGGCGACCAGAGCGGCGACCAGCCGTCGCGGTGGCCGTGCAGGGCGTCGCTCGCCAGGCCCTTGAGGGACTGGGCGCCGAAGCCGAACAGGGTGGGCGCCCAGCGGCGCTCCTTCACCCGGTCGATCTTGTGGGCGATGACGCCGAAGGGATAGGCCCGGTGCCGGTTGGCATAGCCCTGGCGGACCATCAGCCGGTCCACGTCCTCGTAGATCTCCCGCAGCGTGCGGCGCTCGCGCACCTCGCGCAGGATCAGCTCGCGGTGCTCCTTCAGATCGGCGAGCAGCTTGTCGTGGACCGGGTTGAGGCCCAGGCAGCCCGAGTAGCCGATGTCGGCGGTGTATCCCCGGTAGACCGGCGCCATGTCCAGGATGAACGGCATCCCGGCCTCCAGGCGCTTGTTCGTGGGGAAGAACTGGAGCGGAATCCTGAAGTCGACGAAGGCCGTGCGGTCGCCGAACCAGGCGAACGGGCGGTGGAACCAGTCCTTCACCCCCCGGTCGTACAGCCACTCGCGCTGCATCCGCGCCGCCTCGCGCTCGGTCACGCCCGGCTTGAGCTGGGCGGCGACGGCCTCGGCGCACGCGTAGCTGAGCCGCTGCACTTCCCTGAATCCCCGCAGTTCCGCGGTGAGCCCGCCGGCCGCTGCCGTTCCTGTTGAGGTCATGCCACCCGCCCGTCCCGTGAGCGCCCGGTCGCCCTACGCGTCCGTAACTTGACATCGATGAATGTGACAATGCTCGGCGGCTGCGTCAAGGGGTGTGCACCGCCCCTGTGGAAAACGAGACCTTCGTCGTCGCGCCCCTACGGGCTTGTACGCCTGGAGTCGGACATGGATCGAGCCGTTGGTCTGACGACTCGCGTGACCCACGCCACTACCGTCGAAGCGTGATTGTGATCGCCACCGAAAGCCTCAGCAAGCGGTTCCCCCGGGTGACCGCTCTCGACCGGCTCTCCCTGGACATCGGGCCCGGTGTGACCGGACTGGTGGGTGCCAACGGAGCCGGCAAGTCCACGATGATCAAGATCCTGCTCGGTCTGTCCCCGGCCACCGAGGGCCGCGCCGCGGTCCTCGGACTCGACGTGGCCACCGAGGGCGCGCGGATCCGCGAGCGGGTCGGCTACATGCCGGAGCACGACTGCCTGCCGCCCGACGTCTCGGCCACCGAGTTCGTCGTGCACATGGCCCGCATGTCCGGCCTGCCGCCGGCCGCCGCCCGCGAGCGCACCGCGGACACCCTGCGCCACGTCGGCCTGTACGAGGAGCGCTACCGCCCGATGGGCGGCTACTCGACCGGCATGAAGCAGCGGGTGAAGCTGGCCCAGGCCCTGGTCCACGACCCGCAGCTGGTGCTGCTCGACGAGCCGACCAACGGCCTCGACCCGGTCGGCCGGGACGACATGCTCGGCCTCATCCGCCGGGTCTGGACCGACTTCGGCATCTCCGTGCTCGTCACCTCGCACCTGCTCGGCGAGCTGGAGCGCACGTGCGACCACGTCGTCGTCATCGACGGCGGCCGGCTGCTCCGCTCCAGCTCCACCAGCGACTTCACCCGCACCACCACGACCCTGGCGGTCGAGGTCACCGACTCCGACGCCCACCCGGACGGCACGGAGGCGCTGCGCGCGGCCCTCACCGCCGCCGGCGTCACCCTGCACCCCGGCGTCGAGGACGGTCTGCCGGGCGCCGGGCACATCCTGCTGCTGGAAGCCGCCGGCGAGGAGACGTACGACCTGGTCCGCGACACCGTCGCCGGCCTCGGCCTCGGCCTGGTGCGGATGGAGCAGCGCCGCCACCACATCGCCGAGGTCTTCAAGCCGCAGCAGCAGCAGGAGGAGGTGCCGGCACGATGAGCCCGCAGACCCCCGGGCCCGTCCAGGCCCCCGACACCAGCCGCATCCACAACATCGGCTACCGCAGCTACGACGGACCGCGGCTCGGCCGTGCCTCCGCCCGCCGCGCCCTGTTCTCGCAGTCGTTGCGCGGCGCCTACGGCCTCGGCCGCAGCGCCAAGTCCAAGGTGCTGCCGATGCTGCTGTTCGCCGTGATGTGCGTGCCCGCGCTGATCATCGTCGCGGTCGCCGTCGTCACCAAGTCCTCGAAGCTGTCGATCGAGTACACGCAGTACGCGATCTTCCTCCAGATGGTCATCGGGATCTTCGTGGCCGCCCAGGCCCCGCAGTCCGTCTCCCGCGACCTGCGCTTCCGGACCGTGCCGCTGTACTTCGCCCGCCCGATCGAGCGCGTGGACTACGTCCTCGCCAAGTACGGGGCGATGGCCTCGGCGCTCTTCCTCCTCACCGCATCCCCGCTGCTGATCCTGTGGATCGGCTCGCTCCTCGCCAAGATGGACTTCGCGGACCAGACGCAGATGTTCGGCCAGGGCCTGGTGTCCGTGGCGCTGCTCTCGCTGCTCTTCGGCGGCATCGGCCTGGTCATGGCGGCCCTCACCCCGCGGCGCGGCTTCGGCGTGGCCGCCGTGATCGCCGCCCTGGTGATCACCTATGGGGCGGTCTCCACCCTCCAGGGCATCGCCTACGGCACCGACAACGTCGGCGCGGTCAAGTGGATCGGCCTGTTCTCGCCGATCACCCTCATCGGCGGTGTGCAGGCGGCCTTCCTCGGGGCGCCCACCCCCTTCCCGGGCGGGGAGGCCGCGGCGCCCGGCACCGCGGTCGGCGCCGTCTATCTGCTGGTCGTCCTCGCGCTGATCGCCGGTTCGTACGGCGTGCTGATGCGCCGCTACCGAAAGGTCGGGCTGTAATGGCGGTCCTCACCATCGACCACGCCTCGCGCTGGTTCGGGAACGTCGTGGCGGTCAACGACGTCACCATGACCATCGGCCCCGGGGTCACCGGCCTGCTCGGCCCCAACGGCGCCGGCAAGTCCACCCTGATCAACATGATGGGCGGCTTCCTCGCCCCCTCCACCGGCACCGTCACCCTCGACGGCGAGGCGATCTGGCGCAACGAGTCGGTGTACCGGAAGGTCGGCGTCGTGCCCGAGCGGGAGGCGATGTACGACTTCCTCACCGGCCGCGAATTCGTCGTCGCCAACGCCGAGTTGCAGGGCCTGGGCGACGCCGAGGCCCAACGGGCCCTGGCCACGGTGGAGATGGAGTACGCGCAGGACCGCAAGATCGCCACGTACAGCAAGGGCATGCGGCAGCGCGTGAAGATGGCCTCCGCCCTCGTGCACGAGCCGTCCGTGCTGCTCCTGGACGAGCCGTTCAACGGCATGGATCCGCGCCAGCGCATGCAACTCATGGACCTGCTGCGGCGGATGGGCGCCGAGGGCCGCACCGTGCTGTTCTCCTCGCACATCCTGGAGGAGGTCGAGCAGCTCGCCTCGCACATCGAGGTGATCGTCGCCGGACGCCACGCGGCCTCCGGGGACTTCCGGCGGATCCGCCGTCTGATGACCGACCGGCCGCACCGCTATCTGGTGCGCTCCAGCGACGACCGGGAGCTCGCCGCCGCGCTGATCGCCGACCCGTCCACGGCCGGCATCGAGGTCGAGCACGGCCCCGAGGGCGGACTGCGCATCCAGGCCGTGGACTTCGGCCGGTTCACCGAACTGCTGCCGAAGGTCGCCCGGGAGCGCGGCATCCGGCTGCTGACGGTCTCGCCCTCGGACGAGTCCCTCGAATCCGTCTTCTCCTACCTCGTAGCGGCCTGAAAGGAGCCCCGACCGATGTACAACCCCACCGTCGCCCGGCTCACCTACCGGGCCCTGCTCGGCCGCAGGCGGGCGCTGATCCTCTTCGCGCTGCCCGCCCTCCTGATCCTGATCGCCGCCGCGATCCGCGCCTTCAACGGCGCCGACGACCAGGTCGCGGCCGATGTCCTCGGCGGCTTCGCGCTCGCCACCATGGTGCCGCTGATCGGCGTCATCGCCGGCACCGGGGCGATCGGCCCGGAGATCGACGACGGCTCGATCGTCTACCTCCTGGCCAAGCCGGTGAAGCGGCCCACGATCATCTTCACCAAGCTGATCGTGGCCGTCGCCGTCACCATGGTCTTCTCCGCCGTGCCCACCCTGATCGCCGGCTTCGTCCTCAACGGCAACGGGCAGCAGGTCGCCGTCGCCTACACCGTGGCGGCCCTGGTGGCCTCCATCGCCTACAGCGCGCTCTTCCTGCTGCTCGGCACGGTCAGCCGGCACGCCGTGGTGATCGGCCTCGTCTACGCCCTGGTGTGGGAGGCGCTGTTCGGCTCGCTGATCGAGGGCGCCCGCACCCTCAGCGTCCAGCAGTGGGCGCTGGCCCTCGCCGAGAAGGTCACCGGCGACAGCCTGATCTCCTCCGAGGTGTCCCTGCCCACCGCGATAGCGCTGCTCGTCGCCGTCACCATCGGCGCCACCTGGTTCGCCGGCCACAAGCTGCGCACGCTCACCCTCGCGGGCGAGGAGTAACCGGAAGAGAAGGGACCGGGGAGGAGCAACCCGGGCGGGGGTGAAACCCGGCCGGGGCTCCGGGCCGGAGTCCGGCCCGTGCTCCGGGCCGGAGCCGTACGGGTGCTCAGACCGTACGGTTCCGGGCCGCGAGCAGGCCCACCGCGAGGGCCGCCGCGCAGACGCCGAGGACCGCGATGATCGGCGGCGTCCAGGAGCCGGTGGCCTGGTGGAGGGCGCCCGCCGCCAGCGGTCCGGCCGCGGCGAGCAGATAGCCGACGGTCTGCGCCATGCCGGAGAGCCGGGCGGCGGTCTGGGCGTCGCCGGAGCGCAGCACGATCAGGGTGAGCGCCAGGCCCACCGCCCCGCCCTGGCCCACGCCGAGCACCGCCGACCACAGCCAGGCGCCCTGCACCGGTGCCACCATCAGGCCGGCGTAGCCGGCCGCGACCAACGTCGTCACCAGCACGATCAGCGGACGCTGGCTGCGCATCCGGCCGGCGAGCAGGGGCACGGCGAAGGCGCCGGCGACCTGGATCAGGTTGTTGAAGGCGAAGATCACGCCGGCCGTCGAGCGGCTCATGCCGTGGTCGGTGAAGATCGTCGGCATCCAGGCGATGAGCACGTACGACCAGAGCGACTGCAGGCCCATGAAGAGGGTCACCTGCCAGGCGAGCGCCGAGCGCCAGACGTTCACCGGGCGGCCTCCGGCGGCCGGGACGGCCCGTACCGGCTGCCCGGCCGCACGTCCCCGGGCCAGCAGCACCTGGGGCAGCCAGGCCACGGCGGCCACGGCCGCGAGCAGCGACCACACGCCGAGCGAGGCCCGCCAGCCGCCGAGGGCGCGCTCCAGGGGCACCGAGGCGGCGGCGACCACGGTGGCGCCCGCGATCATCGCGCCCGTGTAGACGGAGGTCATGGACGCGGCCCGGTCCGGGAAGTCCCGCTTGATCAGGCCCGGCATCAGCACGTTGAGCAGGGCGATGGCGGTGCCGACCAGGACACCGCCGCCGTAGAGCGCGGCGGCCGAGGGCAGCACGCGCACCAGGATGCCGGCGCCGAGCAGCAGCAGCGCCCCGAGCAACACCCGCTCGGCGCCGAACTGCCGCCCCAGCCAGGGCGCCACCAGCGCGCCGAGCCCCAGGAACAGCACCGGCACGGACGTGACCAGGGAGCTGGCCGCCGAGGAGAGCCCGTATGCCTCCGCCAGCTCGCTCACCAGCGGCGAGACGCTCGCCAGGGCGGCCCGCATGTTGAGCGAGGCCAGCACGATGCCGACCAGGAGCAGCACCGGACGTGCGAGCAGCCCCCGCCGCGCGCCGCCCCGACCGGAGACCCGGCCGGAGACCCGTGCCCCCGCTCGTACCCGGGCCTCGTCCCGTACCTGGGCCCCGTCCCGTGTCCCGTCCTCGTCCCGTACCCGGGCGCCGTCCCGTACCCGGGCCCCGTCCCGTACCCGGGCGCCGTCCCGTACCCGGGCGCCGTCCCGTACCCGGGCCCCGTCCCGTACCCGGGCGCCGTCCCGTACCCGGGCCCCGTCCCGTACCCGGGCCCCGTCCCGTACCCGGGCCCCGTCCCGTACCCGGGCCCCGTCCCGTACCCCGGCCCCGTCCCGTACCCCGGCCTCGCCGGTCGCCTCGTTCGTCGTCCTCACCGCGAGGCCTCCTTCGCCAGCGCCGTCACCGTTTCCAGCGGGACCCGGAGCAGTTCGCGCGCGCCGGCCTCGGCGGCCTCGGGGTCGCCGGCCTCGATCGCGGCGACCAGGGCCTCGTGGGCGTCGATGTCGACCGGCGGCATGGCGCGGTCGCCGAGCGCCGCCACGAGCACCTCGTGGACCTGGGCGGAGAAGAAGCGGTAGACCTCGCGGAAGGCGGTGTTGTGGGTGGCCTCGACGACCGCCAGGTGGAAGGCCATGTCCGCGTCGGCGTCGCGGTCGCCCTGCTCGCGCAGGGTCGTCAGTGCGGCCCGCAGCCGCAGCAGGTCGTGGGTGTCCCGCCGCTCCGCGGCCAGCCGGGCGGCCTCCGCCTCCAGGGCCACCCGGAGCTCCGTGACGTCCCGGGCGCCCGCGTGCCGCACCCCGTGCAGCACGGCGGCCGGGTCGGCGGTGGACCGGACGAAGGTGCCGTTGCCCTGCCGGGACTCCAGGAGACCGGAGTGCACCAGGACCCGGACCGCCTCGCGGACCGTGTTGCGGCCGACGCCGAGCTGTTCCGCCAGCTCGTGCTCGGTGGGGATGCGGTCGCCCACCGCCCACTCGCCCTCGGCGAGCTGCGCCCGCAGCTGCGCCACCACGGAGTCCACCAGCGAGACGCGTCCCGCCGCCTTCAGAGCCGCCATTCCAGTCCTCGATTCACCCGGTTGCCCAGTCATCCTACAACTGGCGATGTGACCTCCCTCGCCTCCCCGGCCGGGTCGCGGCGACCGGACTACTGTGGCCTCGTACGTGTGCCGAACACCCTCACCACCTTCGGGAGTCAGTCATGTCAGACCGCTTCGACGTCGTCGTACTCGGAGCTGGCCCCGGCGGCTACGTCGCCGCCATCCGCGCCGCCCAGCTGGGCAAGCGGGTCGCGGTCGTCGAGGAGAAGTACTGGGGCGGCGTCTGCCTGAACGTCGGCTGCATCCCGACCAAGGCGCTGCTGCGCAACGCCGAGCTGGCCCACATCTTCAACCACGAGGCCAAGACCTTCGGCATCAAGGTCGACGGCACGGTCTCCTTCGACTACGGCGAGGCGTTCCGCCGCAGCCGCACGGTCGCGGACGGGCGCGTCAAGGGCGTCCACTTCCTGATGAAGAAGAACGGCATCACCGAGTTCGACGGCCGGGGCACCTTCGTCGACGCGAACACCCTCCAGGTGGCGAAGAGCGACGGCACCACGCAGACGATCACCTTCGACAGCTGCATCATCGCCACCGGCGCCAGCCCGCGCCTGCTGCCCGGCACCTCGCTGAGCGACCGCGTCGTCTCGTACGAGCAGCAGATCCTGGCCGAGGACGCCCCGAAGTCGATCGTCATCGCCGGCGCCGGCGCGATCGGCATCGAGTTCGCGTACGTCCTGAACAACTACGGCACCAAGGTCACCATCGTCGAGTTCCTCGACCGGATGGCCCCGCTGGAGGACGAGGAGGTGTCGAAGGAGCTCGCGAAGCAGTACCGCAAGCTCGGCATCGACGTCCTCACCTCCACCCGCGTGGACGCGATCGACGAGTCCGGCCCGCAGGTGCGCGTCACCGTCACCGGCAAGGACGGCTCCCAGAAGGTCCTGGAGGCCGACAAGGTCCTGCAGGCCATCGGCTTCGCGCCGAACGTCTCCGGCTACGGCCTGGAGAACACCGGTGTCGCCCTCACCGAGCGCGGCGCCATCGACGTCGACGGCCGCTGCCGCACCTCCGTGCCGCACATCTACGCCATCGGCGACGTGACCGCGAAGCTGATGCTCGCGCACACCGCCGAGGCCATGGGCGTCATCGCGGCCGAGACCATCGCGGACGCCGAGACGATGGAGCTCGACTACGCGATGATCCCGCGCGCGACCTACTGCCAGCCGCAGATCGCCAGCTTCGGCTACACCGAGGCGCAGGCCCGCGAGAAGGGCTACGACGTCAAGGTCGCCAAGTTCCCCTTCATGGCGAACGGCAAGGCGCACGGCCTCGGCGACTCGACCGGCTTCGTGAAGATCGTCGCCGACGCGAAGTACGGCGAGATCGTCGGCGCCCACCTGATCGGCCCGGACGTCACCGAGCTGCTGCCCGAGCTGACCCTGGCCCAGCAGTGGGACCTCACGGTGCACGAGGTCGCCCGCAACGTGCACGCCCACCCGACCCTGGGCGAGGCCGTGAAGGAAGCGATCCACGGCATCGCCGGGCACATGATCAATTTCTGATCCGTTCCCGATCCGGGGTATTTCTCTCGGGTTTCCCCCACAAAGGGGTGATAGGCACGGATCCGTGCCTCGCGAAACCTCTCTCCCGGCGCCGGGTGGCGAACCGTCCCGACCGATCAGGTCGTGGGTGCGTTCGTCACCCGGTACACACCTCTGGCTGGGCGTCATCGCCCTCACCAGCCTGATCATCGCGGTGTCCCCGGAGGGCCTCGACCACTATCTGCTGCACCGCAACAGCAGCAATCTCCACGAGCTCTCCCGGCACCCCGTGCGGGCCCTGGTCGGCAGCGCCTTCTGGATCGAGAACCCGGCGAGCCTGCTCCTCTACGCGGTCCTCTTCGAGGTCTTCCACGCGCCCGTCGAGCGCTGGCTCGGCACCCTGAAGTGGCTCCTGGTGGTCGGCACCGCGCACGTCGCCGCCACGCTCATCAGCCAGCACCTGGTCCTGGAGGCCATCCGGGACCACGACGTGCCGCGCAGCATGGCGCACGTCGTCGACATCGGGGTGAGCTACGGGCTCGCCGCCTCTGTCGGCATCCTCACCTACCGGCTGCCGCGCCCCTGGCGCTGGGCCTACCTGACCGGCGCGGTGGCCTTCTTCGCGGTCCCGCTGGTCGCCGGCCGCACCTACACCGACCTCGGCCACGCGATCTCGCTCGTCATCGGGCTCGCCTTCCGGCCGCTGACCCGGCAGGGCCCGAGTCCGGGCCCGGGCCAGGGGCCCGGCCCCGGCGAAAAACCCCTGGTGGGCGGCGGAGCCCCGGGAGCACACTGAAGGGGTACGGGAACGGGGCGGCCGCTTCGAGCGCGCGGAGGCGAACCGCGCGGGCCGCCCCGCTCCTCGTACGGACGTACCGCCGTACGGACGTACCGCCCCGAGGTACCGCCGTACGGACTTCCTAGGCCTGGAGCAGGCGCTCCAGGACGACGGCGATGCCGTCCTCCTCGTTCGAGCCGGTCACCTCGTCGGCGACGGCCTTCAGTTCCTCGTGGGCATTGGCCATGGCCACGCCGCGGGCCGCCCAGCCGAACATCGGGATGTCGTTGGGCATGTCGCCGAAGGCGATCGTCTCCGCGGCCTTCACGCCCAGCCGGCGCGCGGCCAGGGACAGACCGGTGGCCTTGCTGAGGCCGAGCGGCACGATCTCCACGATGCCGGGGCCGGCCATGACGACGTCGACCAGACCGCCGACGGTCTCCCGGGCGACCCGGGTCAGCTCGTCGTCGCTCAGCACCGGGTGCTGCACGTAGAGCTTGGTGAGCGGCGCCGTCCACAGCTCGGCCGGGTCCTCGTACGGCACGTAGGGCAGCGGCCCCTCCTGGGTCCGGTAGCCCGGCCCGACCAGCACCTCGCCCTCCAGGCCGTCGCGGCTGGCGGCCAGGGCCAGCGGCCCGACCTCCGCCTCGATCTTGGCGAGCGCGAGCCCGGCGAGCTGCCGGTCCAGGGTCAGCGAGGTCAGCAGCCGGTGCTCGCCCGCGTGGTAGACCTGGGCGCCCTGCCCGCACACCGCGATGCCCTCGTAGCCGAGGTCGTCGAGGATGTGCCGGGTCCAGGGCACGGCCCGCCCGGTCACGACGATGTGCGCCGCACCGGCCGCGGTCGCCGCGGCCAGCGCCTCGCGCGTCCGGTCCGAGACGGACTCGTCGGACCGCAGCAGCGTTCCGTCGAGGTCCGTCGCGACCAGGCGGTAGGGGAAGGCGGTGCTCACTTGGAGATCGGCTCCAGGACCTCGCGCCCGCCGAGGTAGGGGCGCAGGACCTCGGGCACCCGCACCGAGCCGTCGGCCAGCTGGTGGTTCTCCAGGATCGCCACGATGGTGCGCGGGACGGCGCACAGCGTGCCGTTCAGGGTGGCCAGCGGCTGGACGACCTTCTTGCCGTCCTTGTCGTCGCGCATGCGGACGGACAGGCGGCGGGCCTGGAAGCCGTCGCAGTTGGAGGCCGAGGTCAGCTCGCGGTACTTGCCCTGGGTCGGGATCCACGCCTCGCAGTCGAACTTGCGGGAGGCGGAGGCGCCCAGGTCGCCGGTGGCGACGTCGATCACCTGGAACGGGAGTTCCAGGGAGGTCAGCCACTGCTTCTCCCAGTCGAGCAGCCGCTTGTGCTCGGCCTCGGCGTCCTCCGGGGCGACGTACGAGAACATCTCGACCTTGTCGAACTGGTGGACGCGGAAGATGCCGCGGGTGTCCTTGCCGTACGTGCCGGCCTCGCGGCGGAAGCACGGCGAGAAGCCGGCGTAGCGCAGCGGCAGCTTGTCGGCCTCGATGATCTCGTCCATGTGGTACGCGGCGAGCGGGACCTCGGAGGTGCCGACCAGGTAGTAGTCGTCCTTCTCCAGGTGGTACACGTTCTCCGCGGCCTGGCCGAGGAAGCCGGTGCCCTCCATGGCGCGGGGGCGGACCAGGGCCGGGGTGAGCATCGGGACGAAGCCGGCCTCGGTGGCCTGCGCGATCGCCGCGTTGACCAGGGCGAGCTCCAGGAGCGCGCCGACGCCGGTCAGGTAATAGAAGCGCGAGCCGGAGACCTTGGCGCCGCGCTCGACGTCGATGGCGCCGAGCGCCTCGCCGAGCTCCAGGTGGTCCTTGGGCTCGAAGCCCTCGGCCGCGAAGTCGCGGATGGTGCCGTGGGTCTCCAGGACGACGAAGTCCTCCTCGCCGCCGACCGGCACGTCCGGGTGGACGATGTTGCCGAGCTGGAGGAGCAGCGCGCGGGCCGTCTCGTCGGCCTCGTTCTGCTCGGCCTCGGCTGCCTTCACGTCGACCTTGAGCTGCTCGGCCTTCTGCAGCAGCTCGGCGCGCTCCTCGGGGGAGGCCTTGGGGATCAGCTTGCCGAGCGCCTTCTGCTCGGAGCGGAGTTCGTCGAAGCGGACGCCGGACGACCTGCGCCGCTCATCGGCGGAGAGCAGGGCGTCGACGAGGCCGACGTCCTCTCCACGGGCGCGCTGGGAGGCGCGAACACGGTCGGGGTCCTCACGGAGCAGGCGAAGGTCAATCACCCCACCAGGCTACCGGTGCGGCAGGTACGGCCCTACCCGATATAGGTTTGCGTGTCGCTTTGCCCGAATTGCTTTAGTTTCGTGGAATTCCGCTTTCTCCGGCGCTCTCGACTTGCTCCGGAGTTACTGCGGAGTTGCTCACGGAGTTCTGCACAGTGAGGGTGAGTTATCCACAGGCTGTGCGAAAGATCTGTGGACGAGCGCTGCCCGTCGATCTTCTCGCCATTTTCCCACTCCTTCGAGTGGGAATTGCTCGCTCTCCCGTGTGGACCCCCGGACCTGGGGTGACAGCGATTTGTCGACCCGCGCCGGCGGTCATGTCGACTTGTCCCCAGGGCAGGGAGCAAGCCTGTGGATAACTCAGGCCCGGCCGTCCTGCGCCCGCGCCAGCCAGTCCGAGGCCGCCGTGAACTCGGCGTCCGTCGTGCCCCGGCGCAGCGGGCGCACGTCCGCCGCCGAGACCCCCGCGCGGGGGTACGAGCCGAGGAACCGCACGTTCGGACAGATCCGCTTGAGACCCATCAGCGCCTCGCCGACCCGGCGGTCCGCGATGTGGCCCTCCGCGTCGACGGCGAAGCAGTAGTTGCCGATTCCCGCACCCGTCGGGCGCGACTGGATCAGCATCAGGTTCACCCCGCGCACCGCGAATTCCTGGAGGAGTTCGAGCAGCGCACCCGGGTGGTCCTCGCCGAGCCACAGCACCACCGAGGTCTTGTCCGCCCCGGTCGGCGCCGCCGGCCGGGCCGGGCGGCCCACGAGCACGAAACGCGTCTCCGCGTTCTCGGCGTCGTGGATCTCGGTGACCAGCGGCTCCAGACCGTAGGTCGCCGCCGCGAACTCGCCCGCGAAGGCCGCGTCGAACCGGCCCTCCTGGACCAGCCGGGCGCCGTCCGCGTTGGACGCGGCCGACTCCCACACCGCGTCCGGCAGGTTCTCCCGCAGCCAGTTGCGCACCTGCGGCTGGGCCACAGGATGACCGGTGACGGTCTTGATCTCCGACAGCTTCGTCCCCGGGCGCACGAGAAGGGCGAAGGCGATCGGGAGCAGCACCTCGCGGTAGATCATCAGCGGCTCGCCGGAGGCCAGCTCGTCGAGGGTCGCGGTCACCCCGCCCTCCACCGAGTTCTCGATCGGCACGAGCGCGGCGGCCGCGTCGCCGTTGCGCACGGCGTCCAGCGCGGCCGGGACCGAGACCATGGGGACGAGCTCCCGCGTCGCGGCCTCGGGCAGCGTACGCAGCGCGGCCTCCGTGAAGGTGCCTTCGGGACCGAGATACGTATACCGGGTGGCGGACATACCGTCACCCTAATGGAGGCCCCGGGGCCGGCGGGCGGTGCGCAGACGGCCCGGACCCCCGGACCCCCCCGGCCCGAGACCCCCGGCCCCCCGGCCCGGGACCCCCGGACCCCCCGGCCCGGGGCCTCCGGGCCCGTGAGACCTCCCTACGCCTCCAGCAGGCGCTGTCCCACGTACTCGCCCTCCGCCGGCCCGCCCGGCACCGCGAACAGGCCGCTCGCCTCGTGCCGCAGGAAGGGGGACAGCGCGTCGCCCCGGTCGAGCTTGCGCTGCACGGGCACGAAGCCGCGCAATGGATCGGCCTGCCAGCAGACGAAGAGCAGCCCGGCGTCCGGAGTGCCGTCCGGCGCGATCCCGTCGTGGAAGGAGAACGGCCGGCGCAGCATCGCGGCCCCGCCGTTCTGTTCGGGGGCGGAGATCCGGGCGTGGGCGTTGTCGGGGATGACGGTCTTGCCGTCCGGCCCGATCTTGTTCAGGTCGAGCGGGGTGGTCTCGGTCCCGCCGGTCAGCGGAGCGCCGTCCGACTTCCGCCGCCCGATCACCTTCTCCTGCTTCTCCAGCGGCAGCCGCTCCCAGTCGTCGAGCAGCATCCGGATCCGCCGCACGACCGCGTAGGAGCCGCCCGCCATCCAGTCCTGCGCGCCGGAGGCGCCCTGTGGCACGAAGATCCGCCGGTCGAAGTCGGGGTCGGCGGGCTTGGGGTTGTTGGTGCCGTCGACCTGGCCCATCAGATTGCGCGCGGTCATCGGCCGGGCGGTGGCGCCGGCGGAGCGGTTGAAGCCGTTCATCTGCCAGCGCACCCGGGCCGCGCCGGCCGCGTCCTTCTGGAGCGCGCGTAGCGCGTGGAAGGCGACGAGCGCGTCGTCCGCGCCGATCTGCACCCACAGATCGCCCTCGGAGCGCTTCGGGTCGAGCGCGTCCGAGGAGAAGGCCGGCAGCGGGTCGAGCTGGCCGGGGCGGCGCGCGGTGAGCCCAGTGCGGTCGAAGAAGGTGCGGCCGAAGCCGAAGGTGACCGTCAGCGAGGACGGGCCGGCGTCCAGCGCGATCCCGGTGTCCGCGGTCGCCGGCCGGCCCGCCATCAGCGCCTTGGCCGTGGCCGACCAGCGGCGCAGCAGGGCAGCGGCCTCCTTGCGGCCCGCGCCCGGGGCGAGGTCGAAGGCGACCAGATGGCCCCGCGCCTGAAGCGGAGTGGTGATCCCCGCTTGATGTTTCCCGTGAAACATCACCTCGGTCGCCCCGACCGAGGAGAGCGCCTGCGGACCGGCGGCACCACCGGTGGACTCGTCCCCGGACACCGCCGCGGAGATGCCGGCCCCGCCGGCCGCGCCGATCACGAGTCCGGCGGCGCCTGCGGCGCCCACGGTGCCGAGCACCCGCCGCCGGGAGATCTCAAGGTTGTCGTTGCTCACGGGGCTCAGCCGATCTTCACGTTCTTCTCGATGGTGGTCTGGTCGATCTCGGAGGTACGGACGGTGACCTGCATCAGCCACTCGCCCGCCATCGGCAGCTGGACGCCGCTCGCCGTCCAGTGTCCGGTCTGGATGCGGTCGGGCAGCACCGGCAGCGGGCCGATGTCCTTCGCCTTGAGGGTGAAGGAGACCTTCACCTCGGGCACGTCGAGCGCCCGGCCGTTGGGCCGCAGCACATAGATGTGCAGCGCGTTGGCCCCCGTACGGCCCGGGTCCAGGGTGAGCTGCACGGTGCCCTTGCCGTCCACGCCGCCGGTGTCGAAGGGCAGCCGGACGTCGACGGGACGGTTCGGTACGGCGGCGTCGGCGCCGGCCGCCGCGCGGCCCCGGCCCGCCTCCTCCTCGGTGCGGGCGGGCTCGGTGGAGGTGAGCACGGTGGTCACCGCGAGCAGCACCACGGCCACGGCGGCCTCCGTGAGCACCGAGCGGCGCAGCCCGGCCCGCTCGGGGTCGGCGTCCCGCGCCTTGATCCGCCGCGCGGTGGCGACGGCGGCCCGCTGCCGGGCGAGCTGCGCGGCCCGCTCGGCGTCGGGCTCCTCCGTGTCGGGCCCGGTGCCGGGCCTGTCCCCGGCTTCGGTGCCGGACTCGGCGTCGGGCTCGTCAGCGGGCTGCTCGCCGAGGTCGGCCTCGTCGCGGGCCTCGTCGCGGGCCTCGTCGAGGTCGGGCCCGGCGCCGCCCTCGTGCCGTTCCGCGAGCCGGCGGACCCAGCGCCGCGAGACCCAGCCGATCCCGACCAGGACGGCCACCAGGCCGATCTTGACCAGGAGCAGCTGTCCGTAGCGGGTGCCGGTGAGCGCCGACCAGCTGCCGACCTGCCGCCAGGACTGGTAGAGGCCGGTGGCGGCGAGGACGACGACCGAGCCGAAGGCCAGGTGCGAGTAGCGCTCGACGGCGGACCGCTCGATCGACGGCGCCTTGCGGAGCGCGACGAGCAGGGTGGTGAGCCCGCCGAGCCAGCCGGCGACGGCCAGCAGGTGCAGGATGTCGACCGGCATCGCGATGCCCGGCTGGAGCCCGGTCGAGGCGTGCTCGGCCAGCGCCCACGTACCGGCGATGCCGGCGGCGACGACGGTGCCGCCGAGGGCGAGGCCGAAGGTGAGGTCCTTGTGCTCCTTCTCGTCGCGCCGTCGGGCGTAGGCCCCGAACAGCACGGCGACGAAGAGCGCGGCGGCGCCGAGCAGCAGCAGACGCGAGGAGAGCGCGGCACCGGTCTTGGTCTCCAGGACGGCCCGCAGCCCGCCCAGGTCGAAGACGTCACCGAGCCGGCCGGTCTTGGTGTACGGGTGCCGGAGCAGCAGCATCGCCAGGGTGGCGGCGGTCAGGGTGAGCCAGCCGCGCACCACGAGCCGCTGCACCGGGCGCACGGCGGCGCCGCGCGGCCAGCAGGCCAGGACGAAGGCCCCGCCGCCGACGAGGACGACGAAACCGGCGTACGAGAGGTAGCGCGCGATCCCGTAGAGCGCGCCGACCAGGCCGCCGCCGACGGGGGTGTCGGGCAGGGCGACGGAGGTGGTGGAGGGGGCGCCGACGGAGAAGGTGAAGGCGCCGGAGACGGGGTGGCTGTCGGCGGAGACGGTCTGCCAGGCCACGGTGTAGGTGCCGTCGGGCAGTCCGGGCAGCAGCGGGACGCCGTAGCGGATGACCGAGCCGCTGCACAGGTTCTGCAGCTCGCCGGTGTCGACCCGCTTTCCGGCCGGGTCGAGGACCCGGATGGAGTCGTCGCTCATGGCGACCTCCTCCGAGAAGGTCAGCCTGACCTCCTTGGGGGCGGTGGCGACCACCGCCCCGTCCTGCGGGTCGCTGCCGGTCAGCGCCGCGTGCGCGGACGCGGGGCCCGCGGTGGCGAGCAGCGCGCCGAGCAGCACGGCGGCGACCAGCAGCAGCCGGGCGAGGGCGGTTCCTCGTCCGGGGGCCGGCCCGAGGCGCGGGGCGGTGGTTGTCATCGGTGTGTCACTCCCTCAACGAGCTCAGTGCTGCTTCGGGTTGTGGTTGGGCGCCTCGACGGGAACCGTGACCTTGATGGGGCCGGACTTCTCGAAGTGCAGCTCGATGTCGACCTTCTCGCCCTGCTTGGGCTGCTTCTTCAGGCCCATGAACATGATGTGGTTGCCCCCGCGTTCGAGCTTCAGCTCACCGTTCGCCGGGATGTCGAAGGACGCCACCTGCTGCATCTTCTGGTTCTTCGTCTCGTGGATCGTGATGTCGTCCGAGAGACCGCTGGTGACGGAGGTGAGCTTGTCGGCCGTGTCACCGCTGTTGGTGATGGTGAGGAAGCCGCCGGCCATGTCCGTCACCGGCTGCGGCATGAAGGCGCCGCTCACCTTCAGCTCGGGCTTGTCGCCGTCGCCGCCGGACGAGCATCCGGCCAGCGCGAGGGCGGCGGTGAGCGCCACGGTGGCGGACAGGACGGTGGTGCGGCGGTTCACGGGTTCTCCCCCTTGATGAGCTTCGGCAGGTCGGCGGCGTACTGGTCGGACGTGGTGTCCTCGCCGTAGAGCACGTAGCCCTGGTCGGTGGTCGGCGAGAACGCGATCACCTGGGCGCCGTGCATGGAGACGACGCTGCCGTCCTTCTCCTTCTTCGGCGGGTCGATGCCGATGCCGATGGAACGGGCCCCGGCCTGGATGGCCGAGAAGTCGCCGGTGAGTCCGGTGAAGGACGGGTCGCCGGCGGCGGGCAGCCACTTGCCGAGCTCGGCGGCGGTGTCCCGCTCCGGGTCGGTGGTGACGAAGACGACCTGGAGCTTGTCCTGGTCGGCCTTGGGGAGCGACTTGCGGGCGATGGCGATGTTGCTCATCGTCAGCGGGCAGACGTCCGGGCAGTGCGTGTAGCCGAAGTAGAGCAGGGTCGGCTTGCCCTTGGTGCGCTCGCGCAGGTCGTACTTCTCGCCCTTGCTGTCGGTCAGGACCAGGTCGGGCTTGGTGAAGGGCCGGTCGAGGACGGTGGCGGCCTTGGTGTTGTCGGAGCCGCCGGAGACCTCGGCGACCGGGCTGCTGCCGGCGCCGTTCGCGCTGTCGTCGCCGCCGAGGCCCACGGCCGCCGTGACGCCGATGGCGGCGACGATCGCGGCGGCGGAGATGAGGAGCGGGGCCCGGCGGCCGGGGCGGCCGCCGTCCTTCGCCTCGGTGTTCTCGCCGGCGGTGCTCTTCGCGGACGTCGTGCCGGACTTCGTGTCGGACTGGGTGTCGGACATGATCAATCTTTCGGTGAGGGGACGGACGGCCGTCAGGCCGAGCGGCGGCGCCCGGCCAGGACGCCGAAGGCGATTCCGGCGACGCCCACGAGGATGCCGACCACACCGAGCACCCGGGCCGCGGTGTCGGTCGTGTCGGCGGCGTTCTCGTGCGCGCCGTCCTTCGCGTCGTGACCGGCGCCGGCCGCGGCCTTGTCGTCGGCGGCCGGGGCGGCGCCGCCGTGGTGGTCCTCGGTGGCGGCGGACAGCTTCAGGACCGGAGCCGGGCTCTCGGGCTCGGCGGCGCCCTCCTTGGGCTCCTCGATCCAGCGCACGACCTCGTTGTTGTCGTAGGTCTGGATGGCCTTGAGGACGAGCGCGTCGGTGTCCTCGGGCAGCTGCCCGAGCGAGAGCGGGAACTGCTGGAACTGGCCGGGGCCGATCTTCGAACCGTCGGCGGTCCAGGTGACCTTGGCGACGGCCTGGTCGATCTTCTTGCCGTGCAGCTCCAGCGGCTTGGCGAGCTTGGCCTTGGTGACCTCGACCTTCCAGCCGGGCACCGGCTGCGGCATCACGGAGGCCAGCGGGTGGTCGGTCGGGAAGTTGACCTCGACCTTGACGGTGGAGGCGTTGTCGCGCTCGTTCGGCACCTTCACGTTGACGGTCGCGTAGCCGCCCTTGGCCGCCTGGCCCACCGGCTGCACGCTCACGTGCGCGGAGGCGGCGCCGGCGAACAGCAGGACGGAGGAGGCGGCGACCCCGCCGGCGACGGCGGCGCGGGCGAGGAACGTACGGGCCGGGAACGTACGGGTACGGAAAACGCTCATGGCGGAGACACTCCAGCTCAGGGGAGGGCACCCCCGGGAAGGGGTGCGAAGACAGGTGGGTGCGGTCCGCATGCGGTCGCGGACGCGGCGGACCCGCCCCCCGAGGTGTGTGCCTGTGGCCGGAGCGGTCCGCGTCAGGCTGCGAGGACGCAGCGGACGGCGGCCGGCGGGCCGCGCCTGATCACCGTGTCCGCGAGCGCCTCGACCACCGGCGGTGGCGAGGCGTCGGCGGCGGTACGGCGCGGGGCGCGCGGCCCGGTGGCCGGAGCGCCCGGCAGGCCGGCGAGCAGCGCCCGGACGAGCGCGAGCGCACCGCGCAGCGCGCGCACCGACGCGCATGCGGCGAGCTCGGCGGCGCCCTGCGCGGAGAGCGTGGTGAGCCGGCCGAGGGCGAGGTCGCCCCGGCGCAGCAGCCAGCCCGTCGCCAGCGCGGCGAGCAGGTGGCCGAGCACCATCGGCAGGCTGGGCACGAGGGAGGCCTGGCCGGCGGCCGCCTCCGTCATGCCGGCCATGTGGACGTGCGCGCCCGCCGGGGCGGCCGGGGCGAGCCCGGCGTCGCTGACGATCCGGGCGGCCTCGGCGGGGCTCAGCGTGGTGGCGCCGCCCCCGCAGACCAGCTTGGCGGCGAGCCGCAGCAGGGCCTCGTCGGCCTGCGGGCCCGTCACGAGCCGGCGCTGGCCGAGCCCGAACAGGGCGTGCAGGGCGAGCTGTCCGCCGGCCAGCGCGGTCACGATCGCGGGCAGCGAGCGCTCCCGGCCGGTGAAGAGGACGATGACTCCGAAGACGCCGAGGAAGCCGGCGACCAGCGACCACAGCGCGATCCCCGCGCAGGCGGCCAGCGCGTGGCCGAGCCCGGACAGCACGACGCAGACCGCGGTGAACACCGCGGCCCTCAGCAGACGTGGTGCGAGCGCGGGGGCAGACATGGCGGGCCCATCATCGCACCAGCCCCGTCACCGCCACACGGCAGGTCCGGAAGGTCGCCCTTGTGCCCGTTCCGGGGGTCTTCGTGCCCCGGGAGCGGCGACCGGGCGCGGGGACGTACGGGCGACCGGGCACGGGGACATACACCGGAGGCCGGATCCCCGCATCCGCCGAACGGGCGCTGTCGCGGTCCCCGGGCGCTTATGGACCACGCCGTGCGGCAATACGTATCGGTATGTCGTGCCGCAGCATGTCGAGCCGCAGCCAGGAGGCTGGAGCATGAGCATCTGGTGGTCCCTGCATCTGCGGCGCGAGGCTGCGAGCGTGCCGCTCGCCCGGCGGCTGCTGCTCGGCACGATGGAGACGGCGGGCGTCGACCCTGACGTCTCCTACGACCTCTCGGTGGCGCTCACCGAGGCCTGCGCGAACGCCGTCGAGCACGGCGGCGCCGCCCCCGGCCGCGGCCCGGGCTCGGAGGCGTACCGCGTCACCGCCTATCTGGACGGCGAGACCTGCCGGATCGAGGTGGCCGACGCGGGCCCCGGCTTCCGCAGGGACGCCCGGGCCGCCGACGCGTACGCCGAGCACGGGCGCGGACTGCGCCTGATCGAGGAGCTCGCCGACCACGTGCACGTCGGGCGCACGGGCCGCGGCGGCGCGCTGGTCAGCTTCGACAAGCTGCTCAAGTGGCGCGCGGACGCGCCGCTCGCGCTGACGTAGCGGACGTGGCCGGGAGGTTCCGGCCCGGAACGGCCGAACGGGCCCCCGCCGATCACGCGTCGGCGGGGGCCCGTTCGTACGGAAGGCTCCGTACGGGGTACGGAAGGTGGGGGCGTCAGGCGGTGAGGCCGGCCATCCACGCCTCGACCTCGTCCGAGCGGCGCGGCAGCTGGTCGGAGAGGTTCCGGTTGCCGTCCTCGGTGACGAGGATGTCGTCCTCGATCCGGACGCCGATGCCCCGGTACTCCTCCGGCACCGTCAGGTCGTCGGCCTGGAAGTAGAGGCCCGGCTCGACCGTCAGGCACATGCCCGGCTCCAGGGTCGTGTCGACGTACGCCTCGGTGCGCGCGGCGGCGCAGTCGTGGACGTCCATGCCGAGCATGTGACCGGTGCCGTGCAGGGTCCAGCGGCGCTGCAGGTTCAGCTCCAGGACGCGCTCGACCGGGCCCTCCAGCAGGCCCCACTCGACGAGCTTCTCGGCGAGCACGCGCTGGGCGGCGTCGTGGAAGTCGCGGTAGGCGGCGCCCGGCTTCACCGCGGCGATGCCGGCCTCCTGCGCCTCGTACACGGCGTCGTAGATCTTGCGCTGGATCTCCGTGAACCGCCCGTTGATCGGCAGCGTGCGGGTGACGTCGGCGGTGTAGAGCTCGGTGGTCTCCACGCCGGCGTCGAGCAGCAGCAGGTCGCCGGAGCGGACCGGGCCGTCGTTGCGGACCCAGTGCAGGGTGCAGGCGTGCGGGCCGGCGGCGGCGATGGTGCCGTAGCCGACGTCGTTTCCCTCGACGCGGGCGCGCAGGAAGAAGGTGCCCTCGATGTAGCGCTCGCTGGTGGCCTGCGCCTTGTCGAGGACCTTCACGACGTCCTCGAAGCCGCGGGCGGTCGAGGCACAGGCCTTCTCCAGCTCGGCGACCTCGAAGGCGTCCTTCACCAGGCGGGCCTCGGAGAGGAAGATCCGCAGCTCCTCGTCCCGCTCGGCGGTGACCTTGTCGGTGAGGGCGGCCTCGATGCCGGCGTCGTGGCCGCGCACGGCGCGCACCGGCCCGGTGGCCTCGCGCAGCAGCTCGGGCAGCTCGCGGACGTCCTTCGCCGGGATGCCGAGCAGCTGCTCCGCCTCGGCGAGGGAGTGGCGGCGGCCGACCCACAGCTCGCCCTGGCCGTCGAGCCAGAACTCGCCGTTCTCGCGGTTGGAGCGCGGCAGCAGGTAGATCGTGGCCTCGTGGCCGGTCTTCGTCGGCTCCAGGACGAGCACGCCGTCCTGTGTCTGGTCGCCGGTGAGGTACGCGTACTCGGTGGAGGCGCGGAAGGAGTACTCGGTGTCGTTGGACCGGGTCTTCAGGTTGCCGGCCGGGATCACCAGGCGCTCGCCCGGGAAGCGGGCGGAGAGCGCGGCGCGGCGGGCGGCGGTGTGGGCGGCCTGCGCGATCGGCTCCAGGCCGTGCAGCTCGGTGTCGGCCCAGCCCGACTTCATGTTGTCGGCGAGCTCGTCGGAGACGCCCCGGTACAGACCGTTCTTGCGCTGCTTGATCGCCTGCTCTTCGGACTCCTCCGGGGTCTCCGGGGTCTCCGTCGTGAGCTCCTCGGCCACGGGTCTGCCTCCTCTTGGTACGACACTGAACCATCACCATCGTACGGGCGTGCGGTCAGGAGCCAGAGGCGTGAGACCCGTGACACGTCCCGCCCGGGCCGTGTTCCGGGCGTCACTCGAAGCGGGCGGCGAGCAGCACCACGTCCTCGCCGTCGGCGCCGCCGGTGTCCAGGCCCTCGGGCAGCACGGTGCGCAGGACGTGGTCGGCGACCGCGCCCGGGTCGGAGCGGTCCGCCCTCGGCACGCTCGCGGCGGCGGCGTGCAGCCGGGCGAAGGCCCGGTCCATGGCGTCACCGGTCCGCCGGAGCAGGCCGTCGGTGTAGAGAAGCACCGTTTCTCCGGGTGCGGGCGACAGCTCGACGCTCGGCGCCTCCCAGCAGGACAGCATGCCGAGCGGCGCGGACAGCGAGGTCTCCACGTACTCGGTGCGGTGCTCGCCGATGAGCAGCGGCGGGGTGTGGCCGGCCCCGGCGAGCACGATCCGGCGGTCGGCCGGCTCGCAGAAGGCGAAGAGCGCGGTGGCCGAGCGGGCGGGTTCGGTGAGCCGGAGCAGCAGCTCCAGGTCGGAGAGGACGGCGACCGGGTCCTCGCCCTCCATCACGGCGTACGCGCGCAGGCTGGCGCGCAGCCGGCCCATGGCGGCCAGGGCGCTGGGCCCGCTGCCGGTGACGGAGCCGACGGCCAGGCCGAGGGCGCCGTCGGGCAGCGGCAGCGCGTCGTACCAGTCGCCGCCGCCGCGCGGGCCGGTGCGGTGCCGGGCGGCGAGCTGGACGCCGGGGACCCGGGGGAGCCGGCTGGGCAGCAGTTCCTCGGCGACGGTGGCGACCCGCACCCGGGCCCGCTCGACCTCCAGGAGGCGGGCCAGGTGCTCGGTGGCGAACCGCCCGTAGAGCCCGACGAGGTGGCGCTGGCGTTCGGCGGGCTCGGCCGGCTCGTCGTACAGCCAGACGACGGCGCCGAGCCTGCCGGCCTCCTCGGTGGCGAGCGGCAGGGCGTAGCTGGCGGCGTAGCCGAGGCGGGCGGCGACCTCGCGGTGGCGCGGGTCGAGGTCCTCCTCGGAGCGCAGGTCGGGGTGGGCGACGGGGCGGGGCAGGAGGCTGCCCTCGGGGAGCGGGTCGAGGCCGTCGAGGATCCGGCCGTAGGAGGTGACGCTGCGCGGGACGGTCTCGATGGTGCCGAGCTCGGCGTGCGCGAGGCCGAGGCCGACGGTGAGGGCGGGGCCCTGTCCGTCGGCGGGTTCGAGGACGGCCATGCCGCGGCGGGCGCCGACGAGGGCGGCTCCGGCGCGCAGCACCTCGCGCAGTGCGCCGTCGAGGGAGTCGGTCCGGATCAGGGACTCGGTGAGTTCGTGCAGGAGGGTGAGATCGGAGACCCAGCCGGCCAGCCGGTCCTGAAGGGGGCCGCCGGAGGCCGGCGGGGGGAGCGGCGCGCCGAAGGGGGCCGCGGTGGGGGCCGCCGTGGGGGCGGCAGTGTGCGGGGGAGAAGGAACAGTGGAATCGATTCCGGCCACTTTCGGCGCACGCGGTGTAGTCATGGCTTTCCGCTTTCCGACCTGCGCGTTTCATGCAATAGCATCGCAAACCCCCAAGTCGTTCTGCGCCGCTACCCATCGATCCACATCTACACGCACATGTGGATCGATGTCCAGCATTGTCACCATGGGATTTCTGGTGTCCGTGGGATGTGGCGAGAGGGTTGAAGACTAGGGGAAGTTGGCCGAAAATTGACCCCGGTGTGCACCATTTGCGGTCGACTGGCGTCGTTTGAAAGCGCGTCATTTCGAGCGTGACGGGTACGTAATCGGTGACGGGCGGGGGCAGTTGGAGCCGCCCCTGAATACGGACGCGGAACCCGAGCGTCCTCATCACCGCAGGCCGCACCCCCTATCCCGAGTGGCGGGGAAGTGTTCCGGCAGGATCGCCGCCTGGACATCCGCCGCCCGCCGAGAGCGCCCCCACGGGCCGGGCGAGGCTCGTGAGCGCCAGGACGCGCAGTGAGTACGCGAGTGATACGCGCAGCGATGCGCTCAGTGATACGTACGGTGACACGCACGGTGAAGGAAGCGCCACGTAGGGTGACGTTCGCGGGTGGCATCCCCGGATGACCTCCCGGACGACGTCCACGCGGTGTGTGGATTCGGCGTTCAACGGAAAGGAACGAGCGCTCATGCGCGAGATCCTCGGAAGGCGACGCAGGCTCCGGTTCGGACGCGGCAAGCGCGGGGCGGGCACGGAGGGCATGCAGGGCATGCAGGGTCCGGCGGAACGGCGGACCCCGGCGGAAGCGGCACGGGAGACGGCGGAGACACGGGGGACGGTGCGGCGGGACGCGGCACTCGGGGACGTGGCGCTGCGGGACGCGGCGCTGCTCTTCGGCACCGAGTGGGGCTGGCCGGTGCTGCCGGGCGTGGGCCTGCGGGCCCCGCGCGGGGGCGAGGCGGCCGGGTCGGTGGCTCCGGACGGGTCGGTGCGGCCCGGGGCGGGCGTCGGGACGGACGGTCCGGGTGTACGGGGCAGGGTGCCGTGGTGGGCCCGCGCGGTGCGCCCGGGCGGCCCGGGGCGCACGCGGGAGCGCACGCGGGAGGGGAGCCTGTGGGCGGCGCCCGCGTCGAGGCCCGCGTCCGGGGCCGGCTCCACGACCGGGTCCGGGTCCACGACCGGGTCCGGGTCCACGACCGGGTCCGGGTCCACGACCGGGTCCGCGGCCGGGTCCGCGGCCGTGTCCGGGGTGGGGCTGGTGCCCGCGCTCGTGGAGTGCGCCTGTCCGGACCCCCGGTGCGTGGTGCCGGGTGCGCACCCCCTGGACCCGGGGCTGCTCGCGGCCACCACCGACGCGCGCATGATCCGCTGGTGGTGGACCCGGCGCCCGGAGGCCCCGGTCCTGCTCGCCACCGGCGGCCGAGCCCCCTGCGCGGTGAGCCTGCCGGCCGTCGCCGGCGCCCAGGCGCTCGCCGTGCTCGACGCGCGGGGCATGCGGCTCGGCCCGGTCGTGGCCACGCCCACCCGCTGGGCGATCCTCGTCGCCCCGTACGACCTCGAACGGCTCGGCGAACTCCTCCACACCAAGGACAGCGTGCCCGCCTCGCTGCGCTTCCACGGCGAGGGCGGCTATCTGCCGCTGCCGCCCTCGACCACCGGGACGGGTGAGGTGCGCTGGGAGCGCGCGCCGCTGGCGGGCTCGGCCCGGCCGTGGCTGCCGGACGTGGAGGCGGTCGTGGACGCGCTGGTCGAGGCGAGCACGGGCATGCCGGGCGGCGGCAGCCGGCTCGCGTACTGAGCGCCGTTCACCCGAACGGGTGTGGAACGGCCCGCCATCCAGCAGAAACGCGCGCGCGGCCGGCCGGGACCCCGCCGGCCGCGGATATCTTCGCGCTCAGGATCCGTTCCCGGGGAGCAGGTGGGCCGACGATGGGGCGCAAGAGTGGGCGCGGGACTCCGGCACGCCTCGGCCCCGCGCGCCTGCGGGCCCTGGGGCTCGGCGCCGCCGTCCTGATCGCGGTGCTGGTCCCGGTCGTCGCGTCGGCGGGCCCCGCCGCGGACCGGGACGGCGCCGGGGACGCGAAGCCCGGCGCGCGGCCGCCGCAGGGCCTGCTCCAGGAGCTGGGCCTGCACCCGGCGCCGAGCCGTCACGTGGAGGGCGCGGAGGGGACGGAGGCCACGGAGAGCGCGGAGGGCACGGGCCGCACCGGGGATGCCTCCGTCACGCGCTGCGGGCCCGAACTCGCCTCGCCCGACGGGGTGGAGGCGCAGACCTGTGTGGTGGCGGAGGGCCCGGACACCTGGGCCCGCACGTATTACCGCAACGCGACGGGCCAGGAGCTCGACGCCGTCCTCACCCTGATGGCGCCCGCCGGCCGGACCGTACAGGTGCGCTGTGCGATCGCGGCCCGCGACGAGCCGGGGACGTGCGAGACGCCGCGGGAGCGCGGCCGCGGCGCGGCCGACGCGTACACGGCGGTCGCGGAGTTCGCGGGGACGGGCGAGCAGGGCAACGCCCCGCTGCTGCTGCGTTCGGGAAGCAACACGACGGAGCCGGAGAGCAGTTGATCGTTCCCTGGTCCGCAGAATGTGGATCAAGGGCTTCCGGATCGATGTCCGGGCATGAGAAGGCCCGGTCGCTGGCGACGGGGGATGCACCAGCGACCGGGCTTCCAGAACGGTAACAAGAGATTGGCCGTTCGCAAATTCGATCTCGGTTATTCGGACAGGGATTTAGCCCTTCCGAGGACGGGTTGTGGCGGACATCACCGACTGGTCGGTCTGTCAGTCACCGATACCACCCCGGGTATCAGCTGAGCGTCACCTGACGGTTGGTGAGACCGCCGCGCGCCCGGCGCTCCTCGGTGGTGAGCGGAGCGTCCACGGCGAGGGCCGCGGCGAGCCGCTCGGCGAACTCGGCGGCCGGCTTCTCGCAGTCCTCCGCCGTCATCGTGGTGGGCAGGTCCCACACCGGCACCATGAGCCCGTGGGCCCGGAAGGAGCCGACCAGGCGGGTGTCCGGACCGAGCGAGGAGGTGCCGGCGGCCTGCAGCCGGGCGAGCGCGTCGAGCAGCTTCTCCTCCGGGTGCGGCATGACCCAGCGCAGGTGGTTCTTGTCCGGCGTCTCGCACCAGTAGGCGGAGTCCACACCGGTCAGCTTCACGGTCGGGATGGCGGCGGCGTTGGCCCGCTCCAGGGAGGCGGTGACCTCGGGGTTGGAATTGTCCGCGGACTCCGGAATCCAGAATTCGAATCCCGTGTGCACGACCGGCGAAAAATCGCTGTCCGGGTCGAGCAGATCCTGAAGTCGCGGACCCTCCGCCGGTACGCGGCGGGGCTCGACCGGCGTGCCCGGCTCGGCCACCAGGGCGCGCTCCAGGGTGTCGGCGAGGTCGCGGGCGAGGTCGCCGGAGGACGAGTCGTTCTGCAGCGCGACCAGGACGGAGCCGTCGTCGCGGCGCAGCGCCGGCCAGGCCATCGGCAGCACGGTCGCGAGCGTCACGGACGGAACGCCCTCGGGCAGCCCGCCCTTGAGGGTGAGCGGCACGGTGGCGGCGGGCACCAGCTCGCGCAGCGCGACCCAGTCGCACTCGCCGGGCAGCCCCTCGAAGGGCCGCTGGACCAGCTCGGTCACGGCGTGCGAGGCGGCCCGCCCGTGACAGGCCTTGTAGCGGCGGCCGGAACCGCAGGGGCACGGCTCGCGCGCGCCGACGACCGGGATCTCCCCGTTCGTGACCTGTGCCTGGCCGGTGCCGCCGGCCTTGGCGGGCTTCGTCTGGGGGCGCTTCTTGGCCATGGTGTGGCTTTCTCCCGATCGCGGCGGTGCTGTCTCGGGCGCGAGCCTAGCCGCACGCGGACCGCGACGCGGGCAGGCCGGTGCGGCGTCCCCCGGGGAGGGGACGGGGAGGGGCGGCGGCGGGGCGCCGGGAGGGCGTCGGCGCGACGGGTGCGCCGGTGGCCCGCCGATGGCCGGCCTTGGCCGACGGGGGGCGTCGGCCTTCGCCGATGGCCGGCCCGCGCCGGACGGGGGCGCCGGGCTTCCCCGAACGACGCCCGGTCGTGCCGACGGCAACGGGGCGCCCGCCGTACGCGGTGCGCCCCGCTCGTCGTTCCGGACCCGGGCCGTCCTGCGGACCGGCCCCGCGGACCGGCCCCGGCCGTGGACTCATTCCAGGTCGTCGTACGCGTCGAGGAAGCCGAATCCGGAGCCACCGCCGACCCGGGCGGCGAAGTCCTCGCCGCGGTGGCCGCGGGTGACCTGCACCCAGACCGTGACCTCGCCGCTCGCGCTGTCCCGTACGCCCCAGTCCTGGGCGAGCGCGCTGATGATGTTCAGCCCGCGCCCGCCGTGCGCGGTGACCGACGGCGTGGAAGGAACGGGACGGGTGGGACCGCCGCCGTCCGTGACCTCCACCGTGAGCCCCCCGGAGCGGTCGATGCTCCAGGCCGCCCGTACGTCCCCGTCGCCCACGTCGCCACAGCCCAGCGGTCTGCCGTGCCGACAGGCATTGCTCAGCAATTCGGAAAGGATCAGCACCGCGTCGTCGACGACCGATTCGGCCATTCCGCTGCGGCTCAGCTGCTCCCGCATCCGGTGTCGTGCCGCACCCACGCCCGCAGGGCCATGGGGTACGGCCATGCTCGACGACGTGGGCACCTCCTGTGCCACCACCAACGCCACCCCCGAGACCTCCTTTGCCCCACGCCACGTGGTGAATGCCCCAATGGCCTGGACCGGAAACCGGCCAGTACCCCTCCGGTGACGCACTCGTGACGATCGCGTACGTCCCGAACGCGCCGGTGCACACCCGGCACCCGTGGGGCGGCCGGTGCAAAAGGGGCGGAAGGGGGGCGGGAACGGGGGAAGGAACGGGGCGGGGAGGGGCGGCGGAACCGGGTCAGGGGGTCAGGCGCGGCCGAGCTGGGCGAGGACCTGCTTGGGCCGGTTGGTGATGATCGCGTCCACCCCGAGCCGTACGCACAGCTCCACGTCCTCCGGGTCGTCCACGGTCCACACGTGGACCTGGTGGCCGGCCTTCTGGAGCCGCAGGATCACGGCCGGGTTGTGCCGCACGATCCGCACGGAGGGCCCGGCGATCCGCGCGCCGGCCGGGAGTCCGCCGGTGCGCAGCCGCGGGGTGACGAACTGGGAGAGCGAGACGGTCGGCATGGTCGGCGACGCGGTGGCGATCCGGTGCAGCGAGCGCGGCGAGAAGCTCATGACCCGCACCGGGGACTCCTCGGGCGAGGCGGGCTTGGCGAGGCCGAAGCGGTCCAGGAGCTGGAGCAGCTTCTCCTCGACCTGGCCGGCCCAGCGGGTGGGGTGCTTGGTCTCGATGGCGAGCTCGACCCGGCGGCCGGCGTCGGAGACGAGCTCCAGGAGGCGTTCCAGGGTGAGCACGGAGGTGGCCTCCGGGTCGCCCCAGTCCGGGCTCTCGCCCGATTCGTCGCGGCCCTTCCAGGTGCCGAAGTCGAGCGCGGCGAGGTCGGCGAGCTCCAGGGCGGAGACGGCGCCGCGGCCGTTGGAGGTGCGGTTGACGCGCCGGTCGTGGACGCAGACCAGGTGGCCGTCGGCGGTGAGCCGGACGTCGCACTCGAGGGCGTCGGCGCCGTCCTCGATGGCCTTCACGTAGGCGGCCAGCGTGTGTTCGGGGGCGTCCTCGGAGGCGCCGCGGTGCGCGACGACCCGGACGGGGAGACGGGTGCTCGGCGGCTGCGGTGAGTGGGTCACCGCGACATGGTACGGGTGTCCGTTATGGCCCCATGTAAACAATCGAGTGCGGACGCACAGCTCCGGCTTACAGTGGCCTGACGTGCTGTGGGAAAAGCTGACCGCAGCACGATTTCCACCGCGACGGCCCGTGCAGTGAACGAGGAGAGAGCTGTGAGCACCGAGAACGAGGACGAGGGCACGAAGGTTCCGGCGGCCCCGGCGACTCCCGCGGTTCCGGCGGCTCCGGCGACTCCCGAGAACCCGGCGGACGGGGCCGGGCAGGTCCCTCCGGCGGCCGAGGCCCCGCAGGCCGCCGCGGCACCCCAGGCCGCGCCGGCACCCGAGGCGGCCCCGGCCGCTCCCGCGGTGCCTCCCACTCCTCCCCCGCCGGCGGCGCCTCCGGTCGCGCCCGAGCAGGCGACGGTCGCCGCGCCTGCGGCTGCGCCCGCCGCGCCGCAGGCCGCCGGTGGCTGGCCGCCCGCCCCGCCGGTGACCCCGGCGTGGGGCGCGCCGCAGGTGCCGCCGGGCCCGGAGGCGCCGCGCAAGCGCACCGGCGGGCTGGTGGCGGCGGTCCTCGTGGCGGCGCTGGTCGCGGGCGGGGTCGGTGGCGGCATCGGCTACTGGGCCGCGTCCCAGCGGGACGGCGACACGACGGGCTCGACGACGGTCTCCGCGGGCGACGCGCCCTCCTCCTTCAAGCGCGACCCGGGCACGGTCGCGGCGGTGGCGGCGAAGGCGCTGCCGAGCGTGGTCACCCTCCAGGCCAAGTCGGGCGGTTCGGAGGGCGAGGGCGGTACGGGCACCGGCTTCGTCTACGACAAGGAAGGCCACATCGTCACCAACAACCACGTGGTGGCGTCGGCGGCGAACGGCGGCACGCTGTCCGCGACCTTCTCCAACGGCAAGACGTACGACGCGGAGGTCGTCGGCCGTGCCGAGGGCTACGACGTGGCGGTCATCAAGCTGAAGAACGCGCCGTCGAACCTGACGCCGCTGCCGCTGGGCGACTCCGACAAGGTGGCGGTCGGCGACTCGACGATCGCGATCGGCGCGCCCTTCGGCCTGTCGAACACGGTCACCACGGGCATCATCAGCGCCAAGAACCGCCCGGTCGCCTCGGGCGACGGCGGTGGCGGCAAGAACTCGTACATGAGCGCGCTGCAGACCGACGCCTCGATCAACCCGGGCAACTCCGGCGGCCCGCTGCTCGACGCGAGCGGCGCGGTGATCGGCATCAACTCGGCGATCCAGTCGGCCGGCAGCGGCTTCGGCCAGTCCCAGGCCGGCTCGATCGGCCTCGGCTTCGCGATCCCGGTCAACCAGGCGCGCAACGTGGCCGAGCAGCTGATCAAGACGGGCAAGCCGGTGTACCCGGTCATCGGCGCCACGGTGAACATGCAGGACCGCGGCGAGGGCGCGGTCATCGCCGACACGGGCTCGGGCGGCACCCCCTCCCTCACCCCGAACGGCCCGGCCGCCAAGGCCGGTCTGAAGCCCGGCGACGTCATCACCGGCTTCGACGACCGCCAGATCGACAGCGGCCCCACCCTCATCAGCGAGATCTGGACCCACAAGCCCGGCGACACGGTCAAGCTCACCTACGAGCGCGACGGCAAGTCCACGACGACCACGGTCACCCTGGGCGAACGCACGGGCGACAGCTGACCTACAGTTCGCCGTCATGGCGAGACACGACGACACGACACCAGGCCCGCTTCCGGAAGGGAAGCGGGTCTGGCCGCGCAACGCGGCCCTGGCGCTGGCGGCCGCGGGAGCGGCCTTCCTGGTGCTGAAGCTCACGGGCACGGCCCCCACGGGCGGCGACGGGGGTGCGCCGGAGGACGAGGCCGCGCCGTCGGTGACCCCAGCCGCTCCGAGCACGACCGCCGCGGCCACCCCGGCGTCGGCGGCGGCCCGCCCGATGATCCCGCTCGACGACGTCTTCCCCGCCGCCGTGCCCGACGGCAAGGGCGGCCGCTTCACCAAGGTCGGCGCGGCCGTCCTGAACTCCTGCAAGGAACCCGGCGCGGTCGGTCCCCGTCTCGCGGCCCTGATCGACGCCTCCAAGGGCTGCGTCGGCGAGCAGGTGGCGCTCTACAAGGACGGGCGGAACAACCAGTACAACATCGCCGTCTTCACGATGAAGGACCCCGTCGACACGCTCCACCTGGTCACCGAACTCTCCGCCGCCTTCGACGACTACCAGGTCGCCGCCCAGGCCCCGCCCGCAGGCTCCGGCCTGCGCACCCTCTCGCCGACCAGCGGCATGGTCCAGTCGTTCGCCGGCGTCGGCCGCACGATGGTCGTCGGCCTGGGCCAGTGGTCCGACGGCCGCACCGCCGACTTCCAGAAGCTCGTCGACCAACTGACGCCCCTCCAGAACGCCGTCTCGACCAAGACCGCCGCCTACGAGCACGCCACCTGACAGCGTCCCTGCACGGGGCGCCCAGCCGGTAGGCTGTAGTCCGCTCCGCTGCTGGTAGGCGGGGCGAGGGTGGGTTGCCCGAGCGGCCTAAGGGAACGGTCTTGAAAACCGTCGAGGCAGCGATGTCTCCGTGGGTTCAAATCCCACACCCACCGCCGCAGGTCAGAGAGCGTGCAGATCAGAAGGGGTGTCCCGGTCCGGGGCGCCCCTTCGCCGTGGGGCGTGGCTCCCAGCGGCGACGTGAGCTGCCACAGCTCGTTCGACCGGACGCGCGCCGCCCGGACATTCCTCCGGGCGCCGTCCAGATGCGCGAGTGCCGCCGCGCGCTCGGCGGGATCCTCCGCTACGAGGCCGAACGCCCAGCCCAGTCGTGCGTGCCAGGCGTCGGCCGCCCCGTTCGTCATGACGGAGATCATCCCCCCGGAGCTGATAGGCGGAAAAGATGCCGAAACGCTTCGTCCCTTGGGGCGTACGGCCTCCCCGGCCCCGAGCCGTTATCGTCCCCTCGCGACACGCCTGAGCTGCGTCTTTGTTGGGCGTGAGGGGGTTTATCGACTTGTCCTCACGCTTGCGAGGGAATCGACCGCTCCGGGGTGGTTCGCCGGGGATTCGGTGGGCAAGTCTGGTCTCGCGACGTCGAGCACAACGACCCGGGCGGTCGGCCAACTGCCCCGGTGACAGCAGTAGTTGAGCAGCAGAAGTACCGCAGTGCAGCAGTTCCGAGCTTCAGACCAGAGCTTCAGTTCCTGGAGGAACACACATGGCAAGCATCCGTACCGCCCGCGTCCTCGCCGCTGCCGCCGCCCTGCCCCTCGCCGCCGCGCTCTTCGCGGGAGTGGCCCAGGCCGACAACGGTGGGTTCGCGAACGACGGATCGAATGCGAGCGTCGCCACGATCATCGGCAGCGGTGTCGGTGGCAACAACCACGGCAACTCCACCACCACCCAGCAGGTGGCGACCGGTTCCGGCGCCTCCAACCAGAACAACACCGCCAGCGTGAACGGCTCCGCCTTCACCCACATCGACCAGTCGAACGCGGTGGTCAACTTCTACCCCTGGTGGTGACCGGCCCGACGGGGGGAACGGCGTCGGAGGGGATGCCGGCGGGGTGAACGGCGGCCCGCACGACGGTACTTCGGTACCGGGCGTGCGGGCCGCCGCCGTGTACGGCCCCGGTGCTCTCGCTCCCTCGTCCCGGTCGCTTGACAGCGGTCCATCCACTGAAGGAATCTGACGGTCAGTCAGATTTTCGAAGGGACTCACGAGAGGCCGTCGCCGTGCACCTCGCCCCCACCGAACGGCAGCTACGGCTGCGCGCCGAGCTCCGCGCGTACTTCCGCGACGTGATGCCCGAAGGCCCGCCCCCCGCCGCCGACACCGCCGCCCAGCGCGCCCTGCTGCGCCGCATCGGCGCCGACGGATGGCTGGGGCTCGGCTGGCCCGAGGAGTACGGCGGGCAGGGGCGCGGGCCCGACGAGCAGTTCGTCTTCTTCGACGAGGCCTACCGGGCCGGCGCCCCCGTGTCCATGGTCACGCTCAACACCGTCGGCCCCACCCTCATGAAGTACGGCACCGAGGAACAGAAGGCCGACCTCCTCCCCCGCATCCTGCGCGGCGAGGCCGTCTTCGCCATCGGCTACAGCGAGCCCGAGGCCGGCACCGACCTCGCCTCGCTCCGTACCAGGGCCGTACGGGACGGCGACTCCTGGCGGATCGACGGGCAGAAGGTCTTCACCTCCAACGCCCAGAACGCCGACTGGATCTGGCTCGCCTGCCGCACCGCCACCGACCCGGAGACCCCGCGCCACCGCGGCATCTCGATCGTCCTCGTGCCCACGGACGCGCCCGGCTTCTCCTGGACGCCGATCCACACCGTCGGCGGGCTGACCACCACGGCCACCTACTACGACTCCGTACGCGTCCCCGCCGGCCACCTCGTCGGCGCCGAGAACGAGGGCTGGGGGCTCATCACCAACCAGCTCAACCACGAGCGGGTCGCCCTCGCCGCCATCGGCATGCAGGCCGAGGACTTCTACGGGGCCGCGCTCGCCGCCGCCCGCACCCCCGACCCGAACACCGGCCGGCGCCGGATCGACGAGCCCTGGGTACGGCTCCGCGCCGCCGAGGCGCACGCCCGGCTCGCCGCGACCCGGCTGCTCAACTGGCGGCTCGTCGGCGACGTCGGCGCGGGGCGGCTCGCGCCCGGCGACGCGAGCGGGGTGAAGTTCGCCGGCACCGAGTCCGCCGTCGAGGTCTACCGCATGTGCCAGGAGATCGCCGGCCCCGCCGCCCTCGTCCGCACCGGCTCGCCGGGCGCCTTCGACGGCGGCGAGCTGGAGCGCATGAACCGGGCCGCCCAGATCAACACCTTCGGGGGAGGAGTGAGCGAGGTGCAGCGCGAGATCGTCGCCACGATGCGGCTCGGCATGAAGGGGAGGGGACGCCGATGAGCCGGGAGGAGCCGGGGGAGTCCCCGAGCGGGCCGGAGGACTCCACGCCCCCCGCCGATGCCCTCTACGAACGGCTCAGGGCCTACGAAGGGCAGACCGCCTCCACCGCCTCCGTCGGCAAGGACCCGGTCAACGAGCCCATGATCCGGCACTGGTGTGAGGCCATGGGCGACGCCCACCCCGCCTACCGCGGGCCCGACGCCGTCGCGCCGCCCACCATGCTCCAGGCCTGGACCATGGGCGGTCTCTCCGGGCACCCGGACCGTTCCGGCGCGTACGAGGAACTGTCCGCGCTGCTCGACGGCGCCGGGTACACCTCCATCGTCGCCACCGACTGCGAGCAGGAGTACCTGCGGCCCCTGCGCCCCGGGGACGCCATCACCTTCGACGCCGTCATCGAGTCGGTCTCGCCCCGCAAGACCACCAAGCTCGGCACCGGCCACTTCATCACCACCCGCATGGACGTCCGGGCCGACGGCGAACTCGCCGGCACCCACCGCTTCCGGGTCCTCAAGTACGCCCCCGCCGCCAGGCGGAGCGAGCAGGAGCCGAAACCCCGGCGGCCCCGGCCCGTCGTCAACCGGGACAACGCCGGCTTCTGGGCCGGCGTCGCCGAGCACCGCCTCCTCGTCCAGCGCTGCGCCGACTGCGCGACCCTCCGCTTCCCCTGGCTGCCCGGCTGCAACGCGTGCGGCTCGCGCGCCTGGGACACCGTCGAGGCGAGCGGCGCGGGCACCGTCTACTCGTACGTCGTCATGCACCACCCGCCGTTCCCGGCCTTCGACCCCCCGTACGCCGTCGGTCTCGTCGAGCTCGCCGAGGGCGTCCGCATGATCAGCAACATCGTCGGCGTCCCGTACGACAAGGTCCGCGTCGGCATGCCCGTACGGCTGGAGTTCCTGCGCGTCGACGAGGACCTCGAACTGCCGGTCTTCCGCGCGGAGGAGGAGCGCTGACATGGACTTCGACCCCACCGAGGAGCAGGCCGCGGCCCGCGACCTCGCCGCCCGGATCTTCGCCGACCTCGCCACCCACGAGCGTCTCGCCGCCGCCGGCACCGGCTCGGACGCCGAGCTGTGGAAGGCGCTGTGCGCGGCCGGGCTCGTCGAGGCCGTCGAGGAGACCGGACTGCTCGGCCTGGTGCTGCTCGCCGAGGAGCAGGGGCGGACGACGGCGCAGGTGCCGTTCACGGCGAGCGCGGTCTACGGGGTGCTCGCCGTCGCCCGGCACGGCACCCCGGAGCAGCGGGACCGGCTGCTGCCCGGGCTGCGGGCCGGGACGACCGTCGTGACCGGCGCCTTCCCGGCGTCCTCGGCGGACTGGATCCCGTGGCTGCGGGACGCCACCCACGTCCTCGTCCCGGAGCCCGCGACGCGCACCCTGCGCCTCGTCCGCGTCACCGGACCCGTCGAGCCCGTCGCACTCACCGCCCCCTGGGCGGCCGGGCGCACCGCCCTCGCCCCGGCGGCCGGCGAGCGGATCGGCGGGCCCGGGCCGCACGCGTACGAGGACGTGCTCGCCGCCGCCCGGATCGCGTTCGCCGGGCTCCAGGCGGGGGTCTGCGCCGGATCGCTGGCGCGCGCCGTCGCGCACACCTCCGCCCGCGAGCAGTTCGGCCGCCCGCTCTCCTCGAACCAGGGCGTCCAACTGCGCGCCGCCGACGCGCACATGGACACCGAGTCGATCCGGGTGACGGCGTACGAGGCGGCCTGGCGGCACGACCGGGACCTGCCGTTCGCCGAGCACGCGCTGACCGCCGCCTGGTGGGCCGCCGAGGCGGGCAAGCGGGTCGTGCACGCCGGCCAGCACCTGCACGGCGGCCTGGGCGCGGACCTCGACCACCCGGTGCACCGGCACTTCCTGTGGGGCCGGCAGCTCGACGCGTACCTGGGCTGCGGCACCGAACTCCTCGCCGAACTCGGCGACCTGCTCGCGAAGGGAGACGCGGCATGAAGGCGGGCGACGAGCTGGAGCCGCTCACCATCCCCGTCACCCGCACCCTGATCGTCGCCGGGGCCATCGCCTCCCGCGACTACCAGGACGTGCACCACGACGCGGAACTGGCCCGGGCCAAGGGCTCCCCGGACATCTTCATGAACATCCTCACCACCAACGGCCTGGTCGGCCGCTACATCACCGACCGCCTCGGCCCGACCGCCGTGCTCCGCAAGGTCGCGATCCGGCTCGGCGCCCCCAACTACCCCGGAGACACCATGACGTTGACCGGGACGGTCACCCACGTCGACGCTCACGACGACGGCAGCCTGGTCCACGTGAAGGTCGTCGGCACCAACGGCATCGGCCACCACGTCACCGGCACCGTGACCGCGACGGTGACGGTGACGGCGGAGCGCGGTGTGGCGGGCACCCGATGAGCCCGCACACCCGGGACGCGCTCGGCGGGCGCGCCGCCATCGCCGGGATCGGGGCCACCGAGTTCTCCAAGGACTCCGGCCGCAGCGAGCTGACCCTCGCCGTGGAGGCCGTGCACGCGGCCCTCGACGACGCCGGGCTCGTCCCCGCCGACGTGGACGGCCTGGTCACCTTCACCATGGACACCAGCCCCGAGATCACCGTCGCCCAGGCGGCCGGCATCGGCGAGCTGTCCTTCTTCTCGCGGATCCACTACGGGGGCGGCGCGGCCTGCGCCACCGTGCAGCAGGCGGCCCTCGCCGTCGCGACCGGGATCGCCGAAGTCGTCGTCTGCTACCGGGCGTTCAACGAGCGCTCGGGCCGCCGCTTCGGCTCCGGCGTGCAGCACCGCGAGCCGTCCGCCGAGGGCGCGGCGCTCGGCTGGCAGCTGCCCTTCGGGCTGCTCACCCCGGCGTCCTGGGTCGCCATGGTCGCCCAGCGCTATCTGCACGTGTACGGGCTGACGCCGGACGCCTTCGGCCACGTCGCCGTGACCGACCGCCGCCATGCGGCGACGAACCCGGCCGCGTACTTCTACGGCAGGCCGATCACCCTCGCCGACCACGCCGCCTCGCGCTGGATCGCCGAGCCGCTGCGGCTGCTCGACTGCTGCCAGGAGACCGACGGCGGGCAGGCGATCGTCGTCACCTCCGTCGAACGCGCCCGCGACCTGCGCCGCCCGCCCGCGGTGATCACGGCCGCGGCCCAGGGCGCCGGGCGCGGCCAGGAGGCGATGACCAGCTTCTACCGGGACGGGCTCACCGGGCTGCCCGAGACGGGCGTGGTGGCCCGGCAGCTCTGGCGGACCTCGGGACTCGCGCCCGGCGACATCGACGTCGGCATCCTGTACGACCACTTCACGCCCTTCGTGCTGATGCAGCTGGAGGAGTTCGGCTTCTGCGCGCCGGGCGAGGCGGCCGACTTCGTCGCCGCCGACGCGCTGCCCCTCAACACCCACGGCGGACAGCTCGGCGAGGCCTATCTGCACGGCATGAACGGCATCGCGGAGGCCGTCCGGCAGGTGCGCGGGACCTCGGTCAACCAGGTGCCGGGAGCGGCCCGGGTGCTGGTGACGGCCGGCACCGGGGTTCCGACGTCCGGGTTGATCCTCGGCGCGGACGGCTGAACGACACGCCGCCAGCGGTGGCCGCGCGGGCCGGGGCGCTCTTCACTCGCGCCATGAGGAACGTCCTGCCGCGCGCCCCCCGCCCGCCGCGCCCCGCGCCCGGCCCCCGGTCCCTTGCGGGGCCCCGGACCCGCCCCCGGACGCCCGTCCGTGTCGCCGCCGCGGTCCTCCTGACGGCCGCCGCGCTCCTGATCGGGCCCGCCCACCACGGGGCCACCGGGCCCGCGGTACGGGCGGGCGCCCCCGGCGCCGTCCCGGGCGCGCCGGGCCCCGCGGCGGTCCGGGCCGTCGCCCCCGCCGCCGCGCCGCCCCACTTCGCGGGCCGCGCCTTCGACACCTGCGAGGCGCCGTCGGTCGCGGTGATGCGGGCCTGGCGGCGCTCCTCCCCGTACCGGGCCGTCGGCGTCTACTTCGGGGGCCGCGGCCGGGGCTGCCGCGCCCAGCGGGAGCTGAACCGGGGGTGGGTGGCCGCCGTGCACGCCCAGGGCTGGCGGATGCTGCCGCTGTTCGTCGGCTCGCAGCCGCCGTGCGTGCTCGTCGAGGCCAAGCGACGGTACGCGATCGGGCGCTCCCCCTGGACCCAGGGCACCCGCGAGGGCGCCGAGGCGGTGCGGGCCGCCCGGGCCCTGGGCTTCGCGCCCGGCAGTCCGCTCTACCTGGACATCGAGGCGTACCGCGCGGGCGACGCGCGCTGCGCCGCGACGACGGTGCGCTTCGTGCGCGGCTGGAACCGCGAGGTGCGGCGGCTCGGTTATCTGCCCGGCTTCTACAGCAGCGCCGAGACCGGCATCCGGCAGATGGAGCGGGAGCGGGCGGCGGGGACGCGGGACCTGCCGGCCGTGGTCTGGTTCGCGCGCTGGCTCGGCCGGCCCGCGCTGGAGTCGGAGCGCACGCTGCACCCGCGCGCCTGGCGCCCGCACGCCCGCATCCACCAGTACGCGGGCAACGTCACCGAGACGCACGGCGGGCGGCGGATCCGGATCGACCGCAGCCTGGTCGACGCCCCGGTCGCCCGCGTGACCCGCTGAGCCCCCGGACCGGGGCCCCGGCGGCCCCGATGGCCCCACCCGCTGAGGCGCCGCCCGGCCCTGACAGGCACCCCTGGGCCCCTGGCCCTGCCCCCCTGAACCCTGAGACCGGCCCCCGGGCCCTGAACCCCGGACCCTGAGGCCGGCCCCCTGCCCCCGCCCCCCGGACCCTGACGCCGGCCCCGGACCCTGACGCCCACCCCCCTCCGCTCCACCCTCAGGAGGTCGGGCCGTCCCCACCCCTACAACCTGAGGGGGAGTGCGGGTCGCGACCTGGGACCGATCCCCGGGCGGGCCGCCCGCTCATAGCGTGGAAGCATGACTCCGCCGCCCTCTGGCCCCGTCTGCGCCGGCGCCTCCACGGCCGCCGGCCGCCGGCCCGCCTCCGGACCCGCGCCGTTCGCCGCGTACCCGTCGTTCACCTCGTACGTCCGGGCCCGCGGCCCCGTCCTCCTGCGCACCGCGCGCTCGCTGACCGCGAACCACTCGGACGCCGAGGACCTGCTGCAGACCGCGCTCGCCAAGACCTTCATGGCCTGGGAGCGCATCGAGGACCATCGCGCCCTGGACGGCTACGTCCGCCGCGCGCTCCTGAACACCCGTACCTCGCAATGGCGCAAGCGCAAGGTCGACGAGTACGCGTGCGGCGACGACCTGCCGGAGCCCGCCGGGCTGCCGGAGGGCGACCCGGCGGAGCGCCAGGTGCTGCACGACGCGATGTGGCGGGCCGTCATGAAGCTCCCGGACCGCCAGCGGGCGATGGTCGTCCTCAGGTACTACGAGGACCTGAGCGAGGCGCAGACCGCCGAGGTGCTCGGGGTGTCGGTCGGGACCGTCAAGAGCGCGGTCTCGCGGGCGCTCGGAAAGCTCCGGGAGGACCCGGAGCTGGCCCCGGTGCGGTGACCCGGATCACCCCGTTTCTCCTCTCCCGACCGGACTCCGAGGGCGTTACCCTCAGTTACGCCAGTAATCACTGGCAATTTCAGTACTCTCGGGTAGTGACATACCGCGCGGTACGGGCGCAGAATCGCTGCACCCCCACACCCACTACTGCCGCGTAGCGCCCACCGGGAGGACGCCGTGCTGAGCACGATGCAGGACGTACCGCTGACCGTGACCCGCATCCTGGAACACGGGACGAGGATCCACGGGAAGTCCGTGATCACCACCTGGACCGGGGAGGCGGAGCCGCAGCGCCGCACCTTCGCCGAGACGGGCGCCCGCGTCGGACAGCTGGCGAACGCCCTGCGCGACGAACTCGGCGTCACCGCCGACGAGCGGGTCGCCACCCTCATGTGGAACAACGCCGAGCACGTCGAGGCGTACTTCGCGATCCCCGCCATGGGCGCGGTCGTCCACACCCTCAACCTGCGCCTGCCCGCCGAGCAGCTGGCCTGGATCGTCAACCACGCCGCCGACCGCGTGGTCCTCGTCAACGGCTCGCTGCTCCCGCTCCTCGCGCCGCTGCTGCCGCACCTGCCGACCGTCGAGCACGTGGTCGTCGCCGGCCCCGGCGACCGTTCCGTCCTGGACGGCGTGGCGCCGCGCGTGCACGACTACGAGGAGCTGATCGCCGGCCGCCCCACCACGTACGCCTGGCCCGAGCTGGACGAGCGCAGCGCCGCCGCGATGTGCTACACCTCCGGCACCACCGGCGACCCCAAGGGCGTCGTCTACTCCCACCGCTCGATCTACCTGCACTCCATGCAGGTCAACATGACCGAGTCGATGGGCCTCACCGACAAGGACACGACCCTGGTCGTGGTCCCGCAGTTCCACGTGCTCGCCTGGGGCCTGCCGCACGCCACCTTCATGACCGGCATCAACATGCTCATGCCGGACCGTTTCCTCCAGCCGGCCCCGCTCGCCGAGATGATCGAGCGCGAGAAGCCGACCCACGCCGCCGCCGTCCCCACCATTTGGCAGGGCCTGCTCGCCGAGGTCACCGCCAACCCCCGGGACCTCAGCTCGATGTCCCAGGTCACCATCGGCGGCGCCGCCTGCCCGCCCTCCCTCATGGAGGCGTACGACAAGCTGGGCGTCCGCCTCTGTCACGCCTGGGGCATGACGGAGACCTCCCCGCTCGGCACCATGGCCCACCCGCCGGCCGGGCTCACCCCGGAGGAGGAGTGGCCCTACCGCGTCACCCAGGGACGCTTCCCGGCCGGCGTCGAGGCCCGCCTGGTCGGCCCCGGCGGCGAGATCCTGCCCTGGGACGGCGAGTCGGCGGGCGAGCTGGAGGTCCGCGGCAACTGGATCGCCGGCGCCTACTACGGCGGCGCGGCCGGCGAACCCTTCCGCCCCGACGACAAGTTCAGCGAGGACGGCTGGCTCAAGACCGGCGACGTCGGCGTCATCAGCTCCGACGGCTACCTCACCCTCACCGACCGCGCCAAGGACGTCATCAAGTCCGGCGGCGAGTGGATCTCCTCCGTCGAGCTGGAGAACGCCCTCATGGGCCACCCGGCCGTCGCCGAGGCCGCCGTCGTCGCCGTCCCCGACGAGAAGTGGGGCGAGCGCCCGCTCGCGACCGTCGTCCTCAAGGAGGGCGCGAGCGCGGGCTACGAGGAGCTGAAGGCCTTCCTCGCCGCCGAGGGCGGCATCGCCAAGTGGCAGCTGCCGGAGCGCTGGGCGATCGTGCCGGCCGTGCCGAAGACCAGCGTCGGCAAGTTCGACAAGAAGGTGATCCGCAAGCAGTACGCGGACGGCGAGCTGGACGTGACCCAGCTCTAGGCCCTGTCCGCCGCGGCGGACAGGGCGGTCGGCGCCAACCAGCCCCCGGTAAGGGCTAGTTGGTGCCGATCTTCGCAAGCAGGTCCACGATCCGGGCCTGCACCTCGTCGCTCGTCGAGCGCTCGGCGAGGAACAGCACCGTCTCCCCCGAGGACAGCTTCGGCAGCTCCGCCTCGTCGAGGTCGGTCGAGGTGTAGACGACCAGCGGGGTGCGGTTCAACTGCCCGTTCGCCCGCAGCCAGTCGATGATCCCGGCCCGCCGGCGGCGCACCTGCATGAGGTCCATCACGACCAGGTTCGGCCGGATCTGCTGGGCCAGCGCGACCGCCTCGGTGTCGGTCGCCGCCCGCGCCACCTGCATGCCGCGCCGCTCCAGGGTCGCCGCGAGCGCCTGCGCGATGTCCTCGTGCTCCTCGATGACCAGGACGCGGGACGGGTGCTGCTCGCTGTCCCGGGGCGCCAGGGCCTTGAGCAGGACCGCCGGGTCGGCGCCGTACGCCGCCTCCCGGGTCGCCTGCCCGAGCCCGGCCGCGAGCAGCACCGGCACCTCGGCCGCCACGGCGGCCTGCCGCAGTGACTGCAGCGCGGTCCGGGTGATGGGCCCGGTCAGCGGGTCGACGAAGAGCGCGGCCGGGAAGGCGGCGATCTGCGCGTCGACCTCCTCGCGGGAGTGCACGATCACCGGCCGGTAGCCGCGGTCGCTCAGGGCTTGCTGGGTCGATACGTCCGGCGCGGGCCAGACCAGCAGCCGGCGCGGGTTGTCGAGCGGCTCCGGGGGCAGTTCGTCGTCGACCGGCTGCGGCGCCGGCTGGTTCGCGACCTCCACCGCACCGCCCGGGCCGTCCAGCGGCTCCGGCCCCTCGGCCGAGCCCTCGGCGGGCGCCTCTATCGCGTACGCCCGCCCCTCCGGCGCCGGAGCGGGCGCCGGTACGGGCAGCGGCATGGGCACGGGCGCCGGCGCGGGCGCGGATACGGGCGCGGATACGGGCGTGGGCATGGGGGCCGCCGCGGGCAGCGGCTGCTCCACCGGCGGGTGGGCCTTCGCCGGTCCGGACACCGCCTCGGGCGCGGGCTGCCGGCCCTCCTCCGCCGGGTTGCCGAGCTTGCGCCGCCGGCCGGAGGGCGTGGCGGGCACGGCGGGAGACCCGGGCGGGTTGGCGGCGGGCAGCGGCGCGGCCGGCGTCGGAGTCGCGGAGGTCGGCCTGGCCGGAGTGGCCCGAGTGGCCGGAGTGACGGGAGTGACGGGAGTGGCCGCGGCGGAGGGCTGCACGAAGGGCACGCCCTGGCCCAGGGTGCGCACGCTGAAGGCACGCCCCTGCGTGCCGCCCTCCCGCGGCGGCGCGGGCATCTCGGGCGGCAGCGGCACGGAACCGGTGCCGGTGCCGGTGGCGGGGGTGGCGGTTCCGGTGGCGGCGGTGCCCGTGGCCGTCGCCGTGGGCAGCGGGTGCGGCTGCGGCGGGGTGTGGTCGTGCTCCGGGAGCGCCCGTACGGCTTCGTGGTCGCCCTGGTCGCCCTGGCTGCCCGGGATTTCGGCGGGTACGGGGGCCGGGGCCTCGGCGGCGGGCCCCATCGCGAACGGCGTGCGCGGTCCGGCCTCGGCCGCCGCGGCCCGCTCCTGCGCGGCAGCGAGCGCCCGGCGGCGCCGGCCGGTGGGCTGCGGGGCGGACCCGGGCTGGGGCGCGGAGGCGACGGCGGGCAGCGCCAGGGCGGCCGGGGCCTGCTGGGCGGGCGGGGCCTGCGGGGCCTCGGTCTTGGCGTCGACCGGGACGCCCTGGGGCGGCACCGTGTCACCGAGCGCCGGACGGCCCTGCGCGCTCTCGGCGGCCGTCATCACCGCGCCCTCGGCGGGCCGCCCGCGACGGCGACCGGTGCCGGAGGCGGGCACCGGGGCGGGCGCCTCGGCGGGCGCGCTCTGCGCGGGGATCAGCTCCGCCGGGGTACCGGCGGCCGGGGTGTCGCCGGCCCGGCCGCGCCGCCGGCCGGTCGGCTGCGGGGCGGGCGTGCCCTCGGGCGCCGTCGGGCTCTCCAGGAACGCGTCCGTCGACGCCCGGCGGGCCCGCCGCCGTCCGCCGCCCTGCGCGTCGGCGGGAGCGAGCTGCGCGGGGAGACCGGCGAGTTCGCCGCCGGGGCCCTGCTCGGCCCCGGGGGCCTGCTCGCCGCCGGGGCCCGCCGGGACCGCCACGGCCTCGGCCGGCTCCGCGGGCTGCGGCGGCTCCGCCGCTCCCGGGGCAGCGGCCTCCGGTCGGGCCGGCCGCTGCTCCTCCGGGCGCTCGGACAGGACCGGGGGGTGCGGCACGGTGCCGCGGCCGGCGCCGAGGGGCAGCTCGACGACGTACGCCCCGCCGGTCGTCCCCGGCACCTCGTGGGTCTGCAGCACACCGCCGTGCGCGCTGACGATGCCGCGCACGATCGGCTGGTGGACCGGGTCGCCGCCCGCGTACGGGCCGCGGACCTCGATCCGTACGACGTCACCGCGCTGGGCGGCGGCCACCACGATCGTCGAGTCGGCGTAGCCGCCGGCCTGGGGCGCGGCCTTGCTCTTGCCGGTGGCGTCGACCCCGGCCACGTCGGCGACCAGGTGGGCGAGCGCGGTGGTGAGGCGGTCGGCGTCGACCTCGGCCTCGATCGGCGGCGCGTGCACGGCGAACTGGGCCCGCCCCGGGCCGATCAGCTCGACCGCCCCGTCGATGCCGCCGGTGACGATGCCGGAGAGCAGGACGACACCCTTGTCGAGCTCCTCGGCGCCCGCGTCGAGCCGCTGGAAGCCGAGCACGTTGTCGACGAGGGCGGTCATCCGGGCGTAGCCGGCGGCGAGGTGGTGGAGCAGCTGGTTGGCCTCGGGCCACAGCTGTCCGGCGTCGTCGGCGGCCAGGGTGCCCAGCTCGGTGCGCAGCTCCTCCAGCGGGCCGCGCAACGACTCGCCGAGCACGGCGGTCAGCTGCTCGTGCCGGGCGGTCACCGCGGCGAGCCGCGCCCGCTCCTCGGCCAGCTCCGCCTCGTACCGCTCCTTCTCCTGCTCCCGCTCGGCCGTCAGCCGCTCGGTGAGGTCGGCGAGCTCGGTGGCGTGGGCCTCGACGAGCTGCTCGTAGGGCCGGCGATCGGTGAAGGTCATGACGGCGCCGACGAGCTGGTCCCCGTCCCGTACCGGCGCGGTGGTCAGGTCGACCGGCACCCGGTCGCCGTTCTTCGCCCACAGCACCTGCCCGCGGACCCGGTGCTTGCGGCCCGACTTGAGGGTGTCGGCGAGCGGGGACTCCTCGTACGGGAAGGGCTGGCCGTCGGCGCGCTTGGGGAGGATCAGCGGGTGCAGCTCGGCGCCGCCGAGCTCGCCGGCCCGGTAGCCGAGGATCTGCGCGAAGGCGGGGTTCACGAGCACGACCCGGCCGTCGGTGTCGGTGCCGACCACGCCCTCGGACGCGGCGCGCAGGATCATCTCGGTCTGGCGCTGGGAGCGGGCGAGTTCGGCCTCGGTGTCGAGGGTGCCGGTGAGGTCGCGGACGACGAGCATGAGGAGCTCGTCGCCGGTGTAGCCGCTGTACGAGTCGTAGGCCTCGCGGCCGTCCTCCAGGCTGGCACTGGTCACCTCGACGGGGAACTCCCCGCCGTCGGTGCGCCGGGCCATCATCCGGGTCGGCCGGGTGCGGCCGCGCTCGTCGGCGGCCTCGGGGCGGCGCATCGAGCCGGGGATGAGGCGCGAGTCGAAGTCGGGCAGCAGGTCGAGCAGCCCGCGCCCGACGAGGGCGGTGCCGGGGGTCTCGAACATGCCGAGGGCGATGGTGTTGGCGTTGACGACCGTGCCGTTGCAGTTGACGAGCACGAGGCCGTCCGGGAGGGCGTCGAGTATGGCTGCGAGGCGAGCAGCGCCTCGGGACGGCCTGCTGCTCACGAGACGCTTCCTCCCTGAACCCACTGCCACCGCACGTGCCCGCCCATCTTGCCGTTCGGGCCGCGGCCTGTCACGGAGGGAGTCTAAGGGAGGGCGGGCCTCCGCCTCTGGAGACGGGGTGGAGGTTCGGTGACCTGCCCCTGCCCCTGCCCCTGCCCCTCGCCCCCCGCCGATCCGCCGGACGGTCCTGGACCCGGACGGTCCTAGACGCGGGGGAGGACGGGGCGGAGGTTCTCCCAGCGGTCGATCTCGCACCCGTTGGCGCGGGAGAAGCCGGCGTCGACCCGGCGGCCCTGCCAGCTGCCGCTGATGCGGGCGGTGGCCGGGCCGCCGTACTGCTGGGTGCAGAAGCCGTCGGCCGGCACGGGCGCGAAGGGGTCGGTGCCGGACTGCGCGAGCTGGTCGAGGCGCTTGCAGGCGTTCGCGGCGGCCGGGTGCGTGCTGCCGGGGGTTCCCTGGGCGGGCGTGGCGCCGTCGCACTCGAGGCGGAAGGTGCCGTCGGCCTCGGCGTGGCCGCTCTTCTCGATGGCGACGGTGAGGGAGGTGACGGTGGCCGGGCCGGACAGCAGCGGGAGCGGGGGCAGCGGCCCGAGCCCTCCGACGCCGGTCAGGGCGGTGGCGGCGACGGTCGAGAGGAGGAGGGGGCGCAGCATGACGGACTCCCGTGGTGATGCGTGTGGCGGGTGCGGGCCTGGGCGTTTCCCTGACTAACGCTCCGGGCCCCGGCGCGTTGCGCAAGGCGGGCTGAGCCGGGCGGGGGGCTTTGCCCTGGCGCCCCGGGTCCTAGTACGGTGATAAGCGATTGGTGGCACGCGGCTCGTCTGTGTCATCATCTCCACGCACCACCCGCGCACGCGCGGGGCGTGAAGGAGGCGTCGCCTAGTCCGGTCTATGGCGCCGCACTGCTAATGCGGTTTGGGTTTTAAAGCCCATCGAGGGTTCAAATCCCTCCGCCTCCGCCCCACGGAAGCCCCGGTCCCCAGGACCGGGGCTTCTCCCGTTCCCGCCCCCTCCCGCCCCCTCCCGGCCCCACCTGCGCGCCCCCTCGCGCCCCCCTGTGACCCCGGTCTCTTTTCCCCCCTCGGGGCCCTCCCCCGCACCCTCGCGCACCTGCCCGGCCCCCGCTCCCCGCCGGTGATCGTTTGACGTTTTCGCAGGTCACAAGGGGTGGACCCAATGGATTTCACATGACGGCGGCAGTCATGTAATGTTCTTCCTGTCGCCGCGAGCGGGCCGAAAGGCCGGGGAGCGGAGGCGGAAAACAAAACAAGCACTCGTAGCTTAACGGATAGAGCATCTGACTACGGATCAGAAGGTTGCAGGTTCGAATCCTGCCGAGTGCACACAGACAAGAGGCCCGGACGAGAGTCCGGGCCTCTTGCGTTGTCGTGGGGCGGGCGGGGGGATCTCGCGCCGCCGTTCTGAGCGTCAGCCGGCCTTGGACGGGTCGATGCCGTAGAGGAGGGAGGCCTTCGCGGCCTCCGGGGCGGTGCAGGGGGAGTGGGCCGGGGCGGGCCAGAGGGGGTGGAGGTCCCGGGAGGTGGGGGAGGGGTCCATGCGGAGGTAGTGGCAGGTGGTGTTGATGCGGAGGGCGACCGCGTAGACGCCGGCCGGGGCCGGGGTGCCGGAGACGGCGGTGACGCGGTCCTCGGGAGTCACCAGGTGCTGCTTCCGCAGGAAGTCCACGGCGCCCCGCGGGGTGTGCGGGTAGCCCTTGGTGGAGAGGGGGCGCCGGGCGGAGGGGCCGGAGGCCCGGTGGGAGAGGAGGGCGCCCAGCTCGGCCACCGGGCTGCCGGGCTTGCCGTCCGTGCGCGAGTTCGGGCAGGGCAGGTCGGCCTGGGTCACGCTGTGCGGGCCGAACGCGAAGGTGTAGCGGTAGCAGCGGACCGGGTAGCCGCCCGTCACCACCTCGTCGCCGCTCGGCGGGACCAGGCCCAGCATCACGTCCAGCGTGTGCATCGTGCCCTTCTCCCGGCTCCGCTCGGTGCGGGCGCTCAGCAGAATCCCGCCGTGGGCCTCGGCCTGGAGGGCGAGCGTGCCCTGCGTGAACTGGCCCCCGTAGGGCTGCCCGCCCGAGTAGAAGCCCGCGTTCAGGTCACCCCGCAGGCTCTCGGCCAGCGCGCCGGCCTCGGCGTCCACCCCGGACGTGTCCGGCGCGTCCAGCCGCTGGTACAGCAGGGTCCCGCCGACTCCCGCGGCGGCCGCGACCAGCGCGGTCAGCACGTGAAGGAGCGCCCGCGCCCCGGCTCCCGGACGCCAACTCCGTTGCGTCGCCATCGTCATCCCGTTCCCCCCTCGATCGACCGTCCGATCCTAGGGAGGTCCCGGTCCCGCCCCGGTAGCCTCCCCCGCCATGGATGTCTGGTACGTCGCCTACGGGTCCAACACCCATCGCGAGCGGCTCGGGCGGTATCTCGCCGCCTGCCGGGACCCGGCCGCGCCGCGGGAGTCGCGGGCCGTCGAACTCGACGGGGTCTTGTACTTCGCCACCGAGTCGGCCGTGTGGGGCGGCGGGCGCGGGTTCCACGATCCGGGCGCGGCGGGGCGGACGCTCGCGCGGGCGCACCTGCTCACCGCCGAGCAGTTCGGGGACATCACCGCCCTGGAGATGTACCGCGAGCCCGGGGACGGGGCCGGGTTCGGGGCCGGGTTCGGGGCGGGGGAGCTCGCGGAGGTGGTCGCGCGCGGGTGCGTGTCCTTCGGGAGCGGGCGGTACGAGACGGTGGTGTGCGCCGGGGAGCTGGACGGGCTGCCGATGCTGACGTTCACCGCGCCCTGGGCGGTCGCCGACGTCGAGCTGCGCGCGCCCGCGGAGCCGTATCTGCGTCACATCGCCGCCGGCCTGCAGGAGTCCGGCGCCTGGACCGACCGCGAGATCGCCCGTTATCTGGCCGGCAGCCCGGGGGCCGCCGGCACGTGGACGGAGGAGGACGTCCTCTCGTTCCTCACGATTCTTCCGGACAATCCCCGTTCGGGTGGATCCCACACCTTCGGGTGAACCGGACGGATCTGCATGTCAGTTGAATATGCCCTCGGCCTAGCGTGCTGGTGGAGGTGACGCCCAGATGACCGCCATCGACGCCATCGACATCGACGACTTCGTGTACGCCGCCACGGGGGCGCGGCTGCGCAGGCTCACACTGCCGGACGGGACGCACTGGTTCCCCGCCGTGGACGCGGCGCGGCAGCTCGGGTACGGGAGCGCACGGCAGGCCCTGCGCGCACACGTCGCGGACGCCCTGCACACGACGGTCGGTGAGCTGCCGATCGAGCTGTCGGGAGAGCGCGGGCTGCGGAACGGGCTGCGCGGCTCCACCCGGATGGTGTGCCTGGAGGGCCTCGTGCAACTGGTGAACGCCTCCGGGCGGCCGGCCACCGGTCCCTTCCGGGCCTGGGTCGCCGACCTGGTCGTCGGGGTGCAGCGGGACGGTTCGTACGGGCTCGACCCCGCGCCCGCCTCCACCGGCGGCTTCGTCCTGCCGCAGCCCCTGCTCGACGTCCTCGTCCGCCTGGAGGAGGCCGCCCTGCGGCCCGAGGCCGACTGGGGCGAGCTGCTGCGCGAGGCCGGGCACGACCTGCACCGGCTCGCCGAGTCCCTCGACCGCCTGTCCCTGCCCGCCCAGCGCACCGGCCCCCGTCCCGCCCCCGCCCCGACCGGCGAGCCGGAGACCGGGCCCCGGGTCGCCCGCACCCCGCAGGAGCTCCTCGACTCCTGGTGCGCGCGCAACGCCGTCGTCGGCGAGGACGTGCACGCCGTCGCCGCGTACCTCGCGCCCGCCCTCGTCCGGGGCGGGGTCCGCTACCGCCTGGAGGAGGTGGCCCGCCGCACCGGGCTCACCGCCGAGCGCGTCCGCGACTGCGTCCGCACCCTCGTCGAGCGCGGCTGCATGCGGCACGCCGGCGGTGCCGGCACGGACGGCGGACTGCTCTACGCCCTGCCCTGAGGGCCGGGCCGTTCCTCCGGTCCTGTTCTCCGTTTCTGTTCCCCGGCCCCCGGGCCCTCGGCTCCCTGCCCTCTGCCCCCGGCCGCCGGCCGGGCCCCCGCTGTCAGTGGGCGGTACGACACTGGACGCATGGTGTGGCGAAGCGACGGCGTCTCCTGGCGGGACGGTGCGCCCCGGCTCCGGTGGGCCGGGGCCGGCGGGCGGGCCAGCGCGCTCCGGTACGGGCGGGAGCTCGGCTTCCGGGTCGTGGGCGGGGAGCGGCGCTGCTCCGGCGCCCGCGGCCACGCGTGCCCGACGGCCGCCGCCGTGCCCGCGCGCGGGACGGGCGGGCGGTGTGGGGAGTGCGCGCGGCTGGACCGGGCGCACTCGGTGGCCGCCGACACGTTCGCCGACGATCCCCGGCCGTACCGCGTGTACCTCGCCTGGTTCGGGCCGGGCCTGGTCAAGGTCGGCATCACCGGCGAGGAGCGCGGCTCCGCCCGGCTGCTCGAACAGGGCGCCGTCGCCTTCGCCTGGCTCGGCCGCGGCCCGCTGATGGCCGCCCGCCGGACCGAGGAGGTGCTGCGGCACGCCCTCGCGGTCCCCGACCGCATCCCGTACGCCCGGAAGCGGGCCGTGCGCTTCGCGCTGCCGCCCGCCGGGGAGCGCGCCCGCGAGCTGGCCGAACTGCACGCGCGGGCCGCCGGGGTGCCCGCCTGGGCCGAGACGCTCCAGGCCCTGCCCTGCGAGGTGCACGACCACGCGGAGGCCTTCGCCCTCGGCGCCCTGCAGGACTCCCCGGCCGCGCAGGTGGTCACCGAGCTCGTCCCCGACGGGGTCGTCGCGGGCCGGCTCGTGGCCGCCGCCGGGCCCGACCTGCACCTGCTCGACGCCGAGGCCCGGCCGCTGGTCCTGGACACCCGGCTGCTCACCGGCTGGGAGCTGGCCGCCGCGCCCGCCGGACACCCGGTGACCGTGCCCACGGCCACCGCCGCGGCCCCGGGCGACGAGGACGCCGGCGCCCAGGCCCTCCTCTTCTGAGCCCGGAGCCCGGAGCCCGGAGCCCGGAGCCCGAGGCCCGAGGCCCCGAAGCCCGGAGCCCGAGCCCCGAAGCCTGAGGCCCGGAGCCCGAAGCCCGAGGCCCGAGGCCCGAGGCCCGAGCCCCGAAGCCTGAGGCCCGGAGCCCGGAGCCTGAGGCCCGGAGCCCGAAGCCCGGAGCCCGAAGCCAGGCCAGGCCAGGCCAAGCCTTGAACCGTAAAGTCTTGGATCCCTTCGGCGGCCATCCATGGACAGCCCCGCCCGTCCCCCCGCAGGGTGAACCCATGACCCAGAGCCTGGTGGCGGGCCTCGAACCGCCGTACTACACCGCCGTCTTCACCTCCATCCGCCCCGACGCCCCCGAGGGCTACGGCGAGACCGCCGCCCGACTGCACGAGCTGGTCCAGGACATGCCCGGGTTCCTCGGCTACGAGTCCGCCCGCACCCCCGGCGGCATCGGCATCACCGTCGCCTACTTCCGCGACCTGGAGGGCCTCGCCGCCTGGCGGCGGCAGCCCGAGCACGCCGAGGCGCAGCGGCGCGGGCGCGAGGAGTGGTACGAGGCCTACAGCCTCCACATCGGGAAGGTCGAGCGGAGCCACTCCTTTGTCCGTCCCTGAGACGTCCGCCCCCGAGGCCCCCGAGGCCCCCGAGGCCCCCGGGATCCCGGAGGCGTCCGTCCCCGAGGGCCCGGACACGGCAGCCGGCGTCCGCGCCTGGGCCGGGCGGATCGGGCTGCCCGGGCTCGTCGACGTCCACACGCACTTCATGCCGCGCAACGTCCTCGACAAGGTGTGGGCCTACTTCGACTCCGCCGGGCCGCTCACCGGCCGGCCCTGGCCCATCACCTACCGCGAGGAGGAGGACCGGCGGGTCGAGCTGCTGCGGGAGTTCGGGGTGCGGGCCTTCACCGCGATGCTGTACCCGCACAAGCCCGGCATGGCCGGCTGGCTCAACGACTGGGCCGCCGGCTTCGCCGCCCGCGTGCCCGACTGCCTGCACACCGCGACCTTCTTCCCCGAGCCCGGCGCCGCCGACGGGGTCCGGGACGCGCTCGGCGCCGGCGCCCGGGTCTTCAAGGCGCACGTCCAGGTCGGCGGCTACGACCCGAACGACCCGCTGCTCGACGGCGTGTGGGGCACGATCCAGGACGCCGGCACGCCCGTGGTGATCCACTGCGGGTCCGGGCCGGCCCCGGGGGCCTACACCGGGCCGGGGCCGGTCGGGCGGCTGCTCGCCCGCTTCCCGCGGCTGCGGCTGGTGATCGCGCACATGGGGATGCCGGAGTACGAGGACTTCCTGGACCTCGCCGAGCGGTACGGGAACGTCCACCTGGACACCACCATGGCCTTCACCGACTTCAGCGAGGCCCTCGCGCCCTTCCCGGCGGACGGCCTGAAGCGCCTCGACGCGCTCGCGGACCGGATCCTGCTCGGCTCGGACTTCCCCAACATCCCCTATCCGTACGGGCACCAGCTGCACGCCCTGGAGCGGCTCGGGCTCGGCGAGCACTGGCTGCGGGCGGTCTGCCACGACAACGGTGCCCGCCTGTTCGGCCTCGCCCCCGCCTGACCGCACACCAGAAGGCCCGCGCACCCCCGGCCCTTTCTCAGGGAATTCACAGACGGGGGAAAGGCGGGTCTCACCCGCGCCGGGGACCGTGGCCCCATGACTGCGACCACGCCCCGACCGCGTACCGAACTGCTGCGGCCCGACGGCTCCGCCGTCCGCGTCCTCGTCGTCGACGACGAGGCCTCGCTCGCCGAACTGCTCTCCATGGCCCTGCGGTACGAGGGCTGGCAGGTGCACAGCGCGGGCGACGGGGCCGGGGCGCTGCGGCGGGCCCGGGAGTTCCGGCCGGACGTCGTCGTGCTCGACATGATGCTGCCGGACATGGACGGCCTGGCCGTCCTCGGGCGACTGCGGCGCGAGCTGCCGGAGGTGCCGGTGCTGTTCCTGACGGCGAAGGACGCCGTGGAGGACCGGATCGCCGGGCTCACGGCGGGCGGCGACGACTACGTCACCAAGCCGTTCAGTCTGGAGGAGGTCGTGGCCCGGCTCCGCGGGCTCATCCGGCGCTCCGGGGCCGCCCAGGCGCGCGCCGAGTCGCTGCTCACGGTCGGCGACCTGACCCTGGACGAGGACAGCCACGAGGTCACCCGGGGCGGCGAGTCGATCCATCTGACCGCGACCGAGTTCGAGTTGCTGCGCTTCCTGATGCGCAATCCGCGCCGGGTGCTCAGCAAGGCGCAGATCCTGGACCGGGTGTGGTCTTACGACTTCGGCGGGCAGGCGAACGTCGTCGAGCTGTACATCTCCTACCTGCGGCGGAAGATCGACGCGGGGCGCAGCCCGATGATCCACACCCGGCGCGGCGCCGGGTACCTGATCAAGCCGGGGGAGTGAGCGGTGCCGGCCCGTCGCCGGCCGTGGTCGCTGCGCACCCGGCTCGTGGTCTCCGCCGTCGCGCTCATCGCCGTGGTCTGCGCGGTGATCGGCACGGTGACGACGATCGCGTTCCGGTCCTATCTCTACGAGCAGGTCGACAAGCAGCTCCTGGCCGTCGCCGACCGGGCGGCCGGGCCGCCGCCGTCGGCTCCCGGGCCGCTGCCCGGCGGCTTCGACACCCCGCTGGGCTTCGTCACGGGGCCGGGCGCCCCGCTGCACACCGTCGGCGCGCTGGTGGTGGGCGGGGAGGTGACCTCGGCGGTGGTGTCGGCGACGCCGGAGGAGGGCCGGTACGGGCCGATGTACCGGGTGGAGGCGCTCGACGCGGCCCAGGGCGCGGCCCTCGCCGCCGTCCCGCGCGACGGGGACGCGCACACGGTGGCGCTGCCGGGCGGGCTCGGCGACTACCGGGTGCAGTACACGACCGGCAAGCGCGGCGACTTCCTCACGGGCGTCCCGCTGGCCGAGCTCCAGGACTCCCTCTCCACGCTGGTCGTGGTCGAGCTGAGCGTGACGGCGGCGGGCCTGGTCGCGGCCTCGCTGGCCGGTACGGTGCTCGTGCGGGTCGCGCTCGCCCCGCTCCGCAGGGTGGCGGGCACGGCGGCGCAGGTGGCCCGACTGCCGCTGCACAGCGGTGAGGTGATGCTGGATCACCGGGTGCCGGAGGCGCAGGCCGATCCGCGGACGGAGGTCGGGCAGGTCGGCGCGGCCATCAACCGGATGCTGGACCACGTGCACGCGGCGCTCGACGCGCGGCAGCGCAGCGAGACCCGGGTGCGGCAGTTCGTCGCGGACGCCAGTCACGAGCTGCGCACCCCGCTCGCCTCGATCCGGGGGTACGCGGAGCTGACCCGGCGGGGGCGCGAGGAGTGCGGGCCGGACACCCGGCACGCGCTGGGGCGGATCGAGTCCGAGGCGACCCGGATGACGGGGCTGGTGGAGGACCTGCTGCTGCTGGCGCGGCTCGACACCGGACGCCCGCTCTCGTACGAGAGCACCGATCTCTCCCCGCTGGTCGTGGACGCCGTGTCCGACGCCCGCGCCGCCGGGCCCGGGCACCACTGGCGGCTCGAACTCCCCGACGGCCCGGTGAAGACGGCGGCCGACCCGGCCCGGCTGCACCAGGTCCTGGTGAACCTGCTCGCCAACGCCCGTACGCACACCCCGCCCGGTACGACGGTCACGGCCCGGCTCCACGAGGACGGGGCCCACGCGGTCGTCGAGGTCGAGGACGACGGGCCCGGCGTCCCGCCCGCGCTGCTGCCGTCCGTCTTCGAGCGCTTCGCGCGCGGTGACGCCTCCCGGGCGCGGAGCACCGGCAGCACGGGCCTCGGCCTGGCCATCGTCCGGGCGGTGACCCTCGCGCACGGCGGCCAGGTGGCCGTCGACAGCGCGCCGGGCCGCACCCTCTTCTCCGTACGCCTGCCCAGGCACCACTGAACCCACGGAGGCAGGGCCGGGCGGGGCCCGGCAACGCCGTCCGTGGCCCGTCCGTGGCCCGGCGAGGCCGTCCGGGGCCGGACTCACAGGCCCGCCACAGCCTCGGCACACCGCCGTGACAGGCGGCCCGGCGAGCGTCTGGGGCATGCGAACGCTTCCCGCGCGGGAACACCTCCCGGTGGGCGCGGCCGGCCCCCGCCCGCCCGTGCTCGACGTGGTGATTCCCGTCCACAACGAGGAGAAGGACCTGGAGCCGTGCGTGCTGCGGCTCCACGAGCACCTCTCCCGCACCTTCCCGTACGCCTTCCGGATCACGGTCGCCGACAACGCGTCCACCGACACCACCCCCTCCGTCGCCCGCGCCCTCGCCGCCCGTCTGCCGGGCGCCGTGCGCGCGGTGCGGCTGGAGGAGAAGGGCCGCGGCCGGGCGCTCCGCACGGTCTGGTCGGCCTCCGACGCCCCCGTCCTGGCCTACATGGACGTGGACCTGTCCACCGACCTCAACGCGCTGCTCCCGCTCGTCGCCCCGCTCATCTCCGGGCACTCCGACCTGGCGATCGGCTCCCGGCTCGCCCGCTCCTCGCGGGTGGTGCGCGGCCCGAAGCGGGAGTTCGTCTCCCGCGCCTACAACCTGATCCTGCGCGGCTCGCTCGCCGCCCGCTTCTCGGACGCGCAGTGCGGCTTCAAGGCGATCCGGCGGGAGGTGGCGGAGCGGCTGCTTCCGATGGTCGAGGACACCGGGTGGTTCTTCGACACCGAGATGCTGGTGCTCGCCGAGCGGGCCGGGCTGCGGATCCACGAGGTGCCGGTGGACTGGGTCGACGACCCGGACTCCAGCGTGCACATCGTGCGGACGGCCACCGAGGACCTGAAGGGCGTGTGGCGGGTGGGGCGGGCGCTGGCGACCGGTTCGCTGCCGCTGGACCGGCTCGCCCGGCCCTTCGGGGACGACCCGCGCGACCGCGAACTGGCGGGCGTGCCGGGCGGGCTGGCCCGCCAGCTGGTCGGCTTCTGCGTGGTCGGCGCCCTCTCCACGCTCTTCTACCTCGCCCTCTACTCCCTCTTCCGGCTCGGCGCCGGCTCCCAACTCGCCAATGCCGCGGCCCTTCTGGTGTCCGCCGTCGCCAACACGGCGGCGAACCGCCGGCTCACCTTCGGCGTGCGCGGCCGGGAGCGGGCCGCCCGGCACCAGGCGCAGGGCCTGGTGGTCTTCGGCATCGGTCTCGCCCTGACCAGCGGCTCGCTCGCGGCGCTCGGCGCGGCGACCGGGGCGCCCGCGCACTCCACCGAACTCGCCGTACTGGTCGTCGCCAACCTGGCCGCGACCGTCGTGCGCTTCCTCCTCTTCCGCCTCTGGGTCTTCCCGGCCCAGGAGCGTTCCGACGGCACAAGGACCTCTCGATGAATCCGCTCGTACGACGGCTCCGGCGCGGCCGGGCCGAGGACGCGCCCTGGGTGCGGCCCGCCTTCCTCGGTCTGCTGCTCGCGACCGCCGCGCTCTACCTCTGGAACCTGAGCGCGAGCGGCTACGCCAACTCCTTCTACTCCGCGGCCGTGCAGGCCGGTGGGGAGAGCTGGAAGGCCTTCTTCTTCGGCTCGCTCGACGCCGCCAACGCCATCACCGTCGACAAGCCGCCGGCCGCACTGTGGCCGATGGCGCTTTCGGTACGGCTCTTCGGGCTCGGCTCCTGGCAGATCCTGGTGCCCGAGGTGCTGATGGGCGTGGGCACGGTCGCCGTCCTGTACGCGGCGGTCCGGCGGCGCTTCGGCGCGGGCGCCGGCCTGATCGCGGGCACGGTGCTGGCGCTCACGCCGGTCGCCGCGCTGATGTTCCGCTTCAACAACCCGGACGCGCTGCTCGCGCTGCTCATGACGGTGGCCGTGTACTGCGTGCTGCGCGCCCTGGAGCTGGACCGGGGTGCGGCCCGCTGGCTGGTGTGGGCGGGGGCGGCGCTCGGGTTCGCGTTCCTCGCGAAGACCCTGCAGGCCTTCCTGATCCTGCCGGTGCTCGCGCTGGTGTACGCGGTGTGCGCGCCGGGCGGGTTCGGCCGGCGGCTCGGGCGGCTGGGCCTCGGCGGGCTGGCGCTGCTGGTGTCGGCGGGCTGGTGGGTGGCCCTGGTCGAGCTGTGGCCGACGTCCTCGCGGCCGTACGTCGGCGGCTCGCAGCACAACAGCTTCCTGGAGCTGACCTTCGGCTACAACGGCCTGGGCCGGCTCAACGGCGACGAGGTCGGCAGCGTCGGCGGAGGCGGCCGGGGCGGCCGGGGTGGCGGGCTGACCCTGGAGCTGCCGCCGGGCGTGGAGCTGCCCGGCGGTGCCGGCGGGCCGGGCGGCGGGCGCGGGGGCGGCTGGGGCGAGACGGGCCTGGGCCGGATGTTCAACGAGCAGGTGGGCGGGCAGATCTCCTGGCTGCTGCCGGCGGCGCTGCTCCTGCTGGTGGCCGGGCTCGTGGTGACCTGGCGGGCGGGGCGCACCGACACGGCGCGCTCGGCGTTCCTGGTGTGGGGCGGCTCGCTGCTGCTGACGTCGGGTGTCTTCAGCTTCATGGCCGGCATCTTCCACGAGTACTACACGGTGGCGATGGCTCCGTATGTGGCGGCGCTGATCGGCATGGGCGCGGCGGTGCTGTGGGAGGAGCGGGGGCACCTGCTCGCCTCGGCGGCGCTGGCGGGGTCCGTGGCGGTGAGCGCGGTGTGGGGGTTCGTGCTGCTCGGGCGGACGCCGGAGTGGCTGCCGTGGCTGCGCTGGGCGGTGCTGGTGGCCGGGTGCGCGGCGGCGCTGGGGCTGCTGGGCGCGGGCCGGCTGGACCGGCGGGTGGGCACGGCCCTGGCGGGCCTGGGCCTCGCGGCGGGGCTCGCGGGCCCCTTCGCGTACACCCTGGCGACGGTCGCGGAGGCCCACCAGGGCTCGATCGTCACGGCGGGCCCGGCCGGCACGCGCGGGCCGGGGGGCCGGGGGATGCCGGGGGACGGCCGGATGTTCTTCCTGTACGGGCCGGGGCCGGGCGGTCCGGGCGGTGCAGGCGGTCCGGGCATGGGCCAGGGGGCGGGCCAGGGCCGGCCTCCGGCGGGTGGCCAGGCTCCGGGCGGCGGCCAGGCTCCCGCCGGGCCCGGCAGCACCGGCAGCACCGGCGAGAACCGGACAGGCGGCGGCCCCGGCGGACTGGGCGGTCTCCTCAACGGCGCGAGCGTCGGCACCGAGGCCAAGGAGAAGCTCCTCGCCGGCGCGGACTCCTACACCTGGGTCGCGGCGGCCGTCGGCTCGCAGAACGCGGCCAGTTACCAGCTCGCCACCGAGAAGCCGGTGATGGCGATCGGCGGCTTCAACGGCAGCGATCCGTCGCCGACCCTCGCGCAGTTCCAGCGGTACGTGGCCGAGGGCCGGATCCACTACTTCATCGCGTCCGGCGGCGGCATGGGCGGAGGCGGGATGGGCGGCGGCGCGAGCAGCGGCAGTGCGATCTCGTCCTGGGTCGAGGAGACCTTCGCGAAGGTCACCGTCGGCGGAGCGACCTTCTACGACCTCACCAGCCGGACATAGGCGGCCGGATCATGGCCGGAAATAATCCCTATACAGCGTAAGAGAGCTCCCTATACGGTGTACGAGACCAAGCCTCGTACACCGTATAGGAGTCGTTATGACGGGCCCGGCCACCGGCGGCCACCCGCAGCGCTGGCTGATCCTCGGCGTCATCTGTCTCGCCCAGCTCACCGTGCTGCTCGACAACACCGTGCTCAGCGTCGCCATCCCCTCGCTGACCACCGAACTCCACGCGTCCACCAGCGACATCCAGTGGATGATCAACGCCTACTCGCTCGTGCAGTCCGGCCTCCTGCTCACCGCGGGCAACGCCGCCGACCGCTACGGGCGCAAGAAGATGCTGGCCATCGGCCTCGCGCTGTTCGGCCTCGGGTCGCTCACCGCCGGACTCGCCGAGTCGACCGGGCAGCTGATCGCCGCCCGCGCGGGCATGGGCGTCGGCGGCGCGCTCCTGATGACCACGACCCTCGCCGTCGTCATGCAGATCTTCGACGACTCCGAGCGGGTCAAGGCCATCGCGCTGTGGGCCACCGTCGGCTCGCTCGGCTTCGCGGCCGGGCCGCTCATCGGCGGCGCCATCCTCAACCACTTCTGGTGGGGAATGATCTTCCTCGTCAACATCCCGGTGGCCGTCATCGGTCTGGTCGCCGTCCTCAAGCTGGTCCCCGAGTCCAAGAACCCGCAGGGCGAGCGCCCCGACCTGGTCGGCGCGCTGCTCTCCACCATCGGCATGACCTCCGTGGTGTACGCGATCATCACCGGCCCCGAGCACGGCTGGACCTCCGGCCAGGTGCTCGTCCCGGCGGTGTTCGGCCTCGTGGTGCTCGGCGCCTTCGCGCTGTGGGAGCTCCGCGTCCCGTACCCGATGCTCGACATGCACTTCTTCCGCAACCAGAAGTTCGTGGGCGCGGTCGCCGGCGCGATCCTCGTGATGTTCGGCATGGGCGGCTCGCTGTTCCTGCTCACCCAGCACCTGCAGTTCGTGCTCGGCTACGAGCCGCTGGAGGCGGGTCTGCGGATGGCGCCGCTCGCGCTGACCGTCGTCGTCCTCAACCTGTCCGGCGTCGGCCCGCGGATCGTCGTGAAGCTCGGCACCCCGCTCACCGTCGCCGTCGGCATGACGCTGGTCGCGGGCGGTCTCACCTCGATCGCCCTGCTCGGCGGCGGCACCGAGGGCACCTACTGGGGCATGCTGCTCGGCCTGGTCCTGATGGGCGTCGGCATCGCGGTCTCCAACCCGGCCATGGCCAACGCCATCATGGGCGCCATCCCGCCGGAGAAGGCCGGTGTCGGCGCCGGAGTCAACGGCACCCTCGCGGAGTTCGGCAACGGCCTCGGCGTCGCCGTCCTCGGCGCGGTCCTCAACGCGCGCTTCGCCGCCCTCGTCACCGTCACCGCCACCTCCCTGCCGGCCGCCCTGGCCGCGGCGGGCAGCGAGGCCGAACGCGGGCAGATCTCCGACGCCTTCGCCACCGGCCTGCAGACCAGCCAACTGGTCGGCGCGCTCGCCGTCTTCGCCGGCGGTCTGCTCGCCGCGGCCCTGCTCGGCCGGGCCGAGCGGGCGGAGCAGCGGACGAAGCAGCACGAGATGGCTGCCTAGCATGGTCACGGACCACTGAGCAGACGGAGGAACGCGATGGTCAAGGCGGCGGACAGGGCCAAGAACCCGGCGCGTTCCAGCGTGTGGCTGGAGAACCGGGCCGCCCGCAGCGGGGGCGGCCCGGCCGGGCTCGACCGGGAGCGGATCGTGGCCGCCTCGATCCGGATGCTCGACGAGGAGGGCCTGGCCAAGCTGTCGATGCGGCGGCTCGCCACCGAGCTGAACGTCACCGCGATGTCCCTGTACTGGTACGTCGACACCAAGGACGACATCCTCGAGTACGCCATCGACACGGTGTACGGGGAGATGGACCTGGTCGCGGTGGAGGGGGCCGGCGGCTGGCGGGACCGGATCCGGACGCTCGCGCTCGAGTACCGGCGGATGCTCGTGCGCCACCCGTGGATGTCGGCGGTCGCGGGCCAGTACCTCAACATCGGCCCGAACGCGATCGCCGCCGGGGTGAAGATCCAGGCCGCGATCCGGGACACCGGTCTTCCGGTCGCGCGCCAGCCGAGCGCGATGGCGGCGGTCTTCCAGTTCGTCTACGGCTACGGCACGATCGAGGGCCAGTTCCACCGGGTCGCGCAGCAGGCCGGCATGTCGCAGGACGACTACTACACCGCCTCGCTCAAGGCCTTCCGCGACGACGAGAAGATCATGGGCGCCCTGGAGGAGATGACGGAGATCCTCACCGAGCGCCAGACGCACGGCACGGTCAGCCAGATCTGGGACCGGGACTTCGAGTACGCGCTCGACGTGCTGGTGGCGGGCATCGAGGTCATGGTCGAGCGCAGCCGCACGGAGCAGCCCGAGGCGCCCGGCGAGACCGGGGAGCCGGGGGAGCCGGAGGAGGCCGGGGAGCCGGGGAAGGCCGGGGACGGCCCCGACGCATGACGGAGCGGCGGGCCGTCCCCTGCCCGCCGCTCCGTATTCCGCCCGGCCGCGCCTCCGCTCGAAGCGCGGCCGGGAGTCTTCTCACTGGTCGGCGGCGACCTTCTGGTCCGCGTCGACCTTGTTGCTCTTCAGCGCGACCTCCTTGATGAACAGCGTCACCAGGAAGGCGATCAGCGCGAACGGCGCCGAGTAGAGGAACACGTCGCCCACGCCGTGGCCGTACGCGTTCTCCATCACCGTGCGGATCGGGGCCGGCAGCTTGTCCATGTCCGGGATGCCACCGCCACCGCCGCCCTGGCCCAGGGCCGCCGCGGCCTTCGGGCCGAGCTCGGCCAGGCCGTCCTTGACGTAGTCGGTGACCCGGTGGGCCATGACCGCGCCGAGCGCCGAGACACCGATCGCACCGCCCAGGGAGCGGAAGAAGGTGACGACGGAGGAGGCGGCGCCGAGGTCGGCGGGGGCGACCTGGTTCTGCGTGCACAGCACCAGGTTCTGCATCATCATGCCGAGGCCGAGGCCGAGGACCGCCATGAAGAGCGCGATGTGCCAGTACTCCGTGTCGTAGCGGATCGTGCCGAGCAGCCCGAGACCGCCGGTGGCGAGCGCGCCGCCGCTGACCAGCCAGGCCTTCCAGCGGCCGGTCTTGGTGATGATCATGCCGGAGACCGTCGAGGAGACGAACAGGCCGCCGATCATCGGGATGGTGAGGACGCCGGACATCGTCGGCGACTCGTTGCGGGCCAGCTGGAAGTACTGGCTGAAGAAGACCGTGCCGGCGAACATCGCGACGCCCACGAACAGCGAGGCCAGCGAGGCCAGGGTGATCGTGCGGTTGCGGAACAGGCGCAGCGGGATGATCGGCTCGGCGGCCTTGGACTCGACGAGCAGGAAGACCGCGCCGAGCAGCACGGAACCGCCCACCATCGCGGCCGTCTGCCAGGACAGCCAGTCGTACTTGTCGCCGGCGAAGGTGACCCAGATGAGCAGCAGGGACACGGCGGCGCTGATGAAGAAGGCGCCCGCCCAGTCGACCTTGACCTCGCGCTTCACGACCGGGAGCTTGAGGGTCTTCTGCAGGACGAGGAGCGCGATCAGCGCGAAGGGCACGCCGACGTAGAAGCACCAGCGCCAGCCGAGCCACTCGGTGTCGGTGATGACGCCGCCGAGCAGCGGGCCGCCGACGGTGGCGACGGCGAAGACCGCGCCGAGGTAGCCGCTGTACCGGCCGCGCTCACGCGGGGCGATCATGGCGGCCAGGATGATCTGGGAGAGGGCGGTCAGACCGCCGACGCCGATGCCCTGGACCACGCGGCAGGCGATGAGCATGCCGGTGTTCTGCGAGAGGCCGGCGACGACCGAGCCCGCCACGTAGATGATCAGGGCTATCTGGACCAGCAGCTTCTTGGAGAAGAGGTCCGCGAGCTTGCCCCAGAGCGGGGTGGTCGCCGTCATCGACAGGAGGGCGGCGGTCACGACCCAGGTGTAGGCGGACTGGCCGCCGCCGAGGTCGGTGATGATCTGCGGGAGGGCGTTGGAGACGATCGTCGAGGACAGGATGGCGACGAACATGCCGAGCAGGAGCCCGGACAGCGCCTCCATGATCTGCCGGTGCGTCATCGGGGCGGCGCCGGAGCTGTCGGTCCGGCCTTCCCGTGCACCCGTGGCAGGTGCGGTGGTAGCCATGAATTTCCTTTGCGTGAGGTCGTCTGCGTCAGGTCGTCGTCAGTCGCGGGCGTGGTGGGCCCGGCAGTCCCCGAAGGAGTCGCGGAGGCGGGCGAGCAGTGCGGTGAGCGTCTCGACGTCGTCGTCGGACCAGTCCGCGAGGGTGCGGGCGAGCATGTCGGTCAGCCGCCGGTCGAGCTCGGCGAGCATCGCCTCGCCGCCCGGGGTGAGGTGGAGGATGCGGGACCGCCGGTCGGCCGGGTCGGGCAGCCGCTCGACCCAGCCGCGCTCCACCGTGTGGGCCACGTGTCGGCTGCTCACCGACATGTCGACCGACATCAGCTCGGAGACCCGGCTCATGCGCATGTCGCCGTGGTGCTGGAGGAGGGCCAGGACGATCGCCGAGCCGCCCGGGCAGTCGGCCGGCAGGGTCCGGGCGAGCCCGCGCTTGACCGCGCCGACCGCACTCACCTGCCGGGCGAGGGCCTCGTAGCGGCTGTGCCTGTCCATCCCGAACCCCTCCATCTTGTTGCTTAGGGCAACGATAGAGATGGATGGTTGCTTCAGGCAAACTAAATCGGTCAAAGCGCGCTAAAGAATCGGCAAAGGGGGGAGGGGGCGTGTGGGTACGGCGCAGAGGGCGCGACCGCGGCTTGGGGCCGCGAGTCCGACTTCGCTAGGGTCCGGGCCATGGCACACAACCCCCAAGCACCGTACGGCCAGGGCGGCCAGGGCGCCGATGGCTCCTACGACCCCGCCGGCAGCACCCAGATGTTCCGCGCCTTCGTCGACGAGGGCACCCCGCAGCGGCAGCAGCAGCACCAGGCCGTCGCGCCGTCCTCCGGCCCCCGCGTCGGCCTGATCGTCGGCGTGATCGTCGCGATCGCGGTCCTGGCGGGCGTGGCCTGGCTGGCACTCGGCTGAACCGACCGCGGGTCCGGCCTGGCGCCGGAAGAGGGCGGTCGTGCGGTGGTCCCGGAACCTCCGCCCGACCGCCCTCTTCCGTGATCGACTGGAGCCACGGGCGCCCCGGGCGCCGACGACACGGGCCATGGGGGTCTTCAGGATGCGCGTACTGCTGCTCTCGTACGGATCGCGGGGGGACGTCGAGCCGATGATCGGGCTCGCGCTCCGGCTGCGGGAACTCGGCGCCGAGCCGCGCGTCTGCGCCCCGCCCGACTTCGCGGAGCTGCTCGCCGCCGAGGGGCTGCCGCTGGTGCCGCTCGGCCGCTCGCTCAAGGAGCAGGCCACCGAGGCGGTCACCGGAGTGCCCGGTACCCAGCGGCCGCCCAGCATGGCCGAACGGGCGACGCGGCTGATCACCACGGTGTACGAGGCGGCCTCCGCCGCCGCCGAGGACTGCGCCGCCGTCGTGGCGACGGGCCTGGTCCCGGCCGCCGCGGCCGCACGCGCTGTGGCAGACCGGCTCGGCATCCCGTACTTCTTCGTCTCCTACTTCCCGAACTACCTCCCCTCGCCCCACCATCCGCCGCTCGCCTGGCCCGGCCACCCGCTGCCGGCCGACATCAGCGACAACCGGGCCCTGTGGGAGCTGAACGCCCGCGCCCTGAACGGACTGTTCGGCGCACCGATCAACGCCCACCGGGCCACGCTCGGCCTGCCGCCGGCCGAGGACGTGCGCTCCCACGTCTTCACCACCCGCCCCTGGCTCGCGGCCGACCCCACCCTCGCGCCCTGGCGGCAGCCGGCCGACCTGGACGTCGTGCAGACCGGCGCCTGGATCCGCCCGGACCACCGCCCGCTCCCGGCCGACCTGGCGGCCTTCCTGGACAGCGGCACCCCGCCGGTCTACGTCGGCTTCGGCAGCATGCCGGTACGTGACGCGGCGGAGGTCGCCCGCGCGGCGATCGGGGCCGTCCGCGCCCAGGGCCGACGCGTCCTGCTCTCGCGCGGCTGGGCGGGCCTGACGCCGGCGGACGAGGGCGCCGACTGTTTCGCCGTCGGCGAGGTCAACCAGCAGGCCCTGTTCGCCCGGGTCGCCGCCGTCGTCCACCACGGTGGCGCGGGCACGACCACCACGGCCGCCCGCGCGGGCGCCCCGCAGGTCCTCGTCCCGCAGATGGCGGACCAGCCCTACTGGGCGGACCGGGTCGCCGACCTCGCCATCGGCACGGCCCACCCGGGCCCGGCCCCGACCCTGGCCTCCCTCTCGGCCGCACTGGAGCGTGCGCTGACCCCGGAGACGGCCGGAAGGGCCAGTGAACTGGCCCCCCGCATCACCACGGACGGCGCGCAGCGCGCGGCGAAGCTGCTGGTGGAGGCGGTGAGGTAGGCGGGTTGGCGGTTTCGGGTGGGCTCTGGTGCGGCCGCCCCGGTTGCCCGTCCCGCCGTGGGCGGGTGACGGCCCGGCGGGTGGGGCGCGGGAGTGGAATGGGGTGCCCCTTGCCGTCTAGCGGCATTCGGTCGTCGTCGGGCCGGGATTCGTGCCCCGGTGGTCGCGGCCGGCGAAACGGCGCACATCGCGGCCCGCCGTGTGATGGGAGTGCACTTGTGTGACGGGAGGGGCGTCAACAGCCCCTCCTGTCGGAGTTTGCATGCCTCGTCCCCCCGGCCCGGTCCGGAGGACGACCGCGCCGCGTGCATGTCCGCTCTCAGGAGAGGGTCGCCCGCGCGGTCGCGTGGAACTGCACGTACTCGATCGTCCCGCCGCCCGGGTGCCGCACGGTCACGTTGCGGCCGGTGGGCACCTCGTTGGGGCCGTCCAGGATCTCTCCGCCGAGCCGCTCGGAGCGTTCGAGGACCTCGTCCAGCGACTCCACGATCGCGGTGGCGTGCGTGCCCCGGTAGGGCGCGAGGGCCTCCTCCGAGCCCGCGAGCAGCAGGTAGTCGCCGATCGTCGCCAGTTCGAGGTCGCGGTAGTCGAACCGGAGGCGTGGCTGCTCTCCCGTGAGTGCGACGAAGGTCGGCAGGGCCGCGTCCAGATCGTCGACGTAGACGCGGGCGAGCGTGGCGAGCACGGGCACGGACCCCTCCTAGATCATTTCGATATTCTCGAAACGTCGAATCGATCCGCATACTACGGCTGTCACCGGCACCAAGGCGAGGAGGAGTCCATGGGACGGCCCGACGTGGACCTGGCGGCGGTGCTGCACGCCCTGGGCGACCCGGTCCGGCTGGCGCTGGTGCGCCGGATGGCCGAGGAGGGCGAGAGCGCGTGCAGCCCGGTCGGCCTGGACGTGCCCCGGTCGACCCTGTCCAACCACTGGCGGATCCTCCGCGAGGCCGGCATCACCCACACCCGCCGGGAGGGCAAGGCGCGCGTGATGACCCTGCGCCGCACCGACCTCGACGCCCGCTTCCCGGGCCTCCTCGCGGCCGTCCTCGGAGCGTCCTGACGGCTCAGACGACCGGGGCGGTGGCCGTCGACTTCCTTGCGGAGCACGGCCCGTTGTTTGGGGAAACGGCGCCCCGGCGCGGATGTTTCTGCCCCGCACGGGCGTTTGGTCCGCCTTCGTGGACGCCCTGAAGTAGGGCACCGTGCGGCCGCCCTCTCTCCGAGAGTCGCGCCCTCCGTGGGCGGGTGACCGGCTGGTGGGTGGGTGCGCGGTCGTGGAATGGGGTGCCCCATCACGGCTTGGCGCCAACAGGCCGTCGGGGGGGGCGGGGATTCATGCCCCGCTGGTCACTCCTGGTGGGTGGAGGGGGCCCTCGGTGATGCAAAGTCGCGCATCGCGGCCCGTGGTGGGATGGGAGTGCACTCGTGTGACGAGAGAGGTCTCCTTGCTCGCCGGTTGTCGGGTTTTGCTCGCGCTGGGCTCCTCTGGCGCGGGGATCGCCGCCTCTTCCCCACACCCCGAGGCTTCCGCGCGTCCCACCTCCCACCGGGAGTGACCAGCGGGGCATGAATCCCAGCCCGATGACGGCCGTATGCCGCCGAGACGGCCCTGGGCACCCCATTCCACGACCGCGCACCCCACCCACCGGGCCGTCACCCGCCCACGGCGGGACGACTCCCCGGGCCTTTCCGCGCGGCCCGCTCCCCCCGGCCGCCCTCCGAGTGGGAAAAGGCTCCCGGAGCCGCCGGGTCAAGGGTGGCCGCAGGCCATCGCGGAGCGACGCGACCGCAGGGAGCGCCCTTGAGGCGGTGGCGGAGGGGGCCACACTCGGAGAGAGGGCGGCCGCACCAGAAGCCCACCGGAAACCCCCGGCCCGAGGGCCCCGGCCCCGCCCCGGAAAACGGCTCCAGAAAAAACTTCCCGGAGCGGTCACACGTACCGCCCGAGCGGTGTCAGTGCAGTGCGAGCGCGGGAAAGCCCCGGCGCCGCACGAACGAGGAGCCCGAGATGACCACCACCGCCACCGTCGTGACCGCCGTCGCCGCCTTCATGGCCGGGTTCTCCGGCCTCGCGATCTTCTTCCGCGCGAAGTTCGTGGTCGAGCCCCTCGCCGAGTACGGCGTCCCGCGCCGCACCTGGAACCTGCTCGGTGCGGCCAAGCTCGCCGGCGCGGTGGGGCTCCTCGTCGGCTACGCGATCCCTGCGATCGGGATCGCCGCCGCGATCGGCCTCGTCCTCTACTTCGCCGGCGCCGTGATCACCGTCCTCCGCGCCCGCGCGTACGGACACGTCCCGTTCCCGCTGATCTACATGGCCCCGGCGGTCGCCGTCCTGGCGCTGGCGGCGTGACGATTCACAGGCTGTGGACGAACGCGTCCCAGGCACCCCGCCCGAAGACGACAGCAGGCCCCTCCGGGGCCTTGCTGTCACGTACGGGGACGAGGCCGGGGAATCCGGGGGCGATTTCGAGGCAGTCGCCGCCGTTGTTGCCGCTGTAGCTGCTCTTGATCCAGGTCGCCGTGTCGAGGTCGTACGGCCGCATCGCGTGTCCTCTCAGCTGCGGACGGAGTCGACGAACGTCGCCCAGGCCGGGGCGGAGAGCACGAGCACCGGGCCGGTGGGCGCCTTGCTGTCACGTACGGGGACGAGGCCGGGGAATCCGGGGGCGATTTCGAGGCAGTTTCCGCCGTTGTCCCCGCTGTAGCTGCTCTTGGTCCAGTTGGCCGCGCTCAGATCGTGACGTTCCATGATGCCCGTAGCCTTTCATCAAGTCGCTGATCAGCGCGGCGGATTCGCGGGCGGACAGAACGTCGGCCCTCAGGCCATGATAGGTCCGGGTGTGCCGCGCCAAGGCGGATGGATCATCGGTGAAGTGGCCGCTGTCGAGCGATTCCGAGTAGATCCACTCGTGGCCGTCGGGCAGCGTGATCAGAGACATCGACGTGTTGGGGCGGCGGAGTTCGGTATCGGCGGCAGGTGCCACCTGGATGAAGACGTTGGGGAGTCTGCCGACGCGCAGCAGGTGGGCGCACTGGATCCGCATGACGTCGGCGCTACCGATCACGGTCCGCAGGCAGCTCTCGTCCAGCACGACGGTGTACAGCGGGCCGTCCTCGGACAGGAAGCGCTGTTGGCGGCTCAACCTGGCGCGCACGCGTTCATCCAGGTCCTCGCCGCTCGTGACGCGAGCGAACAAGGCATGCGCGTAGTCCGGCGCCTGGAGCAAGCCGGGCATCACCCCGATCTGGTACTCGTGCAAGGCAACCGCCTTCGCGTCCATCTCCGCGCGCCGTTCGAACCAGTCCGGGTGCTGCACCTCCGGGTACCAGTCGATCGGGCCCCACAGGCGGAGTAACACGCCCCCCGTCCCCAGCACCTCGTCGCACGCCTTCGCGAAGGTGTCCGTCGGGACCCGCTTCGCCGCCTCCACCCTCGCCACCTGCGAGCGGTCGCAGTGGACCTGCTGGGCCAGGGCCTGTTGGGTCAGGCCCGCCGACTCCCTGTAGTGCCGCAGCAGTTCGCCGAACATCTCCGCCGTCGTCGCGGCGGCCTCCGTGCCCGGTGGCCTCGTGCCCTTCTGGCTCACAGCAACCCCCTCGTGACAGCAGCCCTTGGCACGCGTCGAGCGTTGTGGCCGCCCTCTCCATTGAGCAACGCTGGGAGCACACAGAGTAATCGCCCGATCGGGTGATCGAGCCGGCGAGCGGACGCGGGAGGAAAGGCGACATGGCTGGGTGCACGGGCGGCGGCGAGGCGTACGGCGGGCCGGAGCGGGGGGACTTCCTGTACGACCCCGAGGTGCGGCGGGTCGGGGAGTACCGCGGGGCGGCCGGGCCGTACGCCATGTTGCGGCCCGTCGGGGGCGGGCGGGAGTGGCAGGCGGATCCGGGGCGGGTGCGGCCGGCGACGCGGGACGAGCGGATCACGGCCGGGCTGCGGGCCGTGAACGGGCGGGCGAGCGCCGCGTACGGGCTCGGCCGCCCGCCCGTGCCGGAGCCGGGCTGTGCCGCGTGCGGGGAACTCGGTGAGGCGCGGGCGGCCGCCCGGGGGCGGTTCGACTGGAGCGCCGAGACCGACGCGAACGTGCTGCTGCGGCGCCACCAGGCCGAGGCGCACCGGCCCGGAAACGCGTAGGCACCGGGCCGAAAACCGGTGGGCACCACACAACCTAGGAGTGTTAGGTTTCTCCCTAGGAGTCCTAGGAAGGAGCGGCGCCATGGTGCGTGCCGGCATCACCACGGAGCGGCTCGTGGCCGCCGCCGCCGAGCTGGCGGACGAGAGCGGGCTCGACAAGGTCACGCTCTCGGCCCTGGCCCGCCGGTTCGGGGTGAAGGACGCGAGTCTGTACGCGCACATCAGGAACCTGCGCGAGCTGCGCGTCCGGCTGGCCCTGCTGGCCTCGCACGAGATGAACGAGGCCATCGGCGCCGCCGTGGCCGGCCGGTCCGGCCGGGACGCGCTCGTCGGCTTCGCCGACGCGTACCGCGACTACGCCCTCGCGCACCCCGGCCGGTACGCCGCCTCGCAGCAGCGGATCGAACCGGCGGAGGTCGAGGACACCACCGTCCTCCAGCGGGCCGTCGAGCTGACCTACGGGATGCTGCGGGGCTACGGCCTCGCCGAGCCCGAGCTCACGGACGCCGCACGGCTGCTGCGCGCCACCTTCCACGGCTACATCCACCTCGAACTCGGCGGCGGCTTCCAGCACACCCGCCCGGTCGCCGCGTCCTGGGCGCGCTCGCTCGACGCCCTTCACCACCTTCTGGAGAACTGGGGGAAGCGGAAATGAAGCACGGTCCTGTGAAGGTCGGCCACGTGAAGGTCCCGGGTGCCACCCTGCGCCACGAGTCCCGGGGCAGCGGGTCCGTCCTGCTGCTCGTCCCGGGCGGGGCCGGGGACGCCGGGATGTTCGAGGGGATGGCGGACCTGCTCGCGGACGCCGGGCACACCGTCGTCTCCTACGACCAGCGCGGCCTGTCCCGCAGCCCCCTGGACCCCCTGGATCCCCCGGGGCCCGTCGACCCCGCAGACCCCCTGGACCGGCCGCTGGGCGACCAGTCCCCGGCCGTGTGGGCCGAGGACGCCCTCGCGGTCCTGGACGCCGTGTCGCCGGACGAGCCCGCGTACGTCTTCGGCAGCAGCTCCGGCGCCATCGTGGCCCTCGCGCTGCTCGCCGCCCGCCCGGACCGGGTGCGGCGGCTCGTCGCCCACGAGCCGCCGCTGGTCGAGCTGCTGGCCGACCCCGCCCCGTACCGCGCGCACTACGCCGAGGTGCGCGAGCTGCACCGGACGAAGGGGCTGGGCGCGGCGATGGCCCGGTTCGCGCAGACGCCGGACGGGCGGGAGCCGGAGGACACGGGGGAGGCGCATGCCGAACTGCCGCCCAGCGTGCGGCCGATGGCGGTCCGGATGGCGGCGAACATGCCGGTCTTCCTGGAGCACGTGCTGTGCCCCTTCTCGTCCTCGGCGCCCGACCTCGACGGGCTGCGCGCCGCCGCCGGGAAGCTGGTCCTCGGCGTCGGCCGGGAGTCGACCGGTCAGGTGCCGCTGGTCGGGCCGGCGCAGCGGATCGCGGAGCTGACGGGGGCCGCCACGGTCGGCTTCAGCGGCGGGCACCTGGGGGCGGTGACGCATCCGGAGGAGTTCGCGAAGGAGCTCCTCGCCGTGCTCACCGCCAGCTCGCGGTGACCTTCCGGGTGTCCACGCGCATGCCGATCGGCACCCGCCAGGAGTCGACGCAGACGGTGTAGGTGTGGGTGCGGGCCGTCCCGGCCTGGATCGGCGCGGGCAGGGGCTGGGTGGTCGTGAGGGTCGCCCAGTCGATGCCGAGCGCGCCGATGACATGGGTCGCGAAGGTCACCGTGCCCGAACGGGCCGCCGTACCCCCGGTGTTGCGGAAGGTCACGGTGACGTTCTCGCACCAGCGCCGGTCGGTGTCGGTGAGCACGGGCGCGGAGAGCGTGAGCAGGGCGGGCGCCGGGGCGGGGGCAGTGGTGCTCGGTGCGGGCGCGGGTGCGGTGGGCGTGGGTGCCGGGCCGGGGGGCGTCGCGGGCGGTGGCGTGGGTCCGGTCGTCGCCGGGCTTCCCGGGGTACGGGGTGGGGCGGGCGCCCCGGTGACCGGCGGCGGCGCGGTGGCCGTGCCGCCCGGCTCCGTTCCCGTACCGACGCCTGTACCCGTACCGACGCCCGTGCCCGTACCGACGCCCGTACCCGCAATGCCGTCCTCGCCCCCCGCGCTCCCTCCTCTCCCCTCCGGGGCCGGTGAGGGGCGGGAGGTGCTCGACGTGAGGCCGGGGGCGGTGGTGGCCGGGTCGAGGGGGACCAGGGTGACCGCGCCGGAGGGCGGCACCGCGCCCTTGGGCGAGGAGCCGGCGCCGATCGCCGCGTACCCCTCGCCGTCGTCGCTGCCGCCGCACGCGGTCAGCGCCCCGCCGAGGCAGAGCGCGACCACCATCAGTCCCGGCCGTCGCTTCCGTCGCCACATGGCGCCAGTGTGCGTGACGAACCGTCAGCTCGGAAGCAGAACGGGAGAATTCAGTCCGCGATCAGGGGGTCGGTCAGTCGGCGATCAGGCCCTCGCGCAGCTGTGCCAGGGTGCGGGTGAGGAGGCGGGAGACGTGCATCTGGGAGATGCCGACCTCCTCGCCGATCTGCGACTGGGTCATGTTCGCGAAGAAGCGCAGCATGATGATCTGGCGCTCGCGGGGCGGGAGTTTGGCGAGCAGCGGCTTGAGCGACTCGCGGTACTCGACGCCCTCCAGGGCCGAGTCCTCGTAGCCGAGGCGGTCGGCGAGGGAGCCCTCGCCGCCGTCGTCCTCCGGGGACGGGGAGTCGAGCGAGGAGGCCGTGTACGCGTTGCCGACGGCGAGGCCGTCGACCACGTCCTCCTCCGACACCCCGAGCACGGCGGCGAGTTCGGGCACGGTGGGGGAGCGGTCGAGCTTCTGCGAGAGCTCGTCGCTGGCCTTGGTGAGGGCGAGCCGCAGCTCCTGGAGGCGGCGCGGGACGCGCACCGACCAGGAGGTGTCGCGGAAGAAGCGCTTGATCTCGCCGACGACGGTCGGCATGGCGAACGTCGGGAACTCCACGCCGCGTTCGCAGTCGAAGCGGTCGATGGCCTTGATCAGGCCGATGGTGCCGACCTGGACGATGTCCTCCATCGGCTCGTTGCGCGAGCGGAAGCGGGCGGCCGCGTAGCGCACGAGGGGGAGGTTCAGCTCGATGAGGGTGTCGCGGACGTAGGTCCGCTCGGGGCTGTCCGCGGCGGCGCCCTCCTCGTCCAGGGCGCGCAGCCGCAGGAAGAGGGAGCGGGAGAGGGTGCGGGTGTCGAGGGCCTCCGGCGCCGCGACGGCGGCGACCGTCGACTCGACGGACGCCTCGACCGCCGTCTCCGCGGCGGGAGTTGCGGGCGCGGTGGTGTCGTCCGTGGCGTGGTTCGTGGTGTGGTCCGCGGCAAGGTCCGCGCCGTCGCCGGGCGTCGTCGTGACGCCGGTCGCCGGTGCGTGGTCGGCGGCGGTCGGCGCCGTCGTCTGCGTGGGCATGGGCGTGAGCGTGAGCACCTTCGAGCTGCCCTGTTCTGCGGACATGCCACCCCCTTTGAGGTCGCGGACGGTCGTGGTGGCCACGACCATCTGAGGAACGCAGCCTCCACCTGAATACCGGAGGCGGGGCCGCGCCAAACGCCGTTCCTGCAGAATGTCACATGTCGGCAACGCGCTGTAGTGACTTGTCGACATGGAGTCGGTGAATATCCGCAGGAAACAAGGGGTGTGCGGCATTTGGGAGGGTGGGAAACCGGCAAGAAACGGTCTACCCGTTCCGGTTACGCCTCGATCCGATTTGCGGATCTCAACCGGGCGAAGCTCCGGGCGAGGAGCCTTGACACGTGCATCTGCGAGACGCCGAGTTCCTGGCTGATCTGGGACTGCGTCAGATTGCTGTAGTAGCGCAGCATCAGGATCCGCTGCTCGCGCTCGGGGAGCTGGACGAGCAGGTGCCGTACGAGGTCGCGGTGCTCGACCCCGGCGAGCGCGGGGTCCTCGTAGCCGAGCCGGTCGAGCAGTCCGGGCAGTCCGTCGCCCTCCTGGGCCGCCTCCAGGGAGGTGGCGTGGTAGGAGCGGCCGGCCTCGATGCAGGCGAGCACCTCGTCCTCGCCGATCTTGAGGCGCTCGGCGATCTCGGCGGTGGTGGGGGAGCGTCCGTGGGCCGTGGTGAGGTCCTCGGTGGCGCCGTTGACCTGCACCCAGAGCTCGTGGAGCCGGCGCGGGACGTGCACGGTGCGCACGTTGTCGCGGAAGTAGCGCTTGATCTCGCCGACCACGGTGGGCATGGCGAAGGTCGGGAACTGGACGCCGCGGTCGGGGTCGAAGCGGTCGATGGCGTTGATCAGGCCGATGGTGCCGACCTGGACGACGTCCTCCATCGGCTCGTTGCGGCTGCGGAAGCGGGCGGCGGCGTAGCGGACGAGGGGGAGGTTGGCCTCGATGAGGGCCCCGCGCACCCGGTGGTGCTCGGGGGTGCCGGGCTCCAGGTTCTTGAGCTCTCCGAAGAGCACCTGGGTGAGCGCGCGGGTGTCGGCGCCGCGGGTGCTCTGGGGGCGGGTGGTCTGCGGCCGGGGGGTCTGGGGGCCGGCGGCCTGCGGGTGGGCGGCCTGCAGGTGGGCGACCTGGGAACGGTCGGCCTGGGAGCGGTCGGCCTGCGGGTGGGGGCGCGGGCCCTCCGGGGGTCCGGCCTCGTGCTGGGGCGGGACTTGAGGCGCTGTACTGGCCGGCACGTTCACGCCACCCCTTCACGTCAACTTCGGTCGACTCATCCGTCAAAAGCGGTCATAGCATCACAAGACATGTCCACTGTGTGCAAGCACCGCATAACGACGTGTTGGGGGTGGTCGGGCGGGGTAAGCATGCGGGCCCCCCGCCGGTGTCGGCGAGGGGCCCGCAGGGCGGAACGGGGGGATCAGCCCTCGAACTCGTAGTCCGCGATGACCCAGCTGGAGAACTCGCGCCACATGGCCACGCCCGCCTGGTGGGCGGGGTGGTCCAGGTAGCGCTGGAGGGCGTCGAGGTCGGCGACGGCGGAATTGATGGCGAAGTCGTACGCGATCGGCCGGTCGCTGATGTTCCAGTCGCACTCCCAGAAGGTCAGTTCCGGGATCTGCGCACCGAGGGCGCGGAAGGCCTCGACACCGGCGACGACGCGCGGCTCGTCGCGCTGCACGCCGTCGTTGAGCTTGAAGAGGACCAGATGGCGGATCACTGTCGTCTCCTAATTCACGAGCTCGGTCATGAACTGACCGACTCCTTGAGCGGCGCTCGATATGCCCTCGAACCCTACCTGGACGAGGTCCGCCGCCCGGGCCGGGGAGGTGATGATTGTGTACAGCACAAAGACCACGACCGCATAGAGCGCGATCTTCTTCGCCTGCGCCATCCGTCTGCCCTCCCCTTGAGCCGCCCCTGAGCGGTCGCCGAGTCTAGCCGAGCCGTGTTTGCGGCCTTTTGCGTGCCCTTTATGGACCAAGGGCCCGTGGATCGGGGTCTTTCGCCGACCCCCGGAAGGGTGACGGACGCGCAGGATGGATGTCGAGCCCGGCGGATCTGGCAGGAATCCGCGGGGCCGAGGAACCGGCCCTCACTGCGGGGCCCGCGCCGCGAGCTTCCCCCCTGAACGCGGCGCAGGGCTTGTGGGTCCGGTTCTCGCCGGGGGGAGCGGCTTGTCCCCCCGATGCCGCTCCCCCCGTCCTTCCCCCTTCCCCCCTCTGCTCCTTCTGTTCCTGCTCCTCCGGCTCCTCCTGCTCCCCTTCACGTCCTCCGATCCTCAGGCCGCCGGGTGGCGGCGCAGGGCCAGGACCGCGTTGTGGCCGCCGAAGCCGAACGAGTTGCTCAGGGCCAGGTCCCCGTCGGCGGGCAGCGGGCGCGCCCGCCGCACCACGTCCAGCGGGATCGCCGCGTCCTGCTCCTCGCAGCCGATGGTGGGCGGGATGAGCCCGTGGTGCAGGGTCAGCGCGGTGGCCACGGCCTCGACGCCGCCGGCGGCACCCTGGAGGTGCCCGATGTTCCCCTTGACCGCGGTGACCGGGACCGCCGGGTACGCGCCCGGGTCGCCCAGCACCTCGCGCAGCGCCGTGGACTCGGCGAGGTCGCCCTCGACCGTGGCCGTGGCGTGCGCGTTGACGTGCAGCACGTCCACCGCGTGCCCGTCGGCGTCGGCGAGAGCGCGGCGGAGGGCCAGCGCGACGCCCCGGCCCGAGGGGTCGGGGGCCGCGATGTGGTGGGCGTCCGCGGACAGGCCCCAGCCGGCCGCCTCGCAGTAGATGCGGGCGCCGCGGGCCAGGGCGTGCTCCTCCGACTCCAGGACGAGCAGGCCCGCGCCCTCGCCGTGCACGAAGCCGTCGCGGTCCCGGTCGAAGGGGCGCGAGGCGGCGCCCGGCTCGTCGTTGCGGGTGGACATGGCGCGCATCGCGCAGAAGGAGGCCATCACGGCCGGGGTGATCACCGCCTCGGTGCCGCCGGCCAGCATCACGTCGACCTTCCCGTACCGGATCCGGTCCACGGCCTGCCCGATCGCCTCGGTGCCGGACGCGCAGGCGCTGACCACGGTGCGGGCCTCGCCGGTGATGGTGAGGTCCAGGGAGATCTGGGAGGCGGCCTGCGAGGGCACCGTCATCGGGGCGGTGAGCGGCGGGACCGCCCGCACCCCGCGGTCGCGCAGCCGGCGGTCGCCCTCGACCAGGACCGGCGCCCCGCCGATGATCGTGCCCATGCTGACGCCGACCCGGTCCGGGTCGAGACCGCTCTCGGCGGTGCCGCCCTCCGCGAAGCCGGCGTCCCGCCAGGCCTCGCGGGCCGCGATCACCGCGAACTGCGCGGCCCGGTTCATCCGCCGGGCCTTCGCCGGGGGCAGCAGCCCGGCCGGGTCGACCGGCACCGTGCCCGCGATCCGTACGGGCTGGTCGGCGAAGTCCGGCCGGTCGAGCGGCCGCACCCCGCAGCGCCCGTCGAGCAGCCCGGCCCACAGCTCGGCCGCGCCCAGGCCCAGCGGGGTGATGGCGCCGAGGCCGGTGACGACCACCTTGCGGCCGCCGCCGGAGCGCTCCCGTACCCGCGCCGCGGCCCTGGGCGCGGGCTCGTAACCGATCGCCCCGCCCTCGGCGCCGGCCCGCCCGCGCAGCTCGGCGTCGGACAGCGGGCGGCCGCCCCTGCGGTCCAGGCTCTCGTGCCAGCGGCCCCAGCGCCGGGTGTAGGTGCGCACTCCGGGGCGCTCGGCGTGGCTGCTGGGGAGCGTGATCCGGTCACCGTCCCGGAAGGCGGTCGGCAGGGGCGTGATGCTGTCGGTGGAGACGTCCGCGGGCAGGCTCATGACGGTGGCTGCTTTCGAAGGGCGATGGACCTGGGTGAAAGGGCGGGGAAAAGGGCGGGGGAAGGGCAGGGGGAAGGGCAGGGGGAAGGGTGGAGGGAGACCCGTGGGAGGGGGTCCCGAAAGGGGAGTGGTGTGAAGGCTTCATTAACGAATGCGGACCGGTCCGCGCCCCCGCTATTCAGCAGACCTGATGCTGTATCATGTGATTCTTGAGATACGTGTGAGCGGGCGGGGGCAGTTTTCGTGAGAGACGGTTTCATAGAACTCCCCGAACTGCTCCGGGCGTGGCGGGTCGTGGCCGGCGTCAAACTGGGCCGGGGCAAGCCGCTGCCGCAGACCGAGGTCGCCGAGCGGATGGGCGTCAGCGAGCGCTGGTACCGCGGCCTGGAGAACGGCGCCGCCGTCTCACTGACCCCCGAGGTGCTCGGCCGGCTGGCCGAGGCGCTCGTGCTCGGGCAGGACGAGCGCATGGTGCTGTACGGGCAGACCTTCGGCGGCACCTCGCTGGCGGCCCCCGACTCCGCCGCCGCGGCGGCCGACCTGGACGCCCTGACGAAGCTGATCGAGGCGCATCCGCTGCCGGCCTATCTGACGGACCACATGTGGAACATCCGGGGGTACAACGCCCCCATGGCCGAGTGGTTCCCCTGGGTGCTCGCCCCCGGCGCCAACCTGATGCGCTGGGCGCTGACCACGGACGAGGCGCGCGAGCAGTTCGTCGACTGGCCCGTGCACGCCGAGGTCTACCTCGCGATGCTGAGGTTCGCCCTGGCCAGCCGGCCGGAGAGCGCCGAGCTCGGCGCCCTGCTCGACGAGCTCCTCCGGGATCCCGGGGTCCGGAAGGTCTGGGACCGCCGACCGCAGGTCGTCGCCTACCGCCAAGGGCATCACTTCCGGCTTTCCCTCCCTCATGTCGCCGCCGGGGAACTGGTCCTCCAGTCCGTGGTGCTCACTCCCGCGTACCACCAGGACGTCCGCTGCGTCCTGCTGGTGCGCAGGGACGCTCCCGAGGTGCAGGCGCCCCCCGGCTGAACCCGTGCCCCGAACGCGTGCCCCCCTGGCATCCGCGCCCGCCCCGGCCCCCTTCGAGGGGGCCGGGGTTTTCGTTTCGGCCCGGTCACCCTGACACGGCGAGAAGTCGGGTGTACAGCGGCAAAAAAGTGCCGCATTCTGCGGAGGGCGTGATTCCCGGGCCATTACGGGGGCATTCCCGGGGCACCGGCAGAAAAATGCCGGACGAGTCTGTCAGGTCGGCCGGGAGGGCCCTCGCGGGGCCGCCGTGCGGCAATTACTTGCCGCTTGACGGGTCGTGGACCCGGTGTCAGTGTTCCTGTCGTGCGAGAGCGGCGTAAGCCCCGCATGAATGGCTCTCGTGAATGCCTGGTGAATGGCTTTCATGAGTTGCTGCCCCGAGTGAATCGCCGTCGGCGGAATTCCGTCGCTTATGTGCGTCGCTTCGCCGGGCATCCGCAAGGCAGTCGCCCGCCGTTCTTTGCGTTTTCGAGCAGAAGGCAATCACGTGACAATCCACGACGTCATCGGCATCGGTTTCGGTCCGGCCAACCTGGCTCTCGCCATCGCGCTTGAGGAGCAGGAGGCCGGCCTCAGCGCCCGCTTCCTGGAGGCGCGCACGGAGCCCGCCTGGCAGCCCGGCATGCTCCTGGACGGTTCCGACATCCAGAACCACCCCTCCCGCGACCTCGTCTCGCTGCGCAATCCGCGGAGCCGCTACTCGTTCCTGAACTACCTGCACGAGAACGGGCGGCTCCTGGAGCACCTGAACCTCCCCATCGAGTTCCCGCTCCGCAAGGAGTACGCCCGCTACATCACCTGGGTGGCCCGCCAGTTCGACCACGTCGTCGACTACGGGCGGCGCGCGGGCGAGGTCCGGGTCGTCGAGCGGGACGGCGAGCAGCTGTACGAGGTCACCGCCGACACCGGCGAGACCTACCTGGGCCGCACCCTGGTGGTGGGCCCCGGCCGCACCCCGTACGTCCCCGAACCCTTCGCCTCCGCCGGCAGCCGCCGGGTCTTCCACCTGACCGACTACCTGTTCCGGCTCGCGGAGTTCACCGCCGACCGGGCGCCCGAGTCGGTGGCCGTCATCGGCGGCAGCCAGAGCGCCGCCGAGCTCACGCTCGACCTCGCGCACCGCTTCCCCGGCGCCCGGGTGCGCAACCTGGTGCGCTCCTTCAGCCTGCGCCTGAAGGACACCAGCCCGTTCAGCGAGGAGGGCTACTTCCCCGCGTTCACGGACTACTACCACCAGGTCTCGCCCGAGGCGCGGCGCCGCCTCGACGCGTACATGCACGCCACCAACTACTCCTCGGTGGACGGCGACGTCCTCAAGGAGCTGTACCTGCTCATCTACGAGCAGCGGCTCGACGGCGACCAGAAGGTCTCCGTGGACGGCAACCTCCAGGCGGTCACGGCCGCCGAGCAGGACGGCAAGGTCGTCCTCGAACTGCGCGAGCTCAACACCGGCGCGGTCGAGACGGACTCCTTCGACCTGGTCGTCGTCGCCACGGGCTTCCGCGACCTCGGCCCCGGCCCGCACCAGGAGCTCTTCCCGCAGGTCATCAAGGACGTCGCCGGCCGCTTCCGGACCGAGGAGTCCGGCGCCCTCCAGGTGTCCGCCGACTACGCGCTCGAAGCGCTCGACGAGGCCGCCGGCACCCCGCCGCTGTTCCTGAACGGCCTGTGCGAGTCCTCCCACGGCATCGGCGACGCGGGCTCCTTCAGCCTGCTGTCCCTGCGCGCCCAGACCCTCCTCGACGGCATCCGCAAGCGCGCGGGCGCGGCGAGCAGCACGGCATCCGCGACGGCGTCCGCCTGACCCGTACGGCGTCCGTCTGACCCGTACGACCGCGTCCGTACGACCGCCACCGTACGACCGCGTCCGTACGACCGCCGGCCGCCGCCACCCGGATCCCGCCTCCTTCTCCCACCGAAAGGCCCCAGGCCCCACCCATGACTTCGCTGACCGTCCCCCGGGTCTCCACCGAGATCCCCGGCCCCCGCAGCGCCGGTCTCCTCAAACGGCAGGCCGACCGCGAGTCCAACGCCCGCAGCTATCCGCGCCGGCTGCCCATCGCGGTCGCCCGGGCCGAGGGCAGCCTGATCGAGGACCTCGACGGCAACGTCTTCCTCGACTGTCTGGCCGGCGCCGGCGTGCTGTCCCTCGGGCACGGCCACCCCGACCTCGTCGCCGCCGCCGAGCGCCAGCTGCGCACCTTCGTGCACGGCCTCGACCTGCCGACCGCGCCCAAGGACGACTTCGTCGAGGAGCAGCTCTCCATGCTCCCCGAGCCGATGCGGCACACCACCCGCATCCAGTTCTGCGGCCCCACCGGCGCCAACGCCGTCGACGCCGCCGTCAAGCTGTGCAAGACGCACACCGGTCGCGGCGACATCGTCTCCTTCCAGGGCGGCTTCCACGGCAGCACGCACGCGGCGATGGCCCTGACCGGCCTCGTCGAGCAGAAGAGCCCGATCGCCAACGGCATGCCGGGCGTCCACTTCTTCCCGTACTCCGCGTGCCACGACTGCCCGCTCGGGCTGCGCCCGGACAGCTGCGGCACCAACTGCGCCACCTACCTGGAGAAGTCCCTGCGGGACCCCAACGGCGGCATCGCCAAGCCCGCCGCCGTCATCCTCGAACTCGTGCAGGGCGAGGGCGGCGTGATCCCCGCCGACCGCGACTTCGTGCGCCGGGTGCGGGACGTGACGCGGGAGCTCGACATCCCGCTGATCGTCGACGAGGTGCAGACCGGCTGCGGCCGGACCGGCACCTGGTTCGCCTTCGAGCAGTACGGCATCGAGCCCGACGTGATCGTCGCCTCCAAGGCGCTCAGCGGCATGGGCCTGCCCGCCGCCGTGATCATGTACCACGAGCGGCTGGACACCTGGGCACCCGGCGCCCACTCCGGCACCTTCCGCGGCAACCAGATGGCCTTCGCCACCGGCGCGGAGGCGATCCGGGTGATCCGCCGCGACGGCATCCTGGAGAACGTGCGCGCCCGCGGCGAGCAGCTGATGGGCCGGCTCCACGCGCTGCGCGAGCGGTGCGCCTGGGTCAGCGACGTCCGCGGCAAGGGCCTGATGCTCGGCATCGAGCTGACCGACCCCGAGACCGGCGCGCGCGGCTCCGCCCTGGCCAAGGCCGTGCAGTCGGCGGCCCTCGCGGAGGGACTGATCCTGGAGCTCGGCGGCCGGGACGACTGCGTCGTCCGCCTGCTGCCGCCGCTCATCCTCACCGAGGCCGAGGCCGACTTCGCGGCCGACGTGCTCGACCGGGTCCTGGATCGCCTGACCGCCTGACGGCCTGACTGCCCGATGTCCCGACAGGCGCCACGTACGGCCTGAGGGCGCGTACGGCCCGATCGGGCGTCCTCCCGCGCCCGGGCGATCCGCCCGGGCCCCCGACCGGTGCGGGGGCCGGAAGCCCCGGAGCCAACCGGCTTCCGGCCCCCGCACCACCCCTGACCCGACGATCCGACCGACCCGGCCGACCCGACCGGCCCACGGATCCGACCGACCCGACTTGATCCGACCGACCCGAACCGGGAGCCAGCGGATGCCCCTGATCCTGCCCAAGCCGATGCCCGCCAAGGCCCAACTGGCCAAGGAGAACATCGCGATCGTCGACGACGTCCCGGCCGGCACCGATGTGCTCGACGTCGCCGTCTTCAACATCATGCCGGACAAGCCGGTGACCGAGACCCAGCTGCTCCGGCTGCTCTCCGTCTCCCCGCTGCCGGTGCGCACCACCTGGCTGCGCCCCGCGAACCACGTCTCCAAGAGCACCCCGCAGGCCTATCTCGACGAGCACTACCAGGTGCACGCCGACGTCGCCGACCGCCGCTTCGACGCGATGATCGTGACCGGCGCGCCCGTCGAGGAGATCGCCTTCGAGGAGGTCACCTACTGGGACGAGCTGCGCGGGATCATGGACTGGGCGTTCGAGAACGTCACGTCCACGATGTACATCTGCTGGGGCGCGCAGGCCGCGCTCTACCACCGCTACGGCATCGCCAAGCACCACCTGGGCGGCAAGCTGTTCGGCAACTTCGCGACGCAGGCCGTCGACGAGAACGCGCCGCTGGTGGCCGGCTTCGACGAGGAGTTCCGGGTCCCGCACTCCCGCTACACGGGCACCGCGCTGGAGGACCTGCTCGCCGAGCCCGAGATCGAGGTGCTGGCGCAGGCCGCCGACACCGGCTTCTACGTCGCCGGGCGCCGCGACGGCCGCGAGTTCTACGTGTCGGGGCACCCCGAGTACGACCGCGACACCCTGCGCGACCAGTACGAGCGGGACGTCGCCAAGGGCCTGCCCATGCACGTGCCGCCGGGCTACTACCCGGACGAGGACCCCGCGCGGCGCCCGGTGCGCAACTGGCACGCGCACGGCCGGCTGCTCTACGCGAACTGGCTCCAGCACTACGTCCTGAGCCGGCGCCCGGCGGCCCGCTGAGCGCCCGCGCCCCCGGCGCCCGTACGCCCGGTGCCCCCGGCCGTACCCGGGCCCCCATCCGTACCCCCGACCCCCGCCCTCCATCCGTACGAGGAAACCTGAGCGCACATGACTGACACAGACGGAATCCTGCTGGTCATCGGCATCGGCAGCCAGAAGGACCGGGACAGCCGCCCCTACCGCGAGTACCTGCTCTCCGCCGCCGCGCAGCGCTTCAAGCTGTGGCTCTTCGACTCGGACGAGCCGACCTGGCAGTCGGAGTACGTCGTCGGCGCCACGGCCCTGAACTGTTACGACCCCGAGGCGGTCGTCCAGGCGGCCCGCGACCTCGCCGAGCAGCACCGGCTCATCGGCATGTTCTGCCCCGACGAGGGCACCCTGCTGTCCGCCGCGCACGTCACCGAGATGCTGGGCGTCCCGGGCATGTCGGTCGACACCGTCCTGGGCTGCCGCGACAAGAAGCTCAGCCGGGCCCGGCTCACCGCGGCCGGGGTGCGCCAGCCGCAGTTCGCGACCGTGCGCTCGGCCGAGGAGGCGCTCGCCGCGGCGGAGCGGCTGGAGTACCCGGTCGTCCTCAAGCCGCGCACGCTCGGGTCCAGCCTCGGCGTGGTGAAGGTGTCCGGCCCGCAGGAGATGGCGGAGGCCTTCGAGATCACGACGTCCGCGGTCTACCCGGGCGTGCACGTGCCGGACGACTACATCATCGAGCAGTACCTCGACGGACCCGAGGTCAGCATCGACGGCGCGGTCTTCGAGGGCGCGTACACGCCGCTCTTCGTGGGCCGCAAGCAGCTCGGCGGCGAGCCGTACTTCGTCGAGACCGGGCACTTCGTCTCGGCCGGCGACCCGCTCCTGACGGACCCCGAGATCGTCGACATGCTCCAGCAGGCGCACGCCGCGCTCGGCATCACGCACGGCACCACCCACACCGAGATCAAGCTGACCTCGCGCGGCCCGGTGATCGTCGAGGTCAACGGCCGGCTGGGCGGCGACCTCATCCCGTACCTCGGCAAGCTCGCCACGGGCATCGACCCCGGTCTGATCGCGGTGGACGTCGTCACCGGCCGGCGCCCCGAGTTCGCGCAGACCCACGCCAAGACGCTCGGCATCCGCTTCCTCGGCCCCCAGGAGGACCTGCGGGTCCGGTCGATCACCTTCGACGAGCCGGGCGCCCTGGAGGGCATCGTGCAGATGGTCGCGGCCGTCCCGCCGGGCGCCGAACTGCGGGTCCCGCCGGGCGACTTCGTCGCGCGGTACGCGTTCGTGGTCGCCGAGGGCGCGGACGAGGACGAGTGCGCCAAGCGGCTCGACGCCGCCGAGAGCCTGGTGCACCTGGAGTACGAGCCGCTGGTGACGTCGTGACGGTCCCCCGTGACACCCGCGGCGGGGCGCGTGACGGGTCCGCCGCGGGCCAGGCGCCCGGGGCCGCGGGCGGCGGCCCCGGGCCCGCCGGACCGGCGGGGGAGGCCCCGGTCCGGGGCTCCGGCGGGCTCTTCGGGAGGTTCGCCGGGAAGGGGGTGCCGCGGCCGATCGCCGTCGTCTCCCTCGGCGTCTTCCTCAACCGCGTCGGCGGCTTCTTCTCCATCTTCCTGACCCTCGTCCTCGCCGACCGCGGCTACGGCCCGCGCGAGATCACCCTGGGCCTCGCCCTGGTCGCCGTCTCCGGCATGGCGGGCGCCGGGGTGTCCGGGCTGATCGCCGACCGGATCGGGCGGCGCAGCACGCTGCTCCTCGCCACCTTCCTGACCTCGGCGTTCTCCCTGGCCCTCGTCGAGGTCACGGGCTACTGGGGGACGCTGGTCCTGGCCTGTCTGATGGGCGCCGCCGTCCAGGCGTACGGGCCCGTCGCCCAGGCCGTGGTCGGCGAGGCGGCGCCCGCCGAGCGACGCGTGACGCTCTTCGCGCTCTACCGCATGGCGCTGAACATCGGCGCCGCGATCGGCCCGCTGATCGGCGGCTTCTGGGCCGCGAGCGACATGGGCTCGCTGCTCGTCGGCAACGCGGTGGTGTCCGCGCTCGCCGGTCTGCTGCTGCTCCTCGGGCTCGAACGGGACGTGCCGCGGCGCGCGGCCGGGACCGCCGACGGCGGGGCCGGGGCCGAGGGGGCCGGGAAGCGGGGTGCGGGCGCCGGCGCGGTGCGCGCGGGCGTGCTCGCCGACCTCCGCTTCGTCGGGGTGAGCGTGCTGCTCGGCGTCATCGCGCTGGTCTACGCCCAGCAGACCGGGCCGCTGCCGCTCGCCATGAAGGACGGCGGCTTCAGCACCAGCGCCTTCGGGGCGCTCCTGACGATGAACGCGGTCGTGGTGATCCTCTGCGAGGTGCCGCTGGCCATGCTGATCGGCAAGCTGCCCACCCGGGTGCCGATCACCCTGGGCGCGGTGTGCGTCTTCGGCGGGTTCGCCGTCAACGCGCTGGGCGCGAACTGGCCGGTGCTCATCGGCGGTGTGCTGCTGTGGACGGTCGGCGAGATGCTGATCTCGCCCGTCGCCGCCGCTGCCGCGACGGCCGCCGCTCCCCGCGGCGCGGAGGCCCGCTACCAGTCCTTCCTGGGCTTCTGCCAGTCGACCGGGATGTCCCTGGGACCGGCCTTCGGCGTGCTGCTCTACGGCTTCGGGCCGCTGTGGCCCTGGCTGGTGAGCGCGGGCCTGGGTGTCGTGGCGGCGCCACTGGTGTTCCGCCTGTTGACGGTACGTCAAGAGGACGCCCCGGCACGTTCGATCGAGGCGGAGGCGGTGCGGTCATGAGTCTGGTCGTGCAGAAGTACGGGGGCTCCTCCGTCGCGGACGCCGAGGGCATCAAGCGGGTGGCGCGGCGGATCGTGGCGGCCAAGGAGCAGGGCCACCAGGTGGTGGTCGTGGTGTCCGCGATGGGCGACACGACGGACGAGTTGATCGATCTCGCCGAGCAGGTGGCGCCGGCGCCGGCCGGCCGTGAGTTCGACATGCTGCTGACCGCCGGGGAACGGATCTCCATGGCCCTGCTGGCCCTGGCGATCGAGAACCTGGGCCACGAGGCCCAGTCGTTCACGGGCAGCCAGGCGGGTGTCCTCACCGACTCGGCCCACAACCGGGCCCGGATCGTGGAGGTGTCCCCGCGGCGGGTCCGCGCGGCCCTGGACCGCGGCAGCATCGCGATCGTGGCCGGTTTCCAGGGCGTCTCGGTGGACGGCGACGACATCACGACGCTGGGTCGCGGCGGCTCGGACACGACCGCCGTCGCGCTGGCGGCGGCACTGGGCGCCGAGGTCTGCGAGATCTACACCGACGTGGACGGCGTGTTCACCGCCGATCCGCGCGTGGTGAAGAAGGCGAAGAAGATCGACTGGATCTCCTTCGAGGACATGCTGGAGCTCGCCGCCTCCGGCTCCAAGGTGCTGCTGCACCGCTGCGTCGAGTACGCGCGCCGTTACGACATCCCGATCCACGTCCGCTCCTCCTTCACGGGGCAGCCGGGCACCTGGATCAGCCACGAACCGACAGGGGATCAGAAGGTGGAGCACGCCGTCATCTCCGGTGTCGCCCACGACACCTCGGCCGCCCGGGTCGTGGTGCGGGGCGTCCCGGACAAGCCGCAGGACATGGCCCGGCTGTTCCGGGTGCTCGCGGACGCCGGACTCAGCATCGACATGGTGACCGCGAAGGTCTCCCCGGACGCCCCGGACCTGACCGACGTGTCCTTCCTGGTGCCGCGCGGCGAGGTGGACCGCGCCGCGGCCGTCCTGCACGAGATCCGGCCCGGCGTCGGCTGGACCTCGCTCGACTGCGACCTGGACGTCGCCCGGATCTCCCTGGTGGGGGCCGGCGTGCGGACCACCCCCGGGATCGCCGCGACCTTCGTCGAGGCGCTGTCCACGGAGGGCGTCGACGTGCGCCTCGTGTCCTCCTCGGGCAGCTCCGTCGCCGCGCTCGTCCACGAGGACCAGGTCAGGGCCGCCACCCGGGCCGTGCACACGAGCTTCGCCCTGGACCGGGCGGAGGGCGAAGCGGTGGTCCACGCCGGAACCGGCCGCTGAGGAGGGGCACGCACCGATGACCGTCCTGACCCCGGCCCAGGCTCCGATTCCGATCCCGGCCCCGACTTCGGCCCCGGCCCCCGCCCCGGGGGCTCCGACCGACGCGGACCTCCTCGCGGAGGTGCTCGCACCGTACCGCCCGAACTGCCGCTACCTGCAGGAGGCCACGGTCTTCCTGCGGGACGGACTTCCGGCGGCGCGGTGCACCTTCCACATCCCCGAGTCCTGCTACATCGACGACACCGGGCACTTCAACTCGGTGGAGTTCAACATCTGTTACAACCAGATGGCCTACTACCTGATCGCCAAGAGCGTCAGGGACGCCCTGGTCGCCCCCTTCGACCGGTGGGACCTGGACGACTTCCGCGAGCGCCAGCTGTCGAGCATCCTCATCTCCCACTTCGAGAGCACGTTCCGGCGTCCCATGGACGGCCGGCGCTTCCACGGCGAGATCGCCGTCACGAGCGTGCGGGAGCGCGACGGCGCGGACGGGCGGCAGCCGCTGGTCCTCGCGGAGAGCACCTGCCGCTACTGGGACGACGGGCGGGGACGCGCGGACGGCAAGGTCCGCTTCGTCGTCGTCGACCCGCCCCGCAGATGACCGTGACCATCCACCACCCCGACCCCAAGGACCCCCGCTCATGGAGATGATCCCCCAGGAAGACCGCGAACTCGGCGTCGTGGTCCAGGGCTTCGATGCCGCCACCGCCTCCGACGAGGACGTCGAACTCGTCCGCAAGGCGGTGTACGCGGAGAAGATCGTGGTGCTGAAGGACCAGCACCTGTCGCCCGAGGAGTTCCTGGCCCTCGGCCGGCGCTTCGGCGAGCCCGAGACGTACTACCAGCCGATGTACCACCACCCGGAGGTCCCCGAGATCTTCGTGTCCTCGAACGTGGTCGAGGGCGACAAGCGGGTGGGCGTGCCGCAGACCGGCAAGTTCTGGCACTCCGACTACTCGTTCATGCCCCGGCCGTTCGCGCTCACCTTCATCTACCCGCAGGTGGTGCCGAAGAAGGACCGCGGCACCTACTTCATCGACATGGGCAAGGCGTACGCGAAGCTGCCGGAGGCCCTGAAGCGGGCCGCCGCCGGCACCCGGGCCCGGCACAGCGTGCGGCGCTACTTCAAGATCCGGCCCACGGACGTCTTCCGCCCGCTGTCCGAGGTCATCGCCGAGATGGAGGAGGAGAGCCCGGACGTCTTCCACCCGACCGTCGTCACCCACCCGGTGACCGGCGAGGACGTGCTCTACATCAGCGCCGCCGTGGTGCAGGAGCTCGTCGACGGGTCCGGCACGCCGCTCGACGCCACGCTGCTGCAGAGCCTCCTGGAGGCCACCGGGCAGCTCGACGACACCTTCACCCACGAGAACATCCACCTCCAGACGTTCTCCGAGGGCGACCTGCTGATCTGGGACAACCGCAGCCTGATCCACCGCGCCCTGCACACCACGCAGCCGGAGCCCGCCGTGTCCTTCCGCGTCACGGTCCAGGACGGCCACCACTGGTGACCCGGGCCGGGGCCGGGGCGGGGTGACCGCGATCCTTTACCCTCCGGTCGACCAGCGACCGGCGCCGCCGGGGTAGCTTCCAGACATCCGTAGTACCGCTGGAGGCCCCATGAGTCCGGTCAACCTGTTCGACGTCGCGTCACGACTTCCCGCCGCCTGGCGCTCGCAGACGCTGGGCCAGGTCGGCACGGCCTGCGTGAAGGTGCTCCGGATGGACGAGTTGCCGGTTGAGGAGGAGGCCCACCGGGTCGCCGAGGCGCTGATCGTCCTCGACGGAAGCCTGGAACTGGTCGTGGACGACGCCCCGATGACCGCCGGCCCCGGTGAGCTCTGCCTCGTCCCGGCGGGCGCGCGGCACGCGGTCCGCCCGGGCAGCCACGGCACCCTGCTGATCGTGGAGGTCCCGGAGTCGTAGCCGGAGTCGCGGCCGGGCAGGCCCGGACGCGGCCGGACATGCGAACGCCCCCCTGAAGCGTGCTGCTTCAGGGGGGCGTTGTCAGCGGTAGCGGAGGGATTTGAACCCTCGGTGAGTTTCCCCACACTCGCTTTCGAGGCGAGCTCCTTCGGCCGCTCGGACACGCTACCGAGAGAGAGCTTAGCCCAAAGGTGCCGTGGACTGAAATCCGCGTTCCCGAGCAGGTCAGGGGCGGGGTCGGCGGAGGGATCGAGAGCGGCCCGGCGGAGGGTCGGCCGAGGGCCTGCGCAGGGGTCAGCGGTCCCGGAAGAAGCGGGTCAGGCGGTCCGAGCACTCCGCCTCCAGAACGCCCGTGATCACCTCCGGGCGGTGGTTGAGGCGCCGGTCGCGGACCAGGTCCCAGAGCGAGCCGGTGGCGCCGGCCTTCTCGTCGAAGGCGCCGAAGACCACCCGTTCGACCCGCGCCTGGACGAGCGCGCCCGCACACATCACACAGGGCTCCAGGGTCACCACGAGCGTGCAGCCGGTCAGCCGCCACTCGCCGGTCGCCGCCGCGGCCCGCCGCAGGGCGAGCACCTCCGCGTGGGCGGTGGGGTCGCCGGTGGCCTCGCGCTCGTTGTGGCCGCGGGCGAGGACGGTGCCGTCCGGGGACAGCACGACCGCGCCGACCGGCACGTCGCCGGCCGCCGCGGCCAGCTCGGCCTCGGCGAGCGCGAGCCCCATGGACTCCCGCCAGGGGTCCCGTACGGGATCCGCTACGGGAGGTACGGGAGCGGGCCCGGGTTCCGGCCCGGGATCCCGTACGGGATGCGCGCCCGCGCCCGGGCCACGTACGGCGGAGGCCACTAGCGCACGGCCTCCAGGATGTCCGAGGCGCCGATGGCGTCGGCGATCTCGCCGAGGGCGTCCTCGGTCAGGTCGATCAGGTCGCGCTCGGTCATCCCGAGGTCGGCCAGGATGCGGCCCTCGCCGAGCGGGCCGGCCGGGGCGATCCCGGCGGTGGCGGCCACGTCGTCGTCCTCGTCCTCGTGCTCCGGCTCGCCGTCCTCGGTGCCGTCCAGGTCGGTGAGTTCGTCGAGCGCGCCGTCCCGGTCGTCGTCGCCGAGGAGTTCCGAGGTGAGGATCTCCCCGTAGGAGGAGCGGGCCGCGGCGGCCGCGTTCGAGACGAAGACCCGGGGGTCGTCCTCGCCGTCGACGCGCACGAGGCCGAACCACGCGTCCTCCTGCTCGATGAAGACGATCACCGTTTCCCCGTCGTCGGCGGCGGACTCCCGGGCCAGATCGGCCAGGTCCGCCAGCGTCTCCACGTTGTCGAGCTCGATATCGCTCGCTTCCCACCCGTCTTCGGTGCGCGCGAGCAGTGCGGCGAAGTACACCTGACTCTCCCACTGATCAGAGGTGTGATGATCCGGCGGCGCGCTCCTGATGCCCCGCCCAATCGGCATCGTGACAGAAACCTCGCCCTCAGGAGAGGTCTTCGGCTCTTGCGTCGTGCATCAGTCTGAACGACGCCCGGATCGGGCGGGCGTGCGACCCCGGCGCACGGAGGGGGCGCACGGCGGGGGTGCCGTGGGGCCGCCTCACCACCGGAACGTGCGCATCCGCATCGCCTGTCGCATCCGGGCCGCCCGGGCGCGTCGCGGCTGCACGCGGTCGCGCAGCGCCTTCGCCTCGTTCAGCTCGCGCAGGAACTGCGCGCGGCGCCTGCGGCGCTCCGCGTCCGTCTCCGGCCGCTCGGCCGGGTCCGGTTCCTCTGGACTGTCGGGCATGGACACACCACCCATCCACCGCGTGACAGGGGTCCCTGTAGCCCCCACCTTCCCCCTCCGCCACGGGTTGACGCCAGTCCTCGGCCAGGTCCCGGCTACTGTTGAGGCATGCGTCTCCACGTCGTCGATCACCCGCTGGTCGCCCACAAGCTCACCACCCTGCGCGACAAGCGCACGGACTCCGCCACCTTCCGCCGGCTCGCCGACGAGCTGGTCACCCTCCTCGCCTACGAGGCGACCAGGGACGTGCGCACGGAGCAGGTCGACATCGAGACCCCGGTGACGCCGACGACCGGCGTCAAGCTCTCGCACCCGCGGCCGCTGGTGGTCCCGATCCTGCGGGCCGGTCTGGGCATGCTCGACGGCATGGTGCGGCTGCTGCCCACCGCCGAGGTCGGCTTCCTGGGCATGATCCGCAACGAGGAGACGCTGGAGGCGTCGACCTACGCGACCCGGATGCCGGAGGACCTGTCCGGCCGCCAGGTGTACGTCCTGGACCCGATGCTGGCGACCGGCGGCACGCTCGTCGCGGCGATCCAGGAGCTGATCAAGCGCGGTGCCGACGACGTGACCGCGGTCGTGCTGCTCGCCGCCCCGGAGGGCGTCGAGGTCATGGAGCGCGAGCTGGCGGGCACGCCGGTGACCGTCGTGACGGCCTCGGTCGACGAGCGGCTCAACGAGCAGGGCTACATCGTGCCGGGCCTCGGCGACGCGGGCGACCGGATGTACGGCTCCGCCGAATAGGGCGCCGCGGCGCCGCGGCGCCACGAGGAGCGGTCCGGGCCCCGGGGGCCCGGCGGGCTCCTCAGCAGCGGCCCGGCACCGGCTTGGGCTTGTTGAGGGCCACGAGGGCCGCGTCCGCCGCCGCCTTCGGGTCCAGCGTCTTGAACGCCGTACCGATGATCAGGTCGACGTCCGCCGTGGTGCGGGCGTCGACCTTCGTCGTCGCGCCCTTGAGCTGTGTGCCGACCACGGAGAAGGTGCCCTTGGTGGCGCCGGGGGAGCCGAGCAGCAGCCCGGAGCCGGGGACCTTCTTGTCGTAGGCGACGGGCGCGTTGCCCACCTTGCCGATGACGAAGCCGCGCTTCTTCAGCTCGTCGGCGGTCGACTTGGCGAGCCCGGCGCGCGGGGTCGCGTTGTAGACGTTGACCGTGATCTGGCCGGGCCTGGGGAGGGCGGCGGCCCGCGCGCTCGGCGTGGGGGCCGGGGCGGGCTTGCAGTCCGTCTGTTTGCCGGCGGCCGTCTTGGTCTTCTCGTCGCCGCCGGAGAAGACGTCGACGAGCTGCAGCGTCCCCCAGCCGGCCGCGCCGAGCGCGAGCACGGCGGCCGCGGCCCCGAGGACGATCCTGCGCCGGCGGTGGGGGCGGCGCATGCGGGGGTAGACGTCCCCCGTGATGCGGTACTTTCCGCCCATTCCGGGGGGAGTGAGCATGCTCATGAACGCAGCGTAATGCCGCCCGTGGAGGATGCCTACTGGATGATCATGTGATCGCGTCCGGATGGGCGCGAACAGACCTCGAAAGGATCACCCGGGAGGCCGCCCGAGGTGGCCGGCGCCAGGCCGTCCGTCGCCCGGTCCTCAGTCCATTTCGAGCACGCGGGCGTGCAGGACCTGCCGCTGCTGGAGCGCGGCCCGGACCGCGCGGTGCAGCCCGTCCTCCAGGTAGAGATCGCCCCGCCACTTCACGACGTGCGCGAAGAGGTCGCCGTAGAAGGTCGAGTCCTCGGCGAGCAGCGTCTCCAGGTCCAGCTGGCCCTTGGTGGTCACCAGCTGATCGAGGCGGACCGGGCGCGGTGCCACGTCCGCCCACTGCCGGGTGCTTTCCCGGCCGTGGTCGGGATACGGCCGGCCGTTTCCGATGCGCTTGAAGATCACACGGAAAGCCTACCGGGCAAGCGGCTCCCGGCGCAGCCACGCGACGCCGGTGCGATGCTGGGACAAACCGTGACGAAGGGGTCCATGATGAGCGTGAGCGAGCAGCCGGGTGCGGACACGGCCGCCGGCCCCCGGGCGGAGATCGCGGCCGGGTACGCCTTCGACGGCCCCGCGCTCGACCTGGGCGCGCTGCTCTGGGACGGCGCGTGTCACCCGGACGCGCAGATCCGCATCCCGCTCCCGATGCTCAACCGGCACGGTCTGGTGGCCGGGGCGACCGGCACCGGCAAGACGAAGACCCTCCAGCTGATCGCCGAGCAGCTGTCCGCGCACGGCGTGCCGGTCTTCCTCGCCGACATCAAGGGCGACGTCTCGGGCATCTCGGCGCCCGGCGCCGACGGCGAGAAGGTGCGCGAGCGGGCCGCCCAGGTCGGCCAGGAGTGGACGCCGACCGGCTTCCCCTGCGAGTTCTACGCCCTCGGCGACAGCGGCGGCGAAGGAGCCTCCGAGAACGCCAAGGGCGGCACCGGCATTCCCGTACGGGCCACCGTCACCAGCTTCGGGCCGGTGCTCCTGTCCAAGGTGCTCCAGCTCAACCAGACCCAGGAGCAGTCCCTCGGCCTGATCTTCCACTACGCCGACAGCAAGGGCCTGGAACTCGTCGACCTCAAGGACCTGCGGGCCGTCGTCGCCTTCCTGGTCTCCGACACCGGCAAGGCGGAGCTGAAGGGGATCGGCGGCCTGTCGACCGTCACCGCCGGGGTGATCCTGCGCGCCATCACCGCCTTCGAGCAGCAGGGCGCGGGCTCCTTCTTCGGCGAGCCGGAGTTCGACACCGGCGAGTTCCTGCGCACCGCCCCGGACGGGCGCGGGATCGTCTCCGTACTGGAGCTCCCCGCCGTGCAGGACAAGCCGCAGCTGTTCTCGACCTTCCTCATGTGGCTGCTCGCCGACCTCTACGGGGACCTGCCCGAGGTCGGCGACCTCGACAAGCCCAAGCTGGTCTTCTTCTTCGACGAGGCGCACCTGCTGTTCAACGGCGCCTCCAAGGCGTTCCTGGAGTCGGTCACCCAGACCGTGCGGCTGATCCGCTCCAAGGGCGTCGGGGTGTTCTTCGTGACCCAGACCCCGAAGGACGTGCCCGGTGACGTCCTGGCCCAGCTCGGCAACCGGGTGCAGCACGCGCTGCGCGCCTTCACCCCGGACGACGCCAAGGCGCTGAAGGCGACCGTACGGACCTTCCCGAACTCGGCGTACGACCTGGAGGAGGTGCTCACCGGCCTCGGCACCGGCGAGGCGGTGATCACCGTGCTCAGCGAGAAGGGCGCCCCGACCCCGGTGGCGGCCACCCGCCTGCGCGCCCCGGAGTCCCTGATGGGACCGGTCCCGGCGCCCGATCTGGCGGCGGCGGTGCGGGGCTCGCTGCTGTACGGGCGGTACGCGGAGGCGGTGGACCGCGAGTCCGCGTACGAGAAGCTGACCGCCGAGCAGCAGGCCGCGGAGGCGGAGGCGCTGCGCGCGGCGGAGGAGAAGGAGCGCGCGTCGGAGGAGAAGGAGGCGGCGAGGGCCCCTCGGGCCGGAAGCCGGCCGAAGGAGGAACCCTCGCTCGCCCAACAGGTCGTCGGGAGCGGCCTGTTCAAGTCACTGGCGCGGTCCGTCGGCACCCAGCTGGGCCGGGAGATCAGCCGCTCGCTGTTCGGGACCGCGCGCAGGCGGAGGTAGGCGGAGGGAGGCGGAGGAGCCCCGGACCGGCTACTCGGTGACCTCGTCGTGGTCGGAGTGCAGGCCGCCGCCGCTGCCCGCGTCACCGGTGGTCGGCACGGAGACGACCGGCTTCTTGAGGGAGCTGATGTCGTGGGCGTAGGTGCCCACGGCGTGGGCGATGACGTCGATGTTGATGTCGAAGGCCGTCATGTCGATGTTGCTGAGGTCGTCGCCCGGCGCGTGGTAGTTCACGTCGTACGCGACGCCCGCCTGGCCGCCGAACTTCTCGGCCTGGCCCGCGGTCTTGATGCCCTCGGCGCCGGTGAAGGTGCCGCCGGAGGGGATGCCGACCTCGATGAACGGCCCGTAGTCGGAGCGGCCGGTGAAGTCGGTGCCCTCGTGCGGGGCGCCGATCCGGTCCATGAAGTCGGTGATGTCCCGCTCCAGTTGGGCGGAGCCCTCGGGGCCGGCGCCCGCGCCGACGCCGTCGGAGTTGTCCCCGTCGTAGACGAAGAGCCCGTAGTTCGGCGAGGCGATCATGTCGAAGTTGAGGTAGAGCTTGATCTCCTTGCGGCCGAGCGGCGTCAGGTTGGCGACGTAGTGCTCGGAGCCGAGCAGCCCGACCTCCTCGGCGGACCACCAGGCGAAGCGGATCTTGTTGCGGACCTGGTCCCTGGACTTGGCGAGCTCCAGGGCGGTCTGGAGGAGGCCGGCGGAGCCGGAGCCGTTGTCGTTGATGCCGGGGCCCGCGGTGACGGAGTCGAGGTGGGCGCCGAGCATCACGGTGTTGGCGGCGTTGCCGCCCTTGGTCTCCGCGATGACGTTGTTGGTGGAACGCTTCTCCTGGAACTGCCGGATCTCGAAGTCGAGGGTCACCGGCCCCTTGGCGAGGTCGGCGGCGAGCCGCTCGCCCTCCGCCAGGGTGATGCCGCCGGTCGGGATCTTCCCGGACTCCACGTCGCCGAGGGTGCCGGAGAGCACGCCCTCGACGTTGTTGTAGACGATCGCGCCGACGGCGCCGGCCGCGGCGGCGTTCGCCTGCTTGACGGCGAAGGCGCAGCCGCCGCGCTTGATCAGGGCGAGCTTGCCGGTGAACGCGCCGGCGGCGAAGTCGCCCGGCTCGCAGCCGTTGCTGCCGTCGGCGTCGACAGGGGTGGCGGCCACGGCGGCCCTGACGCCGCCGACGGGGGTCGACTTCGTGTAGGTCATCGCCCGGATCGGCAGGTCGCGCGGGGCGGGGGAGACGACGGAGGCCTTCTCGGCGAGCGTCTTCGTGTAGACGAAGTCGAACTTCTGGTACGTGACGGCGTAGCCGGCCTTCTTGAGCTGCGTGTACACGTACGCGGCGGAGGCGTCGTGCCCGAGGGTGCCGGCCGCCCGGTTGCCCTCGGCCGAGTCGGCTATCGCCTGGAACTTCTGCAGGTGCCGGTAGGCGCCCTCGGCGGACGTCTCGCGGACCAGCCTCTTCGCGAGCCGGGCGGCGTCGCGGGCCTCCGCGGCCCCGGGCGCGGGGGTGGCGGTGGCGGGCGCGGCGAGCATCAGCGGGGTGGCGAGTGCTGCGACGGCCAGTACGGCGGCTGCCCTGCGCTGTGATGCGTTCACAGAAGTCCTTCCCGGTGCGGACGAGGTTGAGGGGAAGTTAGCGATCGCCGGGGGATCCTGTGAACACATCGGGCGGGATTCCTGTCAGGTCGAACAGGATGGAGTGAGGGAATCCCCAATTCCGGGAGATTCAGGAGGATGTGGCGCTCCGCGTTGCCTTGGCGGTCTTGGCGGGGCTGGAGGTCTTGGCCGCCTTCGTGGCCTTCGGAGTCTTGGCGGCCTTGGCCGCCGCCTTCATCTCCTGTTTGTGGGCGCGCACCTTCGCCAGGGAGTCCGGGCCGGTGATGTCGGCGGCCGAGCGGTAGCAGTCCTTCTCGCCGTACGAGCCGGCCGCCTCCCGCCAGCCCTTCGGCGCGACCCCGTACTGCTTGCCGAGCAGCGCGAGGAAGATCTGCGCCTTCTGCCTGCCGAAGCCGGGCAGCGCCTCCAGACGGGCGAGCAGCTCCTTGCCGTCGGCGGCGTCCCGCCAGACCGCCTCCGCGTCGCCGCCGTACTCGTCGACGAGGAAGCGGCACAGCTGCTGGATCCGCTTGGCCATGGAGCCGGGGTAGCGGTGCACGGCCGGCTTCTCGGAGAGCAGGGCGGCGAAGGCCTCGGGGTCCCGGGCGGCGATCTCGTGCGCGTCCAGGTCGTCGTGGCCCATGCGGGTGGCGATGGTGTACGGGCCGGAGAACGCCCACTCCATCGGCACCTGCTGGTCGAGCAGCATGCCGACCAGCGCGGCGAGCGGGGAGCGGCCGAGCAGCTCGTCTGCTTCCGGCTGCTGGGCGAGGTGGATCACGGGGCTCATGCCCCGATCATCCGGCCCGGCGGCCGCTCCCGCCCGGTGGCTCACCCGGTCGGACCCGCCTGGGCGAAGCGATCGAGGGCGGCGCGGACGAGTTGCCGGCTCTCGCCGTCGCCGAGGTGGCCTGCGCCCTCCACGACGTGCAGCTCGGCGCCGGGCCAGGCCCTGGCCAGTTCCCAGGCGGTGGTCAGCGGGCCGCCCATGTCGAAGCGCCCGTGGATGAGGACGCCGGGGATGCCGGCGAGCCGGTGCGCGTCGCGGATCAGGACGCCCTCCTCCAGGAACGCGCCCTGCGAGAAGTAGTGCGAGCAGATCCGGACCATGGCGAGCCGGGCGGCGTCGGGCCGGTCGGCGTACGGGGTGCCCTGGCCCTCTCCGGACAGCACGGCGTCCTCCCAGGCGCACCAGTCGGCCGCGGCCCGCTCCCGTACGGCCGGATCGGGGTCGTTCATCCGGGCCGCGTAGGCGCCCAGCACGTCCTCGGCGTCGTCCACGCCCGCGCGGAAGCGCTCCTGCGCCTCCGGGAAGAACCGGCCGACGCCCTCGTACAGCCAGCAGATCTCGGAGCGGCGGGTGGTCGTGACGGCGGCGATGACGATCTCGGAGACCCTTTCGGGGTGCGCCTCGGCGTACGCCAGGATCAGGGTCGACCCCCAGGAGCCGCCGTACAGCAGCCAGCGGTCGATGCCGAGGTGCTCGCGCAGGCGCTCCATGTCGGCGACGAGGTGGGCCGTGGTGTTGGCGGCGAGGTCGGCGGCAGGGGCCTGGGCGGGAGGGGTGCTCGCGTGCGGGGTGGAGCGGCCGCAGCCGCGCTGGTCGAGCTGGACGATGCGGTAGACGGCCGGGTCGAAGACCCGGCGCGCGGTCGGCGAGGAGCCGGAGCCGGGGCCGCCGTGCACGATCAGCGCGGGCTTTCCGTCCGGGTTGCCGGCGACGGACCAGAAGACGCGGTGGCCGTCGCCGACGTCGAGCAGCCCGGAGTCGTGGACGGGCGGGACGGAGTCGGGGGACGCGGGGGAGCCGGGAGATCCGGCGGAACCGGTGGACTCGTTGAGCTCGGTGGGCTCGGTGGGCTCGGTGGAACCGGTGGAACCGGTGGAACCGGTGGGTGAGGTGGCCATCCGGCCGACGCTAGCGGTTGCCGCCCACCCGGACCTCCGGGTTTTCGCACCAGGCGAGGACGTCGGGCCAGGCGCCGTACCCGTGGTCGGGGTTGAGGTGCCCGCCGCCCGGCACGTGGTCGAGGTCGAGGCCGAGCGGGATCCCGTAGGGGACGTCGGCGCCCTCGGCGCAGTACGGGTCGCCGTCCCCGTACACGAGCCGGGTCGGCGCCTTCGGGCGTACGGCGGCGAGGTCCAGGCCGTCGGCGAACCCGGCGATCTCCGGGATCGACGCCGTGACCTGCGGCGACGGCGGGGCGACGAGGAGCACCCGGTCGGCCTCGGGCGCCCGTCCGGCGGCGAGGGCGCGCAGCCACAGCAGGACGCCGAGGCTGTGCGCGAGCACCACGAACTCGCCGTCGCCGGCCGGCCGGGTGCCGTGCTCGTCCAGCGCGGTCAGCCAGTCCGCGAGGCGCGGCGCGTCGGGCTCGGGCAGCTGCGGGTAGCGCACCTCGTGCCCGCGCTCGGCCAGCGCGCCGGCCAGCCAGTGCTGCCAGTGGCCGGGCGGCCGGTGGTTCTGGAAGCCGTGGAGGACGAGAAAGGTGTGGGTCATGGTGCCGATCGTGGCGCCGTGCCGCGGGCGGGGTCCAGGGCGTTTCAGGTGCTGGACGGGGGAGCCGGGGCGGCGGGGGCCGCGCCGGGCCGGAGGCCGAGCAACTGCCGTACGCCCACCTTGAGTTCGGCGGCCGACAGCTGCTGCTCGTGGGAGAGGTGGTGCATCAGGCTCGGCGAGAACGGGGCGAGGAGGAGGTGGGCGAGGAGCGGGGCGTTGGTGTCGGGGCGGGCCTGCGCGATCAGCAGGGTGACGTGGGTGTGCATCGCGAGGTAGGCGCCGCTGGTGTAGCGGGCGACGGGTGCGGCGGTCTGGGCGGCGAGGAGGAGGTCGCGCTGCTCGACGACGCGGTCGACCAGGGCGTCGAGGAAGGCGTCGAGCCGCTCGGCGGCGGGCGCGCCGGGTCCGAGCGGCGGCGGCCCGCTCAGACAGGCCTCCTGGAACTGGCGCTCGCGGTCGTCGAGCAGCGCCCAGAGCAGCTGGGAGACGTCGCCGAAGCGCCGGTAGACGGTGCCGACGCCGATGCCGCTGGCGTGGGCGACCTGGTTCATGGTCACGGCCTCGGGGCCCTGCTCGGCGACGATCCGGGCGGCGGCGTCGAGGATCTTGCGCCGGTTGCGGGCGGCGTCGGCCCGCTCGGGCGGGGGGCCGCCGACGCCGGGGAGGAGGTCGAGCAGGGGGCCGGTGGACCCGGGGGTGGATCCGTCGTCGTGCTGCCGCCCGGTGGTGCTCATCGGCCGCTTCCTGCCTTCCTGGTCCGCGCGTCCCCCTCGCGTGCGCCGTTCCGTTCTCGCTGTCGAGGATACCGCCCCGCACCGAAGGAACCGGATAGCGCTCCGCTTGATCGCGAAATATACCCCCGGGGGTAATTCTGTTAGGGTCGACGCCGTTCGCTCGTATACCCCCCGAGGTATCTCGGGGGTGGGTTGCGGGCTGTGGTTTCGGAGACAGGGAGGAGGACGGGCGATGGTGACCACCGTGGCCGCGCTGGCGGCCGGGGGTGTGGTCGGGCTCGCGCTCGGCGCGCTGGGCGGGGGCGGCAGCGTCCTCGCCGTGCCCGCGCTGATCTACCTGCTCGGCTTCGGCCCGGCCGCCGCCGCGACGGCCAGCCTGGTCATCGTGCTCGGCACGGCCGCCACCGCGCTGTACGGGCACGCCCGCGACGGGCAGGTCCAGTGGCGTACGGGAGCGCTGTTCGCCGCGGCCGGACTGCTGCCGGCGGCGCTGGGCGGCCTGCTCTCCGCACGCCTCCCGGACCGGCTGCTCACCCTCGGCTTCGCGGGGGTGGCGGCGGTCGCGGCGCTCGGGATGATCCGCCGGGCGCCGGCCGGGGAGCCTGCCGAGGCGCCGGCCGGGGAGCGGGGCGGGGAGCCGGGCGAAGGGGCCGGCGCGCGCCGCTCGGCCCCGGCCGTCGTGGGCGCGGGCGCCGGGCTCGGCGCCGTGACCGGGGTGCTCGGGGTGGGCGGCGGCTTCCTGACCGTACCGGCGCTGGTGCAGGTCGTCGGCCTGCGGATGCGTCCCGCGGTGGGCACCAGCCTGCTGGTCGTCGCGGTCAACGCGCTGGTCGCGCTGCTGGCCAGGGCGGGCGGCTCGGCGCCGGTGGACTGGGCGGTCGTGGCCCCGTTCACGGGCGCGGCGGTCCTGGCGGCCTGGGACGGCCGGCGGCTCGCCTCCCGCATCCCGGCGGACGCGCTGCGCCGGGCCTTCGGGGTGGTGCTCCTCGCGGTCGCGGCCCTGATGCTCCTGGACCTCGCCGTGTAGGCGGGTGCGGGGCGCGCCCGGGGCGGGTGGGGGTCAGGCCAGGGAGAGGAAGAGCTTCTCCAGGCGGGCCCGCATCTGCTCGGGGTCCTCGCCGTCGCGGCGCCCGTTCTCCATGTCCGTCAGGCACTGCTGGAGACCGGTCGCGATGATCGCGAACCCGGCCCGGTCGAGGGCCCGGGAAGCGGCCGCGAGCTGGGTCACGACCTCCTCGCAGTCGCGGCCCTCCTCGATCATCCGGATCACGCCGGAGATCTGCCCCTGCGCCCGGCGCAGCCGGTTCAGCACGGCCTTGAGCTCGGCGCCCGCGAGATCCAGTTCCACAACCACTCCTCAGCAGATACCCCAGGGGGTAATTTACTCCCCACCACGGGGTCCCGTCGAAAACCAAGGATGACACCTGCGATGCCCACCCCCGCCTCCCTCGACGTCGACCGGACGCACGCCCGGCTCGCCGAACTGACCGTCATCGACGTCCGCACCCCCGCCGAGTACGCGGGCGGCCACCTGCCCGGCGCCCTCAACGTGCCGCTCGACCGCCTCGACCGGGCCGTCCCCGCACTCAAGGAGGCCGCGGCCCGCCGCGAGCTGCTCGTCGTCTGCCAGTCCGGCAACCGCTCCCGCACCGCCTGCACCCGCCTCGCCGCCCACGGCATCCCGGCGCTCGACCTCGCCGGCGGCACCTCCGCCTGGTCCGCCCTCGGCCACGCCCTCGCCCACCCGCAGGGCCCCGCCCCCACCCGCACACCCTGGGCCATGGACCGCCAGGTCCGCCTCACCGCCGGCACCCTCGTCCTCCTGGGCCTCCTCCTCGCCCTCCTGGCCCACCCCGCCTTCCAGCTCCTCTCGGCGGCGATCGCGGCCGGCCTGGTCTTCTCGGCCCTCACCAACACCTGCGGCATGGCGGCCCTCCTCGCCAAACTCCCCCACAACCGCACCACCTCCTGCGCCCTGGACCTCGACACGACCCTGGCCCGTCTCAGGCAGGACGCCTGAGACGGGCCAGGGGGCGGCGGGGAGGCGGCGAAGACCCGGGGGCGCCCCCCCGGTACCGGTGCCGGTACCGGGGGGGGCGACAGAGGCCAGGTCACCCGGTGGCGGTGTCCGTGGCCGGGCCGAGGTCGGAGCCGCCCGACTCGTCGATCGGGCGGATCACCACCGGGTACTCGGGGGCGCCCGGGGGCTGGGGGCACTGGGCGACGCGGGCGGCGATCTCCGTGACGCGGTCCAGGCTCGTGCATTCGAGGACCCAGTAGCCGGCGAGGACCGCCTGGGCCGGATCGTAGGGGCCGTCCTGCACGACGGGGCGGCCCTCGGAGTCGGCGGTGACGAAGCGGGTCCTGGACGGTTCGACCAGGCCCTGGCCGTCGATCCACTCGCCGCTCTCCGCGAGGTCGTCGTTGATCGAGTTCATGTAGGCGAACATCGCCCGCAGGTCCTGCTCGCTCCAGGCCGGGCTCTGCGGCGAGGCCTCGCCCTTCATCGCGTCGTAGTCGGCCTGCGAGCCCTGCACCATCACGAGGTATTTCACGGCGTGCTCCTCGTCCAAGGAAGTCTGTGCGTATGTGCTTCTTCCACCAGGACGCCGGAGCACGGCCGCGGCGGCCACCGCTCAGCCCGATTCCGGGCGCGATGTCACCCGGAGGAACGAGCGGTCCCGCTCCGTGACCCGCGAGAGGGGGCCCGCCGCCCGCAGCACGACGTCCAGGACGGCGTCGGGGTCCGCCGCGTAGCACTGGGCGAACCACGCCATGTTCGCCTCCACCACCGCCCAGCCCCCGCCCTCCAGGGTGCCCACGTCCACGACCACCCCGCTCGGCAGCGTCCCGCCCACCGCCGCGAGCAGCTCCTCGCCGAAACCGCGAGCCCCCGGCGCGAGCGGGCCCGGGTCGAGCCGCCCGTACACCGCGTAGCGGCTGCCGGTCACCACCCGCCCGTCGAGGACGAAGAGGCGGTACTCCGCCGTGAACGTCACCGGGTCCGAGACCAGCACCGGGGTATGCGGGGCCAGCGTGCGGGCGAGGTCCGCGAGGTCCGCGAGGTCGCGTGCGGCGGGGCCGCGGTCGGGCCCGGAGCCGTACACCCCCGGCGCGAAGGACTTGTCCGACGGCGGCTTCAGGAACACCGGCCCCCGCGCCTCCCGTCGTACGGACGAGAACGGCTCCAGCGTGATCCGCCGGCGCGTGAACTCCCGCGGCAGCCCCGCCAGCCACCCGTCCCCCGGCTCCAGAAGCCCGAGGTCAAGGCCGAGGCCAAGGCCGGGTCCGGGTCCTGGTCCGGGTTCGAGGTCGGGCCCGGGCCGCCGGGTGATCCGGTCGGCGAGCCGCGGTCCGCCGTGCCAGTGCACGGCCTCGCCCGGGCGCACCACGCCGTCCGCCACCGCCCGCCCGTCGAGCACCCGGCTCACCATCCCGCGCCGCCGGGCCGCATCGGCGAGGAGCAGCGCCGTGGAGGTGCGCTGCGCGGAGATCAGCAGCAGGTCGGTGCCGGTCACGAGGTGAGTTCCTTCTCCAGGGGCGTACGGAAACGGGGCGTGACCCGGACCGCGCCGACCCAGTCCGCCAGCCGCGCCGCCTCCGCGTCCACCGCGCGGACCGCCTCGCCGTCCAGCTCCGCCAGCGCCCGCCACACGACCTCGCCGTCCGCGCGCTGCGCCCAGCCGCCGACGATCCGCCCGTTCCACCACACCGTCGGCCCGATGTTCCCGCTCCGGTCGAAGAGCGCGGCCCGGTGCGCAGGATCCAGGTACCAGTCGCGGGACTGCCAGCCCATCGGCGTCGGATCGAGCGCCGGCAGCAGCGCCGCCCACGGTTCCTCCGGCGCCGGTACGGGATCGAGGTCGTCCGGCAGCAGATACCCCACGACCTCGGGCCCGGCTCCGGCTCCGGCTCCGGACCCGGCCCCCGTCCCGGCCTCGTCCGCCAGGGCCACCCGTACCGCGCCCACCGCCGCGAGCGCGCGCCGCACGTCCGTGGCCTTCCAGCCCGTCCACCACTTCAGGTCCGCCTCGGTCGCCGGACCGTACGCGGCCAGCCAGTGCCGTACGAGCTCCGCCTGCGCCTCGTCCGGCGCGAGCTCCGCGTACGGCGGGGCCGGCGCCCAGCGGAACCGGCTCGACGTCCAGCCGCCCTGCGGCCGGCCCCGCACGATCCGCCCCTCCATGCCCAGCACCCGCAGCACCCGGCTCCCGACCGACTGAGGCCCCTCCTGGCTGGTGCCCACCCCGTACACGTACTGCGCCCGCAGCCGCGGCACGGCCGCCCCGAGCTCCGTGCCGGTCGCCTCGCCGCGCGCCGCCAGCTCGGCCAGGACCTGCCGCTCGGTCTCGGCGAGCCAGGCCGCGTCGTAGTCACTGCCGGCCACCAACTGCTTGACCAGCCGGGCGCGTTCGCGGGCGGAGGCGGCGTCGGCGGTCGAGGCGTGGACGACGGCGGCCAGCCGCGACGGCACGACGAAGACGGTGTGCCGCATGCCGTGCATCCGCGTCAGCGCCGTCGACGCCCGGCGGAAGGCCCCGGATTCGGCAGACGTGGTTCCTTCGGCAGACGTGGTTCCTTCGTCGGGCGGGGTTCCTCCGTTGGACGTGGTTCCTCCGTCGGGCGGGGTTCCTCCGTCGGGCGTGATCCCGTTGCCGGGCACGATCCCGCTGCCGGGCTTCGCCCCCTCGCGGTACCCCGCCCCCTCGCCGTACAGCGCGCGCTCCACCTCCGCCACCGGGTCACGTCCCGGCGCCAGCCGTGCGCCCGCCGCCAGGAACACCGTCGCCGGGTCCGTCGCGTGCAGCGCCACGAGCGAGTCGGCGACCTCCTCGGCGGTCGCCGCCCTGGCCGCGCCCGCCAGCCGGTGGCGCACCGCGAGCCGGGCCCGGCGCTCCTCGGGAGCGATCGTTCTCAGCGGTGCTGTCGTCCCACTCTCACCCATGGCCCCAAGAATGCAGGAGCTGGAGTGCGACGCAGGAGCAGGATCACGGATGGACCGATCCCGATCCCGATCCCGATCCCGATTCCGATCCGGGATCCGGGATCACGGATCATGGATCACGGATCACGCGGGCCCTCAGTCCGCGGCGGCGCGCTCGCCGGCCGGGCGGCGCCGGGCCCTCGGGTCGGTGAGGGAACGCGGCTGCCAGACCCCGTCCGGCCGGTAGACGTCGGTGCCGGGCGGCACGATGGCGTCGATCCGGTCCAGGACCTCGTCGTCGAGCTCCAGGGAGGCGCCCTTGAGCAGGCCGTCCAACTGCTCCTGGGTGCGCGGCCCGAGGATGACGGAGGTGACCGCCGGGTGGGCCGCCGCGAAGGCGATCGCGAGTTCGGGCAGCGTGTGGCCGATCTCCTCGGCGAGCGCGGTGAACTCCTCGACCGCGTCGAGCTTGGCCGCGGTCACCGGCAGCTCCGGGTCGAAGCGGTGCGGATGGAGCGTGGGCCGCCCGGAGCCGAGGTCCATCGGGCGCCCCTTGCGGTACTTGCCGGTGAGGAAGCCGGACGCCAGCGGCGACCAGGTCAGCACGCCCATCCCGTACCGCTGCGCGACGGGCAGCACGGAGGTCTCGACGCCCCGGGCGAGCAGCGAGTACGGCGGCTGCTCGGTGCGGAAGCGGCGCAGCCCGCGCCGCTCGGCGACGGCGTGCGCCTCGACGATCCGCTCGGCGGGGAAGGAGGAGCAGCCGAAGGCCCGGATCTTCCCCTGGGTGACGAGGTCGCCGAGGACGTCGAGGGTCTCCTCGAGGTCGGTGCGCTCGTCGGGCCGGTGCACCTGGTAGAGGTCGATCCGGTCGGTGCCGAGCCGCCGCAGGCTGTTCTCCACCGCCTGCACGATCCAACGGCGGGACGAACCGCCTCGGTTGGGGCCGTCGTCGCCGACCGGAAAGTACACCTTGGTGGCGAGGACGGTGTCGTCCCGGCGCCGCGGGTCGCTCAGCGCCTTGCCGACGATCTCCTCGGACTCGCCCGCCGAGTACATGTCGGCGGTGTCGACGAAGTTGATGCCCTGGTCCAGGGCGCTGTGGATGATCCGCGCGCAGTCCTGGTGGTCGCGATTGCCGATGGCCCCGAACATCATCGTGCCGAGGCAGTACGTGCTGACTTCGATCCCGGTCCCGCCGAGTACCCGATAACGCATGCGCCGCACCCTAGGTGTTGGAGTGCACTTCAGGGCAAGGGAGTTGGGTCCCATGGGGCCGGAAGGGGGGAGGGGTGGGCTGTGGACTTTGCCCTCCGGCCTTGCGGGTTACGCGAGTCGCGTCCCGGCGAGGAAGGCCCGTACGAGCGCGTGGAGCAGTTCGGGCCGCTCCAGGTGCAGGTCGTGGCCGGCTCCGGGCAGGCCGACGCCGTGCAGGCGGTCGGGCTGGAGCCGGGCCATCTCCGCGTACTCCTCGGCCGCGATGATCCCCTTCTCGCCGAGCACGGCGAGGACGGGGACGCGGATCGCCGCCCACTCCCGCCACCAGCCGGGGTGGTCGGGGCGGGTGTTCTCGGCGAGTGAGGCCACCATCACCTCGGGGTCGAATCGGGGCCAGAGGCCGTCGTCCCGTACCTCCAGGCCGTCGGCCCAGCCTTCCCCTACGGGACCGCCGCCGAGATGCGCGACGGCCGCCTCCCGGTCCGGGAACGGCACCGGCCAGGCCCGCAGCCAGCCCCCGACCTCGTCCAGGACCGAGGGCTCGGCCGCCGCGGGACCGGCCTCGACGAGGACGACGGCGGCGAGACGGGCCGCCCGCCGCTCCGCCTCCGGGCTGCCGGCGGCGAGGAGCGCGGCATGCGCGCCGTACGACTGCCCGAGGAGGACGGCCCCGTCGAGCGCGAAGTGATCGAGTACGGCGAGGGCGTCGGCGACGTACGCGGCACGCGACACGTCGACCGGGTGCCGCTCGCTCGCCCCGTGCCCGCGCTGGTCGAGCGCGAGGACCCGATGTCCGTCGGCGCGCAGCCGCCGGGCGAGCCCGTCCCATTCGCCGGCGTGCCCGGCGAGCCCGTGGAGCAGCAGGAAGGGCCGCCGCCCGTCGCCGCCCCAGTCGCGCAGGGAGAGCCGTACGCCCTCGGGCTCGCGCGCGCTCTTCCGTACGAGCACGTGCTCGGTCCAGGGGGCCGTGGTCATCGGGGCTCCAAGGGGGAGTCGGTCCGGGTGGGGGAGTCGGTCCGGGCGGGGGAGCCGGTGGCGTCCGGGCAGAGCAGCGCATCGGCGACGGCGGTGCGGGCGTAGAGGACGGACCGGCCGCTGCGGTGCGCGGTGACGAGACCGGCGTGGCGCAGGGCGGTGAGGTGCTGGGACACGGCGGCGGCGGAGAGCGGGAGGACGGTCGCGAGCTGGGTGGTGGACGCCGGGGTGTCGAGCTCGGCGAGCAGCAGGGCGCGGGACCGTCCGAGGACGCCGGCGACGGCCTCGGTGGCGGTGGAGGTGGTGCGCGGCTCCCAGAGGTTGCCGATGCCCCGGGCCGGATAGGCCAGTTGGGGCGGATCGGGGGCGACCGAGCGGGTCAGGACCCGCGGCCACGCGAACGCGGACGGGATCAGCAGCAGCCCCGACCCCGCCTGGTCCCGGGTGAGCGCGCAGGCCCGCCGGACGAGCCGGAGCGTGCCGTCGTCCCAGCGCACGGTCTCGTGGAGCTCGCCGAGCACGCGCGCCGATCCGTGTTCGGCGACCTGGCGGGCACGGTGGAACACATCGGCTTCGAGGAGGCCGCGGATGCGCGCCCAGTAGGGGGCGAGGGCGAGTTCCCAGTAGGTGAGGAGCTCGTCGCGGAGCCCGGCCAGGGGCGCCGGCGTGGTGCCGGGTGGGTTCCCGGGCGGGTTCGCGGGCGGGTTCCCGGGCGGGTTTCGGGTGGTGATTCCGAGCGTCTCCAGGTCGCGGGCGATCTGCTCGGCGGGCGTGCGCTCGATGGCGTCGAGTTCCCCCTCCAGGGTGGGGAACGGCCCGGCGGGGGTGGGAGTGAGGAAGTCGGCGAGGTAGCCGCGCGCCGGCACGAGCGCGGCGAGCCGCCCCCGGTCGAGCCCGGCGGCGCGTACGCGGGGCCGTACCTGGTCAGCCCAACGCCGGTGCAGGGATGGTGTGTTGGCGTTGCGGAGGAGACGGAAGCTGGTGACGACCTCCCACATGGGGGAGACCGCGAAGCGGGTCTGGGCGAGGTCGGCGGCGGAGAAGCTGAGCGCGGAGTCCATGTGTGCCTGCTGCCCCCGTGAACGGCGGTCGTCGGGTGGACGGTTGGACGGTGGGACGGTGAGACGGCGGATAGATTCGGCTGGAGCTTAATCATTGGAGGGTCCGGGGGACACCCTCGCAAGCTCCTCCCATGCCCTCCAAGCCCTCCAAGCCCTCCAACCCCGCGAAGACCGCCCCTTCGCCCACCTCCTCTGCCCCCTCTTCCCCTTCCTCTTCCTCTTCCTCCTCCTTCTCCTCGTTCGGGAACCTTCCGTCCGTCGTCTGGACGGTGTTCGCGGGCACGGTGATCAACCGGCTCGGCTACCTCGTCACCCCGTTCCTCGTCTTCTTCCTCGCCTCGCGCGGGGTCACCGGCACCGACACCACGTACGTCCTCGGCGCGCTCGGCGCCGGCAACCTCGTCGGCCCGGCCGTCGGCGGCGTCCTCGCCGACCGCGTCGGCCGCCGCCCGACGATGCTGATCGGTCTGCTCGGCTCGGCCCTGGCACAGGGCGCGCTGTTCGTGGCGCCCGGGGTGTGGACGATGGCGGCCGCGGCGCTGCTGATCAGCGCCACTGGCATGGCCGTGTCCCCGGCGGCGTACGCGCTGATGGCCGACGCCGTCGACGCGGAGCGCCGGCAGCGCGCGTACGCCCTCTTCGGCTGGGGCGTGAACATCGGCACGGCGGTCGCGGGCGTCCTCGGCGGCTTCCTCGCCGCGCAGGGGTACTGGCTGCTGTTCGCCGTCGACGCCGGTTCGATGCTGCTGTACGCGGTGGTGGTCGCCACCCGGCTGACCGAGCCGCCCCGCGGCCCCCGGCCCGCCGGCGACGGCCTCGGGTACGGCGTCGTCCTGCGCGACCGCCTCGCCGTCCTCCTCCTGCCGCTCTTCGGCGTGCAGTTGTTCGTCTACTCCCTCACCGAGGTCGCCCTGCCGCTCGCCATCCGCGACCACGGCCTGTCCCCCGCCGTGTACGGCACGATGGCCGCGCTCAACGCCGTCCTGGTGGTCGGGCTCCAGCCCTTCACCACCGCGCGGCTCGCCCGCCTGCCGCAACTGCCCGTGCACGTCGCGGGCAGTGTCCTCATCGCCGTCGGCGTCGCCCTCACCGGACTCGCCGACAGCACGGCCGGCTTCGCCGTCTCGGTCGTCGTCTGGTCGCTCGGCGAGGTCGTGGTCGCCGGCATCGGCGCCGCCGTCGTCGCCAACCTGGCCCCGGCACACGCCCGCGGCCGCTACCAGGGCGCGTTCAGCTGGACCTGGGGCGTCGCCCGCTTCGGCTCCCTCACCCTGGGCGTCACCCTCTACACGGGCCTCGGCCCCGCCGCCCTCTGGTGGACCGCCCTCGCCGCCGGCCTCGCCACCGCGGCCGCGACGCTCGCCCTGACGTCCCGCGTCACGGAACGCACGGCCACGACGGACCTCGAACGGGAGCTATGCCTTCCGGCCGGCGAGGACGTGCGCGACGAGGGCGTTGGCGTGGCCGTGCCCGAGCCCGTACTCGCTCTTGAGCCAGCCGACCAGCTCCATGTGCTTGACGAGCGGGGAGGCGTCGACGATCTCCAGCCACTCGGCGATGGGGCGCCCGTACTTCTTCTCGATGGAGGGGAAGTAGCTGGCGGGACCCTTGACGGGCGCCTTGGCGGGGGTGGCAGCGGTGCTGGACATGACGTGACCTCTTCTCGTCGGGACGCCGTGGTGGGGCTTGCGAAGAGGTAGACGTGGGGCGCGCCGAGAACTCATCGGCGCGCCCCGCGATCCTTTCGTGTTGCCCGTCACTTCCTGCTCAGTCCCGCCGGATGTGCTCCGGATCGACGTGCCGCCGTACGACCGGCAGCGCCGCCACCCCACCGACCACCAGCACCCCGACCGCGCACCCCACGAGCAGCGGCAACCCCTCCCAGTCCCAGTGCACGGCCCCGCCCCCGGTGATCAGATAGCTCGACTCCGCGAGCCACCCGGTCACCACAGCCGCCCCGAGCCCCACCCCGAGCGGCAGCACGACCTGCGCACACTGCGCCACCCGCAACGTCCCGCCCCGCGCCCCCAACAGCGCGAGCGCGGCCACCTGCCCCCGCCGCTCCATCGCCCGATCGGCCACGGACACCCCGAACGCCGCCACCCCGACGACGAGCCCGAGCACCATCCCGGACACGAGCAGGCTGCGGATCACGGTGAGCTGGTGCAGCGACTCCACGACGATGCCGACGGGCTCGACGTGCGCGGTGGGGGCGATGGCCCCGATGGCGTCGAGGGTGGCGCGGACGGTGGTGGGGTCGGCGGGGGTGACGAGGTAGAGCGTGGCCTCGTCGCGTGACAGCTCGGCCCCCGGCAGGACGGACGGCGGGATGAGGAGTCCGCCCGGTGAGATGACGGAGGGGTCGTAGACCTCGACTACGACTTGCTCGTGCGGCACGGTGAGCGTGCGATGCCGTCCGTCCCTCAGCTCGAACGGGTAGGAGGCGCCGGGCTTGGCGTCGTAGTCCGGCGGGTCCCCCGGCCGGTGCAGCCGGATGACCTTGCCGTCCACACAGCCCTTCGACGACTCGACGAAGGCGGCCACTTGGGCGCAGGTGGCGACCACGGCCTGCACGTAGGGGGAGGGATCGCTGCCGACGGGGGTCCAGGACGAGAGGCCGACGACGCTCGCCCGGACGCCATCGATGCGGGCCAACTGCTCGCGCTGGCGGTCGTCCAGCTCGTTCAGGGGGATCTGGTACTCCTGTACGGGCGCGGTGCGCCGGCTCACCTGGTCCAGTTCCACGAGCACGCCCTGGGTGAGCGAGGTCGCGTACACCAGCAGCACGAGGCCGGTGACGACCCGCAGCGCGCTGCCCGGTTCGACCTCGGCGCGCCGCATCGCGAGGGCGAGCGGCAGGGACTGCACGCGGTCGGCGAGCTTCCGGGCGAGCCAGGCGGTCATGGGGGCGAGCCCGAACACGAGGCCCGCGCCGGTCAGCAGCACGGCTCCGGGGATCAGCAGACTGGAGGCGGCGCCGCCGGACGGGTCGCGGCCGATGACGCTGAGGACGCAGTAGCCGCCGATGACCCCGAGGCCGGGGAGCAGGAGCAGGGTGCCGTACTTCCGCGGCGGCCTGCGCTGCGCGGTGCGGCGGACGTTGAGCGGCCTGAGCGCCGCCTCGCGCGAGGACCGCCGGCCCACGAACCAGGCGAGGGCCGGGCACAGCAGGAGGCAGACGGCGAGGGTGCCGGCCTCGGGTCGTCCGTCGGCCGGGTACCAGTGCAGTCCCGGCAGGCCGATCCGCGCCATGACCTCGTTGAAGCCGAGGTAGCCGACGACTCCGACGACCGCGCCGAGGAAGGCGGCGGCGACGGTCTCGCCGGCGTTGACCCGGAGGGTGTCCTTCACGCTCAGCCCGACGAGGCGGAGTGCGGCGAGCCGGCGGGCGCGGGTCTCGGCGGAGAGGCGGGCGCAGACGGAGAGGAAGACGGCGAGGGGGAGGAGGACGACACAGGAGAGGGTGAAGCGCAGGATGTCGAGGGTGGACGGTTCCACGACCTGGTGGTCGGCGTAGCCCTTGCCGAACCCGGCCAAGGGCCCTGAGTCGGACGGCAGTTGGGTGCGGGTGCGGCCGATGTACGCGTAGAGGTCGTCCGGGGCGGCGAGCCCGGCCGGCCCGATGACGCCGACGATCCGGCCGGGTACGAGCCCGGCGAGGGCGGGGCGTTCGGCGAGGAGCCGCCGCAGCCGGGGCGAGACGACGGCCTCGCCGGCGGCGGGCAGCCGTTCGAGTCCGGGAGGCACCGGGGTGGCGCCGGGCCTGGTGCGGGCGACGAAGACCCGGTACATCGGCTCGGCGCCGTACGCGTCCTCACGTTCCGCGACGTCGACGGTCGAGACGGGACGCGGGCTGGCGTACGGGTCGACCAGGCGGATGTTGCGGGCGGCGTCGCGGCCCTCGTTGGCGGCGAGGATCGTGGGGATGGTGAGCACGGCGGCGAGGCAGGCCACGCCGAGCGCGCAGCCACCGGTCATGAGCAGGAACCGGGCGCGGGCCCGGTTGCCGCCGCGCCACAGCAGGCGCAGGCCGAGGAGGAAGGGGTTCACGCGTTCACCTCGGCGCTCAGGACCCCGTCGACCATCGCGTAGCGGACGTCGGCGCGGGCGGCGACGCCCTCGTCGTGGGTCACGATCACCACGGCGGTGTCCTGGTCGCGGGCGAGGCGCAGGAACTCGTCGAGTACGGCGGTGGCGTTGGTGCTGTCGAGCGCGCCGGTCGGCTCGTCGGCGAACACGACGGCGGGCCGGTGCACGAGCGCCCGCGCGACGGCGACGCGCTGGCTCTGGCCGCCGGACAACTGCGAGGTCCGGCGCTGGAGCAGCCCGGTCATCCCCAGCCGCCCCAGCACCTCCCCGGCGGCCGCGTGCGCCGGCGCCTTGCGCTGTCCGGCAAGCCGGAGCGGCAGGGCGGCGTTCTCCTCGACGGTCAGCTCGGGCAGCAGCTCCCCGTACTGGAAGACGAACCCGAAGCGCTCGCGCCGCAGCGCGCTCAGCTCCTCGTCCTCCAGCCCGGCGAGGTCCACCCCCTCGAACACCACCCGGCCCCCGGCCGGGGCGAGGACCCCGGCCAGGCAGTAGAGCAACGAGGACTTCCCGGACCCGCTGCTCCCCATGACGGCGGCCACTTCTCCGCGCCGGAGGGTGAAGTCGACGCCGCTGACGGCCCGGTGTTCCCCGTAGTAGAGATCAACGCCTTCGGCGCGGAGAAGCCCGCTCATCGACGGAAGAAGCGGGTCGGGGAGCAGTTGTCGGGGCGGAGGGAGCCGCGGTCACGGCAGACCCGGATGTCGGCGGTGCTTGAGTACAAGGCGGCGCCGTCGTACAGGATCTCGTCCAGGTGCACGTCCTTGCGGCGCTGCACGCCGTTGTAGCGGCTGAAGGGGTACGCCTCCACCCTGGCCAGGATGTAGACGTTGTGGCCATCGCCGGCCACGGAGTCCTGCAGGTATCCCCTGAAGTGGAAACCTCCATGGTTCTTGTTCTTGGGCTCCCAGGCGTATTCGCCCGCGAACGCGGCGCCCTTGGTGGTGAGGTCCAGCCTGTGCCAACCGGCCGCCACCGCCCCGCTGGCTCCTCCGAAGAACAACCCGGCGGCGATCGCCACCGACACCCACTTGCGCATGTCTCCTCCACTCGTCACGCCCAGAAGATCTGGTGGCGATGAGTATCGGGGTCGTCGCTCAGCGTAGTGAAATGCGGGATCGTTTCCTTCCCACCATCTGGTGAACCGACGAACGGATCGTCAACCCGCTGCCGCCCAGCCGCCTCGTGATGCCCCGCCGGCGCCCCCTCCGCCCCGCGTGTCGCGGCGTTTGCGTCCCCCGGAAGGGGTGTTGCTCCTAGGCTCGTTGCCCGTGACGGAGAACGAGATCAAACTCAAGGCCATCGCCGCACTGACGGCGCTCCGCGGCGGCGTCGACGAGAGTCTGATCTCGGATTTGCTGGGTGAGGTGATCCCGGGGGAGTTCGCGGTGCCGGCGGACGCCACCGCGGAGGAGGTCGGGCTCTCGGTGCTCGCGCAGCTCTCGGAACCGCTGAGCGCGCTCGTCAACGGCTTCATCCTGGCCTTCGAGGCCGTCGCCGACGCCCACGACGCCTCCGGCGCCGTACCGGCCACCGAGCCGATCCTCCAGGAGCTGGCGCTGCGGCTGGCCAGCGACGGCTTCGAGGACTGAGGCGGAGCCCCGAAACGGCGGCCACGCCCTCCACCGTCCCCGGTGATCACTCGCCCGCAGCGATCACTCGCCGCGGTCATCACTCGCCGGGGTGATCGCCGGTCTGATCACCGCGCGTGACCGGTGCGCCTGCGTGAACGGGCGCGGGCCCGCTGCCGAGGATGCGCCCATGCGCTTCTCCTCGACTCTCTCGCGCCGTGTCCTCGTCCCGTTCGTCACCGCCGTCGCCCTGGTCACCACCTGGGCCGCGGCCACGGCGGGCGCTGCCGAGGCGTGCGGCTCGATCATCACCGCCCCGCTCGCCCCGCCCGTCGCCGCCGACGACCCGTGTCCGAGCACCGACCCCGTCGTGTGCCGCATCCGCGTGATGCCGATGGACCAGAAGGTCGAGGCCCAGCGGACCCGCATCCGCTACCACGAACTCCTGGAGGACATGCACCGCACGGAGGCAGACATGCGCGCCGCGGGCGCCACCGAGGAGGAGATCGCCCGCGAGCTCGTCGACATGCGCAACCAGGCCAAGGAGATCACCCGCGCCGGCATGACCCCGGAGGAGGTCCGGGTCCTGGAGGAGCGCAACATGGCCAAGTACGGCAACCCCCTCGGCCCGACGGCCGACCAGCTGTACGCGAAGTACGGCTCCTGGGAGAAGGTCACCGACGCCTCCATGCGCACCAGCTACGCCGTCGACCGCGAACTGAGCCTGGAATACCGGCCCTGCCCGGTGTGATGCCCCTCCCCCCACCCCCTGTAGCTCAGCACTCCTGGCGGCGCAGCACGGCGTACGCGCCCGCCGCCGCCAGGAGGGCCCACAGGAGGAGGACGGTGCCGCCGGCCGTGGGGGAGAGGTCGCCGGTGTCCTGGTGGGCCTGCATCAGGCGGAGGCCGGCGCGGTCCGGGAGGAGGCGGGCCAGGGGGCGGAGCCGGGGGGTCGCGGCGAGGGCGCCGGAGACGACGAAGAGGAGGGGGAGCAGGCTGCCGAGGGCGGTGAGGGAGCGGCGCACGGCGAAGGTGAGCGCCGCCGCGAGCACCGCGAGCAGCCCCGCGTAGAGGCCCGCGCCGGCCAGGGCGCGGAGCGCGGCCGCGTGGAGCGGGGCCGGGGCGCCGAGGGCGGCGCTGCCGACGGTCAGGGTGGCCGCGCCGGTGACCAGGCCCCAGAGCAGGCCGGTGGCGCCGAGGACGGTCAGTTTGGCCGCGAGGAGCCTGCCCCGGCGCGGTACGGCGGCGAGGCTGGTGCGGATCATGCCGGTGCCGTACTCGCCGCCGACCGACAGCACCGCCAGGATCACCACGGGCACCTGGCCGAACTGCACGCCGGTGAAGGTGAGTCCGACCGGGTCCAGGGCGGCTCGCTGGGCCGGGTCCGCGCGGCGGAACTCGGGGCCGATGAGGGCGCAGAACGCCAGGCTCACCAGGACGGTGAGGACCGCGCCGAGGGCCAGCAGGGTCCACGTGGAGCGCAGTGAGCGCAGCTTCACCCACTCGGCGGCGACGGCGTCGTACAGACGGACCCCGCCCCTGGTCCCCATGCCGGGAACCGCACCGCCCACGCCCGTCGGATCGATCACGTCAGGCATGCACGGTCTCCTGTACTCGGGGTGTCGTCGGGCCGACGGTCGCCGCCCGGTACTCCACGGCCTCCTCCGTCAGGCGCATGTACGCCTCCTCCAAGGAGGGCCGCAGCGGGGTGAGTTCGTGGACGCTCCACGCGTTGCGGGCGGCGATGTCGCCGATGCGGGTGCTCGGGAGGCCGGTCACGGTCGCGGTCCGGGGAATGTTCTCGTACGGAGTGTTCCCGTACGGAGTGTTCTCGGACGGAGTGTTCTCGGACGGAGTGTTCTCGGACGGAGTGTTCTCGTACGTCACCTGCCCGCCCTCCGCGCGCAGGGCGTCGGCCAGTTCGTCGAGGCGGGGCGTGACGAGGCGGACCGGCGGCAGGTCGGTGTCGAGGAGGGCGGCGAGGCCGCCGTCGGCCAGCACCCGGCCGCGCCCGATCACCAGCACGTGGTCGGCGGTGACCGCCATCTCGCGCATGAGGTGACTGGAGACGAGGACCGTGCGGCCGTCGTCGGCGAGCGCGCGCAGCAGGCCGCGCAGCCACTGGATGCCCTCGGGGTCGAGGCCGTTCATCGGCTCGTCGAGCAGCAGCGTCCCCGGGTCGCCCAGGAGGGCGACGGCGATGCCGAGGCGCTGCCGCATGCCGAGCGAGAAGCCCCGTACGGGCCGGCGGGCGGCCGGGCCGAGGCCGACCAGGTCGAGCACCTCGTCCACGCGCGCGTGCGGGATCCGGTGGGTGCGGGCCAGCCAGGACAGGTGGGCGCGGGGGCTGCGCGCGGGATGGCAGGCGGACGCGTCGAGCAGGGCGCCGACCGTACGGAGCGGGTCGCGCAGTTCGGCGTACCGGACCCCGTGGACGAGGGCGTGGCCGGCGTCGGGGGTGCCGAGGCCCAGGACCATGCGCAGGGTGGTGCTCTTGCCCGCGCCGTTGGGGCCGAGGAAGGCCGTGACGCGGCCGGGCGCGGCGGTGAACGACAGTCCGTCCAAGACCCGGCGCCCGCCGTACGACTTCACGAGCCCGCTGACCTCGATCACGCGTCCCCCTCCGGCGTGCCGGCGGGGCCCAGGGTGAGGGTGGTGTCCACCAGGTCCGCCACCGAGCCGTCGGCGTGCGAGACGAGGACGAGGGTGCGGCCCTCCGCCCGCCAGCGGGCGAGGTCCTCGCGCACCGCGCGCTCGGCGGCGGCGTCGAGCCCGTTGAACGGCTCGTCGAGCAGCACCAGGCGCGGCTCGTGCGCGGTGGCGCACACATAGCCGAGCTTCTTGCGCTGGCCGAGGGACAGGTCCCCGACGAGCACGTCGAAGCGGTCGCCGAGTCCCAGGCCCGCGGCGCGTTCCCGCAGCTCGGCCGCGCGCAGCCCCCACACGCCCGCGACCAGCCCCAACTGTTCCTCCGCGGTGAGGTGTTCGTACAACGGCGGCGGCTCCTGCACGAAGCCGCGCACGGCCCGTACGGCCGGGTCGGCGGGCGGCTTTCCGGAGATGGTGACGCTGCCCGCGTCGGGGGCGGTGAGGCCGGCGAGCACGCGCAGCAGCGTGCTCTTGCCGCTGCCGTTCGGGCCCGCGACGCGCACCGTCGTGCCCGCGGGAACGTGGGCGGTGAGGCCGCGCAGGACCCGGCTCTCGCCTCGGTGCACGACGAGGTCCTGGATCTTGATGTCGATGTCGATGTCGATGGCGATGTCGGTGTCTATGTCGATGTCGATGTGGTTGTCGATGTCGATGTGGCGATGGATGTCGGCCTCGGCGGCGGTCATGGGGAGCTCCGGGAGGTAGGGGTTTCGGGGGTGGGGCGGGTGTCCGCGGAGGGCGGCCGGAGGTCGCTCCGCGCCACCGCGCGTACGGCCGCCCACCCGGCGGCGAGGGCGAGGACGAGCAGCACCCCGTGCGCCAGGTCCCTCCCCCATCCGTCACCCAGCCCGTCACCCAGCCCGTCACCCAGCGCGGAGAGCACGCCCGCGCCCGCCGTGACCGGCAGCGTGAGCAGCGCGACGAGCACGCCCTCCGTGACCTCGGCGGCCGGGGCCCGGGTGATCCGGCCCTCGGCGAAGGCCTCGGGGCGGGGCACGAGGAAGTACGTGAGGACGACGGCGCAGCCGGTGGCCGCGGCCACCACGGCGTACGCGAGGAGGGCGCGGACCCAGCCGGCCGCGCCGTGGACGCCGCACAGGGCCGCGATCCCGAGCGCGAACGGACCGGTCACCGCCGCCACCGCCACCGAGGCGGTGGCGACCTTCGCCGCCACCCAGGCGCCGGCGGCCCGCGGCGCCTGCCGCAGCGCGTCCCAGCACTCCCGGTCCGCCTCGATGCCGCAGACCTGCACGACCTCGCCGGTGGTGACCAGCGCGGCGGCCACGAAGAGCCCGCCCACGGCGGCGAACGGCAGCTCCCACAGCGGGCCGCCGAGCCCGACGGCGACCCCCAGGCAGCCGGTGCCGAGCAGCACGCCGAGCCGCTGGAGACGGGCGAGGCCGCCGACCGTCTGCGGATGTCCGCGCAGGAACCGCAGCCAGGTCACCCCCCCGACCAGGGCGTACGGGGAGGAGGACCAGGCCCTGAAGCCGCCTGCCCTGCCCGCTCCCGCGCGCGCGGGAGCCGTGGTGGACGGGTCCCCGAGGCCCGTACCCGCAGCGTCGCGGCGCACGGTGGCGCGCAGCCGGAGGACGGCCGCGGCGGTCAGGAGGAGCGTGAGGCCGGCGTACGAGGCGGCCGTCCACAGTGCGTTCTCCGGGCGGTGGGCGGCCGTCCACAGCTGGGGACGGGCGGCGGTGAGCGCGTCACCGACGAGCCGGGCCACGTCGGCCCGGGACGGGCCGGTGCCGTCCGTGAGGGCGCGTACGAAGGGCGCGGCCACGGCCCCGACGGCGCCGCCGACCAGCGCGGCGCCGAGCAGGCGCGGCAGGTGGGGGATCCGCACGACCCGGACCATCAGGGCCGTGACCAGGGCGATGTGCAGTGCGACTGCGGTCGCGGCCGCGCCCGCGCAGTGCAGCAGGAACACCGGGAGCAGCCGGCGCCCCTCCGCGCCGCCCGCCAGCCAGGGGGCGCCGACGGCGGTCGCCGCGACCAGCACCAGGACGGCGATCCCGGCGGCGGGAACGACCAGCCGGGCGGTGACGAGCTGGGCGCGGGAGACCGGGAGGGTGCGCAGGACACTCGCGTCGGGCGGGCTGACCAGGGCGCGGGCCTTCGCCGGTTCGGCGGTCAGGACCTGGTGCAGGAACCACGCCACGACCGGCGCCCACGTCCACGCCGCCAGCTCGGTGCGCACGTCGGGCCCGGGCGGGGCCAGCGCGCCGAGGGTGCGCCCGACGACGACCAGGGCACCGAGCACGGCGGCGGCCCCGCCGGCGACGACCAGCCGCGCGGCCCTGCGCCGGCGCCGCGCCGAAGGGCCCGCGCCGACGAGGAGGTTGAGCCGCCGGCGGGCGTCGGCGAGGCAGAGCGCGTGGACGGTGCGGGGCCAGGCGAGGGAGGTACGGGTACGGGGACGGGCCGGGGCCCCCGGAGCCGTACGGCTCACGAGGCGGCGCCCATGCCCGTACCCGCGTCCGAGCCCGCGCGGTCTCCCGCGTCCGCGCCCGTACGGTCTTCCGCGTCCGCGCCCGTACGGTCTTCCGCGTCCGCGCCCGTACGCGCGCGTGCCGCCGTCCCGCCGAAGCGCTGCGCGGGGCACAGCAGGGTCGCCGGGACGATCAGGCCGACGAAGAGCGCGGCGAGCAGCTTGGGGGCGGTCGCGGTCGGCAGGTACAGGCCGAGGAGGCCGAGCGGCGCCCACCACAGCACACCGCCCACGATCATCGCGACGCTGCCCCAGCGGGCGAGAGCGACGAGCAGGCCGAGCGCGAGCAGTACGACACCGCTCACCAGCCAGACGACGCTGAGGAGGTGCAGGACGTCCATGACGTTGCCGGGCTCGCCGCGCAGATCGGGGGAGGCCGTGACGGCGCGCCGGGTCTCGTCCGTCGTGAGGCGGAAGGCCACGCAGTACGCGATGGCGCAGACCCCGGCCGCCGCGGCGAGCACCCCGCCCGCGATCCGTACCCCGGGCCGGGAGACGCCGTCCACCACCACCGTCCGGCAACGCAGCAGGAACCGGATCACCTTGGGGTTCGCCAGGGTGCCGAAGAGGAGGCGGTGCAGCATGTTTCTCCGAAACGCGGGTGGTGACGGTCGTGGTGGGGCCAGGGTCGGGGTCAGGGTCAGGACGGGAGGAGGCCGAGCGCGAGGGCGTACAGGGCGGTGATCCCGACGGCGACGGTCGCGGCGCGCGGCCAGGAGGCCCCGATGGCGCGGCCGGTCAGCAGCAGGGCGCAGGGCAGCAGCGGCAGCCAGGCGTCGAGCTGGGTCACGGACGGCACGGCCCAGGCGGTCGAACCGCCGGTGACGAGCCGGGCCAGGGTCCAGCCGGTCAGCTTGGCGAGGACGAAGCCGATCCAACCGAGCGTGAAGGCCCGCCGCAGTTCGGTGAATTCGGCGGTCGGACGCGGGCGCCGCTCACCGTTCCGGGACGGGGACAGGGGGAGGGGGAGGGGCAGGGGGAGGTGGCGTACGGCGAGGGCGCCGAGCACGCCGACGAGGACCCCGAGGACGCCGAGCGTGACGATGTTGGCGAGCGCGCTGGTCGTCCAGGCGATGCCGGTGCCGATGCCGACGGCCCCGTCGGACACGGGCCCGACGCGGTCGAGGACCCGCTCCCGTATCTCGCCCCACAGGGGGACGCCGAAGCCGAGGGTGGCGAGGACGAGGGCGCAGACGCCGAGGGCGTGGAGGCGGCGGCCGGGGAGACGGGCAGCACCGCCGCCGGTTCCGAGGCCGGGTGCGGTGTCGTCGTCGCCCCGGTAGCCGGGCAGCCCGTCGGGGCCGTCCGTCCTGATCGCCGCGCGCACCTTGTCCGTACCCATGTCTCGCCCAGTCGTGCTCATGTTGCTCATGCCGCTCACGTTGCTCACGTTGCTCATGCCGCTCACGTACTCACCCACGTCTCGATTCCCGCCGCCACGACCAGTCCCGCCACCGCCACGCCCCACAGCCGGCAGGCGTCCGGCAGTCCGGCCCGCGCGAGCAGTCCGGCGCCCGGCGCCCCGGAGGGCCGCCCGGTGAGCCCGGCGCGCGCCCAGCCCACCAGCGGCACGAGGCCGGCCGCCGCCGCGAGCGCGAGGCAGGCCAGCTCCAGGGGCATGTGCGGCAGCAGGTGCCGTACGACGCCGTCCGTGCCGAGGACGGCGCTGCCCTGGCCCCCGTAGTAACCGGCGAGGACGCCGGTCAGGAGGGTCAGCGGGATCGTCATCACGCCGAGCGTGAGGACACCGAGGAAGAGGGCCGCGGAGACGCCGACGTTCCGCGCGAGGATCTCGGTGAAGAGATTCCAGTCACCGTCCTTGGGGGCGAGGCTCACCCCGGTGGGGTCGGTGGGCGCCCAGTGCCAGCCGGCGCCGAAGGCGCCGAGCCACAGCAGGGTGCCGCACACCACGGCGGGCCACTGCCGCCGGAAGAGCCCGCTGGTCGTCGTCTCCATCTGCCTGTCGCCGCCCGGTCGTTGTCCGTGTGCCTGCGCCTGTGCCTGCGCCTGAGCCTGAGCCTGTGCTCTTTCATGGCCCCCGCCGGCCCGCCGGCCCCGGTGAACGGGGCCGGCGGGCGCGGTGCGGGGTGGTGTGGCCCTTAGGCGATGACGGCCTTCTTGCCGCCCTTCTTGATGGCCTGCTTGACGCCCCAGATCACGATGGAGCCGACGGCGAGGCCGCCGGAGACCAGACCGATGGCGGAGGCCACGTCCATGCCGGTCATGATCGCCTGGTAGGCGGTGGAGGCCGAGTCCTTGCTCATGTTCAGGGCGCTCTTCAGGAAGAACGGGGTGGCGGTGGCCGCGACCATGAAGGCGCCGAGGACGGTGGCGGTGACGGCGGCGGCGGACAGGGGACGGCGGGCTGCCGAGCGGTTCATGAGGAGTGTTCCTTCGTGTGCGTTCATTACGATCGGAGGGCGTGCCCGCCCCGATTGGCGCGGGGCGGGCACACCGTCCGGCCCGGCGTCATCGCACCGGGCCGGTGTTGATCTTGGTGGGCGTCGAAGGGCGCCTGTACTGCCTGTCGGCGGGTCCGTTCGGCAGTTACCGGGGCGTAGCCGGTGCGAAGCAGAGCAGACCGGTGGGAATCCGACTGAGGTGGGACATAGGGGGACTGGCTGACATGCGCCCCATACTTTGAAGTAACTTGACCCCGACCACGCTTGACGTCCAGTCGATCGATCGAGTTCTCGGGGGAACCGTGTTGAAAGTGTCGATTGCCCACCACCACCCGCTGATCCGCGAGGCGCTCGCGCAATCCCTCGCAAGACGCGGCGAGTTCGCGGTCGCCGGCCACGGCGACGTGGACGAGGTACTCGCCTGGGTACGGGACGGGGGGCGGTCGGTCGTGCTCGCCTCCCGCACCCTGCCCGGGGTCGGCCGCCTGCTCGCCGCACTGAAGGGCACCGAGGCGCCGCCCGGCGGGCCGGGGGTCCCGGTGGCGCTGCTGGGCGAGGCCGGTGCCGCGCGTCCCGCCGCGGTGGGGCTGCCGCCGGGCGCCTCGGGCTACCTGCCGGAGGACGCCGACGCGAGCGCCCTGTCGCACGCCGTCCACACCCTGGCCTCGGGTGCGGCGGTGCTGCCCGCCTCCTGGATCCGCCACACGGGCGCCGCCGCCGTCCGCGCGGACACCCGTGCGCCGGACACCCGCGTGCCGGGCGGCCCGCTGTCGCTCTCGCTGCGCGAGCGCGAGGTGCTCGTCCTGCTCGGCCAGGGGCTCACCAACCAGCAGATCGGCAAGCGGCTCGGCCTCGGCGCCGGCACGGTGAAGTCGTACATCAGCGCCGTCTACACCAAGTGCGGCGTCGACAACCGCGTCCAGGCCGCCCTCTTCGCCCACGGCATCGAAGTCCTCGCCGCCTGACCCGGCCCTTACCCCCTCTCTCTCCCCGGCGTCCCCAGGGCATCCGCCCCAGGGCGCCGGGGCGGGCCCTCCCCCCCGTCAACGGTCCGACGCCGTGCGGGTATCGCTCGTGGCCGAAACCGCGCCGATCGAGGCCGACCGGAGGTCTGGTGATCTACGGTGATTGCCTGAACAGTGCGTGGAAGCAAGCTAGTTCTGTACCGGCTGAGGCTTTGGGGGAGCGTCGTGCGGACCGAGTTCGTCGACCGTGTGGAGCACATCGCTGAGCTGCGCGCGCTGGCGGAGGGGCTGTTCTCGGGGCGTGGCGGGGCGGTGGTCCTGGACAGCGTCGCCGGCATGGGCAAGACGTCCCTGCTCGGCGCCTTCGCACGGCTGGCGGAGACCGATCCCGACCTCCGGGCCCTGAGGGTCGTCGCCGCGCGTTGCCATCCCGGCATCGGCCCCGGGCTCGTGTACGGCCCCGTCGTGGACCTCATGCTGCCTCTGGCGCGGGCCGTGAAGCAGCCGGGCCCCGTGCGCCAGTTCCTGAGCTTCACGCGCCGTGGACTCGTGAAGTCCGCGCCCGAGCTGCTCTCGGCCATGGTGCCCGGTCTCGGTACGGCCTTCACCGTCGGCCAGGAGGTCACCCGGGCGTCGCTCGCCGCGGGATCGATGCCGCTCGACAGCCTGCAGCCCTTCCAGCAGGGCGTGGCGATGCAGATCACCGATGCCGTGCTCGAACTCGCCCGCCCTGACGCGCCCGTCGTGCTGACCATCGACGACGTCCAGCACATCGATCCGAGCAGCATGCTGGTGATCGACCGGCTCCTGCGGCACCTCGCGGACGCTCCGCTCGGCCTGGTCCTCAGCCACACCACCGACGCCGCACACGGCGGCGGCCACGCGGCCATGGTGGAGGAGATGCTCCAGCGCTGGGCGGACGACGGGGTGCTGACCCGTCGACGCCTCGGCGGACTGCCGTCCGACGCGATCCACGAGCTGGTACGGATCACCCACCCCACGGCCCCCGCGTCCTTCTCCGAGAAGCTCGCGCAGCTGACGGGCGGGCACGCCATTTTCGTACGCCTCTGCCTGGACGGGTGGCGTCAGGACGCCGGCGACGAGATCGACCTGCCCCCGAGCCTGTCCCGGGTCGTCGAGGCGCGCATGCGGATCCTGTCGGACGAGGACCGCGAACTCCTCGCCGTGGCCTCGACGCAGGGGGCCGTCTTCCTGTCCCGGGTCGTGGCGAGCGTCCTGGACGCCCGTGACACCGACGTGATGGAACGGCTCCGCCGGATCGCCGGCACCGGCCTCATCGAGCTGACCGCCCCGCCGTCGTGGGCGGGCTCGGAGGCGGCGGACTGCTATCGGTTCCAGCACGGCGCGCTGTGGCGGGTCATCTACGAGAGCCAGAGCCCCGGCCAGTCGAGGACACGGCACGCCAAGATCGCGCGTGCTCTCGCGGCGGAGCGGGGCGACGACAGGACGCTGCCGTTGCTGCTCGAGATCGCGAGCCACCTGCGCCGCGGTGGTCCGGGCTGCCTCCCGGCGTCGGCCGAGGCCCACTACGAACTGGCCCGGCTGGCGGCGACCGAGGGGCTGTCGTTCGCCGAGGCGGAGCAACACTGCGAAGAGGCGATCCGCGCGGCCCGGGCGCTGCCTTCGGGCGATCCCGTGAGGGACCGCCTGCTGATTCAGGCCACCGAGTTGTTGCTGTCGCTCACGGAGGTGCGGTGGCGGGGCAACAGCACGCCGGCGGGGGGCCCGGACATCGATGCCCTGGCCGCGGAGGCGGAGGCGGCCGCCGTACGGTGCGCGGTGCCCGAGCTCCGTATCCGCACCGCGCTCCTGCGCGGCAAGACCCTCCTGGCGACCGAGGGACTCGTGCCCTCGCTGGCGAAGCTGCGGGAAGCGGTCGACCTCGCCGAGGCGCACGGGGATCCGGTCGCCCTGTTCGTGGCCAAGGTCGAATACGGCCGGCAGGTCTCCAAGCGGCGGCTCTCCGACGGGCTCGCCCAGCTCCAGGAGGCCGAGCGGCTGTACGCCACCGACCCGCGGCTCGGGCGCCGGGACGACCCGGTGCTGCAGCACGCCCGGAACCTGGGCGAGATGCAGCTCGGCGTCTCGCTCTTCGACAGCGGGCACCTCGAAGAGGCGCTGGTGCGGCTGCGACGCTGCACGGAGCGCCTCGCCGGCGATTCCCTTCGGGCCGAGCTGCCCATAGCCCTCAATTACCTCGCCCAGGTGTACGTGGCGCTGGGGGAGGTGGCGGAGGCCGAGGAGGCCCTGCGCAGGGCCCTGGACTTCGAGGCCGAGCGGGGCGGGGACAGCGGATGGCACGCGTACAACGCCGCGCTGCTGGCGCACCTGCTCGTCCAGCGCCGGTCCGGCAGCGCGGAGGGCCTCCGGCTGATGGAGGACGCCTGGGCGGAGACCGAGCGGACCTGGCTGGCGAACCTGGTGCCGATCGTCCGCAACCTCTACGCCCAAGCCCTGCTGGAGGCGGCCGAGCCGCCGGCGGACGCCCGGGACCGCGCGGCGCGGCTGCTGGTGGACACCATCGTGGAGACGCGCCGCAGCGGCATGGTCCGCAGCGAGATCGCCGCCCTCTCGCTCCGCAGCGGTGTGCTGCTCGAACAGGGTGAACGGGAGGAGGCCGAGGTCTGCGCCCGGGAGGCCCTGCGTGTCCTGAACGAGGTGGGCGACATGCCGGCCCTGCGCACGGAGGAGGTGCTCCACCAGGTCGCCACCGTGCTCCACGCGGCGGGGAACCACGCCGAGGCGGGCGCACTGCTCGCGCGAGCGCGCGCCGAGATCATGCGCAAGGCCGACAACATCACCGACGCCCGACTGCGGGAGGGTTTCCTCCGCACCGTCCCGTTGAACCGGAGGGTCCTCGACGCCGAGCGGGGGAGGCCGTGAGCCCCCGGGGCGGGGACGGGGCGGTCCGGGGCGGCTGTGTGACACTGGGGCGGCCATGCTGACCATCACCAAGGAGTTCCACTTCTTCGCGAGCCATGTGCTCGACCGGCTGCCCGCATGGCATCCGTGTGCCCGGATGCACGGACACAACTACGTCGTGGTCCTGGAACTGTCCGCCCCGCGCGAGGCCCTCACCGAGGCGAGATTCGTCCGCGACTACCGTGAGCTCGACGCGTTCAAGCAAGGGATGGACGACACCCTCGACCACCGGCACCTGAATGAGGCGATGGAGGGGGTACCTCACCGTCGGCGGAGAACCTCGCCGTGTGGATCTTCGAGCTCTGGTGTGACCGCCTGCCGGAACTGACCGCGGTCCGGGTCTCGGAAACCCCCAAGACCTGGGCGACCTATCGGCCGGACCACAGGCGGACCTGACCGCGGCTCGGCGCCATAAGCCCTTGGGGACGCCCCAGCACCGCAACCACCGTTCGGCTACGCACGCCCCTCGGGGCCGTACCACTGGAGGGGCTGGCCGGTTACCGCGGCGATGCACTCGAAGTCGTGGTCACGGTGCAGAAGAGTGAGTCCCTGCAGCTCGGCGGTCGCGGCCACGATGAGATCCACTGCTCCGGCGCCGCGGTGGCGGCCTTGTTCGGTCAGGGCCTCCTGGACCTGCCAGGCCCGCGCGTAGGCGCGGTCGTCAACCGGGACCCAGCCGAAGATCAGGCGGAGGTCCTCGATGCCGCGTGCCCGGTCGGCGGCCGACCGGGCGCTGTAAAAGAACTCCAGCTCCGTGATGGGGCACGTGGCGATCAGGCCGGCGGCTGCAGCCTGGTCCCAGCCGTACTGCTCCGCGTCGCCCCGCATGAAGTGGGCGAGGGCGCTGGTGTCGATCAGATAGAGAGCGGCGTTCACCGTCGGTAGTTTCGCTTGTCCTCGAAGAGTGTCAGATCGAACGCACCTTCGGTGGCAGCTGCGCGCAGGCGGGTCAGAGCCAACGCGCGCCGCCGGTTCTCCAGCACCTCGCGCAGGGCCGTGTTGACGGTCTCTTTCTTGGTGCTGGTCCCTAGGGCCTTGGCTACATCCGCCACCAGCTCGTCATCGAGGTCGATCACTGTCCGGCTCATTGTACACCTCCTTATATCAACTATGGAGAAAACTATACCTCTCACTGTTCACGCTGTCATCGGAGTCAGGGCCTCGGCCGTGTCCGTGGGGCTATGCCGGCATAACGCCGTGGATGCGGGCGAGGGTGAAGACGCGCTCGGCGTCCCGAAGATGGCACCAGGCCTCGAGGAACGGCGGATCGAGGGTCAGACTGCTGAGGGTGCGCACGGTCCGGTTGCCCGAGGCGGCGACGTACTCGACCGCGATGGCCCGACCGGCATCGATGGCATGAGCGAGCTGTCGGACGTCGGTGTACGGAAGGAGTTTCGCCGAACTCGCGACGATCTCCTCGGTGTCCGTGGCGTAGGGCTCTCCTCCGTCGAACGGTGCCGGCTCGGGAGTCGTGGGCGGGGCGGCCAGCAGCCGGGCCGCCAACGTGCCCGGGTCGAAGGCGGCGGATTCCCTCGCCTTGCTCGTGACGGCGATCCGGCCGCGCCTCGCACGGGGGCCGCGCGGAGCCGGAACGGGAGCGGTGGCGCGCCGGGGCGGGGTCCTCTCGATGCGTACCGTTCCCTCGCCGGTCTCGGCGACGGGGGCGTACCCCTCGGCCCGGAGCGCGGCGAGGGTCGTGTCGAGCGGGCTGCGGCTGATCAGCACGGTCGGCGCCAGCCGGCGCAGGCCGAGCTCGGCCAGCCCGCGGTGGGCGGCGAGTTCGGCCAGGAGCGCGGGCTCGTCGCCGTGCAGGACGCAGGCGGCGGGGGCGAGGCGTACGCGCCCGTGGCCGCGTGCGGTGTCGGCGATCAGGTACGTCAGCGGCTGCGGCAGGGGCCCGGTGGCGACAGCGGCCAGGTCGGCCGTGATGTCCTCGGGGGACCGGCCGGCGTCCAGAGCCCGGCGGACACTGCCGGCGCTGAACCGCCACACCGACGCCGTGCCGCTGGTCTCCCGGTCGGCGACGGAGCTCAGGAGCGAGGTCAGCCGCGTCGACGGCGGGCCGGTGACGACGGCGGTGAGGTCGGCGCCGATCCGGGCCGTCGCGGTGGCCGGGGGCAGCAGCCGCCGGCACTCGACGTCCAGCGCCTCGGTGTCGCCGGTCCGCAGGTGGATGCCGATGGCGGACAGGGCGCCTCGCGCGAGGACGCCGAGGACTTCGGCCTCGCGGATCACGGCGGCGAACGGCGGCCCGTCCGGCGACGAGTCGGCGAGGGGGCGGTGCCAGACGATCAGCGGCCCCAGATCCGCCGTGACCCGCACACCGTGCCCTGCCGGGAACCGCGCGGCCGCGGCCAGCAGCCCGTGGCGGGCCTGCGCACAGCCGCCGCAGGGAGGTGCGCCGGCGAGCGCCGGGAGTGCCTTGCCGTCCTCGTCGCGGGCCTGGGTGGGGGTGAGGGACAGGTTCCACCACGCCTGGAGCAGTACGGCGAACTGTTCCGGTGGTTCCCGCTCCGCCCAGGCGTCGTACGCCTCGGTGGGGGCCACCTGGTCGCCGTCCCGGGCCAGCAGCCCGGCGGCGTACGCGGTCTCCAGGGTGAGGCGTACGACGACGTCGTCGGCCTGGGCCGCCTTGCCGAGCCGGGCCAGTTCGCGCGCACCGATCCCGCCGGACTTCAGCCGGGCCGGCGGGGTCGTCGAGCAGGCCGACAGGACCGAGGCGGCACCGGCGGCGAACGCCGAGGCGGCGGCCGACGCCTCGTGGTCGACCTCCCTCGGGCCGACGGGCGTCCATCCCGCGGAAGGCGGGACGGGCTGGAACGGGGCGTGCCAGTCGGGTCCGCGCAGCGCGAGCGTCACTTCGGCGGGCATACGGGCCGGGCCGTAGCGGTCCTGGATCAGGAGCCCCCGTTCCAGCGCCCATCGAGCGTCCGGTTCGGGATCGGGGCCCACGCTCCCGAAGCCGATGAGCGGCACGGGCCCGTCGGTCCCTGCTCCCGCCCGGTCTTCGAGCAGCTTCCGGGTCGCGGCAGAGGCCTCGGCGACCGCGGAGCGGATGCGCTCCGGGTCACTGTGGTGGTCCACCAGCGCCGCCAGTCGCTGCGCCTTGCTGCTGGGCGGCTTGACGCCCAGTGTCGCCAGCATTCCGCGCAGCTCGTCCGAGGTCGTGCCCGTGAGCAGCTCCTCCAGCGGGGCGTCGAGACCCAGGGGCGCGTCCCATGCCTGCCGCAGCGGTCCGGCCATGTGGAGCCTTCCCCCGCCGTCCGGCCAGACCAGAGCGTGATCGGCCAGAGCCTCCAGTACGGCGTCCAGGTCGCGGGTCGTGTCCTCGTCGGCCGCACCCAGCAGTTCTGCCAGGGCATCGGGCGGTGCGGGCGCACCCAGCGCCGCCAGTGCCTCGGCGACCTGGAGATGCGGCAGCGCGAGCCGCGGCAGGGCGAGCGCCACCGATCCCGGGCGCTGAAGGCGGTCGGCCAGCTCCCCCACCGAGAGGGGCTCCGGAGGGCACGCGGCGTCCCGCCGCGCCTCGAGCACGCGTGCCAGACGACAGCCGTCAAGACCGCCGAGCCAAGTCGCCGGCGTCGAAGGGGACGTCATGCCGGGGCACCTCGGGGGATCAGGACCGTGGCAAGGGTGAGCCGCTGCATGGCTCCGAGGATGTCGTATCCCCGTGATCCGCAGTTGTCGTACGGGCAGGAGTCCCCCGTTGGTGGGCACCGGTAGCCCCGGAGAACAGGAGAAGCCGAGTCGCTGTGCGACTCGGCTTCTCATTTCGCCTGTTCAGGCGGTGGCGGAGGATACGAGATTCGAACTCGTGAGGGGTTGCCCCCAACACGCTTTCCAAGCGTGCGCCCTAGGCCTCTAGGCGAATCCTCCGGGGAGAACATTACATGACTGGGAGGGGTGCTCGCGCACGTCGTCGCGAGGGGGGTCCGCGGCGGGGGTCGGGGGAAGGGTGCAGGTCGAGGGGGTGGGGGGACGGGGGTCGGGGTGGGGGTTCGGATCGGGTACTCTGGGCGGAGCCCCTCACGTGGCGCTATCTGACTGAACTCCCCCAGGGCCGGAAGGCAGCAAGGGTAGGTCGGCTCTGGCGGGTGCGTGGGGGGCGCTTGCGTTTCCGGGCGGGGCCCGGAGGGCGGGGCGCCGCGGGGCGGGCGATCGTTCCCGGGTTGTCAGTGGGCGCCTATAACCTCGTATACGTGTCGTCTCTCGCGCTGTACCGCCGCTACCGCCCCGAGTCCTTCGCCGAGGTCATCGGGCAGGAGCATGTCACCGACCCGCTGCAGCAGGCGCTGCGGAACAACCGGGTCAATCACGCGTACCTGTTCAGCGGGCCGCGCGGCTGCGGCAAGACGACCAGTGCGCGCATCCTCGCGCGCTGTCTGAACTGTGAGAAGGGTCCCACCCCGACCCCGTGCGGGGAGTGCCAGTCCTGCCGGGACCTCGCGCGCAACGGGCCGGGGTCGATCGACGTCATCGAGATCGACGCGGCCTCGCACGGTGGTGTGGACGACGCCCGTGACCTGCGCGAGAAGGCGTTCTTCGGGCCGGCCTCCAGCCGCTACAAGATCTACATCATCGACGAGGCGCACATGGTCACCTCGGCGGGCTTCAACGCCCTGCTGAAGGTGGTCGAGGAGCCGCCGGAGCACCTCAAGTTCATCTTCGCGACCACGGAGCCCGAGAAGGTCATCGGGACGATCCGCTCGCGCACCCACCACTACCCCTTCCGGCTCGTGCCGCCGGGCACCCTGCGGGACTACCTCGGCGAGGTCTGCGGCCGCGAGGGCATCCCGGTCGAGGACGGGGTGCTGCCGCTGGTGGTCCGGGCCGGTGCCGGGTCGGTGCGTGACTCGATGTCCGTGATGGACCAGCTCCTCGCGGGCGCCGCCGACGACGGTGTGACCTATGCCATGGCCACCTCCCTGCTCGGCTACACCGACGGCTCGCTGCTCGACTCGGTGGTCGACGCCTTCGCCGCCGGCGACGGGGCCGCGGCCTTCGAGGTCGTGGACCGGGTGATCGAGGGCGGGAACGACCCGCGGCGCTTCGTCGCCGACCTCCTGGAGCGGCTGCGTGACCTGGTGATCCTGGCCGCCGTGCCGGACGCCGCCGAGAAGGGCCTGGTCGACGCGCCCGTCGACGTCATCGAGCGGATGCAGGCGCAGGCCTCCGTGTTCGGCGCCGCCGAGCTCAGCCGGGCTGCCGACCTCGTCAACGCCGGCCTGACCGAGATGCGCGGCGCGACCTCGCCGCGCCTCCAGCTGGAGCTGATCTGCGCGCGCGTGCTGCTGCCCGCCGCCTTCGACGACGAGCGTTCGCTCCAGGCGCGCCTCGACCGTCTGGAGCGCGGGGCCGCCGCCGCGCCGCCCGCCGCCGTCTTCACGACCAGCTCGCCCGCCCCGCAGATGGGGTACGTGCCGACGGCGGAGGCCCATGTCCCGCCGCCCGCACCCGCGCCCCAGGCGCCCGCGCCCGCCCCGGCGCCCGTCCAGCAGCCCCCGGCCCACGCGCCCGCTCCGGCCCCGCAGGCCGCCGCGCCGCAGCCCGGTGCCTGGCCCGGAGCCGCCCGGCCCGGCGGCGGCGCGGCCCCCGGCGCGTGGCCGGGAGCGGCACCCGCGGCACCCGCCCCGGCCCCGGCCCCGCAGGCTCCCGCGCCGCAGCAGGCTCCCGCCCCGCAGGGCGGCGCGCCCTCCGGTGACATGGCGGCCGGCGCCGCTCAGGTGCGCACCATGTGGCCGCAGATCCTGGAGGCGGTCAAGAACCGGCGTCGCTTCACCTGGATCCTGCTCTCGCAGAACGCGCAGGTCGCGGGCTTCGACGGCACCACCCTCCAGCTCGGTTTCCTCAACGCGGGCGCCCGGGACAACTTCGCGAGCAGCGGCAGCGAGGACGTCCTGAAGGCGGCCCTGGCCGAGCAGTTCAACGTGCACTGGCGGGTCGAGGCGATCGTCGACCCCTCCGGCGGCGCCAACCCGCCGCCCGCCGCCGGCGGCTTCGGCGGCGGAGGATTCGGCGGAGGCGGAGCCGGCGGCTTCGGTGGCGGCGGCCGTCCCTCCGCCCCGGCCCCGCAGCGCCCGCAGCCGCCCGCGCCCGCCCCCGTACAGGCACCGCCGGCACACGCACCCTCGGCGCAGCAGGCCCCGCAGGCGGCGGCCGGCCCCGCCCCGTCCGTGCCGGCCGCCCCGCCCGCGCAGCAGGCCCCGCAGGCCGCCCCGGCGCCCGCGTACACGCCCCAGGCGCCGCCGCCGGTGGCGCCCGAGGACGACGTGCCCGAGGAGGACGACCCGGACCTCGTGGACTCGGCGCTGTCCGGGCACGAGCTGATCGTGCGCGAGCTCGGCGCCACCGTCCTGGAGGAATACACCAACGAGTAGGGCCGTCTCGCTCAGCGGCCCGCACAAAGATCACGCCGGCCCGCGGGCTACCCTGGCTGGCGTGAAGGTCCTCGTCATCGGCGGCGGCGCCCGCGAACACGCCCTGTGCCGCTCCCTCTCCCTCGATCCCGACGTCACCGCTCTGCACTGCGCGCCCGGCAACGCCGGAATCGCCGAGGTCGCCGAGCTCCACCCCGTCGACCAGCTCGACGGCGCCGCCGTCGCCGCGCTCGCGACCGAGCTCGGCGCCGAGCTCGTCGTCGTCGGCCCGGAGGCCCCGCTCGTCGCGGGCGTCGCCGACGCCGTGCGCGCGGCCGGCATCCCGGTCTTCGGCCCCTCGCAGGAGGCGGCGCGGCTGGAGGGCTCCAAGGCCTTCGCCAAGGACGTGATGGCCGGCGCCGGCGTGCCCACCGCCCGCAGCTACGTCTGCACCACCCCGGAGGAGATCGACGAGGCGCTGGACGCCTTCGGCGCTCCGTACGTCGTCAAGGACGACGGTCTCGCCGCCGGCAAGGGCGTCGTCGTCACCGAGGACATCGAGCAGGCCCGCGCCCACGCGCTCGCCTGCGACCGCGTGGTCATCGAGGAGTACCTCGACGGCCCCGAGGTCTCCCTCTTCGCCATCACCGACGGCACCACCGTCCTCCCGCTGCAGCCCGCGCAGGACTTCAAGCGCGCGCTCGACGGCGACGAGGGCCCGAACACCGGCGGCATGGGCGCCTACTCGCCGCTGCCGTGGGCGGATCCCAAGCTGGTCGACGAGGTCCTGGAGACCGTGCTGCAGCCCACCGTGGACGAGCTGCGCCGCCGCGGCACCCCGTTCTCCGGTCTGCTGTACGCCGGGCTGGCGATCACCAGCCGGGGTGTGCGGGTGATCGAGTTCAACGCGCGCTTCGGCGACCCCGAGACGCAGGTCGTGCTGGCCCGTCTCAAGACCCCGCTGGCCGGCGTGCTGCTGCACGCCGCCAACGGCACCCTCGCCGACCAGGCCCCGCTGGCCTGGCGCGACGAGGCCGCCGTCACCGTGGTCGTGGCCTCGCACAACTACCCGGGCACCCCGCGCACCGGCGACCCGATCGAGGGCCTGGCCGAGGTCGCGGAGCAGGACGCCCCGCACGCGTACGTGCTGCACGCCGGCACGAAGCGGGAGGGCGACGCCGTCGTCAGCGCCGGTGGCCGGGTCCTGTCGGTGACCGCCACCGGTTCGGACCTGACCCAGGCCCGCGAGCGCGCCTACGCGGCGGTCGGCCGAATCCGCCTTGACGGTTCGCAGCACCGTACGGACATCGCGGAGAAGGCCGCCCGCGGCTGAGCGGCGGCCGTCCCCGCGGCCCTGATGCGGGCCCGCACCAGGCCCGCATCAGGGGCTCCGTCCGGGCCCTGACCGGCTTCCGCCCGGCTTCGACCCGGCTTCCGTCCGGCTTCCGGCCGGTCTTCTCGCAGTGCCCCCGGGGGCGTGGCGGCGTAGTCAACCGCACCGCCGCGCCCCCGTCATCACCTTTGCCCAAAGCCATTCCATCGAGTGACGGCTCGGCCATCCGGATGACGCCCGCCGAAGCCCCAACTAGGGTGCGGCGAAGGCATTCCGGCACTTGGCCCTCCGATCTTGCGATGTCAGTGGCGGGTGCCACAGTGGGGGAGTGAGCAACACCGCCACGGGCCGTCCCGACCAGGGCAGGAGGGGGTGATGTACGGCGTGACCGGTACCGCCGCAGCCGGCGAGGAGCTCGGCGCGCGCGCCGCCCGCTCCCGCGCCCTCGCGGTCCTCCGCGTGCGCGGCAGGGCACTGGGCCTCGCGGTGCTCCCCGCCGCCGTCGCCGTCGTGCTGTACGCGGGCGGGGTCACCGGGCACTTCACCGGCCCCGGCTGGGACACCGCCCGCTGGCTGGTGACCGCCCTCGCCGTCGTCGTGCTGCTCGTCGCGGCCGCGGTCGCGCTGGTCGTCGCCCGCGCCGAGCCCGCCGTGACACCGACGGTGGAGCTCGCCGAGAGCGCGGCCCCCGACCTCTACCGGATGGTGCGCGACCTCGCCGACCGGCTCGGCGTGCCCGCGCCCTCCGCGATAGCCCTCACGCCGGACTGCGACAGCTGGCTGGAGGACCGCTCGCACCGGGCCCACCGCGCGGCGCGTCGGGCGGTGGGCGCCCGCGCCGACGAGGCGCCCGTGCTGGTCATCGGCTCGCCGTTCCTGTGGTGGATGCGGGTCGCCGAGCTGCGCGCGGTGCTCGCCCCGGTCGTGGCCGGCACCGGCCCGGCCGCCCACCCGGACATAGCCGCCGCCCGCCGCTTCGTGCGCGGGCTCGACGCCGCCGTCGCGGTGCCCCGCCGCCCCGGACTCGACCCGGTGCGCCGGTTCGGCGCCCTCGGCGTGGGCCGGCTGGCCCGGATCATGCTGCGCGGCTGCCGCGGGCACGCCGCCGAGATGGAGCGGGGCGTCGCCGCGGCCGGCTCCGAGCGCGCCCAGGCGGTCGACTACGGGGTGCGGATCGTCGCCCAGGAGCAGGTCGGCCTGGCCTACGCGGGCTGGGACCGGCTGCTCACCCGGGTCGCGCTGCCCGCCTGGCGGATGGGCCGCTGGCCCGCCCGCCTGGACGCGGGCGTGGTCTCGGCGCTCACCGAGCTGTCCCGCCGTGACCGGCTCGCCGACGGCTTCGCGTCCCGGCTGGGCGAGCGGCCCGCCTGCGACCTCCTGGAGGAGCCGGGCGCGGTCGACGAGGCGGCCTCGCTGCTCGCCGCCCGCCTCTTCCACGGCGTGCCGGCCGAGCCCGGCCCGGACTGGGCGCCGGTGGAGTGGAGCGCGTACGCGGAGGAGGTCGTCGACCGGAAGTGGCGCGCCGACGCGGCCCGCCTCCACCAGGTCCTCGACCGGATCGGCGCCGCCGCCCCGCCGCGCCCCGCCGCCGCCCAGGCCGCCCCCGACGCTTCCGACGCCCCGACCCTGGCCCGTGTCATGGCCCACCTGACGACCACCCGCGCCCCGGCCGCCGAGGCCGGGCACGGGGACGAGGAGCAGGGCAGGGACCAGGCCAGGGACCAGGCCAGGGACCAGGACCTCGTCCCCCTGGACACGGACGACCTCGACCCCCTGGACCTCGACCTCCACCCGACCCCCGGCACCGAGGCCGCCGACGTGCTCGCGGCCGCGCTGACCGCGCAGACCGTACGGGAGGAGGCCCGGCGGCCGGTCGCGCCGGCCGCGGAGGGGCCCGACGGGCCGCTGCCGCTGTTCCCGCTCCAGCCGCCCCGTACGGGCCGTGACCTGCTCGCCGACCACGTGGCCGCGCTGGTCTGCTGCGCCGCCGTGGACACCGCGGACGCGGCGCCCGGCCTGGACTGGCTGGACGGACCGGCGCTGCTGGTGCGCGGCGAGCGGAGCACGGACCTGGTCCCGGCGGTGCTGTGCCTGGTCGAGGACGGGGACCCGGAGCCGCTGCGGGCGTGGCTGCACCGCACCGGGGTGCGCCCGGAGAAGCCGGTCCGGCTGCTCTGATCCGGCCGTGACGGGCCCGGGCACCCCCGCCCTCGCGCCCTCGCGCCCCCATGTGCCCCGCCGCCCCGGAGGGCTGTCTTCCACTCTCGTCAATTCACGACGAAGGGTGACGGAGTGCGTGCGTTATGTGATGTGCTGGAGACCGGCACTGACAGAGGCATCTTCGACAGGCACACGCACAGGCACAGATACAGCCACACGCACAGGCAGACACCGAGGCACGGACCGGACGACCGGGAGAGTCGAGGGAGGGGCGCGTCATGGGGGCGGAGCAGATCAGGCGGTGGGAGTCGGGCGCGCTCGCGCACGCCGTGTCGGACCCCTTCGGCCAGGGGCCGCTGCCCTGGCTGCGCGGTTCCGAGAACTACTTCGACGACACCGGCCAGATGGTGCCGTGGTACGCGGACGAGACCCTGGCCAGGGGCGGTGGCGGCGGCCCGCGCACGGCGGACGACGTGCACGGCCAGATCAAGGGCTTCGTGTCCAACGGCGCGGTGGCGCCGGGCGAGGCGCTCGACTTCCACATCACCGTGGACCCGCCGCAGCAGTTCTCGGTCGACATCTACCGGATCGGGCACTACGGCGGAGACGGCGCCGCCAAGATCACCACGAGCCCGCGGCTCTCCGGCATCGTCCAGCCCGCCCCGCTGACCGCCGACCGGACCGTCTCCTGCCACCACTGGTGGCAGTCCTGGCGGCTGCAGATCCCCTCGTACTGGTCGATCGGCGCCTACGTCGCCGTGCTCACCACCGTCGGCGGCTACCGCTCCCACATCCCCTTCACCGTCCGCGACGGGCACCCGGCCGACCTGCTCCTGGTGCTGCCGGACGTGACCTGGCAGGCGTACAACCTCTACCCGGAGGACGGCCGGACCGGCGCCAGCCTCTACCACGCCTGGGACGAGGAGGGCCGGCTGCTGGGCGAGGAGGAGGCGGCGGTCACCGTCTCCTTCGACCGCCCGTACGCGGGCGCGGGCCTGCCGCTGCACGTGGGGCATGCGTACGACTTCATCCGCTGGGCCGAGCGCTACGGCTACGACCTGGCGTACGCGGAGACCCGAGACCTGCACGCGGGCCGGGTGGACCCGAGCCGCTACCGGGGCCTGGTCTTCCCGGGCCACGACGAGTACTGGTCGGTGCCGATGCGCCGCACCGTCGAGCTGGCCCGCGACCAGGGCACGTCCCTGGTCTTCCTGTCCGCCAACACCATGTACTGGCAGGTCGAGCTGGCGCCGTCGCCGTCCGGCGCGCCCGACCGGCTGCTCACCTGCCGCAAGCGTCGCGGGCCCGGACGCCCCGCGCTGTGGCGGGAGGTGGACCGGGCGGAGCAGCAGCTGCTCGGCATCCAGTACGCGGGCCGGGTGCCCGAACCGCACCCGATGGTCGTACGGAACGCCGGGCACTGGCTCTGGGAGGCCACGGGCGCGGGCGAGGGCGACGAGCTCCCGGGCCTGGTCGCGGGCGAGGCCGACCGCTACTTCCCGCGCACCGCGCTGCCCGAGCACCAGGGCCGCATCCTGCTCGCCCACTCGCCCTACCGGGACGGCGAGGGCGCCCTGCGGCACCAGGAGACGAGCCTCTACCGGGCCCCGTCGGGCGCCTGGGTCTTCGCCTCGGGCACCTTCGCCTGGTCGCCGGCGCTCGACCGGCCGGGCCACGTGGACGCCCGGGTCCAGCGGGCCACCGCGAACCTCCTCGACCGGATCTGCAAGCGGGACTGAATCCGTACGGAGCCGGGGCTTCGGCGGGACTGAGCGCGGGCTCACACCGCCCGCCGACCGGGGGCGCTCCGAGGTGCGAGAGAATCGGAAGCGCTCCTGGATCAACCTACGCGGAGGAACCGTGTCCGGATTCGTAGAAAAGCCCGAGCCCGTCCAGGTCCCGGGCCTCACCCATCTCCACACGGGCAAGGTCCGCGACCTCTACCGCGACGAGGCCGGGAACCTCGTCATGGTGGCGAGCGACCGCATGTCCGCGTACGACTGGGTGCTGCCCACCGAGATCCCGGACAAGGGCCGCGTGCTGACCAAGCTGTCGCTGTGGTGGTTCGACAAGCTCGCCGACCTGGTCCCGAACCACGTCCTGTCGACCGAGCTGCCGGCCGGCGCCCCCGCCGACTGGGAGGGCCGCACCCTCATCTGCAAGGCGCTGGACATGGTCCCGGTCGAGGCCGTCGCCCGCGGCTACCTCACCGGCTCCGGCCTGCTGGAGTACAACGAGTCCCGCACGGTCTGCGGCCTCGCGCTGCCCGAGGGCCTGACCGACGGCTCCGAGCTGCCCGCGCCGATCTTCACCCCGGCGACCAAGGCCGCCGTCGGCGACCACGACGAGAACGTGTCGTACGAGGAGGTCGCCCGCCAGGTCGGCGCCGAGACCGCCGCGCTGCTGCGCCAGACGACCCTCGCCGTCTACTCCCGGGCCCGGGACATCGCCCGCGAGCGCGGGATCATCCTGGCCGACACGAAGTTCGAGTTCGGCTTCGACGGCGAGACCCTCGTCCTCGCCGACGAGGTGCTGACGCCGGACTCCTCGCGCTTCTGGCCGGCCGCCGAGTGGGAGCCGGGCCGCGCCCAGCCCTCGTACGACAAGCAGATCGTGCGCAACTGGCTGACCTCGCCGGCCTCCGGCTGGGACCGCGCGAGCGAGCAGCCGCCGCCGGCGCTGCCCGCCGAGGTCGTCGAGAAGACCCGCGCCAAGTACACCGAGGCGTACGAGCTCCTCACCGGCCAGCCCTGGTCGTAGCCTCGGGACGGACCGGGGTCCGCAGGGCCCCGGTCCGGACCCGTGCCCCGGCTCCCGGTTCTGGAGAACGAGAAGACCCCCGGTCGATCGACCGGGGGTCTTCTTCATGGAGCGGACGACGAGATTCGAACTCGCGACCCTCACCTTGGCAAGGTGATGCTCTACCAACTGAGCCACGTCCGCCTGCGCCGTAGCGCGCTGCTAACTATACCCAACCTTTCGCGCGCGCGAGACGCACGGCGGTGTGCCGGTTCTCCGCACCGAGCTTCGCGGCGGCGGAGGAGAGGTAGTTCCGCACGGTTCCGGGGGAGAGCGCGGCCCGCTCGGCGATCTCCGTCACCGGTGCCCCGTCGGCGGCGAGTTCGAGCACCTCGGCCTCCCGCGCGGTGAGCGGGGAGTCGCCGGCGGCGATCGCGTCGGCCGCCAACTCCGGGTCCACGTAACGGTTTCCGGCGTGCACGGTACGGATCAGCTCGGCGAGCCGCTGGGCGCTGACCGTCTTCGGGACGAAGCCGCGGACGCCGGCGGCGAGGGCCCGCTTGAGGTGCCCGGGGCGCCCGTGGGAGGTCACGATCATGGTGCGGCAGTCGGGGAGTTCGTCCCGGATCGATGTGGCGACCCTCACACCGTCGGCGCCCGGCATCTGCAGGTCGAGCACCGCGACGTCGGGCCGGTGGGCGCGGGCCATCGCGAGCGCCTCGGGTCCGGAGGCCGCCTCGGCGACGACCACGAGGTCGTCCTCCAGGGCGAGCAGCGCGGCGAGCGCGCCGCGGATCAGGTGCTCGTCGTCGGCGAGCAGGACACGGACGGTGCCGGTCCCGGGCTCGTTCACAGGCTCGGTCACGTGACCGTCACCCCTTCCCTTTCCTGGTCCTCTTCGTGTCCGTTCGGGTCTTCGGTCTCTCGTCCTCCGCGGGTACGGGGCGCGGGCAGCGGCACCCGGGCGGTGACGCGGAAGGAGTGCGGGGCCACCGGGCCGGCGTCCAGGGTGCCGTCCACCGCGCCGAGCCGTTCGCGCAGCCCGGCGAGCCCGGAGCCCGCCCCCGGGACAGCGGCGGCCGCGGCCTCCACGCCGTCGTTCTCCACGATCAGCACCACCGACCCGGCCGCCTCCCCACCTGCTTCCCCACCCGCTTGCCCGTCCGCCTCCCCGTCCCGCGCGGTCCGCAGGCGGATCGCGCACTGCCGGGCGTCGCCGTGCCGCAGCACGTTGGTGGTGGCCTCGCGGACCACCCAGCCCAGCGCGGACCTGACGTCGGCCGAGAGCTCGTGCTCCGTGGCGGCCACGCCGTCGGCGTCCACCGTGCAGGCGATGCCGGCGGCCGCCAGGACGCCCCGGGCGCCCTCCAGCTCCGTGCGCAGGTCGGCCTCGCGGTAGCCGCGCACCACCTCGCGCAGCTCGCGCTGCGACTCGCGGGAGATCCGCTGCACCTCGGTCATCTGGTCCGCGGCCGCCTCCGGCCTGCCGCGCCGGGAGAGCTGCACGGCCAGCTCGCTCTTGAGCGCGATGACGGAGAGGTTGCGGCCCATGACGTCGTGCAGGTCGCGCCCGAAGCGCAGCCGCTCCTCGGCGACGGCCAGCCGGGCCTTCAGCTCGCGGGACCGCTCCAGCTCCCAGACGATCCGCAGCAGCCAGCCGGAGAAGCCGCAGGCGGCGGCGAGTCCGGTGCCGCCGAGCAGCACCGCGACGACGAGCCCGACCGCCGGGGCGAGGCCGATGCCGCCGGCCGCGCCCAGGGCGCCGAAGGCGAGGGCGGTCGCGGGGACCGCGTACAGGATGTGCCGCACGGTGGTCAGGCACAGCGCCAGTGTGCCGAGGGTGAAGCAGACGAGGCCGACGCAGACGCCGGCGACGATCGCGGCGTCGTGGACGAGGCCGGTCCGCAGCAGCGCGAAGGCCCCGAGGGTGCCGCCGCAGGTCAGCGCGATCAGCGCGCCGGTGAGCCGGGTCGGGCGCTCGCGCCGGTCGAGGACCCGGTCCAGGGCCCGGGAGGCGACCACGGCGCTCAGCACGGCGTGCGCGCAGGTCAGCAGGACGAGGGCCGCCGCGCCCGCCGCGTCGAGCGGGCTGTCCGGGGCGCGGCCGAGCGGCATGCCGGCGAGTGCGGCGACCTCCAGCGGCGCGAAGAGGTGGAAGGTCCACCGTGTGTACAGCTCGACCTTGGCCGCGCTGCTGCGCCCGCTCCACCATCCGGTCAGCCTCGACACCGCTCCCGCCCCCTGTTCGTCCCCGTGTCTCTTCCGGTCCGCCGTCAGCGCGGTCCCCTACCGGCGCGGTTCCCAGCGGAACCACTTCCGCACAGCAAACACGCTGATCACGATCCAGGCCACCGTGGTCAGGGCGGCGCCGAGCAGGTCCTTCGCGTCTCCGCCGCCGAGCCAGCCGGCCCGCACGAGCTCCATGGGGCCGCTGAGCGGCAGCAGCGAGCAGACGGCGGCGACCGGGTCGGGCAGCGACTCGGCCGGCAGCATCAGGCCCGAGCCCATGGAGGAGAGGAGGAAGAAGGGGAGGGTGGTCAGACCGGCGCTCTCGACGGTGCGGGTGATCACGCTGGTGAGGGCGGCGAGCGCGGCGAGCAGCGGTACGGCGCCGAGCACCCCGAGGACGAGCAGGTCGGGGCGGCCGGGGGCGTCGGCGTCGAGGACGGCGGGGCCGAGCACGCTGAGCAGGGCGCACTGGGCGAGGGCGATGACGACGGCGGGCAGGGCGCCGCCGGCCAGGATCTCGGCGTCGCGGGCCTCGCCGGTGCGCAGCCGCTTGAGGACGAGTTCCTCGCGGCGGGCGACGTAGGTGGAGACCAGGCTCATGTACGTGACGAGCATGAGGATCATGCCGGTGCCGCCGACGAGGGTGGCGGCGGCGACGCCCATGGGCACGCGCTCGGTGCCGTCCGCGCCTGCGCCGGGTCCGCCCAGTCCGGTGAGCGTGGAGCGCAGCAGGAAGATCATCAGCACCGGCATGAGCAGCGCGACGAAGAGGGTGTTGCGGTTGCGCCCGAGGAGGGTGAGTTCGGCACGGCCGAGGGCGGTGAGCCGGGTGACGGCGGCGGTGTTCATCGGACCTCTTCCAGGTGTGCGGTGGTCTCGGAGCCGGAGCCGGAGCCGGAGCCGGAGCCGGAGCCGGAGCCTGAGCCGGACTCGGCGTGGGAGGCGATCTCCAGGAAGGCCTCTTCGAGGGAGGCCGAGCGCGCGTCGAGCGCGTCGAGCCGTACGTCCTCGGTGGCGGCCCAGTCGAGGAGGGTGCGGAGCGCGTTCTGGAGCTCGTACGTACGGATCTCGACGCGCGGGCCGTCGGCGGCGGCCTTCAGGGGGAGCGGCAGACGGCCGGCGGGAACGCCCTCGGGGAGCCGGAAGCGGATCCGGGCGGGGCGGGCGGCGGTGACCTCGGCGGGGGTGCCGGCGGTGACGATCCGGCCGCGGTGCATGATCGCCAGCCGGTCGGCGAGTCCCTCGGCCTCCTCCAGGTAGTGGGTGGTGAGGAGGACGGTGGTGCCGCCGTCGCGCAGCCGGCGCACCAGCTCCCAGGTGTCGCGGCGGCCCTCGGCGTCCAGGCCGGTGGTGGGTTCGTCGAGGAACAGCACCTCGGGCCGGCCGAGCAGGGCGAGCGCGAGGTCGAGCCGGCGCCGCTCGCCGCCGGAGAGCTGCTTGACCCGGACGGTCGCGCGGTGGGCGAGGCCGACGGTCTCCAGGGCCTCGGCGACCGGGCGGGCGCCGGTGGTGCAGCCGGCCCACATCCGCGCGGTCTCGGCGGCGGTGAGGTCGGAGGGGAAGCCGCCCTCCTGGAGCATCATCCCGATGCGGGGGCGGACGGCGGCGCGTTCGCGGTACGGGTCGTGGCCGAGGACCCGGACGGTGCCGCGGGTGGGCGGGGCGAGTCCTTCGAGGAGTTCGACGGTGGAGGTCTTGCCCGCGCCGTTGGTGCCGAGCAGGGCGAAGACCTCGCCGCGCGGCACGCTGAAGGAGATGCCGCTGACGGCCTCGAAGCCGCCGGAGTAGGTCCGGTGGAGGCCGTCCGCCTCGATCGCGTTCGTCATGGGACCAGGCTCGGGCCGGTTCCGGCCCGTCGGCAGTGCGCGCTGTCATCGCCCCGACTGACAAATGTCATGAGGACGGGGGACGGGCGGGAGCGCGAGGACGGGAACACGACGAAGGCCCCGGTTCCTGAGAACCGGGGCCTTCGCTCCCTGAGCGGACGACGAGATTCGAACTCGCGACCCTCACCTTGGCAAGGTGATGCTCTACCAACTGAGCCACGTCCGCATGCCTCCGACCGGCTTTCACCGGGCGGTGCGTGCACCACTCTACCTGATGCACCGGAGTGCTTGGTAACCGTGGTGCAGAGAGCGGGTGACAGGGATCGCACACTGCGGCTTCCCTCTGGAAGAGGGCTGTTCTACTACTGAACTACACCCGCACGCTCTGCTGGGGGACTCGGCCTTTCGGCCTCGCCCCTCGGCGTGATCCAGACTCTAGCGGATCATGGGGGGTGCAATGCAAATCCGGGGTTCCGCTTCGCCGGCCGACCCCCCGAGGCGCCCCCGGCCCGGACAGCCCGGCCGTCACGCGCGGCCCTCAGCTCGCGGCCTGGAAGGCCTCGTACACGCGCTTCGGGATCCGGCCCCGGGCCGGCACCTCCAGCTTGTTGGACTGGGCCCAGGCGCGGACCGCCGCCGGGTCGGGGGCGAGCGCGGTGTGCGTGAAACTCGTGGGGCCGTTCTTCGCGCCCGGCCCGCCCTGCCCGCCCTTCTGCGTGTGAGCTGCGGCACGAACGGTGCGGCCGGCGGCCAGGTAGGGGGCCAGGGCCTTGCGCAGTTTCTTTGCATTGGCGGGATTCAGGTCGATCTCGTACATCTTCCCGTCGAGGCCGAACGTGACCGTTTCCGCCGCTTCTCCGCCGTCGATGTCGTCGAAGAGAGTGACCACTACGCGCTGCGCCACGGATATCGGTCCTTTCCTGCGGATCGCCCTGTCGTCTGAGGGGTTGGCACCGCCCTGACGTGCTGCGATGCCGAAACGATGGCCATCCGGGGACGAAATTGCGTTCCTCTGCATTCCTTTGTACAGCGCGAGGTGTCGCAGGGGGAAGCCCACGCAATTGTTTCCGCGTGTCACGGTCGGCGGGTGGCGGCGACCAGTATTCCGACCGAATTCACCACCGCGGTGTTTCACCGTGCTTTGTAGGATCCTTCAGACTTCTACCCGCGTAGAATTTGGAGGCAGGTACGCTGAGGGAACCGCCCACGCAACACACCACCGGGAGTGCCAGTGGCACGCGTCGTAGTCGACGTCATGCTCAAGCCGGAGATCCTCGACCCGCAGGGACAGGCGGTGCAGCGTGCACTGCCCCGCCTCGGATTCGACGGAATCGCCGACGTCCGCCAGGGGAAGCGCTTCGAGCTGGAGGTGGAGGGACCGGTCGACGACGCCGCCCTCGCCCGCATCCATGAGATGGCCGAAACCTTCCTTGCCAACACCGTGATCGAAGACTTCACCGTGAAGGTGGAGTCGTGACCGCACGCATCGGCGTCGTCACGTTCCCCGGAACGCTGGACGACCGGGACGCGCTGCGCGCCGCCCGCCTCGCGGGCGCCGAGCCCGTCTCGCTGTGGCACCGCGACAAGGACCTCAAGCAGGTCGACGCGGTGGTCCTCGCGGGCGGCTTCTCCTACGGCGACTACCTGCGGGCCGGAGCCATCTCCCGCTTCTCGCCGGTGATGGAGACGATCATCGAGCAGGCGAAGGCGGGCATGCCCGTCCTCGGCATCTGCAACGGCTTCCAGATCCTCACCGAGGCCCACCTGCTGCCGGGCGCCATGCTGCGCAACAACCACCTGCACTTCATCTGCCGCGACCAGAAGCTGCGGGTGGAGAACGCGGAGACCGCCTGGACCTCGGACTACACCGAGGGCCAGGAGATCGAGGTCCCGCTCAAGAACATGGACGGCCGTTACGTCGCCGACGAGCGCACGCTCGACGAGCTGGAGGCCGAGGGGCGGGTGGCCTTCCGCTACCTGGACGTGAACCCCAACGGCTCGCTCCGCGACATCGCCGGCATCACCAACGCCGCCGGCAACGTGGTCGGACTCATGCCGCACCCCGAGCACGCCGTCGAGCCGCTGATCGGCACCGGCAAGACCGACGGCCTCGGTTTCTTCACCTCGATCCTCAAGAAGCTGGTCAACGCCTGATGAGCCTCGACACCGTCAAGCACGCCACCGAGACGCCCGACGTCGAGCAGCCCTGGAAGGAACTCGGCCTCAAGGAGGACGAGTACGCGCGCATCCGCGAGATCCTCGGCCGCCGTCCCACCGGCGCCGAGCTCGCGATGTACTCCGTCATGTGGTCCGAGCACTGCTCCTACAAGAGCAGCAAGGTCCACCTGAAGCAGTTCGGCGAGAAGGCCCCGCAGAACGACGCCATGCTCGTCGGCATCGGCGAGAACGCGGGCGTCGTCGACGTCGGCCAGGGGTACGCGGTCACCTTCAAGGTCGAGTCGCACAACCACCCCTCGTACATCGAGCCCTACCAGGGCGCGGCCACCGGCGTCGGCGGCATCGTCCGCGACATCCTCGCCATGGGTGCCCGCCCGGTCGCCGTGGTCGACCCGCTGCGCTTCGGCGCCGCCGACCACCCCGACACCAAGCGCGTGCTGCCCGGTGTCGTCGCCGGCATCGGCGGCTACGGCAACTGCCTGGGCCTGCCCAACATCGGCGGCGAGGTCGTCTTCGACTCCTGCTACCAGGGCAACCCGCTGGTCAACGCCGGCTGCATCGGCGTCATGAAGCACGAGGACATCCACCTCGCCAAGGCCTCCGGCCCCGGCAACCAGGTCATCCTCTACGGCGCCCGCACCGGCGGCGACGGCATCGGCGGCGTCTCGGTCCTCGCCTCGGAGACCTTCGACGACACCAAGCCGGCCAAGCGCCCGGCGGTCCAGGTCGGCGACCCCTTCCAGGAGAAGCTCCTCATCGAGTGCACCCTGGAGATCTTCAAGGAGAAGCTGGTCGCCGGCATCCAGGACCTCGGCGGCGCCGGTCTGTCCTGCGCCACCTCCGAGCTGGCCTCCGCCGGCACCGGCGGCATGCGGGTCGACCTCGACAAGGTGCACCTGCGCGACGCGACGCTCTCGCCCGAGGAGATCCTCATGAGCGAGTCGCAGGAGCGCATGTGCGCGATCGTCGAGCCGCAGCACGTCGAGCGCTTCCTGGAGATCTGCGAGAAGTGGGACGTCATCGCGGTCGTCATCGGTGAGGTGACGGACGGCGAGCGCCTGGAGATCTTCTGGCACGGCGAGCAGATCGTCGACGTGCCGCCGCGCACCGTCGCCCACGAGGGCCCGGTCTACCACCGCCCCTACGCCCGCCCGGAGTGGCAGGACGCGCTCCAGGCCGACGACGCCGGCAAGCTCGCCCGCCCGCAGAACGGCGCCGAGCTGAAGGAGCAGGTCCTCAAGCTGGTCGGCTCCCCGAACCAGGCCTCCAAGTCCTGGATCACCGACCAGTACGACCGCTTCGTGCAGGGCAACACCGTGCTCGCCCAGCCCGAGGACGCCGGCATGGTCCGCATCGACGAGGAGACCAACCTCGGCGTGGCCATGGCGACCGACGGCAACGGCCGGTACGCCAAGCTCGACCCGTACACCGGTGCGCAGCTCGCGCTCGCGGAGGCGTACCGCAACGTCGCCGCCTCCGGCGCCAAGCCGCTGGCGATCTCCGACTGCCTGAACTTCGGTTCGCCCGAGGACCCGGCCGTCATGTGGCAGTTCGCCGAGGCCACCCGCGGTCTCGCGGACGGCTGCCTCCAGCTCGGCACCCCGGTGACGGGCGGCAACGTCTCCCTCTACAACCAGACCGGTGACGTGGCCATCCACCCGACGCCCGTCGTGGCCGTCCTCGGTGTGATCGACGACGTCAACCGCCGCACCCCGATCGCCTTCGCGGAAGAGGGCCAGCTCCTCTACCTGCTCGGCGACACCAAGGAGGAGTTCGGCGGCTCGGCCTGGTCCGAGGTGATCCACCAGCACCTGGGCGGCCTGCCGCCGGCCGTGGACCTCGACCGGGAGAAGCTGCTCGGCGAGATCCTGATCTCGGCCTCCCGCGACGGCATGATCGACGCGGCCCACGACCTGTCCGACGGCGGACTGGTCCAGGCGGTCGTCGAGTCCTGCCTGCGCGGCGGCAACGGCGCGCGCCTGGTCGTGCCCGAGGGCCTGGACGCCTTCACCTTCCTCTTCAGCGAGTCGGCCGGCCGCGCGGTCGTGGCCGTCCCGCGCAGCGAGGAGCTCCGCTTCACCGACATGTGCGGTGCGCGGGGTCTGCCGGCGACCCGCATCGGTGTCGTCGACGGCGACGCGGTGGACGTGCAGGGCGAGTTCAGCGTCTCCCTGGAGGAGCTGCGCGCCGCGCACGAGGCGACGATCCCGGGCCTGCTGGCCTGAGGTCCCTCGTCCGCGTGACGAGTACGCGTGACGAGTACGCGGGACGGCCCCCGCCCTTTCCGGGCGGGGGCCGTCCGCGTTTCAGGCGTCCGTGGTCAGCCGGTGCCCCAGAAGGCGTCCGACTCCTCGATGTCGGCCACGCACTCGTCGATGTCGGAGACCTTGCCGCCGACGAGGGTGAAGAAGAGGCCGCCCTCCATCTCGATGCCCCGGTCGCTGCCGTCGGCGTGCCACTTGTGCACCGAGATGACGTGACCGCGGCCGTCCGGGTAGACGCCCTTCACCTCGATCCGGAAGGTGCCGTTGGTGCGCTCCATGAGTTGCCCGTAGTGGTCGAAGACGTTGTCGATGCCCTTGAAGTGGCCGGACATCACGCTGTTGCCGGGCGAGTGGTGGGTGCAGTCGCTGGTCATCAGTTCCCTCAGCGTCGCCATGTCACCCTTGCTGAACGCTTCGTAACCCCGCCGCACCAACGCGGCATCGGGGTGTTCGTGATGGGTCATGGTCCCGTCGCCTGCTTTCGCTGCGAGTGGCTCCCGTCCCCTCCAGTCTCGGCGTTAGCCTCGGCCCATGCCACCCGCCAAGAAGCGCTCCCGCACGTACGACTCCGCCAAGATCCGCGCCGCCGTGCTCGCCCAGGCCGGGCACGTACGGGAGGGAGTGGCCGCGTTGCCGCCCGAGGTCCTGGCGCGGCCGACGCGGCTCGGCGACTGGACCGTGCGGGAGCTGGTCGCGCACCTGACGATGGCGCTCGGCTCGCTCGCCCGGAAGCTGTCCGAGCCCGAGCCCGCCCGGCACGAACTGGCGCTCCTGGACTGGCCACTCGCCACCGCGTCCGGCGCCGCCGGCATCGACGCGGACACCCGGGCGCTGGCCGCGGACGAGGACCTTGCGGGGGCGTACGAGCGGACGCGGGCGCTCTTCGAGGAGCGGCTCGCGGGCGCGGCCGACGAGCGGCTGGTGCCGACCCGGTTCGGCGCGATGCGGCTCGGTGACTTCCTGGTCACGCGGACCGTCGAACTCGTCGTGCACACCGACGACCTCAATGCGGCGACCGGCCCGGACGTCCCGGACGTCCCCCTCGACCGGCAGGCGCTCGCCGCCTGCACCCGGCTGCTCGCGGACGCCCTGGCGGCGAAGGCGCCCGGGGGCGCGGTGGAGGTGCGGGTGCCGCCGTTCGCGGTGGTGCAGTGCGTCGAGGGCCCCCGGCACACCCGGGGCACCCCGCCGAACGTGGTCGAGACGGACCCGCTGACCTGGGTGCGGCTCGCGACCGGGCGGGCCGCGTGGGCGACGGAGCTGGACGCGGCCCGGATCCGCGCGAGCGGGGAGCGCGCCGACCTGGGCGGGCTGCTGCCGCTGATGGGCTGAGCGGCGCCGCACAGGGGCGGCCCGGCCGACCGTGCCCCGGCCCGGAACCGTAGCGCCGTGGGGTCCGTCCCACCGGCATGAAGAAGCCCCGTGTCCTCGCCGGAACCGCCCTCGCGCTCCTCCTTCTCTCCGCCTGCGGTACGGGCACGGGCGGCGGCCCGGGGGCGGGCGCGGGCTCGCCCGATCTGCCCGTGGCCGGCACGTCGTGGACGATCGCGGCGGCCACCGCGGACGGGGTCCGCTCGGTGGCGCCGTCCGGTGCCGCGGTGGCGTTCGATGCGAACGGGCGGGCCCGCGGCAACAGCGGCTGCAACCACTTCGGGGCCTCGGTGACCGTCCACGGCGACACGCTCACCGTGAGGCAGGAGGAGGTCACGGAGATGGGCTGCGACGCGGACCGGCTGCGGTTCGAGACGGCGCTGCTCAAGGCCTTCAGCGGCGAGCTCAGGGGCAGGCAGTCGGGGACGTCGCTGGTCCTGGCCTCGGCCGACGGGCGGCGCGCGGTCGAGCTGACCGCCGAGGCGGACGCGCCGCTCGTGGGCACGGCCTGGACGGTCGACGGGCTGCTCGACGGGGGTGCGGAGGGCACCGCGACCTCGCTGCCGGCCGGCTCCGAGGGCCGGGCGAGGCTGACCTTCGGCAAGGACGGGCGGCTCTCCGGCAGCCTGGGCTGCAACCGGGTCACCGCGCCCGCGAGGATCAGCGGCCGGACGATCACCCTGGGCGCGATCGCGACCACCCGGATGATCTGCACGGTCCCGCAGATGGACCTGGAGACCGCGCTGTACGAGCGGCTCGACGGCCCGCTCACGTACCGACTCGACCACCGCACCCTGACCGTCACCGACGCGGACGGCCAGGGCTTCACGGCGAAGGCGGCCGGCTAGCTTCCGTACGGCAGGAGCCCGGCGTCCGTTCGCTCCCAGGCGGCCCGCAGCTCGGCCAGCCGCTCCTTCTCGTACGGGGCGCGGTCGGCCTGCTCGCGGACGTCGGCGGAGAGGTGGAAGAGCTGGTCGCGCCCGCTCTTGCCCCGGTAGTACTTCCAGTCGCCGCGGCGCAGCGCGCGCTCCCCGCGCACCCGCCAGAACAGGTCGCGCTCGCCGGGCTCCTCGCCGCGCAGCAGGTACGGGGCGAGGCTGGTGCCGTCGAGGGGGTAGGCGGGGTGGGGGCGGGCGCCGGCGAGGTCGAGGAGGGTGGCGGTCCAGTCGGGCGAGTACACGGGCAGGTCGCTGACCTGGCCGCCGTCGATCCGGGCGGGCCAGCGCAGGATCGAGGGCACGCGGATGCCGCCCTCCAGGAGGGAGCCCTTGTTGCCGGCGAGCGGCCAGTTGTGGGAGAAGCGCTCGCCGCCGTTGTCGCTGCCGAAGAAGACGAGGGTGTCGCGCTCGCGCCCGGCGCGCCTGAGCGCGGCGAGGACCCGGCCGACAGAGCGGTCCAGGTCCTCGACCATCTCCTTGTACTTCTCGATCGAGCCGCCGTCCTGGTGCCAGAGCGCGGAGCGGTCGCCGGCCTTGATCCGGCGGACGATCTCGGCGCTCTCCGCCTCGTCGCCGTCGGCGATCCACGGCCAGTGCGGGGTGGTGAAGTTGAGGTTGAGGAGGAAGGGCCGGTCGTGGTCGCGGGTCACGTACTCGCTCGCCCGCTCGGTGAGGATGCGGGTGTAGTAGCGCAGGTCCTTGTACGCGGCGTCGCCCTCGTAGAGGTCGTACTCGCCGCCCAGGCCGAGCTTGGAGTAGTACTCCAGGGCGCCGCCGAAATTGCCGAAGAACTCGTCCCAGCCGGAGCGGGTGGGGGAGTAGTCGGGCAGGTAGCCGCAGTGCCACTTGCCGATGAGCGCGGTGGTGTAGCCGGCGTCGCGGAGCAGGGAGGCGAGCGTGGGGTGGGTGGGCTCCAGGCCGACGGACCTGTCCGCGATGGGTTCGGCGAGGCCGCCCTTCGTGCGGCCCGGGAACCGTCCGGTGTAGAGGCTGAAGCGGGTGGGGGAGCAGGTCGCGGAGCCGGAGTAGGCGTCGGTGAAGCGGACGCCCTGGCGGGCGAGCCGGTCCAGGTGCGGGGTGCGGATGTGCGGCGAGCCGTAGGAGGAGAGGTCGGCCCAGCCGAGGTCGTCGCCGAGGATGAAGAGGACGTTCGGGCGGGGGGAGTGCCGTCCGGGGGCGGCGCGGAACGGGCGTTCCTGGGCGAGGGCCGGGGTGGTGGTGCCGAGGGCGGCCGCGGCGGCGGTGCCGACGGCGGCCCCGCCGAGGGCACGGCGGGATATGGACCTGGACATGCGGGTCTCCTGGAGGAATGCAGGACTGCCTGAGGACAGAAGGTCGGGAGCTCAGGCGCGGCGACAGATCGCGCTCGCGACACGGGCCAGGTCCACGTGCCGGCGCGCGACGAGGGTGACCGAGAGGTCGGGGTCGCTGACGGGCTGCATGATCACGAGCCTGGCGGAGCCCGGGAGGCGGTGTCAACGACCGTCCCGCACCGTGGACTCCGTCACATCCCGACCGTCCGGCCCGTGGCGTACGAGCGTCCGCTCGGGTCGGGTGGAATCAAGGTGACCGGCCGGTAACCCTTGGGCCCCTTGCTTTGTGGGCTCCAACAAAGACCGAAGGATCAGTTCGTCAAAAGCTACGAGAAGATCGACGGCGTCCGGAGGGCCCGATCCGGCCCGTTCGCCAATTCGGACCAGTGGTCGATCCCGTCTACACTCGGTTTCGTGCCACGCGGAGACGGTCGACTCAATCACGATCTGCTCCCCGGTGAGAAAGGCCCCCAGGACGCTTGTGGCGTCTTCGGTGTCTGGGCTCCGGGTGAAGAGGTCGCAAAGCTCTCGTATTTCGGGCTCTACGCCCTCCAGCATCGGGGTCAGGAATCCGCGGGAATCGCGGTCAGCAACGGCTCCCAGATCCTCGTCTTCAAGGACATGGGACTTGTCTCCCAGGTCTTCGACGAGACTTCTCTCGGTTCCCTCCAGGGTCATATCGCGGTCGGTCACGCCCGCTACTCGACCACCGGAGCCTCCGTGTGGGAGAACGCGCAGCCGACCTTCCGGGCGACCGCCCACGGCTCGATCGCGCTCGGCCACAACGGAAACCTGGTGAACACGGCGCAGCTCGCCGAGATGGTCGCCGACCTCCCCAAGAAGGAGGGCCGCGCCACCCAGGTCGCCGCCACCAACGACACCGACCTGGTGACCGCGCTGCTCGCGGGCCAGGTCGCCGAGGACGGCACGCCGCTCACCATCGAGCAGGCGGCCACGAAGGTCCTCCCCGAGGTCCGGGGCGCCTTCTCCCTCGTCTTCATGGACGAGCACACCCTCTACGCCGCCCGTGACCCGCAGGGCATCCGCCCGCTGGTGCTCGGTCGGCTGGAGCGCGGCTGGGTCGTCGCCTCGGAGACCGCCGCCCTCGACATCTGCGGCGCGACCTTCGTCCGCGAGGTCGAGCCGGGCGAGCTCATCGCGATCGACGAGAACGGCATCCGCACCTCGCGATTCGCGGAAGCGAAGCCCAAGGGCTGTGTCTTCGAGTACGTCTACCTGGCGCGCCCGGACACCGACATCGCCGGCCGGAACGTGTACCTCTCCCGGGTCGAGATGGGCCGCAGGCTCGCCAAGGAAGCGCCCGTCGAGGCCGACCTGGTGATAGCCACCCCCGAGTCCGGCACCCCGGCCGCCATCGGCTACGCGGAGGCCTCCGGCATCCCGTTCGGCGCCGGCCTGGTCAAGAACGCCTACGTCGGCCGGACCTTCATCCAGCCCTCGCAGACCATCCGCCAGCTGGGCATCCGGCTGAAGCTGAACCCCCTCAAGGAAGTCATCAAGGGCAAGCGCCTGGTGGTCGTCGACGACTCGATCGTCCGCGGCAACACCCAGCGCGCGCTGGTCCGGATGCTCCGCGAGGCCGGCGCCGCCGAGGTCCACATCCGGATCTCCTCCCCGCCGGTCAAGTGGCCCTGCTTCTTCGGCATCGACTTCGCCACCCGCGCGGAGCTGATCGCCAACGGCATGTCCGTCGAGGAGATCGGCACGTCGCTCGGCGCGGACTCGCTCTCGTACATCTCGCTCGACGGGATGATCGAGGCGACCACCATCGCCAAGCCCAACCTCTGCCGGGCCTGCTTCGACGGCGAGTACCCGATGGAGCTCCCCGACCCGGAGCTGCTCGGCAAGCAGCTCCTGGAGACCGAGCTGGCCGCGGGACCCGCCGCGACCGCCGCGGCCGACGCCCTGCGCCGTCCGTGACCGCCGTATGACCCCGCTGCACCCCGCAGTACGACACGAAAGTTCTGAAGCCATGTCTCAGGCCACCGGTGCCAGCTACGCGAGCGCGGGCGTCGACATCGAAGCGGGCGACCGCGCCGTCGAGCTGATGAAGGAGTGGGTGAAGAAGACCCAGCGCCCCGAGGTCCTCGGCGGCCTCGGCGGCTTCGCCGGCTACTTCGACGCCTCCGCCCTCAAGCGCTACGAGCGCCCGCTGCTCGCCTCCGCGACCGACGGCGTCGGCACCAAGGTCGACATCGCCCGCCAGATGGGCGTGTACGACACCATCGGCCGCGACCTGGTCGCCATGGTCATGGACGACATCGTGGTCAGCGGCGCCGAGCCGCTGTTCATGACCGACTACATCTGTGTCGGCAAGGTGCACCCCGAGCGGGTCGCCGCCATCGTCAAGGGCATCGCCGAGGGCTGTGTCCTGGCCGGCTGCGCCCTGGTCGGCGGCGAGACCGCCGAGCACCCCGGCCTGCTCGGCCCGGACGACTTCGACGTCGCCGGCGCCGGCACGGGCGTCGTCGAGTACGACCGGCTGCTGGGCGCCGATCGCATCCGTACGGGTGACGCCGTCATCGCCATGGCGTCCTCCGGTCTTCACTCCAACGGGTACTCGCTCGTCCGGCACGTGGTCTTCGACCGCGCCGGCATGAGCCTCGACCAGCAGGTCGAGGAGTTCGGCCGGACCCTCGGCGAGGAGCTCCTGGAGCCGACCCGGATCTACTCCCTGGACTGCCTGGCGCTCACCCGCACCACCGAGGTGCACGCCTTCAGCCACATCACCGGCGGCGGACTGGCCGCCAACCTGGCCCGGGTGATCCCGGACGGCCTGCACGCCGTCGTGGACCGCTCGACCTGGACCCCCGGCGCCGTGTTCGACCTGGTCGGCACCGCCGGTCAGGTGGAGCGCCTGGAGCTGGAGAAGACGCTGAACATGGGCGTGGGCATGATGGCCGTGGTCCCCGCCGAGTCCGTCGACGCGGCCCTGACCACCCTCGCCGACCGCGGGGTGGACGCCTGGGTGGCCGGTGAGATCACCGAGCGCGGCGAGCGTGCCACGGGCGCGGAGCTGATCGGCGACTACGCGAAGTAGGCGGCGGCCGGGAAGTCACCGAAACGACGAAGGAGCACCCGCTGGACGGGTGCTCCTTCGGTCTTTCCTCCAAGGCTCCCGCATGGGGCCCATGGGGGGTTCGCGGGCCGGGTCCGGACAGCGCAGAAACCCGGTCCGGGTGCCCCGGACCGGGTTTCCATGTTCAGAAGGTCAAGCGCGACGCTGAGTGGACGCCGGACCGGACTCGTCGTCCTCGTCCTCGTCGTCCGTGTTGTAGAGATCCGCGTACTGCGCGTACGGGTCGTCTTCCTCGTCGTCGTCCTCGAACGGCTCGCCATTCGGCGGCTGGCTCGAAGTCGATGCGCCCAGCTCGCTGGCCAGACGCGACAGGTCAGTCCCGCCGCTGCTGTACTTCAGCTGGCGGGCGACCTTGGTCTGCTTGGCCTTTGCCCGGCCGCGCCCCATGGCTCGACCCCCTCGGTGACGGAGCTCTTTGGCCCCAGAGTCTTGACACGCGTTCATGATCCGGAACGGACTCTCGAAGAGAGACCGGTCCGTAGGGCTTCAACGGTACCTGTTTCCGTCGGTCTACGGTACGCCGCGCGCATCACATACCCCGGTACAGAACCATCGAGGTGCCCTGTCCTCGCTGGTCAATCGCGATTTTAACCTCTTCTTGAGGTTCGACCCGCCGATCGGCGTGAGCGAAGTCTCGCGAATCGCTCGCCGCTCGTCCGCCGGCCGGCGGGTCGTCGCTCCGGGGGTCAGGCGCGGCGCGCCGCGGCCATGCGCTGCTCGGCGATCCGGTCGGCCGCGGCGGCTGGCGGAATGCCGTCGGACTTCGCACGTGCGAAGATCTCCAGGGTGGTGTCGAAGATCTTCGTGGCCTTGGCCTTGCAGCGGTCGAAGTCGAAGCCGTGCAGCTCGTCGGCGACCTGGATCACGCCACCGGCGTTGACCACGTAGTCGGGCGCGTAGAGGATGCCGCGCTCGACGAGGTCCTTCTCGATGCCGGGGTGGGCCAGCTGGTTGTTGGCCGCGCCGCAGACGATGGCCGCGGTGAGGAAGGGCACCGTCTCCTCGTTGAGCGCGCCGCCCAGGGCGCACGGGGCGTAGACGTCCAGGCCCTCGACGCGGATCAGGGCGTCGGTGTCGGCGACCACGGTGACCTGCGGGAACTTGTCGGTGATCCGGCGCACCGACTCCTCGCGCACATCGGTGATGACGACCTCGGCACCGTCGGAGAGCAGGTGCTCGACCAGGTAGTGGCCGACCTTGCCGACGCCCGCGACGCCGACCTTGCGGCCGCGCAGGGTCGGGTCGCCCCACAGGTGCTGCGCGGAGGCGCGCATGCCCTGGAAGACGCCGAAGGCGGTCAGGACGGAGGAGTCGCCGGCGCCGCCGTTCTCGGGGGAGCGGCCGGTGGTCCACTGGTTGGTGCGGGCGACGACGTCCATGTCGGCCACGTAGGTGCCGACGTCGCAGGCCGTGACGTAGCGGCCGCCGAGGGAGGCGACGAAGCGCCCGTAGGCGAGGAGCAGCTCCTCGGTCTTGATCTTCTCGGGGTCTCCGATGATCACGGCCTTGCCGCCGCCGTGGTCGAGGCCGGCCATGGCGTTCTTGTACGACATGCCGCGCGAGAGGTTGAGCGCGTCGGCGATGGCTTCGGCCTCGGTGGCGTAGGGGTAGAAGCGGGTGCCGCCGAGGGCGGGGCCCAGGGCGGTGTTGTGGAGGGCGATGACGGCCTTGAGACCCGTGGTGCGGTCCTGGCACAGCACGACTTGCTCGTGGCCGCCCTGCTCCGAGTGGAAGAGGGTGTGCACTACGTCGGGCACGCCGGTCACATCGGTCACGGTGGTGACTCCCAGTCAGGATTCGGCGGAAGGTCCCCCCTGTGGGTGGGGGTGGGACCAGGTCGGGACGAGGGTATGTCCTACCTGGCCGTAGCAGGGACGCAGTGCCGAGGATCACCCCCGCGGGGGGTACGCGCGTGGAAGGATTTGCGACATGTCGGTGCCCTCCTCGGTGCTTGTCCCCTATGCCGCCTATCTGCGGGTGTACGAGCCGCTGGCCGCGTTCCCGGAGCCGGAGCGGGGGCACTGGGCGCGGTACGCGCGCCGGCCGGATCCGCCGGACGCGCAGGACGAACTGCGCCGCTCGCTCGCGGACTTGGTGCCGGTGCCGCCGGTCCCGGTGCCGGTGCACGAGAGCGCGGACGCCTTCGTGGCGGAGGTGGACGGGGTGGTCCTGGTGTGTCCGTGGCGGACCCGGCTGCGGGGCTGGCTGGCGATGGCGGACCTGGTGGGCGGCACGCTGCCGGCGCCGGTCCTGGACGCGATGGTGCCGCCGGTGGTGCGGGCGCAGGCGACGGCGGACCACGAGCGGTGGCTGGCGCGGAACCCGGACGCGCGGCCGTGGATCCGCGGCACGGTGTGGCGGGTGCCGCCGTCCTGGTTCGCGCTGTTCTCGGACGAGGAGCGGGAGTACGTGCCGGCCGGGGGCGCCGGGGAGGGCCCGGCCGCCGGGCCGGTGCTGCGCTACCGGACGCCGATGGCGCAGGCGCGGCGGCGGCTCGCCCGGGCGCTGAAGGCGCTGCGCGGGGCGATCGCGGAAGGGCCGATGACGGAGAGCCTGGTGGAGGTGGGCCGCTGGCTGGAGGAGTTCCATCCGCGGGCCCTGGTGGAGCTGGACTACGGGGGACTGGTGCACGCGCTCGGGGCCGAGGAGCTGGCGGCGGACCGGTCGGCGGCGGACGTGGCGGCCGGGATCGAGGCGCTGCGGGACGGCGACGGGGAGGGCGCGCAGGCGGCCTACGGGCGGTTCGCCGAGCGGTGGAAGGCCGTGCACAACCTGCAGTTCGCCAATTGATCATCGACAGGACATGTCCATCTGATGTAAATGATCTTCATTGCTGGACACCAGTTCGGGTCTTTGGTGTGCTCTCGTGGGGCCCTTGGTGCGGGTGCGGCAGGACGTTGGTCCCGATCCGGGCCTTTGGCTCAAGGGTGACGGACAGCACTAAACGCACCCTTGCGCCCATCGCCCACCCTCGTGCCAAAATAGGACAAGGAGTCCGGGGAGGGTTCCTTCCGTCCAAGTCTGGGCGGAACGCTCGACATTGCACTCTATGGGGGGTCTGAGGACTCCTGATCGCTCTGTGACTGATCGTCACAGTGGCGTGACTGTCCGTTATGGCATGGTCCATCGACTTCCGCCGCTGATGAACACCTGCGAGGGCAATTCCATCGGTTTGGCCGACGTGGCTGGACGGATGGTGTAGTTGTAGTGCCGAGGACAAGCCGTTCGTCCTATAACCGACTCGACCCGCTTCCGCCATTTCGGGCAAGGCGGGTCAAGGTGCAGAATTTAGAGGAAAGAACCGAGATGGTTCGGTTCTCCCGAGGAGGCCGCTCATGACCGCTCGCACCCCTGATGCCGAGCCGCTGCTGACCCCTGCCGAGGTTGCCACCATGTTCCGCGTGGACCCGAAGACGGTGACTCGCTGGGCCAAGGCCGGCAAGCTCACGTCCATCCGCACCCTGGGTGGGCACCGCCGGTACCGCGAGGCCGAGGTCCGCGCCCTGCTGGCGGGCATTCCGCAGCAGCGCAGCGAGGCCTGAGGCGCCCGCGACACTCGCAGCACCCCGTAACACCCCGTAGTACCGGGCGCAGCCGGGTCCCCCAACCCGGGCCGCCCAACCCCAAGCTCTGCCGACGCGCGACCTGCCCCAACAGGTCCCCCGTCATCGATCGCGCTGGACTCCGCCGGGTCCGGCGCGATCTTTTTATGTCCCGGTTCACCCGCGTAGACCAGGTGCAATTGCACATATTAAATCTGGGGCATGTAGGAGGGGTGTAAGTCCGGCCGTTCTGAAAACTGATTGAGTGACACCCGTCACACCGTCAAAGCCTTGCCCTGGAAACAGCCTTCCACCTCCGCGAGGCCGTTCCACCGCGCCGTTGGTCACCCCTTGGGGGGACCTTGGTCCCTGGTTCCCGGGAACGCAAGAAGGCCCGCACCGAACGGTGCGGGCCTTCTTGGTCGGCGATCCTGACGGGACTTGAACCCGCGACCTCCACCTTGACAGGGTGGCGAGCTAACCAACTGCTCCACAGGACCTTCGCAGCCTTTGAAGTGCGGCTGCGAGGAAAAGAGTACAGCAGGTCAGGGGGTGCGGTCGAACCGGCTGCCGGACGGGGCCGGCGCGGGCCCGGCAGGCAGGCTCGGCAGCCGGCCCGGGCCGCCGGGCTAGCGCGCGGGCTGCGGCACCACCGCGTCGATCGCCTTCACGATCCGCTTGTCCGACACCGGGTGGGCCGTGCCGAGCGCGTGCGCGAAGTAGCTCACCCGCAGTTCCTCGATCATCCAGCGGATGTCCGTGACCGAGGACGGCACCGGACGCCCCTGCGGGAGCTGTTCGAGCAGCCAGGCGTACTCGTCCAGCATCTCGTGCACCTTCTCCATCCGGGTGGTGTCCCGCTGCACGCCCGTCGGCATCTGCTGCAGCCGCCGGTCCACCGCCACCAGGTAGCGCATCAGGTCCGGCAGCCGCTTCAGACCCGTGCGGGTCACGAAACCGGGCGGCATCAGCCAGGCCAGCTGCTCGCGCACGTCCCTCAGGTTGGGCAGCAGCGCCGGGCTGCTGGTCGCCTTCAGGCGCCGCTCGCAGGCCTGCCAGGCCGCCAGCACCTGCTGCACCTGGCCCACCGTCCGGATCGTCAGCTCGACGAGGTCGGCGCGCACCTTGTCGTACAGCTTCCGGAAGGACTCCTCGTCCCACACCGGCCCGCCGTGGTCCGCGATCAGCTTGTCCGCCGCGGCGGTCGCGCAGTCCTCGAAGAGGGCCTGCACCGAGCCGTGCGGATTCGCCGACAGGGCCAGCTTCTGCTGGTTGGTGAGCCGGTCCGAGGCGAACTTCGCCGGGTTCACCGGGATGTTCAGCATGATCAGCTTCCGGGTGCCCCGCCACATCGCCAGGGCCTGCTCGGCCTCCGAGTCGAAGAGCCGCACGGCGACGCTGTCGCCCTCGTCGACCAGCGCCGGGTACGCCTTGACCGGCTGGCCGCCCCGCTTGGTCTCGAAGACCTTCGTCAGCGTCCCGATCGTCCAGTCCTTCAGCCCCGTGCGCTCCAGGGACGGCCCGGAGCCGTCCGGGCCCGCCGTGGCCGCCTTGGCGGCCTTGGAGAGCGCCTGGCGGGCCTTCGGGCGCAGACGGAGCTTCAGCGCCTCCAGGTCCTTGTCCTCGGCCAGCTTGCGGCGCCGCTCGTCGACGATCCGGAAGGTGATCTTGAGGTGCTCGGGGACCTTCGTCCAGTCGAAGTCCTCGGCCGTCACCGGCACGCCGACCATCCGCTGCAGCTCGCGGGCGAGCGCGCCCGTCAGCGGCTCCTGGACCGGGACCACCGTGTCCAGGAAGCGGCTCGCGAAGTTCGGCGCCGGCACGTAGTGGCGGCGGATCGGCTTCGGCAGCGACCGGATCAGCTCGGTGACGACCTCCTCGCGCAGACCGGGGATCTGCCAGTCGAAGCCCTCGTCCGTGACCTGGTTGAGCACCTGGAGCGGTACGTGCACGGTCACGCCGTCCGCGTCCGCGCCCGGCTCGAACTGGTAGGTCACCCGGAACTTCAGCGCGCCCTGCCGCCACGAGTCCGGGTAGTCGTCCTTGGTGACCGCCCCGGCCTTCTCGTTGATGAGCATCTCGCGCTCGAAGTCGAGGAACTCCGGCTCCTCGCGGCGCTTGTGCTTCCACCACGAGTCGAAGTGGGCGCCCGACACGACGTGTTCGGGGACCCGCTTGTCGTAGAAGTCGAAGAGGGTCTCGTCGTCGACCAGGATGTCCCGGCGCCGGGCCCGGTGCTCCAGCTCCTCGACCTCGGTCAGCAGCTTGCGGTTGTCGGCGAAGAACTTGTGGTGGGTGCGCCAGTCGCCCTCGACGAGCGCGTTGCGGATGAACAGCTCGCGGGAGACCTCGGGGTCGATCCGCCCGTAGTTGACCTTGCGGTCGGCGACGATCGGCACCCCGTACAGCGTGACCTTCTCGAAGGCCATGACCGCGGCCTGGTCCTTCTCCCAGTGCGGCTCGCTGTACGTCTTCTTCACCAGGTGCTCGGCCAGCGGCTCGATCCACTCGGGCTCGATCCGCGCGTTCACCCGGGCCCACAGGCGGGAGGTCTCCACCAGCTCGGCGGACATGACCATCCGCGGCGGCTTCTTGAAGAGCGCCGAGCCGGGGAAGATCGCGAACTTGGCGTTCCGGGCGCCCAGGTACTCGTTCCGGGTGCCCTCGCGCCGGCCGTCCTTGGCTTCCCGGCCCTCCTTGGACTCCTTCACGTCCTTCAGGCCGATGTGCGAGAGCAGACCGGCGAGCAGCGAGACGTGGATCGACTGCTCCGGCGCGTCCTCCTCGTTGAGGTGGATGCCCATCTGCTTGGCGACCGTGCGCAGCTGGGCGTAGATGTCCTGCCACTCGCGGATCCGCAGGAAGTTCAGGTACTCCTGCTTGCACATCCGGCGGAAGGAGCTGGAACCGCGCTCCTTCTGCTGCTCGCGGATGTAGCGCCAGAGGTTGAGGAAGGCGAGGAAGTCGCTGGTCTCGTCCTTGAAGCGGGCGTGCAGCTGGTCGGCCTGCGCCTGCTTCTCGGCCGGCCGCTCGCGCGGGTCCTGGATGGACAGCGCCGCCGCGATCACCATGACCTCGCGGACGCAGCCGTTCCGGTCGGCCTCCAGGACCATCCGGGCGAGCCGCGGGTCGACCGGGAGCTGGGACAGCTTCCGGCCGGTCTCGGTGAGGCGCTTGCGCGGGTCCTTCTGCGCCGGGTCGAGGGCGTGGAGCTCCTGGAGGAGCTGGACGCCGTCCCGGATGTTGCGGTGGTCCGGCGGGTCGATGAAGGGGAACTTCTCGATGTCGCCGAGGCCGGCCGCGGTCATCTGGAGGATGACGGAGGCCAGGTTGGTCCGGAGGATCTCCGCGTCCGTGAACTCGGGGCGGGTGAGGAAGTCGTCCTCCGAGTAGAGCCGGATGCAGATGCCGTCCGACGTACGGCCGCAGCGGCCCTTGCGCTGGTTGGCGCTGGCCTGCGAGATCGGCTCGATCGGGAGGCGCTGCACCTTGGTGCGGTGGCTGTAGCGCGAGATGCGCGCGGTGCCCGGGTCGATCACGTACTTGATGCCGGGGACGGTCAGGGACGTCTCGGCCACGTTCGTGGCGAGCACGATCCGGCGGCCGGAGTGCGCCTGGAAGACCCGGTGCTGCTCGGCGTGCGACAGGCGCGCGTACAGCGGCAGGATCTCCGTGTTGAAGAGCTTCTTCTTGGTCAGCGCGTCCGCCGTGTCACGGATCTCCCGCTCGCCGGAGAGGAAGACCAGGATGTCGCCCGGCCCCTCCTTCTGGAGCTCGTCGACGGCGTCGCAGATCGCGGTGATCTGGTCCCGGTCGGCCTCGTCGGAGTCCTCCTCCAGGAGCGGCCGGTAGCGCACCTCGACCGGGTACGTGCGCCCGCTGACCTCGATGATCGGCGCGTCGCCGAAGTGGCGGGAGAAGCGCTCCGGGTCGATGGTCGCGGAGGTGATCACGACCTTGAGGTCGGGGCGCTTCGGCAGCAGCTGGGCCAGATAGCCGAGCAGGAAGTCGATGTTGAGGGACCGCTCGTGGGCCTCGTCGATGATGAGCGTGTCGTACGCGCGCAGCTCGCGGTCCGTCTGGATCTCGGCGAGCAGGATGCCGTCCGTCATCAGCTTGACGAAGGTCGCGTCCGGGTTCACCTGGTCGGTGAAGCGGACCTTCCAGCCGACCGCCTCGCCGAGCGGGGTCTTCAGCTCCTCGGCCACGCGCTCGGCGACCGTGCGGGCGGCGATCCGGCGGGGCTGGGTGTGCCCGATCATGCCCCGGACGCCCCGGCCCAGCTCCAGACAGATCTTCGGGATCTGCGTGGTCTTTCCGGAACCGGTCTCACCGGCGACGATCACGACCTGGTGGTCGCGTATCGCCTCCGCGATCTCGTCCTTCTTCTGCGAGACCGGGAGCTGCTCGGGATAGGTGACGGCGGGCACGCGAGAGGCGCGCCCGTCGACGCGCTCCTTGGCCTTGGCCGCCTCGGCGGCGATCTCGTCCAGGACGGCCTCGCGGGCCTCGGGCTTGCGGATGCGGCGGGCGCCTTCGAGACGGCGGCCGAGCCGGTGGGAGTCCCGCAGCGAGACCTCGGCCAGGACGGACTGGAGGGCGGCGAAGGAAGTAGACATACGGGATCCAGGATCGCACCTGCCGCCGAGAAGCGGCGAACCGATTTACGAGTGGTTCCGGGGGTGGCGCGGTGGCCCTGCGTAGTATTTCGGGCACACCGGCCAGCATCCCCCCGAAAGGTTTCCGCATGCCCCGCACCGCCGCCCGCGCCGTGGCGGCGTTCGCCGCGCTCGCGGGGCTGGTGCTCGGGCTCGTGGTGTGCGGGCCGGTCTCCGGGAGCGCGACGGCCGCCGAGCACGGGCCGAGGGCGGCCGAGACCGCCGCGACGGGCCCGGCGTCCCCCGGCTGCGGCCGGAGCCACGGTGCCGAGGAAGGCGCCGTCACCCCCGCCGTACCGCCGCGCGCGCACGTCTTCGGCGAGCTGCTGCCCGCCCTCGCGGGGGAGCGCACGCCGTGCGGGGGCTGGGCCGCCGACCAGGACGCGGTGACCGTACGGGCGGGACGGGCGCCGCCCGGTCTCGTACCGCCGTCACCGATGGAGCTGTCGATCCTGCGGGTCTAGACGGGCGTGCACCACCGCCCGCCTTTCCTCCCCTTTTCTCCCGTTTCAGGAGCGCTTCAGCATGCCCAAGAACACGTCCGGCAAGGCCACCAAGCCCGTGGTGATCATGAGTGGTGTGGTGCTGGCCGCCACGCTGCTCGGTCTCGCCTCGTACGCCGCCACCGCGCCGTCCGCGCCCGGCGCCGGCTCCGGGGCGTCCTCCGGGGCCGCCGCCGAGGTGTCCGCCGGCGTCTATCCGGAGCTGGAGGCCTACGCCCGCCGCGACGCCGCCGACAAGCTCGCCCTCGGCCGGGCCGACGCGCCCGTGGTCATGATCGAGTACGCCGACTTCAAGTGCGGCTTCTGCGGGAAGTTCGCCCGCGACACCGAGCCCGCGCTCGTGAAGAAGTACGTGGACGCGGGCACCCTGCGCATCGAGTGGCGCAACTTCCCGATCTTCGGCGAGGAGTCGGAGGCCGCCGCCCGCGCCTCCTGGGCGGCCGGTCAGCAGGGCCGGTTCTGGGAGTTCCACAAGGCGGCCTACGCGCCCGGCGCCAAGGAGAAGGGCTTCGGGAAGGAGCGCCTGACCGCCCTCGCCCGGGAGGCCGGCGTGCCCGACCTCGCGCGCTTCGCGCGGGACGCGGACGGAGCGGCGGCCCGCGAGGCGGTGCGCAAGGACCAGGAGCAGGGCTACGAGCTGGGCGCCAGTTCGACCCCCTCCTTCCTGATCAACGGCCGCCCGATCGCCGGCGCCCAGCCCATGGAGGCCTTCACCCGGGCGATCGACGCGGCGGCGAGGGCGGCGGCCGAGAAGGCGGGTGCGGAGAAGGCGGGGGCGGAAAAGGCGGGGGCGGAGACTCCGGCTTCCCGGACGCCCGCCGGCGAGAAGCCCGCCGCCGGCCCCACCGGCGAGGCGCCGGCGGCCGAGAAGGGCGCGCGGTGACCTCCGGCATCGGCTACTTCGCCGCGTTCCTCGGCGGGCTGCTGGCGCTGCTCAGCCCGTGCAGCGCCCTGCTGCTGCCCGCCTTCTTCGCGTACTCCCTGGACACCCGGGCCAAGCTGGTGGCCCGGACCGGGATCTTCTCCGCGGGCCTGGCCACCACCCTCGTCCCGCTGGGCGCGGCCGGCTCCTTCGCCGGCCGCCTCTTCTACGGCCACCGGGACCTGCTGGTGGCCCTCGGCGGCTGGACGATCGTGGGCCTCGGCGTGCTCCAGATCCTCGGGCTGGGCTTCGCCTCCCGCCGGATGAGCGAGGTCAGCGGCCGGATCCGGCCCACCACCGCGCTCTCCGTCTACGCCCTGGGCCTGGTCTACGGCCTGGCCGGCTTCTGCGCGGGCCCCATCCTCGGCAGCGTCCTGACCGTGGCCGCGCTCGGCGGCAACCCGGTCTACGGCGGGCTGCTGCTGGCCGTGTACGCGCTCGGGATGGCCGTCCCGCTGTTCGTGCTGGCGCTGCTCTGGGAGCGTTACGAGCTGGGCCGGCGGCGCTGGCTGCGCGGCCGCCCGATCCGTGTGGGGCGCTTCGAGGCGCACTCGACCTCGCTGCTCTCGGGCTTCTTCTTCGTCGCCCTCGGCGCCCTCTTCCTCGCCTTCGACGGCACCACGGCCCTGCCCGGGCTGCTGTCGGTCGACGACTCCTTCGCGGTGGAGGAGCGGGTCGGCGCCCTGGGCGGGGCGGTGCCGGACTGGGCGCTGCTGGCGGCGGTCGTGGCCGTGGTCGCGGGGGCGCTCGCGTGGCGGGCCCGGCGGGGGAGACGGGAGGAGGAGCCGGAGGCGTAGGGGGCTCCGCTCCGGGGGCTCGATCCCGGGCCCCCGCCCGTACCGGGGAACGAGGAAGGCCCCGTTCTTTCGAACGGGGCCTTCGGGTTGTGGCTGGGGCCGGGGTCGAACCGGCGACCTATCGCTTTTCAGGCGATCGCTCGTACCAACTGAGCTACCCAGCCACGAGATCGTTTCCGATCTCAGCGATCCTGACGGGACTTGAACCCGCGACCTCCACCTTGACAGGGTGGCGAGCTAACCAACTGCTCCACAGGACCATCTGTTGTGCGAGAACCAGTCTCGCACAGGGTTGTGCGTGCCCCCAACGGGATTCGAACCCGTGCTACCGCCTTGAAAGGGCGGCGTCCTGGGCCACTAGACGATGAGGGCTAACGGCCCCACCTGGGCGCTTCTCAGCGCGTCGGGGACGTGAGAAGCATATGGGATGGCGGGCGGTATCGCCAAAACGGTTTCCCCGAGCCCGTCTCCGGCGGGCCGGGGACGGGCGGGAGACGGGCCGGGGACGGGCGGGAGACGGGCCGGGGACGGGCGGGGGACGGGCGGGGGACGGGTGACGGAGGGCCCGGGGAGGGGAGAATGGGCGCGTGCTGGAGATGACGCGCGAGGAGTTCGAGGAACTCGTCGCCGAAGCCCTGGACCGGATCCCGCCGGAGCTCACCCGGCTGATGGACAACGTCGCCGTGTTCGTCGAGGACGAGCCCTCGCCGGACGACCCCGAGCTGCTCGGGCTCTACGAGGGAACGCCGCTGACCGACCGGGGCGAGTGGTACGCCGGGGTGCTCCCGGACCGGATCACCGTCTACCGGGGTCCCACCCTGCGCATGTGCGAGACGCGCGAGGACGTGGTCGCGGAGACCGAGATCACCGTCGTCCACGAGATCGCGCACCACTTCGGCATCGACGACGAGCGGCTGCACGCGCTCGGGTACGGCTGACCGGGAGGCGGGCGGTCGGGTACGGCTGACCGGGGCGGGCGGTCGGGGGTGGTTCGGTGCCGGGCGTGTCCCGTGCGGGGCCGCGGGCTTCCCGTACGAGGCCGGGCGTGTCCCTTGTGGCGCCGAGGGAGTTGGGCAGGGCAACGCGTTCGATCAGCGTCCCGATCCTGCCTGCCCGTCCTGTCCTGGAGGTGCCTCCGTGCGCCATTTGCCCACCCCCGCGAGATGGGCCGCCACCGCGTTGGCGGTCGCCGCCTGCGCGGGTCTGAGCGGTTGTATGAGTGTGAGCGACGACGGGGCCAAGCCGGCGCCCAGCACGTCCGCGGGGAAGCACGGCACGGCGACCGACACCGCGGCCGACGGCGGACTCTCCGGCGGGCACCAGGGCAACGGCTACGACCGTACGGGCCGCAGCGGCCCCGACCCGGACGGCGAGGGCGAGGAGACGCCGGTGCCCAGCGGCTCGCCGAGCGCCTCGGCCAAGCCGACCGGCGCGCCGGGCAAGGAGGGCCCCGGTGGGGCGCCGAAGCCGCAGCAGCCGCCGGGCGGGGAGCCGGGCGGCCCGGTGACGGGCGGCGGCTCGGGCGAACCGGGCGGGGAGACCCCGCCGCCGGTGGACCCGACGCCCGAGCCGACCCAGGAACCGACCGCGCAGCCGACGCAGGAGCCGACGCCCGAGCCGAGCGTCTCCGAGACGCCGACGACGACGCCCGGCGCGGACACCCATCTGGGTGCGATGCGGGCCGCCGAGCGGCGGGGAGGGGCGGCGGAGCCGGCGGCATCGCCGCAGGCCGGACCGATGTGACGGGGATCGGTTTGCCTTGGGCGGGGGAGAGTGCGTATGGTGGTAGATCGTTTGATCCCATTTGCCCGGCGCCAAGACCGAAGAGCGCCGTGACTGGCGCGTACTCTCCCTTGCCGTGGCTGACCGCATTGAGGCGGTCATTGTGCGAAACACGGAGTTGACGGGCGCGTGCCGAGACTCCGGAAGGTTTCGCATTTCGCATGTCCATTTTTTCTGATCACGCCGTCATGCCCGAGAACGACGAGATCGTCGTCGAGGCCGAAGAGACCGTCGCGGCCGTCGAGGCCGACCTCGACACCGACCTCGACGTCGACGTCGAGGACGTCCTCGAGGCCGACGTGACCGCCGACGACGAGACCCCCGAGGTCCCGGAGATCACCTTCGGTGACCTGGGCCTGCCCGAGGGCGTCGTGCGCAAGCTCGCCCAGAACGGCGTGACCACCCCCTTCCCGATCCAGGCCGCGACCATCCCGGACGCCCTGGCCGGCAAGGACATCCTCGGCCGCGGCCGCACCGGCTCCGGCAAGACCCTCTCCTTCGGCCTCCCGCTGCTCGCCACCCTGGCCGGCGGCCAGACCGAGAAGAAGAAGCCCCGCGGCGTCATCCTCACCCCGACCCGCGAGCTCGCGATGCAGGTCGCGGACGCCCTCCAGCCGTACGGCGACGTGCTCGGCCTGCGCATGAAGGTCGTCTGCGGCGGTACGTCGATGGGCAACCAGATCTACGCCCTGGAGCGCGGCGTCGACATCCTCGTCGCCACCCCCGGCCGTCTGCGCGACATCATCAACCGCGGCGCCTGCTCCCTGGAGCAGGTCCAGGTCGCCGTCCTCGACGAGGCCGACCAGATGGCCGACCTGGGCTTCCTGCCCGAGGTCACCGAGCTGCTCGACCAGGTCCCGGTCGGCGGCCAGCGCCTCCTCTTCTCCGCCACGCTGGAGAACGAGATCGACAGCCTGGTGAAGCGCTACCTGGTGAACCCGGTCACCCACGAGGTCGACCCGTCCGCCGGTGCCGTCACCACGATGACCCACCACGTCCTGGTCGTGAAGCCGAAGGACAAGGCCCCGGTCACCGCCGCCATCGCCGCCCGCAAGGGCCGCACCATCATCTTCGTCCGCACCCAGCTGGGCGCCGACCGCGTCGCCGAGCAGCTGCGCGACTCGGGCGTGAAGGCCGACGCGCTGCACGGCGGCATGACCCAGGGCGCGCGCACCCGCACCCTGGCCGACTTCAAGGACGGTTACGTCAACGTCCTCGTCGCCACCGACGTCGCCGCCCGCGGCATCCACGTCGACGGCATCGACCTGGTCCTCAACGTGGACCCGGCCGGCGACCACAAGGACTACCTGCACCGCTCGGGCCGTACCGCCCGCGCCGGCCAGTCCGGCACGGTCGTCTCCCTGGCCCTGCCGCACCAGCGCCGCCAGATCTTCCGCCTGATGGAGGACGCGGGCGTGGACGCCTCGCGCCACATCGTCGGCGGTGCCGGCGCGTTCGACCCCGAGGTCGCCGAGATCACCGGCGCCCGGTCCCTGACCGAGGTCCAGGCCGACTCCGCGAACAACGCCGCCAAGCAGGCCGAGCGCGAGGTCGCCGACCTGACGAAGCAGCTGGAGCGCCTGCAGCGCCGTGCCGTCGAGCTCCGCGAGGAGGCCGACCGCCTGGTCGCCCGCGCCGCCCGTGAGCGCGGCGAGGACCCGGAGGCCGCCGTCGCCGAGGTGACCGAGGCCGCCGAGGCCGAGCTCGCCGCGGCCGCTGCCGCCGCCGAGGCGGAGCGCGCCCGCCAGGAGCGCCGCGACGCGGAGCGCCGCGAGGAGCGCCCGTCGTTCAACCGCGACCGCCGTGACGACCGTCGCGACGACCGTCGTGACGACCGCGGTGGCTTCCGCCGGGACAACGACCGTCCGTCGTTCAACCGCGACCGTCGTGACGAGCGCCGTGACGAGCGTCCCGCGTTCCGTCGCGAGGAGCGTCGTGACGACCGTGGCGGCTTCCGCCAGGACAACGACCGTCCGTCGTTCAACCGCGACCGTCGTGACGAGCGCCGTGACGAGCGTCCGTCCTTCAACCGTGACCGCCGTGACGACCGTCGCGACGACCGTCGTGACGACCGCGGTGGCTTCCGCCGGGACAACGACCGTCCGTCGTTCAACCGCGACCGTCGCGACGAGCGCCGTGACTTCGACCGCCGTGACGACCGTGGCGGCTTCCGCCGCGACGACCGCCCCTCCGGCGGCCACCGCGGCAGCGACCGCCCCTTCAACCGGGACCGCCGCGACGACCGCCCGTTCAACCGCGACCGCCGCGACGACCGTCCGTCCTTCAACCGCGACCGTCGTGACGACCGCGGCGGCTTCCGCCGCGACGACAAGCCGCGCTGGAAGCGCAACGGCTGACGCCTCGTAGCCCTCACGCGAACGCCCGTGTCCCCCACGCAGGGGGGCGCGGGCGTTCCGCCGTCCGGCCCACCCGCGCCGCGCCCCGCGGCCGATACCCGATCGGTTTCGGGTGGCGCTCCGGCTATGCTGCACGGGTGTGCCCGTGCACGGGCCGTTAGCTCAATTGGCAGAGCAGTGGACTTTTAATCCATTGGTTGTGGGTTCGAGTCCCACACGGCCTACTCACGAAAGCCCCCGGGTGTCGATCCGTCAGACCGACCCCGGGGGCTCCGTCGTCCCACCCCCGGGTGAACCCCCCTCGCCCCTCCCTGTCCGGATCGCCCTGCCCGCCACCCCGGCCGCATCCTTTCGCCTGCCCCGGCCGGCCGCCTCCGGGGGCGTCCGCCCTGGTCGCCGAGGCAGCGGACCGGCGATTCCCGGACAGCCACGCGGGGTGCGGAGAGAAGCGCGGTCGGTGATGCTGCGGACCCTGCCCCTGACGCACCAGAAGGGTCCCCCCCATGAGCAGCGCACCCCCTCCCGCCGTCGAGGCAGAGGGCCTCGCCTTCGGATACGCGTCCGGAGGTGGGCTCGTACGGGCCGATCTGCGGTTGGGGGCGGGGGAGGTGGTCGGGGTCGAGGGGCCGTCGGGGGCGGGGAAGAGCACCTTGCTCGCCGTGCTCGGGCTGATTCTGGCGCCGGGGGCCGGGGTGCTGCGGATCGGGGGCGTGGACGTCGGGGGGCTGGGGGCGGGGGAGCGGGATCGGTTGCGGGGGCGGGCGGTGGGGATCGTGCTGCAGGACTTGGGGTTGTTGCCGTTCCTGAACGCCTGGGAGAACGTCGCCGCCGCCTTCGGGCCGCGGCTCGCCCGGCACGAGGCCGAGGCGCGGGGGCTGCTCGGGGAGCTCGGGATGGGGGAGGCGGCGGAGGCGCGGGTGGCCGAGCTGTCCGGCGGGCAGCGGCAGCGGGTCGCGGTCGCGCGGGCGGCCGTGAAGCGGCCGGCGCTGGTGCTGGCCGACGAGCCGACCTCCGGGTTGGACCCGGACAACGCCGACTCCGTGCTGGCGGCGCTGCGTTCGTGCGCCGCGCGCGGCGCGGCCGTGCTGCTCGTGACGCACGACCGGGCGGTCGCGGCGGCCTGCGACCGGCGGTACGTCCTGCGGGCGGGCGTGCTGTCCGAGCTCGTCGAGGAGGGCCGGGCATGAGCCGCTGGGCGCGCTACACCTGGGCCCGGGACGGGCGTTCGCTGCGCCGGGCGCTGCCGACGCTGACCGTGCTGTCCGCGCTGCTGACCGCCGCCGCCGGAGTCGCGGCCGGGGCGACCGGGGCCGTCGAGCGCGACGTACTGCGCTCCGGCGGGCTCACCCGGATCGAGCTCTCCTCCTTCGAGGGGCGGGAGTCGGTCCGGCCGCTCACCACCTCCGGGCTGCGCGAGGCGGCTGCCCTGCCCGGGGTCCGCCGGGTCGTCGCCGACTATCCGGCGGCGCTGTACGCGGCGGACGAGGGCACGTACGACCTCACCAGCCACACCCTCACCCGCGGCGAGGACCTGCCGGTCACCCGGGGCCGCCTCCCCGCCCGGCTCGGCCCGCACGAGGTCGTCCTGCCGGCCGCCGCGCAGGGCACCGACTTCACCGGCTCGGTCGGCCGGACCCTCACCTTCGGCCACACCCGCGCGACCGGCACCGCGTCCGGCACCACCGCCCTGATCGGCCTGCGGGTCGTCGCCGTGTACGACCCGGGCTGGCAGGTCGACGGCCCCGACGCCGCGTACGTCTCCGAGGACACCGCCGCCCTGCTCGCCGCGGCCCGCGCCGGGCAGGAACCCGCGGCCTTCCGTGACCGGGAGGGCGCCGCGTCGGCCGTCGTCGTGGTCGGGCACCAGCGGCAGGTGGCCGGCGTCGCCGCCGCGCTGCGCGCCGCCGGGTTCGCCGCCTCCCCGGTGTCCGACCGGGTGCGCGAGCTGCCCGGCCTGTTCGGCGCCGCCGATCTCGCCGTACGCGCCGGGGTGCTGCTCCTCGCGGTCGGCGCCGCCGCCCTCGGAGCCGTACGGGCCGCGGACAGCGCACGGGCGCGGCTCGGGCAGTTCGCGGTGCTGCGGATCCTCGGCACCGGGCGTCCCGAGCTGCGCCGGATCCTGCTCACCGAGGCCCTGCTGACCGGCGCCGTCGCCGGCGTCGCCGGGGTCGCCCTCGGCACCCTCCTCCCGGTGCTGCTCACCGGCCCGATCGGTGCCGCGCTCGGGCTGCCGGTCGCCCGCGCCGACGCCCTGCCGGGGGTGCCGTGGGCGCTGGCCGCGCTCCTGCTGCCCGCCGCCGGGCTCGCGGCGGGGACGCTGCTCGGCAGCCGCGAGGCGCTGCGGCGGGACCCGTACCTCACGGCACGGGCCCACGCCTGAGCGCCTGAGCGCCCGAGCGCCCGAGTGCCCGAGCGTCAGTGCACGCCCAGCGCCGCCAGACGCTCCGGATCGGCCACGATGTCGATGCGGACGATGCGGGACTCGACGATCGTGAAGGCCATGAGGCCGACCGGGGCGCCGTCCACCAGGGAGACCAGGCCGGCTGCGCCGTTGACGGTGACCGGGCGGCTGGAGTGGCGGAACTTCGCGAAGGTGAGGGCCTGCGCGGTGACCGCCTCGGCGCCGCGGACCAGCTTGGAGGCGGCCGCGGAGAGGACGCCGCCGTCGACGCGCAGCACCACGTCCGGGTCGAGGACCGCGAGCAGGCCCTCGAAGTCGCCGCCCTGGGAGGCGGCGAGGAAGGCGTTCACGACCTCGCGCTGGCGGGTGGCGTCGGGGGCCGGGGCAGGGGTCGCGCCCTGCACGCGGCGGCGGGCGCGGCTGGCGAGCTGACGGGTGGCGGCGGGCGTGCGGTCGACGATGGGCGCGATCTCGTCGAAGGAGACCGCGAACATGTCGTGCAGCACGAAGGCCAGGCGCTCGGCCGGGCTCAGCGTCTCCAGGACGACCAGCAGCGCGAGCCCGACGGAGTCCGCGAGCAGCGCCTCCTGCTCGGGGTCGCCGGCGCCCTCCTCCCGTACGACCGGGTCGGGGATGTAGTACTCCAGCGGGTCCTCGCGCCGGGAGGCGCGCGAGCGCAGCAGGTCCAGGCAGACCCGGCCGACGACGGTGGTCAGCCAGCCGCTGAGGTTGTGCACCTCGCTCACGTCGGAGCGGTTGAGCCGGATCCAGGCCTCCTGGACGGCGTCCTCCGCCTCGCTGAGCGAGCCGAGCATCCGGTACGCGACGGCCCGCAGATGCCCGCGGTCCGCCTCGAAACGCCGGGCCAGCAGCTCCCGGTCCCGGTCCAGCTCCTGATCCTGGTCCCGGTCCAGCTCCCGGTTCTGGCCCTGGTCCTTCTCCATCAGCCGACTTCCCCTCCGTGGTCGTCTCAGGGTCCCACCGTGATGACGGACCGGCGTCCGGGAATGTGACGGGGCTCGGCCGACGGATTCCGGTACGTGAGATCCGCGCCGCACCCCGCCGAACACCCGGGAATCCCCGGCCGAGGCCCCCGACCGCCGTGGATGATCCCTTCAGGACGAAGATCATCGTCCTTAGATTGATGACCATGACGACGACAACGCCCCAGGTCAACCCCACCGGCTCCACTGGCTCCACCGGCTCCACTGGCCCCACGGGCCCCCTCGGCGCCGCCCGTCCCCTGAACGCCGTGCTCCGGACGCCGCCGGCCTCCCCGGACGCCGCCGCTGCCTACTTCTCGGCCAGCCTCGCCTTCCACGCCGACGTCTCCGACGTGGCCGCCGCCCTCGCCGACGCCCGCGCCACCGGCGTCGACCCCGGCTTCGTCGTGATCGACTCCCGCTCCACCGCCTCCTGGGACCAGGGCCACGTGCCCGGCGCCGTCCACCTGCCGACCGCGCTCATCGCCGAGCAGGCCGAGCAGCTCCTCGACAAGGACGTCCCGGTCGTCACGTACTGCTGGGGCCCCGGCTGCAACGGCGCCACGCGCGCCGCGCTCGCCCTCGCCGAGCTCGGCTTCCAGGTGAAGGAGATGCTCGGCGGCTTCGAGTACTGGGTGCGCGAGGGCTTCGCGTACGAGACCTGGGAGGGCCCCGCCCAGCAGGCCGCCGACCCGCTGACGGCGCCCGTGGACGCGGAGGACTGCGGCTGCTGAGGAAACGGATTTCGGTTTCCGCCGTCCATGGCGTAAGGTCGTATTCACCGACGCGGGGTGGAGCAGCTCGGTAGCTCGCTGGGCTCATAACCCAGAGGTCGCAGGTTCAAATCCTGTCCCCGCTACTCAGTAGCCCGAAGGCCCGGATCTGGATGACGGATCCGGGCCTTCGGCGTTCTCGGTCATTCTCCGAGCCATTCTCCAGGCCATGCGTCCCCGCCCCCGCGCCTTCGTCCCCGCCTCCGTGCCCCCCCGTGCGGTGCGGGCGAGTCCGAAGTAAACGGTGGCCAAAACCGCGCCTGTCCCTTTGCGGGTCCGCGAGCGCTCCGCGTAACGTCGCGAGCACCATGAGTGACGGACGAGTGACAGTGCGCGAGGAGGCAGGACGGCGGGCCCCCGCCGTCCTCCTGCTGTTCGCGCTCTTCGCCCTCGTCGCCGGCGTCTGCCACGGCGCGCACGGGCACTCGCTGCCGCTCGCCGGCGGCCCCTCCGCCACCAGCGTCTCCGCGCCCGCCCTGCCGCACGGCTGCGAGCGGCCCGGCGAGGGCTGGTCCTTCGACGCCCATCTGCCCGCGCAGTCCGGCGGGACCCAGCTGTCGGCGCCGGACGCCTCGGGTGCCGTGCTCCTCGCGTACGACGAGGTGTTCCCCGAGCCGCCGCACACGCGCTGCGTCCACGGGCGCGCCGGGCCCGGCCCCGAGCCGGGCAGTCTGCTCGTCGCCCTCGGAGTGAACCGGAACTGAGGCCGGCCGCGCCCCCACGCGACACCGGCCTCTTCCGCCTGCCCGCGCGCCGCCGCCACCACCCGTCACAGGCCCATGCCCCTCCGGGCTCCCTTACGGACTCCCTTACGGACTCCCTTACGGGCCAAGCCCCCCCCGGGGCCCCTCATGGGCCTCGGCCACGGCCACGGCGCTCCCGCGCGGGACCTCACCCCTAGGGACGCAACCCCCATGACGCACCCCGCCAACCTCCTCTCGGTCGCCGAGCAGACCGTCGGCAACACCCCCGTGCTGTGGATGGACGACGGCTACTGGGCCAAGCTCGAAGGCTTCAACTTCGGTGGCATCAAGGACCGCGCCGCGCTCCACATGGTCGAGGCGGCCCGCCGCCGCGGCGAGCTGCGGCCCGGCGCGCCGATCGTCGAGTCCACCTCCGGGACCCTCGGCCTCGGCCTCGCGCTCGCCGGGATCCTGCACGGACACCCCGTGCACGTCGTCACCGACCCCGGGCTCGAACCGATCGTCGAGCGGATGCTGACCGCCCACGGCGCCCACGTCCACGTCGTGCCCGAGCCCTCCCCGACCGGCGGCTGGCAGCAGGCCCGGATGGACCGGGTCGCCGAGCTGCTGCTCGCCCTCCCCGGGGCCTGGTGGCCCAACCAGTACGGGAACCCCGACAACCCCGAGGCGTACGCCGGACTCGCCGCCGAGCTCTCCGACCAGCTCGACCGGATCGACGTGCTGGTCTGCGCCGTCGGCACCGGCGGGCACTCGGCCGGCATCTCGCGCGCCCTGCGGGCCGGCGCCAGCCCGGCCCTGGAGCTGGTCGGGGTCGACTCGGTCAACTCCACCGTCTTCGGCCTGCCCGCCGGCCCGCGCCTGATGCGCGGCCTCGGCTCGTCCATCCACCCCGCGAACGTGGACCACGGCGCCTTCGACGAGGTGCACTGGGTGGGTCCGGCCGAGGCGGTACGGGCGGCCCGCCGGCTGGCCGCCCGGCAGTTCGCCACCGGCGGCTGGAGCGTGGGCGCGGTCGCGCTGGTGGCGGGCTGGCTGGCCCGCACCCGGCCGCGCGGCACCCGGATCGCCGCCGTCTTCCCCGACGGGCCGCAGCGCTACTTCGACACCGTCTTCAACGACGAGTACTGCGCGGCCCACGGTCTCCTGGACGGTCCCGTACGGGACGAGCCGGCCGCCTTCGCCGAGGGCGAGCCGGTCAGCGGCTGGACGCGCCGGGTCCTGGAGCGGGTCCGATGAGCGCGGGCGACACCGCGGGCGACACCGCGGGCGGGAGCGCGGGCCGGCCCCAGGCCAGGACCACGGGACGGATCAGGGCCGGGACCGCGGCCAGGACCACGGGCCGGATCAGGGCCCGGGCCGCTGGCGGGATCTGGAAGCAGTCGCGCAGCTTCGAACCGGCCGTCCGGCTGCTCTTCCTCAACCAACTGACCATCAACCTCGGCTTCTACATGCTGATGCCGTACCTGGCCGCGCACCTCGCCGACGGCCTCGGCATGGCGGCCTGGGCGGTCGGGCTCGTGCTCGGCGCGCGGAACCTGTCGCAGCAGGGCATGTTCCTGGTCGGCGGCGCCCTCGCCGACCGGCTCGGCTTCAAGCCGCTGATCGTGGCCGGCTGCGCGCTGCGGACGCTCGGCTTCGGCGCGCTCGCCTTCGCGCAGTCGCTGCCGATGCTGATCGCCGCCTCGCTGGCCACCGGGCTGGCCGGGGCGCTGTTCAACCCGGCGGTGCGGGCGTACCTGGCGGCGGAGGCGGGGGAGGAGCGGCGGGTCCAGGCCTTCGCCCTGTTCAACACGTACTACCAGGCGGGCATCCTGCTCGGGCCGCTCGTCGGGGTCGCCCTGACAGGGGTGTCGTTCCGGCTGACGTGCGTGGTGGCGGCGCTGCTGTTCGCCGCGCTGACCCTCGTACAGCTGCGGCACCTGCCCGTACGGCACAAGACGGCCGCGCCTGCTGCTCGGGGAGAGGAGCGCGGGCAGTTCCGCACGGTGCTGTCGAACCGCACCTTCTGGCTGTTCTCGCTCGCCATGACCGGCTCGTACGTGCTGTCCTTCCAGGTCTATCTGGCGCTGCCGCTGGCCGCGGACGGCACGGCGGCGACCACGGCGCTGTTCGTGGTCTCGGCCCTGGTGGCGCTCGCCGGGCAGCTGCGGATCACCGCCTGGTGCCGGGCGCGGCTCTCGCGCGAGCGCTGTCTGGTGCTGGGCCTCGGGCTGATGGGGGCGGCGTTCCTGGTGCCGGCCGCGCTCGGGCGCCCCCTCGCGGCGCTGCTGCTGTGCGCGGCGGTGCTCGCCGTGGCGAACGCCGTGCTCTACCCGTACGAGATGGACACCGTGGTGGCGCTGTCCCGGGGGCGCTGGGTGGCCACCCACTACGGGCTCTACAACACCGTCTGCGGGATCGGCATCACGCTCGGGAATCTCGGAACGGGCGTGCTGCTGGACGCGACCGGCTGGTCGGCGGTGCCGTGGCTGGTGCTGTGCGCGGTCGGGCTCGGCTGCGCGGCGGCGATGGCGGCCCTGGCGCGCGGCGGGCGGCTCGCGGAGCGCCCCGCCGTACGCCAGTCGGCCGAGGAGGAGTCGCCGACCCGCACGGGCTGACGGCACCCTGGGGTGGTCGCGGTGGTGTCCGCGGCCGGGCGCATCCAGGGAGAGCACAGGTGGCGCGAGCAGCGGGAGCGCCGGGTGGGGCGCGGGGCGGGCCTGCGGGCGCCGACCCCGGGCCGTACCGCGGTGCCCGGCGCTTCCTGCGGGCGCTGCCGCCGCTGGTGATCGTCGGCGGGGTGGTCTACGACCTGATGACCCCGCCCGCGTTCACCGCCGCCCCCATGTACGCGGCGGCGCCGCTGATCGCCGCTCCCTTCTTCTCGACCCTGACGACGCTGCTGACCGGGATCGCGGCGGTCCTGGCGTGCGTCGGGCTGCACAACTACAACGCGACGGCCGACACGATCCCGGCCCTCACGGAGTCCCTGACGGTCGCCACGGTCTCGGCGCTGGCGGTGCTGGTCAGCCGGGTGGTGCGGCGCAGCGGGGAGCGGCTGGCCTCGGCCCGGGTGATCGCCGAGACGGCGCAGCGGGCGGTGCTGCCGGCGCCGGCCGAGCGGATCGGCGGGCTGCAGATCGCGGCGCGGTACGAGGCGGCGCAGGCCGACGCGTTCATCGGCGGCGACCTGTTCGCGGTCCAGGACACGCCCTTCGGGGTACGGCTGGTGGTCGGCGACGTGCGGGGCAAGGGGCTCGACGCGGTCGAGGCGGTGGCGGTGGTCATCGGCGCCTTCCGGGAGGCGGCCGAACAGGAGGCCACCCTGGAGGAGGTGGCCGAGCGGCTGGAGCGGGCGCTGGCCCGGGAAGGCACGCGGCGGACCGGGCTGGACGCCTTCGAGGGGTTCACGACGGCGGTGCTGGCCGAGATCCCGGGCGGTGACCGGGTGGTCCGGGTGGTCAACCGCGGGCATCCGGAGCCGCTGCTGCTGCACGCGGACGGCGGCGTCGAGCCCCTGCTGCCGAGCGAGGCGGCACTGCCGCTGGGCATGGGGGAGTTGGCGGTCTGGCCGGACCGGGTGGACGTGTCGCCGTATCCGCCGGGGGCGACGCTGCTCTTCTACACGGACGGGCTGTCGGAGGCGCGGGACGCGGCGGGCGAGTTCTACGACCCGAAGGGGCGGCTCGCGGGGCGCCTCTTCCCGGGGCCGGAGGAGTTGCTCGACGCGCTGGTGGCCGATGTGCGGCGGCACACGGGCGGGGCGACGACGGACGACATGGCGCTGCTCGCGGTGGCCCGCCCGGCGGCGGGGCAGCCGGAGCGGCGACGCACCATGCCGGTGGTGCCGGGGGACAGTGGCGCCCGGGGCGGGACAGGGACCGGGACCCGGGGCGGGACCGGGAGTGGGAGCGGGGACGGGAGTGGGAGCGGTGCGCGGCGGTGACAGTGGTGCCGGGCAGGACGCTCGTGGCACCGATGACAGGCCGTAGTCGAAGGGTCTCCCTCCGATAACAATTGACTCAACGTCAGATTCCTTCTGTGAACGCCTGTGTTTCTGAAGGGCGTTCAACTCGGGCGATTCCCTCCCAATTCAGCTAATGATCAAGGGGAACGGCTTGGAATCGGAGGGCCGTGTCTATTAACGTTCGATAACGCAGCGCGGTCGTCACAGCCGTCGCAAGAGACGGCACCGTGCGCGTGCGCCGAATCCCGCAAGGGAACCGGGGAACCACCACTTGGGGTGAATCGGGCCCCACCGCACCCGTGCGGCACGCCCGTAGGAGACCTTCCTGCTCCGAACCCGTCAGCTAACCCGGTAGGCGAGAAGGAAGGAAAGGAGAGCGCCTCCGTGGCGTCCAACACCCCTGCTCCGCAAACCCCCTTCGCCTCCTACGACGCCGCCGCTGCGCCGGGCGCCCTGGACGGGGGCACGGAGGAGTGGAACCCCACCGAGGACTCCCTGCGCGCGCAGAACCGCTCCGGCGGACGCCACCGTGTCGTCAAGCAGCGCTCCAACTTCGCGCGTTCCTCCACCGTCCTCGGCGTCGGCGTCATCGCCGCCGTCGGCGCCGGCGGTCTGGCCACCGCGCAGCAGAAGCCCCCGGTCTCGATAGCCCTGCCGGACGTCGACCTGCCCGACGCCGCGGACCTGCCCGGCGTCGGCGAGCTCATCGGCGCCTCCGACGACCACGAGGACTCCGGCTCCGAGGCCGCGGGCAACGCCGCCCAGCCGCTCACCGCGCTGACCTACACCACCCCCGACGCCGCCCCGCAGAGCGCCGGCAACGCGGCGACCGGGACGCGGACGACCGCCGACGCGGGCGAGGCGCTGCGCGCCCGGATCCTCCAGCAGGCCGAGCAGCAGCAGGCCGTCGCCGACGCCGCCGAGAAGGAGGCCGCGGAGAAGCTCGCGGCCGAGAAGGCGGCGGCCGAGGCCCAGGCCAAGGCGGACGCGGCGGAGAAGGCGGCCGCCGAGGCGAAGCGCAAGGCCGAGGAGGAGGCCGCGGCGAAGGCCGAGGCCGAGCGCCTGGCCCAGCTCGCCGCCAGCTACGCGCTGCCGACCACCTCGTACACGATCACCTCCACCTACGGCGAGGCCGGCTCCATGTGGTCCTCCGGCTACCACACCGGACTGGACTTCGCCGCCCCCACCGGCACCCCGGTCAAGGCCGTCCACGGCGCCACCGTGAAGTCGGCCGGCTGGTCCGGCGCCTACGGCTACCGGATCGTCCTGGAGATGGCGGACGGCACCGAGGTCTGGTACTGCCACCTCTCCTCCATGACCGTCGGCGTCGGCCAGTCCGTCGGCACCGGCGAGACCATCGGCCGCGTCGGCGCCACCGGCAACGTCACCGGCCCCCACCTCCACCTCGAGGTGCACACCCCGTCCGGCGACGGCATCGACCCGGCCGCCTGGCTGCGCTCCAAGGGCCTGTCCGTCTAGGGCGCGGGTCCGGGGCGCCGGTGCTGAGTGGGTGGCGCCGCCGCTGAGTGGGTGGCGCGCGGTGCGCTGGGCGCGCGGTGCGTGGTGCCTGTGCGGGGTCGGTCCGGAATAGCGTGACCGGCGGGCGGAGTTGATCTCTTCATGACTTCACTCCGCCGTCTCGGCACCTCCGACCTGCATGTCTTCCCGCTCGCCCTCGGTGGCAACGTCTTCGGCTGGAGCGCCGACGAAGCGCAGTCCTTCGCCGTGCTCGACGCCTACGTCGCCGCCGGCGGCAACTTCGTCGACACCGCCGACGTCTACTCGGCCTGGGCCGAGGGCAACCGGGGCGGCGAGTCCGAGACGGTGATCGGCCGCTGGCTGGCCTCCCGGGGCAACCGCTCGGACATCCTCGTCGCCACCAAGGTCGGCGCCCACCCGGACTTCAAGGGCCTGAGCGCCGCGACCATCAAGGCCGCCGCCGAGGAGTCGCTGCGCCGGCTCGGCACCGACCACATCGACCTCTACTACACGCACTTCGACGACGAGTCGGTGCCGGTGGAGGAGATCGTCACCGCCCTGGACCAGCTGGTGAAGGACGGCAAGGTGCGTGCCGTCGCCGCCTCCAACATCTCCCCCGAGCGGCTGCGGGCCTCGCTCGACTTCGCCGAGGCCGAGGGCCTCGCCCGCTACGTCGCCCTCCAGCCGCACTACAACCTGGTCTCCCGCGAGACCTACGAGGGCCCGCTGCTCGACGTCGCCCGGCAGGGCGGCCTCGCGGCCGTGCCGTACTACGGCCTGGCGTCCGGCTTCCTCACCGGCAAGTACCGCCCCGGCAAGGTCGTCGACAGCGTCCGCGCCCCGCGGGCCGCCGCGCTCGCCGAGACCGAGCGCGGGCAGCGGGTGCTCGCCGCCCTGGACGCGGTCGCCGAGGCGCGCGGCGCCGAGCCCGCCACCGTCGCCCTCGCCTGGCTCGCCTCCCGCCCCACCGTCGCCGCGCCGATCGCCTCGGCCCGTACGGTCGAGCAGCTCCCGGCCCTCGTCGCGGTCGCCGACCTGGAGCTCACCGAGGCCGAGCTGGCCACCCTGACCGAGGCCTCCGAGGCATCTGAGGCCTCCGAGGCCTGAGCGGGGCCGGAGCCGGGGGCGGGGGTCCCGGGGCCGCGCGGCTCGCGCGGCCGGTGCGGCCGGTGCGGTGGGCGGTCCGCCGTCTGCCCGTCTGCCCGTCAGCCGTATGCGGTCTGCCCGCCTGCGGTCCGTCGGCCGCGGCTGCGGTCCGGCTAGCTCCGGTACGGGTTGTAGCCGCCGTAGTCCAGGTACTGCGGCGGCGCCCAGACCCGGCCGGTCGCCCGGGCCGCGTAGGTCAGGGCCGGGGAGGCCACCTGGCGGCGCTGCCACAGGTGGTGCAGCAGCTCCTGCTCGCGGGCGGTGAAGTCCTGCGGGGCCAGTCCGCGGCGGGCCCGGTGCCGCAGGAAGGCCAGGGTGGTGGCGAAGGCCTCGTACTCGCCGACGGCCCGTGCGCCCGGCTTGCCGAAGGTGCGGGCCGCGTAGCCGCGGGCCATCGAGCGGGCCCGCATCGAGGAGAGCGCGAGCGGTTCGTCGAGGGCGAGCCAGCCGGCCGTCGCGTAGGCCGGGAGCTCGCCGGATATCGTCCGCAGCTCCTTCTGCCGGCTCCATATCGCGAGCCAGGTGAGCAGGGCGAAGACCGGCACCATGAACATGCCGTAGACCAGGACGAAGGCCAGCGGGTGGAAGGTCGCCGAGCCGTTCCACAGGGCGTGCAGGCCCATCGCGAGGAGCAGGCCGGCCAGTGGCAGCAGCCACAGCCGGGTGCGGCGGAAGCGGGCGCCCGCCGGCAGCAGCGCGGCGAAGCCGAGGCCGAGTCCGGTGAGCGAGGTGAAGAGCGGGTGCGCGAACGGGGACATGATGACCCGCGCGAAGAACGTGGCCACCGTGGTGCCGAGGCCGCCGGAGCCGAGGGTCTGGTCCTCGCCGAAGGCGTTGCCCAGGTAGAGGATGTTCTCCGTGAAGGCGAAGCCGGTCGCGGTGAAGCCCGCGTAGACCAGCCCGTCGACCGGGCCGGTGAAGTCCCGGCGGCGGAAGAGGAAGAGCAGCAGCACCGCCGCGCCCTTGGCGGTCTCCTCCACGACCGGGGCGACGGCGGTCGCGCCCAGCGACTCCGCGGAGCCGGGGTCGGCGGTGGCGCTGCTGATCCACTCCACGGCGAAGGAGTTCGCGAAGATCGCCACCAGCGTGGAGGCGAAGGCGCCCCAGGCGAGCGCGAACAGCAGGTTCTTCCACGGGGCCGGCTCGACGCGGTCGAGCCAGCGGAAGGCGAAGACGAGCAGCGGCACCGGCAGCACGGCGAGGCCGAGGCCCACGAGGAAGCCCTCGGTGCCGGTCTCCCGGCGCACGATCGCCAGGATCACCAGCGCGCACAGCGCGAGCACGGTGATCAGGGCGATCGCCCGGACCAGCCGGCTGCGCCAGACCCTGCGGGGCTTGTAGCGCCACTTGGACCGCTCCGGCACGGCGGCGAAGTCCGGCTGCTCGCTCTCGAGTTCGGGCACGGGAGCGGGCGCCGGGACGAACGCCCGGCCGGGGGCGCCCGCCTGCGCGGGGACGGTGCCGGGTGCGGCGACCGGGCCCGAGGCGGGTCCGGTGGCAGGTCCGGCGATGCGATTCGAGGACACGCAACGACCCTAACCAGCGGCACCGACAGCGGCGAGGGGGTTCTTCCAGCCTGTGGAAAACTCGCCGCTCGGCCCTCCCCGGCCCGGACCCGGCCCCGGTCAGGCCCGGGCCAGGTCCGGAACGCGGACCGCTCGCGCCGCGGCTAGCGGCGGTGGAACAGCAGGTCGTGGACCACGTGTCCCTTGTCCAGGCCCTGGCCCTCGAAGCGGGTCAGCGGCCGGAAACCGGGCCGGGGCGCGTAGCCGCCGTCGGCCTGGCTGTTCTCGAAGTCGGGGTGCGCGTTCAGCACCTCCAGCATCTGCTCCGCGTACGGCTCCCAGTCCGTGGCGCAGTGCAGCAGCGCGCCCTTCGCCATCCGGGGCGCGAGCAGCGTGAGGAACTCCGGCTGGATCAGGCGCCGCTTGTGGTGGCGCTTCTTCGGCCACGGGTCCGGGAAGTAGACCCGGCAGCCGGCGAGGGACTCCGGCGGCAGCATCTCGCGCAGCAGGATGATCGCGTCGCCGTTGGCGACCCGGACGTTGGTGAGGCCGTTGCGGTCGGCGAGGCCGAGCAGATTGCCCTGGCCGGGGGTGTGGACGTCCACGGCGAGGATGCCGGTGCCGGGGTCGGCGGCGGCCATCTGCGCGGTGGCCTCGCCCATGCCGAAGCCGATCTCCAGGACGACCGGCAGCCCGCCGAACATCTCGTCCAGGTCGAGCACCCGCTTGCCGTCGATGTCGAGGCCCCAGTCGGGCCAGCGCTTCAGCATGGCCTCGGCCTGGCCGGTGGTGACGCGGCTGCGGCGCGGCTGGAAGCTGCGGATCCGCCGCTCGTAGTGCGAGCCCGCCGGGTCCGGCAGGGGGCCCTCGCCGGGCGCGAACCTCTGGCTGCCGCGCAGCGCGACGCGCTGCCCGGCGCGCTCCTCGTCGGAGACGCGCGCTTCGTCGGAGGCGCGCTCCGCCGCGGGAGCGGGCTCCTCGGCAGGAGCGGGCTCTTCGGCGGGGGCGGTGTGCGGGATGTTCTCAGGCTGCTCAGACACAATGCCCCGATTCTACGGGGCGGGGCGGGCCTCCGGCGGGGGGCACGGGCCCGGCGGGCGGGGGCGGCCGCCCCTACAGCAGGGCCAGGGCGCGGCCCGCGACCTCGCGGCCGATCGGCAGCGAGGCGGTCGCGGCCGGGGAGGGCGCGTTGAGCACGTGCACGGTGCGGGTGGACTCGCGGATCAGGAAGTCGTCGACCAGGGTGCCGTCCTTCAGGACGGCCTGGGCCCGGACGCCCGGGGCGGTGCGGCGCAGGTCGCGCTCCTCGACGAGCGGCAGCATCCGCCGTACCGCCTCGGTGAAGGCGCGCTTGGACAGGGAGCGGTGCAGCTCGCCGGCTCCGTAGCGCCAGTGGGCGCGGGCGATGGCCCAGCTGCCGGGCCAGGCCAGGGTCTCGGCCAGCTCGCCGGGGCGGATCACGGACCAGCCGTAGCCCTCGCGGGCGAGCGCCGGGACCGCGTTCGGCCCGACGTGCACGCCGCCGTCGATGCCGCGGGTGAGGTGGACGCCGAGGAAGGGGAAGGCGGGGTCGGGCACCGGATAGACCAGGCCGCGGACGAGCGAGGGGTCGGCCAGCTCGTAGTACTCCCCGCGGAAGGGGACGATCCGCATCTCCGGGTCGTCGCCCGCGAGCCGGGCCACCCGGTCGCAGTGCAGGCCCGCGCAGTTGACCAGGACCCGGCCGCGCACCACGCGTCCGGCGGCCGTGCGCACGGCCACGCCCCAGGGCCTGCGGTCGATCCGGGTGACCGGGGAGCCGTAGAGGATGCGGGCGCCGGAGGCCTCGGCGAGCTTGGACGCCACCTGCCCGTAGTCGACGATGCCGGTGGTGCCGACGTGGATCGCGGCCAGTCCGCGCACCCGCGGCTCGTACTCGGTGATCTGGGCGGGGCCGAGCTCGCGGACCGGGATCCCGTTCTCCCTGCCGCGCTGCACGAGGGCGTGCAGGCGGGGCAGCTCCTCGCGGTCGGTGGCGACGATCAGCTTGCCGGTGACCTCGTGGGGGATGCCGTACTCGGCGCAGAACTTCACCATCTCGGCGGCGCCGGTGACGGCGAAGCGGGCCTTGAGCGAGCCGGGGCGGTAGTAGATCCCGCTGTGGATCACGCCGCTGTTGCGCCCGGTCTGGTGGCGGGCCGGGGCGTGCTCCTTCTCCAGGACGGTGACCCGGGTGCCGGGCGCGGCGCGCGTGATCGCGTACGCGGTCGACAGACCGACGATCCCGCCGCCGATCACGAGCACGTCACAGTCGTAGCGGTCCGACCTGGACACCAGCGCCACCTCCCACCCCTGATAGTGCACTGGCCCACTGACATCCCGGCTAAACCGACCGCACCGTGGGACGAGTGTCACGCGGTGCGGTCCGGTCCTGGCCCCGTGCGCGCGGGGCCGGTCACGCCGGGGCGACGAGCAGCGGGCGGGCCCGCTCGCGCAGCTCCGCGACCCGGGGCTCGTCCCCGTACGGTTCGAGCCGGTGCAGCAGGTCCCGTACGTACTCGGTCGTGCGGGCGGAGGAGATCCGTCCGGCGACCTCCACCGCGCGCGTGCCGGCGGCGCAGGCGGCGTCCAGGTTGCCGGACTCCAGCTCGGCGACGGCCGACACGACGAGCCGCAGGCCGTGCGAGCGCACGTACTCCTCGGTGGGCCGGGACAGTGCCTGTTCGGTGAAGCGGCGCACCTGCCGGGGCAGCTTCAGGTCGCGGTAGCACTCGGCGGCGTCGGCGCAGAACCGGTCGTACGTGTAGAAGCCGAGCCAGCTCGGGTCGGGGTCGCCCTCGCGGGAGCGCTCCAGCCAGCCCTCGGCGGCCTTGAGCGAGGCCGCGGCGGCGGTGCCGTCGCCGGCCTTGGCGTGCGCCCGGGCCTCGACGAGCCGGAAGAAGGACAGGGTGCGGGCGGTGGCCAGGCCGCGGTTGCGCTCCAGGGCGGCCTGGGCGAGGTCGACGCCCTCGTCGGCGAAGCCCCGGTAGGTGGCCTGGAGCGACATGGAGGCCAGCACGTAGCCGCCGAGGGGCACGTCGGCGGCGGCGCGGGCGAGCCGCAGCGCCTGGATGTAATAGCGCTGGGCGGCCTCCTGCTGGCCGGTGTCGAAGGCCATCCAGCCGGCGAGCCGGGTCAGCTCGGCGGTCGCGCCGAACAGGGCGCGGCCGACCTCGTCGGAGTAGGAGCCGAGCAGCAGCGGCGCCGCGTCCACGCGTAAGCACTCGGGGACCATGGAGGAGCGCCAGTCGCCGCCGCCGTACTTGGAGTCCCAGCGGCGGGCGTCCTCGGCGGCCTCGCGCAGTTTGGCGACGTCGCTGTGGCCCACGCGCGTGTGCTCCGGGTGCTCGCCGCCGGGCGTCCCCGTCCCCGTCCCGGTGCCGGTGCCTGCCGCGGCCGCCGCGCCCAGGGGGCCGGGCGGCCCGTCCGGGCGGGGCGCGGGGCGCTCGACCGACGGGTCGGCGGGCGTGATCAGCCAGCGGGAGGCGGGGGTCGCGTAGGCGCTCACCGAGAAGGAGCCGGCGAGCGACTGCCATATGCCGCTGCCGCCGCGCCGACCGGCGAGATCCAGCCGGTAGAGGTCGGTGGCGGAGCGGACCGCCTCGCCGACGTCGCGCGGGAAGGCGAGGCCCACCTCGGGCGCGGGGTCGGCGTCGGCGAGCCCGATCTCGTGCAGCGGGACGGGCCGGCCGAGTTTCTGGCCGATGGCGGCGGCGATCAGGTGGGGGGCGGCGCCCTGCGGCACCATGCCCTTGGAGACCCACCGGGCCACCGAGGTCTTGTCGTAGCGCAGGGTCAGGCCCCGCTGCGCACCGAGATCGTTGACGCGCCGGGCGAGCCCGGCATTGCTGATTCCCGCGAGGGCGAGAACCGTGCCGAGCTTTTCGTTCGGCCCGCGTTGCTCCCTGGACATGACGCCACCCCTCGACACGACACCCAGACGGCTGCCGCGCGCCGGGCACAACGCCGGGCATAGGCGTGCGGCATTCGTAAGCACAGCGTAGTTCGCCGGATCCCGACCGTTAAGGGGCGGTGTTCCGTATGGCGAGATTGTTGTGGGATGGAATGAGCGGCGGTCCGCGCCGGGCCGGACGTGCTCCCGCCGTGTGGCCGTGCGCCCGCCCGTGCGCTCTCGTCGGTGACCCGGGGGAGCGCTTCCATGAGTGCTGCGTGGGTCGGCCCACTTGGCCGAGGACCGATGTCCCGGACCGGGTGGGCTGGGGGACACCGCCGCCCCAATCCCCGCGGGCGGCGGACGGCTCCGGGAGGCTTTCGCCTCCCGGACTGCCGCGCAAACCCCCGCCCGCCGGGCAGTTGAGAATGGCCGAAATCTGATGGTTCGGCAGGGCGTCTCAACTGGCCCATGCCAGGGGCGCATTCGCGCTTGTGGCGATGCCACCCGTGACACCCCCCGTGCGCCGTTGTCATGGCAGCATGTCCTCCACTCGACCTTTGTGGAGGCGGCGATGCGGTGGCTGGTGGGCTGGAGCAGTGTCGCCGCGCGCTTCGGCGGCCCGCCCACGACGCCGCCCGGCTCCCCGGGATCGGCCGGCGCGGTCGGCGACCCCGCCGAGGGGCGCACGGTGCACCCGGTGGGCGCGCAACTCCTGTGGGGCGACCCCGACCCGTTGTGGGCGGTCGGCGACTGGCGGCCCGACGAGGTGCGCCTGGTCGACGTCGACGCGCAGACCCGGCTCGCCGTGCTCGGCTGCTGCGCCGCGAGCGACGAGGAACTGCGCCGCGGACTGCTCACCGCGCGCGGGGGCGCACTGCGGCACCTGACCGCCTGGCCGGGCAGCTACACCGCCGTCGTGAAGGTCGGCCGCCGCGTCACCGTCACCGGCGACCTCGCCGGCGCCCGGCCGGTGTTCCACACCCCGTGGGCCGGCGGCACCGCCTTCGGCACCGCAGCGCTTCCGCTCGCCGACCTCACCGAGGCGCAGCTCGACATCGGTCACCTGGCGGCGCTGCTCGCCTGCCCCGAGACCCCGGAGGCGCTGCGCGACTCCACCCCGTACGAGGGCGTGCGCCGGGTGCCGCCCGGGCACGCGCTGATCCTGCGCGAGGGCTCCCGCGAGATCGCCGGTTACGAGACGGTCGCCTCGCTCGCCGTCGCCGCGCCCGAGGCCGATCCGCGGCAGGCCGTGGAGGCGGTGCGGGACGCACTGGTCGAGGCGGTACGGGCCCGGCTCACCGCGCCCCGGCACGCACCCGAGGTGCCGCTGCCCGACCCGGGCCCGGTGCCCGGCATGGGGCCCGCCGACCGGCGCGCGGCCCGCGGCGGCGCGCCCGCGCCCGGCATCGGCGCCGACCTGTCCGGCGGCAGCGCCTCGGGCACCCTTGCCCTGCTCGCCGCCGGACTGCCAGGCCTGCCCGGCACCGTCCTCGGGCACGGCACCGGGGCGGGGGAGCGGCTGCTCGCCGTCACCTTCAACGACCTCACCGGGCCCGGCAGCCAGGAGGAACTGGCCCGGGCCCGCGAGATCGCCGCCAACCCGCGGCTGCACCACGTCGTCGTCGCGGCGGGCGAGGAAGCCCTCCCGTACGCCGAGCTCGAAGGCCCGCTGACCGACGAACCCGGCCCTTCTCTGGTGACGGCCGAGCGCCACCGGCGGCGGCTCGCCGGCGGCAGCGCCGACCACTTCACCGGCTTCGGCGCCCGCCAGGTCCTCGACGCCCATCCGGCGCGTCTGGCCGACCTCCTGATGGACCGCCGGCGGCGCTCCCTGGTGCGGCCGGTGACCGCGCTCGCCAAGGCCAGCGGGCCCTCGGCGGGCGCCCTGCTCGTCCCCCTCCAGGTCTACCGGGCGGCCCGCCGACTGGCCCGCACGCCCTACCGCACCGGCCTGGAGGCCGCCGCCACGCGCGTGTTGGAGGCCAACCGTGCGCCCGCCGAGGGCCACGGCCCGCTGGAGGCCTCGCTGTCCGCGCTCGCCTGGTCCCGGCCCGGACCGGCGGCGCGCTGGCTGACCGGAGAAGCGCTGGCCGAGGTGTCGGCCCGGCTGCACCGGGCCGCGACCCTGCCCGCCTCCGTACAGCGCCCGGGCGAGGCACGCGCGCGTGCCGCCCTCGCGCGGGCCGCCGCCGACCTGCGGGTCCTGGAGCAGGCCGCCGAGATCCGCAGCCAGCGCCTGCACGCCCCCTTCCTGGACAACCAGGTGGTACGGGCCTGCCGGGCCCTGCCGGAGTCGCTGCGGGTCCAGCCCGACGCCCGCGCGGGCGTGCTGCGCACCGTCCTGGCCGGCTCCGGCATCCACGACCTGCCGCCCGGCTGGGGCGCCCCGCACCCAGCGGTCCCGGCCGCCGCCGGCCGCGCCGGGCTGCGGGCCGCGCTGCCCCAGCTGATGGCCCTCTTCGACGCCCCGCTGCTCGCCGACGCGGGCCTGATCGAGGCCCGGGTGGTCCGCCGCGCCCTGCGGGCCGCCACCGACGGCGAACCCGTCCCGCTCGACGGCCTCGCCGACCTGATCTCCACCGAGCTGTGGCTGCGCCGCCTGCTCGCCCGCCGCGGCTCCTGCTGGACCGGCACCGCCGCCCCCCGGCACCGCGCGGTCCCCGGTCCGCTCGTCCCGACGGCCCGCTCCCTCCCGGCCTGACCGCCGCGAGGCGGGGCGCGGGCGACCCGCCGTCCACAGCCTGGGGACAAGGAAAGTCCGGGGACAATGGAGAGTCCGGGGACAGCGAAGGCGCGGGGACGAGGAAAGCCCGGGGACAGCGAAGGCGCGGGGACGAGGAAAGCCCGGGGACAGCGCAAGCCTGGGGACAGGGAAAGTCCCGGGACAAGGAGAGTCCGGGGGCAACGGACATCCCGCGGGCGACCGGGCCGCCCCGGCGCGCCGGCGGGGCGCGCCCCGAGCGCCCCTGTCCGGGGAAACCCCGAGGCGCTGGCGACCCCCGCCGGTGAGAATGAACCGGTGCGGTATCTGATCCTCGGGACCACCGATGTCCTCGACCCCCACGGCGCGCCCCTTCCCCTCGGCGGCGCCCGGCTGCGTGCGCTGCTCGCCGCGCTCGCGCTGCGCGGCGGGCGGACGGTGTCCGTGCGGGAGCTGGTCGACGACGTGTACGGGGACGAGCCGCCGCTCGACGCGCAGGCCGCGGTGCAGGCCCTCGTCGGCCGGCTGCGGCGGGTGCTCGGCAAGGAGGCCGTCGGCTCGGGTCCCGGCGGGTACCGGCTGGTGGCCGGTCCCGAGGACATCGACCTGTACGTGTTCGAGCGGCGGGCGCGGGAGGCGGGCGCCCTGCTCGACGCCGGTGACCCGGAGGCCGCCGCCGGGCTGTACCGCTCCGCGCTCGCCCTGTTCCGCGGGCCCGCACTCGCCGACCTGCCCGAGCCGGCGGGCGTCCGCGCCGAGGCCCAGCGGCTCGACGCGCTCCGCCGGCGCATCGAGGCCGACCTGCGGCGCGGTGCCACCACGGGCCTCGTCCCGGAACTGACCGAGCTCACCGGCGCGTACGCCTACGACGAGACCTTCCACGCCCAGCTGATCCGCGCCCTGCGCGCAGAGGGCCGCCCGGCCGACGCGCTCGCCGCGTACGAGAGCGCCCGCCGCACCCTTGCCGACGGCCTCGGCACCGACCCCGGGCCCGAACTCACCGCCCTGCACGCCGAACTCCTCGCCGGCGAGCCCCCGGCCCCGAACCCGGCCCTGACCCCGAACCCGGCCCTGACTCCGACCCCGGCACCGGCTCCGAACCCGCCGACCACGCCGGCACCGGCCCAGGTCACCCCCGCCCCCACGCCGGCCCCCGCGCCCGTGCCCGACGCCCCCGCCGGGAACATCCGGGCCCGCCTCACCTCCTTCGTCGGCCGCGAGCCGGACCTCGCCGCGCTCCGCACCGAGCTCGACCGTTCCCGGCTCGTCACCCTCACCGGGCCCGGCGGCTCGGGAAAGACCCGGCTCGCCGAGGAAGCCGCCCTCCAAGCGGTCGGCCCCGCCGCCTGGATCGCCGAACTCGCCCCGCTCGACGCCTCCGAGGACGTGCCCGGCGCCGTCCTCTCCGCGCTCCGGCTGCGCGAGACCCAACTGATCGCCCGCGACGGCATCCCCGTCCAGGACGACCCCACCGCCCAGCTCGTCGAGCACCTCTCCAGCCGGTCGCTGCTCCTCGTCCTCGACAACTGCGAGCACGTCATCGACGGCGCCGCCGCCCTCGCCGAGACCCTCCTCACCCACTGCCCCGGCCTGCGCGTCCTCGCCACCAGCCGGGAGCCGCTCGGCGTCCCCGGCGAAACCGTCCGCCCCGTCGAACCGCTCCCGCCGACCCCCGCCCACCGCCTCTTCGCCGAGCGCGCCCGCGCCGTCCGCCCCGGCTTCCGCGCCGAGGACGACCTTCCGGCCGTCGACGAGATCTGCCGTCGGCTCGACGGCCTCCCGCTCGCCATCGAACTCGCCGCCGCCCGGCTGCGGCTGCTCACCCCCCGGCAGATCGCCGACCGCCTCGACGACCGCTTCCAGCTCCTCACCTCCGGCTCCCGCACCGTGCTGCCCCGCCAGCAGACCCTGCGCGCCGTCGTCGACTGGTCCTGGGAGCTCCTCGACACGGCCGAGCGCGACCTGCTGCGCCAGGTCTCCGTCTTCGCCGGCGGCTGGGACCTCGCCGCCGCCGAGGCCCTCAACCCGGTCGGGCCCGGCGGCGGCGGGCCCGACACCGTCGGCGCCCTCGGAAGCCTCGTCGAGAAGTCCCTCGTCGTCGCCACCCCCACCGAGGACGGCGAGATGCGCTACCGCCTCCTGGAGACCATCCACGAGTACGCGGCGGAGCGGGCCGCCGAAACCCCGGAGCTGCTCGCCGCCGCCGAGGCCGCCCACACCGCGCACTTCACGTCCTTCGCCGAGACCGCCGAGCCGCTGCTGCGCTCCGGCGCACAGCTCCCCTGGATAGCCAGGGTCGAGCGCGACCTCGACAACATCCGGGGCGCCCTGCACCGCACGGTCGTCACCGCGCCCGACGAGGCCGCCGCCTTCCGGCTGGTGTTCGCCATGGGCTGGTTCTGGTGGCTGCGCACCTACCGGCCCGAGGCCATGACCTGGGTGGAGCGGGTCCTGAGCCTCGGCGAGGACCCCACGGACCCGGACGACCCGCGCTACTGGCCGCGCATGCAGCTGCGGATGCTGCAGTTCTTCCTCGCCTCGGAGAGCGCGAACGCCCCCTCCATCCGCGACGACCCGGAGGCCGCCGCCCTCGTCGCCCGGGTGCGGGCCGCGTTCGCCGACGACCCCGGCCCGCAGTCCGCCCGCTTCCCCGGCATGCTCTGGCCGCTCACCAGCTTCCTCACCGACACCCCGACCGACGTCCGCGGCCTTCTCGACCTCGCCGTCGCCAACTGCCGCCGCCACGGCGGCCCGTGGGAGATCGGGGTCGCGCTGATGTTCCGCACCCACATGGTCGTCGACATGCCCGGCGGCATGCCCGGCGTCGACGAGGACCTCGCCGAACTGCGCGCCCTGTCCCGCCGGGTCGGCGACCGCTGGATGCGCGCCCAGGTCGCCAGCGCCGCCGGCGAGGCAAACATGATGCGCGGGCGGCTCGCCGAGGCCCGAGAGGCGTACGAGGAGGCGCTGGCCCTCGCCCGCGAGGTCGGCGCGCACGCCGAGGCGCCGTTCCTCCTCGGCCGGCTGGCCGAGCTCGACCACCGCGCGGGCGACCGCGCCGCCGCCCTCAAGGGACTCGACGAGGCGACGGCCGAGGCCGACCGCCACCACGTCCACGACGCCCGGACCTATGTCGGCTTCCTGCGGGCCGAGATCGCCCTGTCCGAAGGAGACGTCGCCACCGCCCGCCACCACGTCGAGACGGCCGGCGCGACGATCGGCGCGGGCACCCCGCCACCACACTTCGAGGCCGCCGTGCACGGCCTCGCGGCGCGCATCGAGGCGCACGAGGGCGCGGGGACCCCGGCCGTCGTCCACGCCGTCGCGGCCCTGCGGCTCGCCGTGGACGCCGGAAGTTCCGAGTTCGTCACCACCGGCCTCGCCGAGGGCGTGGCCACCGCCCTCTCCCTCGCCGGCGAGCCGGCCCTGGCCCTCCGGCTGCTCGGCGCTGTCGACGGCTGGCGCCGGGGGATTCCCCGCGGCCGCCCCGAGACGGACGAGGCCGCCGCCCTGGTGGAGCGCACCGCGGCGACCCTCGACGCCCCGGCCCGCGACACGGCCCGCGCCTCGGGCCACGGCCTCACCCTGGACGAGGTCCTCGCCCTGCTGGAGCCCTACACCACGAAGCCGTAAGACATCGCCCAGGCCTAGGGGCCTGTCCGGCGGATCATGCCCGGGTCCGCGACTCCCTCGGAGCTTCGCCTGGGTGGGGGTGCCCCCGGCGGAGCCTGGGGGAACGTCCCCGGCACGGCGCCTCGCCGCGTCGCCGAAACGCCCCGGTAGCTCCGCTGCCGAGATGCTCCGGCGCCTTGCGATGCCTCCCCTGGGCGCTGGCGGGTTTGGTGAGGCCTCAGCCCTGGGCGCTGGCGGGTTTGGTGAGGCCTCAGCCCTGGGCGCTGGCGGGCCTGGGGAGGCCCCAGCCCTGGGCGCTGGCGGGCTTGGGGGAGACCCCATGCGCCAGACGCCACGGCCTGCCCGGCCCTGATCCGCCGGACAAGCCCTCACGCCTAGCGGCAGCTGATCCGCGACTCCGCCCAGTCCGCGACGGCCGCCTGGCCGAACGGGGTGTGCTCCTCCACCACCAGGCGCAGCGTGCGGTGGCCGGCCAGGCTGACGTGGACCGGGATCGGGGCGTCGCCGCGGCGCAGGACCGGGGAGCGCCAGAGGCGTTCGCCGTCGCCGTACACCGAGAAGCGGACGCCGCCCGGGCCGATGGGCACGGTGATGTCGTCGATGCCGACGAGCGCGTCGTAGCTGGTGCACTGCCGGTTGAGGTCGATGAGCAGCGAGGACGGGGCGTGCATGCTGACGCCGTGGGCGTAGCGGGTGCCGTCCATCGTCAGGCCGGAGCGCTGCCAGACGGGGCTGCTCTGCGCGAGGTTCACCTCGGGCTTGGTGCCGTCGCCGAAGATGCCGTACTGGAGCGCGCCGACCTGGTAGACCGCGGGCCCGACCGGCGGCGGGGACGGCTTCGGCTTCGGCTTGGGCTTCGGGCTCGGCGGGGGCGTCGGCTTCGGGGTGGGGCTGGGCGTCGGCCGGGGGCTCGCCGTGCGCGACGGCGTCGGCGTCGGCGAGGGCTTCGGCGCGGGCGGCGGCGCCTGGACGGGCGGCGGCACCGGCTTCGGGGTGGGCTTGGGGCTCGGCGGCGGGGGCGGCGTCTCGGCGGGCGCGGTCACGGTCGGGGTGACGGCGGGCTGGGCGACCGGCTCCGGTTCGGAACCGGTCAGCGCCCACACCAGCCCCGCGGTCGCGGCCACCGCGGCGACCGCGGCGATGCCCGCCTTCGCGGGGATGCCCAGGCCCTCGGAGGCGGCGGCCGACGCCCCGGCGGTGGCACCGGAGGTGGTGCCGCCCGTCGCGGCGGCCGCGGCACCGGCCGCGCCCGCCCCGGCGGCACCGCCGGCCACCACACCGGCGGCCTTGAGCGAGTACCCGGCGGCGAACCAGCCGATGACGGCGACCGGCAGCAGCGCGGGGATGCCGGCGTTCACGTGCGCCAGTTCACCGGCGGCCAGCCGGCACTTGGCGCACTCCTCGATGTGCTTGCGCAGCCCGCGCTCGGCCCGCATCCGCAGCCCGCCGCGCGCGTACGCGCCGAGCCGGTCGGCGTAGCGGGCGCAGTCGCCGCCCGCGGTGAGCGACTGGCTGACGTGCGCCTGGAGATAGGCCTGCTTGAGGCCCTCGCGGGCCCGGCTGGCCAGCACGGCGGTCGCGTTGGCGGTGAGCCCGAACAGCGGCGCGACCTCGCTGGGCGACTCCTCCTCGACGGTGGTGTGCCACAGCACGGCCTGCCAGCGCTCGGGCAGCGAGCGGAAGGCCTGCATGGCCAGCGACTGCTCGGCCTCGTGCATGGCGAGGACGTCCGCGCCCAGGTCGAGCCCGGCGCCGAAGGTCGCCGACTGGTCGGACACCTCGGCGGCCCGGGCCGCGTCCTCGGCGAACACCGCGAAGTCCTCGACCAGGTGCTCGCGCTTCTGGGTGCGGATCCAGGTCGCGGCGACCCGGCGCACCGAGGTCAGCAGATAGGCCCGCACGGCCTGTTCGGGCCCCGCCCCGCCCCGTACCGCCTGGAGGGTGCGGGCGAAGACCTCGGCCGTCAGGTCGTCGGCGGTGTCGGCGTCCCGGCAGCAGGTGCGGGCGTAGCGGCGCACGGCGGCCGAGTGCCGGCGGAACAGCTCCTCGTACGCGCTGTCGTCGCCGTCCCGCATGCGCTGGATCAGGTCGGCGTCGGACGGCGGCAGGTCGAGCGGCGGCGGCAGCACCGAACCGGAGTCGGCGTCCCCGGAGGGGCCGTACGGATCGGGGTGCTCGCCGGGGCCGGCGACGGGCGGCGTGCTGGAGCCGCCCTCGCGCTGCTGCGGCACGCTGGCCTCGGCGGCCGGCGCGCTCGCGGCGGCGCCGCCCGGGCCGCCCTGGCTCGGCACCTGCCGGGACGGCAGCCCGCCCGCCTCCGCGGTGCCGGCGGCGGCCGGCGTCTCGTCCCGACTGTCACCGCTCATCGCGGAAGCCCCCGTATGCACGCTCGGACCCGAACACCGGCCAAGCCTGCCACAGAGCGCGGGCACGCCGAAGCCCCGCGTCCACTTACCACCCGTCCGGGGCGACTTCCCGCTTCCGGGCGTAACCGCTCATCCGTTCGTGTCATGCTCGACGGTCCACTCGGACCATCGAGAACCACGCTCCCCCGAAGCGCCGTGCGCTACCGCGAGCGCAGGCCCTCCAGCAGGATGTCGAGGAGCCGCGCCGACGCCGCCGCCTGCTGCGCCGCGTCCGGCAGCGCGGGAGCGGCGGTGGCTATCACCAGGAGCACGTCGGACACCGTCACGTCGGTGCGCAGCTCGCCCGCCTCCCGGGCCCGCTCCACCAGCCGGCCCACGACCTCCAGGAGCTCGGCCGCCCCGGCGTCGTCCTGCTCGACCGGCGGCACCGTGCGCGGCGGGACGACCCGCTGATCGGCCTGCTCCCCGTACGCCCCCTGCCCGTTCACTCCCGGGCCGGCGGCCGGCACCGAGGCGCGCTGCTGCGGCACCCGCGCGTCGTCGTCCGCCGCACCGGCCGGCAGCAGCACCTCGTCCACGCCGACCTTCAGCACCTGCGGCGGCAGCAGCCGGCCGGCGCCCGAGGCAACCGAGGTGCGCAGGAAGCGGGACAGCGCCGACCACGGCTCGTCCTCCTGGCCCAGCGCGGTGCGCGCCTGCTCGGTGAGCCGCGCGGTCTCCTCCTCGGCTATCCGCCGGACCAGCACGTCCTTGCTGGGGAAGCGGCGGTACACCGTGCCGACCCCGACCCGGGCGCGCCGGGCCACGTCCTCCATCGGCGCCCCGTACCCGAGCTCGCCGAACACCTCGCGCGCCGCCCGGAGCACGTGCTCCAGATTCCGCTGCGCGTCCACCCGCAGCGGCGCGGACCGCCCGTTCGGCGCCGACTGCGCCGTACGGACCTGCCCGTACGAATCCTGAATCTGCATAAGCGTTCCCCCGCTCATGATGTCTCCCCCCGGAGACTCCCCGCCCTGACACGGGGGTCCGACCCCGCCGCGCCTCTGGTCCACGCGCGGCCGTCCGACACCCCGACGAAGTACGAACATAGTTGAGTCGAGGTCAATTCAGAAGGGGCAGTTCCGTACGGTGCGCCCCCCGATCGGAGCAAGGACCCGGACCCTCCCGATTCCGGCCCCCCGCACCCCCGCACGCCCCCACCCTGACCTGCGGACTTCCCGCCCCGCCCGGCCCGTTCGCCACCCCGCGCCTCCCGACCTCTCCGGTCACACAATTTGCCGGGCCTGTGGACAAACCCCGGACGGCGTTGCGTCATGGGACAGTGACCGAACCTGTGCGCATCCTCGTCGTCGGCGGCGGCTACGTCGGTATGTACACCGCGCTGCGCCTGCAGCGGCAGCTCAAGCCGGAGCTGAGGAGCGGCGCCGCCGAGATCACGGTGGTCACCCCCGATCCGTACATGACGTACCAGCCGTTCCTGCCCGAGGCGGCCGCCGGCTCGATCTCGCCCCGCCACGTCGTCGTCCCGCTGCGCCGGGTCCTCGACCGCTGCCGCGTCGTCATCGGCGAGGTGCACTCCGTCGACCACGCCAAGCGCACCGCGACCCTCTCCACCCTCGCCACCGAGGAGGAGGGCACCGGGCACGTCCCCTTCGCCTACGACGAGCTGGTCATCGCCCCCGGCTCGGTCTCCCGCACCCTCCCGGTCCCCGGCCTCGCCGAGCACGGCATCGGCTTCAAGACCGTCGAGGAGGCCATCGGGCTGCGCAACCACGTCATCGAGCAGATGGACATCGCCTCCTCCACCCGCGACCCCGCCCTCCGCGACGCCGCCCTCACCTTCGTCTTCGTCGGCGGCGGCTACGCGGGCGTGGAGGCCCTCGCCGAACTCGAGGACATGGCCCGCTACACCGCGCGCTACTACCACAACCTCAAGCCCGAGGACCTGCGCTGGGTCCTCGTCGAGGCCTCCGACCGGATCCTCCCCGAGGTCGGCGAGGAGATGGGCCGCTACGCCATCCGCGAGCTGCGCGGACGCAACATCGACGTGCGCCTCGGCACCCGCCTCGACTCCTGCGAGAACCGCGTCGCCGTGCTCAGCGACGGCACCCGGCTGCCCACCCGCACCGTCGTGTGGACCGCCGGCGTCCGGCCCGCCCCGCTCGTCGCCCGCACCGACCTGCCCACCGACGAACGCGGCCGCATCCGCTGCACCGCCCGGCTCACCGTCGCCGGCACCACGCACGCGTGGGCCGCCGGAGACGCCGCCGCCGTCCCCGACGTCACCGCCGACGAACCGGGCACGGACTGCGCCCCCAACGCCCAGCACGCCGTCCGCCAGACGAAGGTCCTCGCCGAGAACCTCGCCGCGTCCCTGCGCGGGCGGCCCCTCAAGGAATACGCCCACGCCTACGCCGGTTCCGTGGCGTCGCTCGGACTCCACAAAGGCGTCGCCCACGTCTACGGGCGCAAGCTCAAGGGCTACCCGGCCTGGTTCATGCACCGCGCCTACCACCTCAGCCGGGTCCCCACGTTCAACCGCAAGGCCCGCGTCCTGGCCGAATGGACCCTGTCCGGCCTGTTCAAACGCGAAATCGTCTCCCTCGGCTCGCTGGAACACCCACGCGCCGAATTCGAACTCGCCGCCGCACCCCCACCCGCGCCGAAGGACCCGTCCCCCGACAAGTCCCCGGACGATCCCGCGGGCTGACATCACTGTCAGTGCACTCGTCCACACTGGACGTGTGACCATAGGTGGGCTCACACCTGCACAGAGTGACTCTGCACGGCAACGACACCACGAGGCATACAGATCCGTGAACTTCACCCGTTGGAGCGCCCGGCTCCCCGGTACGCAGCGCCGCGCGGCGTCCCGCGGGACCGAAGGCTCCGTGCCCGCCGCCCGCGGTGAGTACGGGCCCCGGCCGGACCACCCCGCCGACGAGTCCGGCACGCCCACGGGCGTCCCCGCCCTCGAGGACTTCACCGTGCCGGAGATCGTCGGCCGCCTCCCCGGCCTCGTCGCCCTCGTGTACGGACCGGAGCACCGCATCGCGTACGTCAACGAGGCCTACGCGACCGCCTTCGGCCACCGCCCCGCCGGCGCCACCGTCGCCGACAGCTGCCCCGAGGCGGAAGAGCTCGGCCTGCTCCCCCTCCTCGACCAGGTGCTCCGCAGCGGAAAGCCCCGCACCGTGAAGTCCCGCCGCACCCAGGACGGCGGCTCCTACACCGTCACCTGCCTGCCCGTGGAGAGCCCGCGACTCGCCGAGGGCGGCGTCCTCGTGCACGCCGCCGACGTCACCGACCACGCCGAGGCCGCCGAGCGGCTCCGGGCCAGCGAGCGCCGCCACCGCGAGACCGCCGTCACCCTCCAGCGCTCCCTGCTCCCGCAGGAGCTGGAACAGCCCGACGACCTCCGCATCGCCGCCACCTACCAGCCCGGCGGCACCGACGCCGCCGTCGGCGGCGACTGGTACGACGTCATCACCCTCGGCGCCGGCCGCACCGCCCTCGTCATCGGCGACGTCATGGGCCGCGGGGTCCGCGCCGCCGCCGTCATGGGCCAGCTCCGCACCGCCGTCCGCGCCTACGCGCGCCTGGACCTGCCCCCGCACGAGGTGCTCCAGCTCCTCGACGGCCTCGCCGCCGAGATCGACGCCAGCCAGATCGCCACCTGCGTCTACGCCGTCCACGACCCCAACGAGGGCAAGCTCGTCTACGCCTCCGCCGGCCACCTCCCGATCCTCGTCCGGGACGAGGACGGCACCGTCCGCCGCGCCGCGGACCCCACCGGCCCGCCCCTCGGCACCGGCGGCTGGCTCCACACCTCCGGCTCCATCGCCCTGCCGCCCGGCTCCACCGCCGTCCTCTACACCGACGGCCTGGTCGAGCGCCGCCGCGAGGACATCGACGAGGGAGTCAGCGCCCTGGAGCGCGCCCTGTCCGGCGCCACCGGCACCCCGCAGGTCGTCTGCGACCGGCTGCTGCGCTCCCTCGGCGTCACCGCGGACCACGACGACGACGTCGCCGTCCTCGTCGTCCAGCACCCCGACCGCACCGGCTCCGACGCCGAGCTCTTCCACAACGCCGCCCTGGAACTGCTCGGTGGCATCGAGGCGGCTCCCCGCGCGCGTGCCTTCGCCTCCGGCGTCCTCGCCAGCTGGCGCTTCCCCGTGGAGCTGTGCGACCTCGGCGTCCTCGCCACCAGCGAACTGGTGGCGAACTCCCTCCAGCACGGCACCCCGCCGATGCGCCTCCGGCTGCGCCGCACCGACCGCCGGCTGATCATCGAGGTCACCGACGGCGACGACCACCTGCCGCGGCGCCGCCGGGCGGAAACGGAGGACGAGGCGGGTCGCGGAATCTCGATCATCGCGACGATCGCCTCGTCCTGGGGGAGCCGCCGCACTCCGGGCGGCGGCAAAGCGGTGTGGTGCGAGTTCGCCCTGCCCGACTAGGAGGGGTGTCAGGCGGCGGCCGTCTCCTTCGCGGGCTGGTGCTGAGCCACCACCCGCGAGGGCCTGGCGACCAGCGACGGCTGGTTCTGCGCCGGCGTGAGCCGCTTGCCCAGCCGGAGCGCCAGCACGGTGATGCCGAGCGAGAACAGCACGAAGGTCAGGATGTACGGCCCGTGCAGCGAGGCCCCCATCGGACCGCCGACCGCCGGACCGACCGCGAGCGCCAGCTGCTTCACCAGGGCGAAGGCCGAGTTGTACGTGCCGACCATCGACTCCGGCGCCAGATCGGCCACCAGCGGCGCGACCGTCGGCGACAGCATCGCCTCACCGAGCCCGAACAGCGCGTACGTGGAGACGAACGCCGCCGTCGCCATCGCCTGGCTGCCGTGCCCCAGGCCCGCGTACCCGGCGAACAGCCACGCCACGGTCCAGATCAGACCCACGGCCGCGATCACCCGGGTGCGCTTGCGGCGCTCGACGAACTTCAGTACCAGGAACTGGGCCACCACGATCACGGCCGTGTTCGCGGCCAGGGCGATGCCGAGCGTCGCCGGTGCGATCCCGGCCGCCTCCGTGCCGTACGCCGCGAGACCCGACTCGAACTGCCCGTAGCAGGCGAAGAACAGCACGAAGCCCAGCACGCACAGCTGCACCATCGCCTTGTGCCCGAGCAGCGCGCGCACCCCGCCGCCCCGGCCCTCGGCGGGACGGGCGGCCGGCAGGACCGCCGACTCCGGCATCCGCACGGTCAGCACGATCCCCGCGAGCACCAGGAACATCGCCGACTCGATCGAGAAGAGCAGCAGGAAGCTGCCCGGCCGGCTGGCGTCGACCAGCTGGCCGCCGATCAGACCACCGACACCCAGGCCCAGGTTCTGCAGGAAGAACTGCATCGCGAACGACCGGGTCCGGCCCGCCGGCGTCGAGCACCAGACGATCATCGTCGCCAGCGCCGGCTGCATCACGGCCGTCCCGGCACCGAGCAGCGCCGCCGCGCCGATCGCCGCCGGCACCGACGCCGCGAGCCCCATCCCGAGCGCGCCGACCGCCGCCAGCAGCGAGGCCACCAGCAGCACCGGCACGGGCCCGCGCCGGTCGATCGCGCGCCCGCTGAAGGGCAGCACCAGGAGAGCGGCCATGGCGAAGACGGCCAGCACGACACCCGCGGTGCTCGCGCCCAGATCCCGCACCTGAGCGACGTACACATAGAGGTACGGCACGGTGAAGCCGAGTCCGAACGCGCTCAGCGCGCTGCCTGCCTGAATCCGGCGCATCGCTGCGCCCATCGCCTTGGTCACACTCACCCACTTCGGTCGCGGGTTCAGTGCTATAGCCCTGAACCCTGAAGACTTCAATCCTAAAGTTCGATGCTTAACGATACACATAGAAGGACTTCAACGCCAACGAAGGCCGTGGGATACTCGCGGCATGTCCGACACCCCCGAGCAGTCCGGCGCCGGCGGCCCCCAGGAGCCGAGCCTCGACGAGCAGATCGCCGCCTACCAGCGCGAGTTCCGCGACCTCGACCCCCAGGTCGAGAAGGTGGTCTCCGCCCTGGGCCGGCTGAACCGCCGGATGAACGTGGCGTACGGCCGCCAGGTCGCCGACCTCGGCATCAGCAACGCCGAGTGGGAGGTGCTCAAGACCCTGGTCCTCTCGGGCGCCCCGTACCGCCTGGGCCCCGGCGAGCTCGCCAAGCGCCTCGGTCTCACCCCGGCCGCCATGACCCACCGCATCGACCGCATGGCCGGCGAGGGCCTGGTCACCCGGGACCGCGACGAGAACAACCGCGTGCGCGTGATCGTGGAGCTCACGGACGAGGGTCGCCAGAAGTGGCTGGACGCGATGCGCATGGCCACCGCGTTCGAGGAGGAGCTCCTCCAGGACCTCTCCCCGGAGGAGCGCGGCGCCCTCGGCGAGATGCTGATCCGCCTGCTCCGCCGCGTGGAGCTGACCCAGCCGGACGCCGGTGGCCGGCTGACGGACCTGGACTGAGGGGGCCCTTGACACGGCCCTCCGGGGTGCGTAGTGTTCTCCGAGTTGTCACGGAGCCGGAACGGTTCTTCGACAGCCATCCCGCCGCGATAGCGGCACCTCAACTCAGCACGATCTCCCACCGGGACGAATTTCGGCATGCCGAAATTCATTTCGAAATGGCTCGATTATGAGTCGCCGGGAAAATCCGCTAGAGTTCAGGACGTCGGAACGGCCCAACAGCCGGGAAGACAAATCCCGCCGACTGGGAATCAGACGCCGAAAGGATCTGATAGAGTCGGAAACGCAAGAACGAAGGAAGCGCCCGGAGGAAAGCCCGCGAGGGTGAGTACGAAGGAAGCGTCCGCACCTTGAGAACTC